>CAYNML010000085.1:0-20069 GCA_964398185.1 uncultured Anaerolineae bacterium | reverse complement strand
TGACGTGCGGCCGCTGCATGATTAATCCTGATCGCCGACGCATGGACAACAAAAGAGGCGACTCCGCAAGGGGTCGCCTCTTGGCGTTTGAAGCAGGGCGTGATCAGCGCACGATGAAAGACAGGACGATCATCGCCACGGTGAAAAGGCCGGCCAGCGTCAGGCTGCGGCGCACGTCCGAGCGCACAAACGCGAAGTCCTGCTCGTCGGTGGCCTCGACCTTGGTCACGCGCGCGGGCGCGGCGGGCGCCGCGGCCACGGCGACAGCTTCAGCGGCGTTCACGTTGGCCACCGCCTGCTGCAGGGCGCGCTGCTGCGATTCTTGCTTCAAAACTTTGCGGGTTTTCTTCGCCATTGAGTCGTTACCTCACATCAAAAGTGGGCCAATTCTACCACAACTCTACTGGCGCAACTGGCCGGACACGACGATGCGCTGGTTGTTGACGAGGTAGGGGTAGCACGAGATCAAGGTGACGCTTGGCTCGTTGGTGGGAGCCATGACCTCGACTTGCGTCGGCGCGACGAGGCGCTGTTGGCTGACGGTGTAGCGGTAGCGCTGCGCGCCGGAATAGATGACGATCTCGTCGCCGGGTTCGAGCTGGTCGAGATGACGGAAAATCTCGCCAAAGACATCGTTGTGCGCCGACAGGACCAGATTGCCGCGCTCGCCCGGATTGGCCGTGCCGATGTGATGCCCCACGCCTTTCTTCAATTGCTCCCACGAATCGCCCTGCACGATCTGCGCGTCGACGTTGATGGCCGGAATCTGAATGCGCGTGGGCTGGCCGGGGCCGGGCGTGGGGATGGGCTGCGGCGTGATCGATTGCGCGACCGCCCGCAGGTGCGCCGGAATTTCATCGTCGTTGGGGGCGGCGCCGCCCGGCGCGATGGGCGGCTTGTGACCTGACGGCAGCACGATGGCGCTGATGAGCGGCGTGGGCACGGGCGTGGGCTGGGCGGGCTGCGCGGCGACGGCGGTTTCGTTGGTGTCGACGCGCGCCTGCTGCACGTTGATGAAGATTAGAATCAAGCCGACGACCGCGCCAACTTCGACGAGCAGCAGCAGGCGATCGCGCCAGCGGCGCACGGTCTGGGCGCTGGGGCCGAAGTGACGGCGGGGTTTCTCTTCTTCGTAGAACTCGCTCAGTTTAGAACGCCGCGCCAGGACAGAAGTATCACGCGGGGGCGGCGAGGATTGATCGGATGCAGCGGCTACCGCATCCTGCACATCCAGCACGCGGCCTTCGGCGCGCAAGCGTTTCAACCTCGCTTCACGCGCCGCGCGCTTGCGAATCGCCAGAATTTCTTCCAGCTCTTCGATGGAGAGTTCTTCAACCGGTCGGCGATCGTGCATGATTTCTAAAACGTGAAACGTGAAACGTAACAAAACGATTTACGTTTTACGCATTACGCTTGACACCCACGGCAAAGACTTCACGCTCAAAGAACCACTTGAACGGCACCCACTTGAACAGCACGTGCCGCGCGCCGCGAAAGATCACGTTCTCGCTGCGATGTTGCGGCGGGCTGTTGAGCCACACTTTCACCCGCGTGAAGCCGGCGCGTTCCAGGTAGTGACGCAGGCTGACGATGCTCTGTTCGTTGACGTGTACTTCGACGTTGGCTTCCACATTCAACGCGCGCGGATTGGCCGGATACTGCTTGCCTTGCAAACGGCGCACGCCCCGCACGAACGGATAGGCATACTGATCGTACCATTTGTTGGGTGCGGTGTGTACTACCATCATCCCCTGGGGTTTCAGCACGCGCTGCGCGTCCTGCAGCGCCGCGTCGAGTTCCCACGGGTACAGATGCTCGACGACGTCGAACATCAAGATGCGATCGAACGTGGCGTCGGGATAGGGCAGGCGCTTGGCGTCGGTGCGGTACACTCCGATCGGCTGGGGCTCATCCCGCGTGGCTTCGCGGCTGAGTTTCACCGCCACCTCGGCGTAATCCACACCATACGCCCGTGCGCCGAGTTTGGTCACATGCCGCAGAATCTCGCCGCGCCCGCAGCCCACATCCAGCACCTTCATACCGGGTTTTACTGCCGCGTAGGCGAACGCCTCGCTCAGGCGGCGCGACAGGCGCTCACCCTGCGATTCGACGAATTCTTCGTAACCTTCGCAGGCGTTGAGGAAGTAATCCTCAGTGTAGAGTGTAGATGGGAGCGAGGGTTTATTGGTGTCTGGGGACAAAGAACACTCCGTGCAATAATCTTCAGGGATTGTGCGCGAGTGGCAGCAGTCTAATGCGGACTCGCTCCTTATCAACTACGCACACCGAATGCCGCAACTTTGTCTCTGGGACTTCACGCAATACCTTATCGAGCAAGGTACGCATCTCTTGATCTGAATAATTGCCGCCGCGAAACAAGATGATACCAGGGCCACGTTCGGAGCTCAAGGCTAACAATCGTGGAAAGTCGAGGTCGGCAGTGATAATTACCCGATCTTCGCGCCGCGCAATTGCCAATAGTTCAACGTCGGACGCGCTATGTTGGCCGATCTGCGCGGCATGAACGCCCTGATACCCATGATCTTGTATGACTTGCAGGAGCGTTGGCGATACCGGCATGTCGAGTAGAAAATTCATGCCGCAAACTCGATGACTTGCTCGTCGGCCAGCATCGCCGCGTAATTGAGCGCCTCGTGAATATCTTCTTCTTCAAGGTAAGGATAAGACTTCAGAATCGATTCAGTCGTTTCGCCCGAAGCCAACAGCCCCAACAAGCGTGAGACCGGAAATCTTAGTCCACGGATGCAAGGCTTGCCCCCCATGATTTCTGAATTGACGGTGATGCGTTGAAACGTCATGGCACACCTCCCCTTCCTTCTCGATTATACCGTCTGACCCACCCTCAGGCAACGCGCCGCCGGAAGATGCGGCGCATCCCAAAGATGCGCCACATCATGCCGATCTCGGGCACGCGCCACAGCCGCATGATCCCCAGATAGACACCAAAGCCCGCCAGCGCCGCGCCGATGACGCCGATCCCTTCGCGCAGCACCGAACTTGCGCCCAGGATCGCGTTCAAGCCGTTGATCGTACCGTAAGCCACCAGCGCCATCACGATCGATCCGGCGATGGCCTTGCCGGTCAGACTCCACAGGCCAAAGCCGCCCAGCCCACCCAGCCGTGCGCGCGTCAGGAACAGCATGATCAGCGCGTGGCTCATCCACTGTACCGAGTTGGCGATGGCGAGATCGGTCACTTGCAGCGGGCGGCCCGCCAGCGCGGGCGGAATCAACGCCACGGCCAGATAGATGCCCACGTTGCAGATCAAGCCGACGAGCGCCGGGGTCAGCGTGTCCTTGCGCGCATAGAAGGCAAACACCAGCGGTTGATCGATCCCGGCGAAGATCAGGCCAAACAAGTACAACCACAACATCAGCGTCACGGCCTGCGTATCGGCGGGCGTGAATGCGCCGTGCTCGTACAGCAGCTCGACGATGTTGAACCCCAGCACGTACAGGCCAATCGTCGACGGAATGATGAGCACCAGCACCAGCCGCAGACCCTGCGCCAGCGTGGCGCGAAACTCGTGCGTGGAATTCGCGGCAGCGTAGCGCGACAACGAAGGGAGAATCGCGATCGAAACGGCGCTGACGATCAGGCCCAGCGGAAACTGGATCAGGCGCGTGGGATAATCCAGCAGCGCAATGCTCTCATCGCCGGTGCGCGAAGCAAGATTCAGGCTGAGAGCTATCGCCACCTGCCCGATGATCAACCCCGCCATCACCGGCAGATACAATTTCAGAATGCGGCGCAGCGCCGGGTCGCGCAGATCGAAATGCCAGCGCAACGTTGCGCCGCGCAGGCCGGGCAGTTGAAACAGCAGCTGCGCAATCGAGCCGACCAGCAGGCCCAGCGCCATCGCCGCAATATCCAGGCGCGGCGCCAGCAGGATCGTCACGATGATCGTCGCCAGGTTGAAAAGCGGGGCGGCAAACGCAGGAAACGCGAAGCGCTTCAACGCATACAGCGCGCCGGACACGATGGCCGACAAACTGAGGAACAATACGGCGGGCACGGTGAGGCGCAGCAGATCGGTCAAAGTTTGCAGCAGCGCGGGACTGAAGCCGCCCGCCATCACGCGCGCCACCTGCGGCGCGAACAACACCAGCACCAGCACCGCGATCGAGAGGAACACGACGGCGACGGACAGGAGCAAACTCAGCAGGCGCCACAACTCGCCGCGATCTTTGCGCGCGGCCAGCTCGCTGAACATGGGCACCAGTGCCGAGCTCACCAGTCCGCCCACCAGCAGATCGAACAACATCGACGGCACGTAGGCGGCCACGTTATAGGCGCTGACAAAGCCGGATGCGCCGAAGAGATCGCTCTTGACGATCTCGCGCACGAGGCCCAGCACGCTGCTGAGCACGTTGCCGGCGGCGACGATGCCCGCCGCGCGCGTGATGCCCGCACCCCGATCGGCTTCGGCGGCCGGCGAGATTTCCGCCGGTTCGGCTGGCACGATCGGCGCGAGCGGCGGCTCGCCGGGTTCGATGCTGGTTCCAGTGGGATTCATGCTGATCTCAACGCGCCCGATTGTACCCGATAACCCGATCGCTCCCAAGTTCCCAGCGTACGCACGACACTCTTTTCCGAGGCGCATTACAAATATCATGCAGGGCAAAGGAGGGCGCTGAGGGGCAACAACTTGGTCAGTTCTGATCCGAGAATCATGCTGGGAAAACCGGTGATTGCGGGAACGCGGATTACGGTTGAATTGATCTTGGAGAAACTGGCGGCTGGAGAAACGGTTGAGCAAATCCTGGAGGCTCATCCGCGTTTGATGCGCGAGGCTATTCAAGCCACCCTGGCGTTTGCGGCTGAGGCGTTGCGGGCCGACAATTCATCGGAAAACTGGGCCGGTAGGGTAGCTGTGGAACATCAAGCAGATGGCCTCGCCGGGCCAGTGCTGCCACGCACCGTGAGCTCAGGGCGAATTAGGGTTTGTTGCGGCGTGGTCAGCGTCCCGGCCAGATGGCCGAGCAAGATCCGAGCGGCTTCACGGCCCATCTCCGCGGCCGGAAAACTGATCGTGGTCAGGGGCGGCGTCGCCAGTTCGCTCATCGAGTCGCCGAGCAGACCGACGACGGAAACATCATCTGGCACACGCAGGCCCTTCGCGCGGATGGCTTTCAACACGCCGATGACGCAATTCTCTTGCGGCGTCACAATAGCCGTAATGTGCGGATTTTCGTCGATCAGGTGCTGCACCACCAGCGCCGCGTCGGCGGAGTTGAGACCCACGGCACGCCATTGTGGCGATAAGCCATATTGCCGACAGGCGCGATCGTAGCTCTGTAAAGCCCACGTGCTATAGCCGTATTCCTTCTCTTGTACCACCGGCGACAGCGTTACAAAGCCTATGTGGCGATGCCCCAGCTCCACCAGATGCTGCATGGCTTGCGTCACGCCATGCTCGATATCAATATCGACAAAGCTCACCCCGGTGTTGTCCGCACAGCGCCCGATCAACACGAAGGGATAGGCGTGCTGGCGTAACACCTCGACGCGCCGATCGTGTGTCTGGATTTCCATCAGGATCATGCCATCGGCCTGCCCGCCGCGAAAGATGGCCAGCAGATCGTTGTCGCTGAGCGAGTTCACCATGATATTGATGGAATAACCGGCATCTTCGCACCCCAGCGCCGCTTCAAAGATGACGCGATGAGCCGGCGGGTTAAAATCTTGCGGAAAATGCATCGCGATTAGGTGACTCTTGCCTGAGCGGATCTGCTGCCAGCTGCTTTGCGGGGCAAAGCCATGTTCTTCCATCACCCGCAAGACGCGCTCACGCGTTTCCTCGGCGACATCCGGCTTGTTGTTGAGAATGCGCGACACGGTGGTGACAGAAACGCCGCTGGCCGCGGCAATGTCTACAATCGTGGTCTTTTTGATCTTTGATCGTTGTGCCACCATGAATCTTCCTTGTCTACAAATCCACCACGCTGGGTTGACCGTGATAATGGACACGTCGTCCATCTGATTTTACACCATGCAGCACCACACGGAACTCGCGTTGTTCCGGCATGCCAGGATACCGCCCCTGGCGTTGCCCCAGCGTCAAACGTCGAGCAGCATCGTCCCAGTCAATGCGGATTGTGGCAAAGGCGCCTTGCTCGTAACGATAGCTATCGCCCTCATCTTCATAGAGCAAAAAGTGACCGTTCTCACCGGGATAGATGTGTAACTCGAGCGGGGCATCCGGCAGATCGTCTACATGCTGGCGGCACGGCCCCATGGGAACGATGGAGCCGGCGCGCACGTACAGCGGTATCACGTCCAATGTGGCGTTGGCTTCGATGGCTTGTCCGCCATGATAGCATTGATCTGTCCAGAAGTCGTACCAGGCTGTTCCGACGGGCAGGTAAACCGATCGGGTCTTGCGCGTGTCTGCCAAAGGCACTGAATCGCGCGTGTAGTACATCGGCTGCGTAACCGGATTGACGAGAAAGGCTGGACCAAACATGAATTGATCAGCGACATTATACACGGCAGGATCATGCCGGAAATCGAAGGGCAAGGCGCGCAGCATCGTATACGCTTGATGTGTTGTCCAGGCTGCCAACGAATAGATGTAGGGCAGCAGTCGATAGCGCAACCGCAAGAAATTTACCAGCGCCTCATATATCTCATCGCCCGGTTCGCCGAAGCGCCAGATTTCGCGCGGCGCGTCGGTGCCATGCGCGCGAAACATCGGGAGAAAGGCGGCGAATTGAAACCAGCGCACATACAATTCCCGATAGCCCAGATCGTCAATACCAGCGTCATAATCGCCAGCCCAGAACCACAGATCGGGTTTGCGTTTTACGAAGAATGCGCCGATGTCGGTGGTCCAGTAAGGCAGGCCGGTCACACAGAAGTTGAGACCATCGGCAATCTGGCGGCGCAGCGTGTCCCAGGTGGCGACCACATCGCCCGACCACGTGAGGGTGGCGTAACGTTGTTGGCCGGGATAAGCCGATCGAGTCAGGTTGACCACGCGCTTCGCTTCGGTGACCTCACGTTGCCCCTTGTAAATCCCTGCCGAATGCAGCAAAGAATACGCATTGATTAATTCCGGATCGAGATAGCGCTTGGCTTCTTCGGTGTTGATGCGCAGGCGCTCTTCCGGTTCTGGTTTGACCGCGCCTTTCCAATCGGCTTCAAAGGGCTCAGTGCAGTCGCACCACCAGGCATCGATACCGTGTGAGAAGAGACCACGCCTGGCCTGTTGCCAGTAGCAGGCACGCGCCGCAGGATTAAAGGCATCATAGTTGGCTTGATTGCCCAGCAAAAAGCCGTGATCGTGCAGCTCTTGCCAGTTGTCGCCGCCGGGTTTCATGATCGGCCAGATCGACACCATCAAGTGCGCGTGTAAAGCATGCAAGTCGTCAGTCATTTGATCGGGATCAGGGAAGCGCTCCGGATCTAAAGTCTTCTGTCCCCACAGGTCACCCGGCCACGATTTCCAATCCAGCACGATGCAATCCAGCGGCAGTTCGCGCGCGCGATATTCCCGCACGATTTCCAGCAACTCCGCCTGGCTGGCGTAGCGTTCTTTGGATTGAATGTAACCGTAAGCCCATTTGGGCAGCAGCGGCGCTTGCCCGGTCAGAGCGCGCAGTTCAGCAATGATCTGATCGAACTCTGGCCCATAGACGAAGTAGTAATCTAGTTCATCGTCAACGTCGCTCCACAGATACGAGCCAAACGCATCGTCGTGGAACGTCATCAGCGAACAACTATCGAGGAAGATGCCATAGCCGCGCGTCGACAACAGCACAGGAATAGCGACCTTCATGTTCTGCTGGTAGAGATACTGATGCTGACCACGGAGGTTGAACATGCCCTCTTCGTGTGAGCCGAGACCGTAGAGGGCCTCGCCCTTGGCCCACTCGAATTCCAGTTTCGTATGATAAGCCTGCCGATCGATCACTTTCCGCACATTGGCGGCATCGACGCGTACCCCGTCGGCGGTTGAGCGACTCTCGATGGCGGTCGCATCATCGAACACGGAGACGAGCACATCGATCGGATCAAGTGTCTTGCCGCCGCGCACTGGTTCCCGGGTGAGCAGATATCCCCCAGTATCACGATAGGTGAAGGCGAGCGTCTGCCGATCGATCTCGATCAGCACCTCCGCAGTCGAAAAGAGCAAATGGTCGGCGGTCTCGCGCACATCATAACGAACGTGCCTGTCAGGCTGGGCAGTGACCATCAAGCCAGGTTGGCGGCTGAGCTCGAAACGTTCCGTATAGCGAATTCGGATGGCGCGAGACGAGTAGATAGTTAATGTCAGCCAACCTCGATTGCTCTCAATCAGCAGACCGTCCGGTTGAATCTGGTAATTTATGATAGGCATGAGTTCACCGTTTGCAGTAATTCACACTATTTAGAGAATTGCGGCAGCCAACGCGCCTGCGCTGCAAACATTTCTTCCACCAGCGCGTGAATCTGCGGAAGCGTGCACACGGCCGCTGTTAAAGGATCGAGCATGATCGCGTGATGCACGGCCTCTTTGTCTCCGCGCAGCGCGCCTTCGACCGCTAATTCCTGTACATTGATATTGGTGCGATTCAGCGCGGCGAGTTGTTGGGGCAGTGCGCCGACGACGACGCCTTGCACGCCATTCTTGTCCACAAGACACGGCACTTCGACACAGCAGCCTTCGGGCAAATTCGTGATGTGCCTGCGATTCGGAAGGTTGCCGTTGATGCGTGTTGGCCGATTGGTTTCCAGCGCTTCAATGATGAAGGAGCCGTATTCGTGTGTACGTCCGATCGGTAGAGGCGTCGATCCATTGATCACATTGCGAAACTCTTGATCCGCCCGATCGGCCCAGGTCTGGCAATGCCGCAAATACCCTCCCGTTCGCCCAAAGTCGAACCAATGGTCTTCGGGATTCTTGAAACGCGGCGACAATTCATCATTGACCATCGCAGCATTCTTGCGAAAGTACGGCACGTATTCGCTGGCGTGCCCGGAGGATTCGGTGACAAAGTAGCCGAGGTTCTTCATCAGTTCGCCACGAACAGGCTCCTGCCCGATGATGTCAGCGCGTTCCAGCGCGTTCCTGATCAACGGATAAAGATCCTGGCTGCCGCGACGAAATTCGAGGAACCACGCCTGATGATTGATCCCTGCGCACAGGTACGACACTTCTTCATACGGCACGTCAAGCCAGCGTGCGAGCATTTCCGACGTTCCCTGCACACTGTGGCACAAGCCTACGTGCGGGCGCCCCGAACCATTCGCAATCGCCCAACAATTGATCGCCATGGGATTCACATAGTTGAGCAGCAGCGCGTCGGGCGCGAGTTGATCCAGTTCGTGGCACAGATCGAGCAATACTGGAATGGTTCGCAAGCCGCGAAAGACACCGCCGGGGCCGAGCGTATCGCCGACACATTGCTCGACGCCGTACTTGCGCGGAATCTCGATGTCGAGTGCGTACGCTTCCAGTCCGCCCTGCTGAAAAGTCGCGATCACGTACTGCGCGTCTTGAATTGCTTCGCGCCGATCGAGCGTGGCGAACACCCGCGCGGGGAGATCGCGTTTTTGGATCATCGTTTCAACGACCTGACGGCTGCGTTCCAAACGCGCCGGGTCAATGTCCATCAACATGAGGGTCGAGTCCTGGAGCGCGGGAGTCAGCAAAATGTCATTGCACAAGTTGCGCGTAAAGACCAGACTGCCCGCGCCAATGAAAGTGATCTTTGACATGAAGGAAAGGCTTCCTTTATTAGCCGCTTACCCTTTGACCGAACCGGTGAGCGCGCCGCTGATCACGTAACGCTGCGAGAACAAAAAGACAATTACCACGGGCACGATCATGATCAGCGCAGCCATGGCCGCGTCGGCCTGTTGGAATTTCAGCATCCCGGGCGTGGTGTTAAAACCGGGCTTGATGGCGGAGGTGCTGGCGATCATGTTTGCCAGGCCAACGGGCAGGTTGTAGAGCTTGTCGTTGTTCAACATGACATAGGGGCCAAAGAAGTTGTTCCAGTTGGCATTGAAATTGATGAAGGCCAACAAGCCAATCAGAGGTTTGGCGAGTGGTACAGCGACAAGCCGGAAGAACTCCCATTCCGAACAGCCGTCCACGCGCGCCGCGTCTAGCAGGTCCAGCGGCAGGGTGGTGCCATAGTACACGTAGGCCAGATACACACCGAAGGGGAAGAAGCAGGCCGGCAAGATGACGGCCCAGGCGGTATTGACCAAACGCACTAGATTCAATTCCAGAAACAGCGGCAGCACCATGGCGGAGGGGGGCAGCAGCATGGTGATGAGGGTCAGCCACAACAGCAGCTTCCGGCCGGGAAAGCGCGCGATGGCGAGAATGTAACCGGCCGGAATGCTGACGACCAGGCCGATAACCAGCGCCGACCCCACATAGACGATGGAATTTCGAAACCACAGCCAGATCGCGCCGTTCTGATAGGCGTTGATATTCTGCCAGGATTTGAGAACCGTTTCCCATGACCCGAACGACAACGGATTGGCGCTGACGATCGTAAACTGGTCTTTGGAGGGCGCCAGGAGCAGCCAGAAGAAAGGAACGACAAAGTAAATGGCAAAGACCAGCAACACGATCAGGCGCAAGATGTAGCCAGGGCCGCCGATATCACCGAACAGCCGGTGGCTATATTTCTTCCAGCGCGGCGGAGTCTTGAAGGACGTGATCTTTATTTCAGACATCGCACCATTCTCCTTGGACTCAGGACTGAATATCGAAAAAACCCGTCCAGCGGATGACAACATAGGCGGCGCCTAAGCCGATCAACAACATTAAGAGGGACAGTGCCGAGGCAGCGCCAAAATTCCCCAGCCCGAAAGCAAAAGTGTAAGCCAGCTGATTGGGCGCCCATTGGGCCGGCACGTTGGCATTAATCCAGGTGGAAGCCAGTAACTGCGGCTCCACAAACAGTTGCACGTTGCCAGCCATAATCAGGATCAGTTGATAATTGATATAAGGCCGGATCAGCGGCAGTTTGACGTACAGCGTTTTCTGCCAGGCACTGCATCCGTCAATCGTGGCGGCTTCGATCACCTCGTGCGAGATGCCTTCCAACGCGCCGTACTGGATGGCAATCCACATGCCGGCGCCGGAGAAGAATCCGATCACGGTGAAAATCAAAGGCAGGCTGGCTGGAGTAATGACCGCGTCAAAATTCTCAAGACCCGCCGCGCGCAGAAGAGGGCCGAAAGGGCTGATTTGCGGGGTGAACATGAAGATGGCCAGCAGCAATAATGCCGGCCCCGTTATCGCGGCCGGAATGAAATACAGCGTACGCAACACCGAGGCCGTCCGCCCGGGACGCATGTGCAACAGCAGGGCCAACAGCACAACCATGGCGATTCCCAGCGGCACGGAAATCGCCAGAAATTTCAAGATGTTGCCCATCGTGAAGCCGAAACGGTAGTCGGTAAAGGCAGTGATATAGTTACTAAACCCCGCTGCAAAATAGCGCGGCACACCCCCGACGAACTTCGCGAAGCTAATCACAAGGGCGTATAACCCCGGAGCGATACCAAAAATGAGCAAGAACAGGAAATAAGGCAATACAAACAGATAGGCAGTCAGGTAACGACGCCGTTTCCAGCTTATCCGGGGAGGGATATTCAATGCCAGGTTGGTCATGCCAAACTCCTTTCAGACCCTCTTCCTGATGTGATGGGGAGCCGCTATGCCGGAAAGGGCACGAGGGCTGTTTGAGCCGCGCATCCCTGTTTCCCCCTTCTCGCCTTCAACGGGCGAGAAGGGGGTGCAAGGAGAGAAACGTTAACTGAAGAGCAATCTGCTATGGCTACTTGTTGACGACCTCGTATCCCTCGGTTTGCGCCAGCGGCGTGAACTTATCCGCCACCTGGGACAAAACCGATTCGATCGTCGCCTTGTTTTGATAGGCGTCCTTGACCACCTGGGTCAACGGGGAGATCATGTCAAAGCGCGGCCACTTGTCCGATGCGCCAAGCCCGCCCGCTGCCGCCTGCATTGCCGGGAAGGGATCGTTGGCAAAAATGGCGTTGCTGGAAACCTGTTTCTGGAACAAAGGCTGGTTGGGCTTGTAGGCCGGCCAGTTCGGAAGTGTCGACCACAGATCGCTATTGGTGGTGAGCCAGGTGACCAGATCGGCTGCCAGCCTGGGATTCTGAGTGTGACGCGAAACGGTCCAGGCTGCGCCGCCCATCGCCGGAACGATCGCTTTAGCCTGGTCCGACCATTTAAGGGGGGCGGCAACGCCCAACTGGTGATTGGGTTCCTTGAAGTACGTGCCGTTAAAGACGCCCCACGCCCACGACGCCATGGGCACCATCAGGACCTTGTTGTCATTCATTTGCTGGACGAAGGTCGCATCAAAATAATCGGTGTTCCACAGGGTCTTGTTGGCGATCATGTGGTCCACCAATTTCGCAGCGCGGACGCACTTCGGGTCGGTCATGTCGATCTTGAGCGTGTTGTCGTTCACCAATTCATGGAACGGGCAGCCACTGGCATCAAAGTAGGAGAGGAACGTCCAGCCATCGCCGAAGGTGCCCAACAGGTAGCCGGGATGCTCGCTGGCGACTTTGTCGCTGAGGGCCTGATACTCCTCCCACGTCGTGGGCACCTCGTAGCCGAACTGGTCCATGAGCGGCTTGTTGTAGTACAGCACGAACTGAGCCAGGTCGTTGCGCAGGCAGTAGACCTTATCCCCGAAAGTGCAGTTGGCCATGCCATCGAAGTTACTCAGCACATCCGCACTGACCCACGGCTTCAAGTCGAGCGGGAAGTTGTGCGCCGCATCGGCCACGCGGCCCACTAAACGCGGCTCGGCAAAGACCACATCCGGCCAACCTTGATCGGTATTGTTGAAAAGCAATACCTTGGCCGGGAACTGTTCGCGATCGACGATGGACTCCTGAATGAGACTGGCCTTATCAGGATTCGCCTTCTTGTAAGCGTCAATGTACGGCTGGCGATCCTGGTCGATCCAGACGGTGATGGGGGCGTTTTCGTCGTAAGGATTGGCGGTTGGTTCGGGAGTGGCGGTCACGACAACTTTTTCTGTCACCGGGGTCCCGGCCACGACTTTGGTGACCTCAATGACTTGGGGAGGGGCAGTGACAACGACGGTAGCAGGAGCGGCTGGAGTGCCGCAGGCGGCCAGCAATAGAGCCGGGACCGCCACAACCACACAGGCGTAAACCGACTTGTTCATTTTATTTCCTCCATGTTTGGAAAATTGAGTTCGATCGCGCGCAATATGGTCAATGAAAAACTTCAAAGGACACCTTCGATAGCCACCTCCATATGTTAAATCTCTGCAGAAAGGGAAGTTGCCGCACAACTTACGAAATCATTAACGGTAACATTTTCGGTATCATTTTCAATATTGTACAACAAACATCCGGTGTAAGTCAATACCGAAAAAAAGCAGTGAAATTTGCAACCACGCCAAAATCAGCTTCGAACACTACTTCAAACGCAGGGAATCGGTATGGCATAGAGGCCCGCGTTTGACCACTCGTGCTGATCAACACCGCGTACATCGCGCCGGGCATTAGCGGCTTTTCCGAACCTCTTATTTGTCGCCTTCAGCCACATTTACCCTTTCGTCCCAGTCGTCACGCCGCTCGTTACGCGGCCGATGTATGTGCTTCGCCGCAGAGCCTTGCGTCTCGTATCAAGCACGCCACTTGCGTTTATCGGGCTTTGATCTTATCGTTATGCCATCATCTTTTTACGAGAAGGCACTCAATGCTAAATGATTCAATCGAATCCCTCGCCGAGCGCGGCGCCAACGCGATCCACGCCGCCTTCCTGGCCTATCGCGCCGAGTTCAACGCCATCACCCGCCGCGCCAAAATGCGTTTCGAGCAGCGCGACTGGCACGGCATGCAGGACGATGCGCTGGAACGGTTGGAGTTGTACAAGAAGATCGTCGATAGGGTCGTGGCCGAGACGCAGATCGTGCTGGGTCAGGCCCTCAAGCAAGAAGCGGTCTGGATGGAAATGAAAGCCTGCTATTCGTGCTGCATCGCAGGCTATGGCGACTTCGAGATCGCCGAGACCTTTTTTAATTCCATCACGCGCCGCATCTTTGCCACCGTCGGCGTCGATCCGGGCCGCGAGTACGTCGATTCCGATTTCAATGCGCCGCCCGCGCGCTCGCCGCAGCCCGTGTATCACACCTACCAATCTGCCCCCACCGCTGATCTGCTTTGCCAAGTGATGACCGATTACGTCTTTGCCGCGCCCTATGCTGATCTCGATCGGGATGTGGCCCTGGCGGCGCGCGAGATCGATCAGCAGCTGCAAGCGGTTCACCTCCACTCGATCGCTGCGGTGGACACCCTGCAGGCGATCTTCTATCGGAACACCGGGGCCTACATTGTCGGGCGGATCCGATCGGGCGGACGCACCATTCCGCTGCTGCTGGCGCTGCGCCATCCGCCAGAGGGGATCGTGATCGATGCCGTGCTCATGAATGAAGACGACGTCAGCATCGTCTTCAGCTACACCCGATCGTACTTTCACGTCGAAGTCGAGCATCCCCACGAGACGATCGAGTTCCTCAAGTCGATAATGCCGTTGAAGCGCATCGCCGAGTTGTACATCGCAATCGGTTACAACAAGCACGGCAAAACCGAACTGTACCGCGATCTGCTGCGCCACCTGGCGGCGTCCACCGACAAATTCGAGATCGCGCGCGGTGACAAGGGCATGGTGATGCTGGTCTTCGATTTGCCCTCGTACGACGTAGTGTTCAAGATCATCAAAGACACCTTTGCCTACCCGAAGACCACCTCGCGTCAGGAGGTGATGGAGAAGTACGCACTGGTCTTCAAGCACGACAAGGCCGGGCGCCTGATCGACGCGCAGGAGTACGAGCACCTGGAATTCGAACGCAGCCGCTTCTCGGAAGAGTTGATTGCTGAACTGTTGAAGACCGCGGCGAACAGTGTCACCGTAAGCGAGGGTTGCATCGCTATCAAGCATCTGTACACCGAACGGCGCATGACGCCGTTGAACCTGTACCTGCGCGAAGCGCCGGAGGCTGCCGCACGCGAAGCGATTTACGATTACGGGCAGGCCGTGAAGGATCTGGCCGCCACCAACATTTTTCCCGGCGACATGCTGTTGAAAAATTTCGGCGTCACACGGCATGGCCGCGTGGTCTTCTACGACTACGACGAGCTGTGCCTGCTGACGGACTGCCACTTCCGCGAGCTGCCCGAGTCCGACGACATCGACGAAGAGCTGAGCGCCGATCCGTGGTTTTACGTCGGCCCCAACGACATCTTCCCGGAAGAATTCATCCGCTTCTTCGGCCTGCCGCCGCATCTGCGCGAGGTCTTCCTGCAAGCGCACGGCGATCTGCTGGGCGTGGACTTCTGGACGCGGATGCAGGATCGGCACCGTGCCGGGGAGGTGGTGGATATTTTTTCGTACAAGCAGAGCAAGCGCTTGAGACGTGAAACGTGAAGCGTGAAACGTGAAGCGTGAAACGTAAAGCGTGAAACGTGAAGCGTGAAGCGTGAAACGTAAAGCGTGAAACGTGAAGCGTGAAGCGTGATACAATCGCGTCGCATTGATTTGTTACGCATTACTCGTTACTTATTATGATTATCATCTTCGGCAACAAGGTTCGCTACAAGACCATCGGCTCCGGCCAGTTTCAGTGCCCGCAGTGCAAGACGCGGCGCGACTATGAACTGCGCGAGGCGCGCAACTGGTTTGCCATGTACTTTGTCCCCGTCTTTCCCCTCAACCGGATCGGCGAGGTGGTGACGTGCCTGACGTGCGGCACGAACTTTCAACCGGACGTGTTGTCCAGGCCGATCCCGTCGAACACGCCGCTCGATCGTTTCGCGCGCGAGGCGCAGGCCGATCTGGACGGCGGCACGCCGATCGAGATGGCGCGGCAGAAGCTGATCAACACCGGGCTGAGCCGCGATCTGGTCGATCAGGTCATCGCGCAGGCCGCCGGATCCGATCGAAAACACTGCCCCACCGATCACCTCACCTATCGCTCGACCGTACAGCGCTGTGCGCAGTGCGGCGCGCTGTTGGAGCCTCTGTCGCAGTGAACCATTGACGCCGCTGAAAAGTAGATCAAGTGCGCACGATCACAAGGAGGCTTTCATGCGCGGTTTAATCCTGCTGACGCTTGTGCTTAGCGTGGCGGCCTGTACTGCGGCCCCGGCCCAACCGATCGGTTTGCCGCCGGCCCCCACGTCTGCTCCCGCGCTCACGCCGACGGCGGCGGCGATCGCGTCAATCGATCTTGCGCCCTATCGCGGGGCAATGAAACCCGCCTTCGCCGCCGAGATCGATCGGTTTGCCACCGTGCCGCAGTATCAGATCGATCTGACCATTGCGCCCGATCTCAGTTCTTACTCAGCCGTGCAGCGAGTGCGTTACACCAATACCGAAACCGAGCCGCTGAAGGAAATCTACTTCAGCCTCTTCGCTAATCTGCCTTCCTATGGCGGCGAACTGACGGTGCAGTCGGTGAAAGTGAACGGGCAGTCGGTGACGCCGCAGTTCGATCAAAGTGATGTCTTCATGAAGATCGATCTGTCCGAGCCCCTGCTGCCCGACGAGACGATCGAGATCGAATTGGCCTACGCGGCGGATGTGCCTGTGGAAGATGCGGAGCAGGGCTACAATCAATTCGGCTTACACGACGGCATTTTGACGCTGCCCAATTTCTATCCGCAGATTCCCGTGTATGACGACGAGGGCTGGAACATCACGCCGGGGCCGGGCTATGGCGACGCGGTCTTCAGCGACACAGCCTTATATCAGGTCAATATCACTGCGCCGGCCGATGAGGTCGTGGCGACATCGGGCGTATGCGATCGCGCCGGGCACGAGACAGCGACGGTGTATCACTGCGTCAGCGGCCCCATGCGCGACTTCATGATCGCCATGAGTTCCGATTATCAGGTCAAGTCCGACACGATCGACGGTGTGAAGGTCAATTCGTATTACCGCGAGGAATTCGCCAAGGAGGGCAAGCGCGGCCTGCAAGTCGTGTCAGACGCTCTGCGCGCCTACAACCAGCGCATCGGCGAATATCTGTTCAGCGAACTCGATCTGGTCGCCACGCCCACCACGGCGGGCGGCATCGAGTATCCGGGATTGATCGTGATCGCCGAAGGACTGTCTGAAAGAACCCCGGTCTTCTACGAAAGCGCCACGGCGCACGAGGTGGCGCATCAATGGTGGTACAGCCTCGTCGGCAACGATCAGATCGACGAGCCGTGGCTGGACGAGGCGCTGACGCAGTTCACGACGGCCTTGTATTTCCACGACGTGTATGGCACGCAGGGTATGCGTGGCTACGTTGACAGTCTGCAAGGCCGCTACAAGCGCCTGCAAGGCACACCGGACGACAAGCGCGCCGATCTGCCCGTGGCCGACTATGACGAAGGCCAGTACGGCGCCATTGTGTACGGCAAAGCGCCGCTGTTCTTCAATGCGCTCTACGAGGAAATCGGCGATGCGAAGTTTAATCAACTGCTGCAAGATTACTTCACGCAGCATCGCTACGCTATCGCCTATCCGCAGGATTTCTTGAAGATCGCCGAGGGGTACGTAGGCAAAGCGAAGTTGGATGAGATGTTGAAGGAGTGGATCAAGACGCCGTAGGTCAGGCGAATCAGCGAGACGGCGAGTCAGCGAAAGGCCGTTTGACTCGCCGTCTCGCTGACCTACTGTTTATCTTCCGCCGGGGATCTAATCTAACCCGAATGTCGCACATCCCCTCTGTGAAACATCCTTCCTCTCGCGCGCCCGATCGGTTCGATCGTGCGGTGTGCTACAATACACTTGTCGATTGCGTCCGGGACGCACCACTGTCCGATAGGAGCGCATGCCATGACCATTTTGCTTGATACACCTGTGCCTGAGACGGGCCGTCTGTCGGTGCGCGTTCATGCCGATGTCCAGATCAGCATCTCGGCGGCTGAAGCGCAGCGCCGTGTCACGCAGTACGTTCACGGTAAAATCAGCAGTCAAATGCACGGCGGGGTTCCTGCCTTGATTCTTAGTCAGCGTGTTTGTTGGCGCGTGCCGGTGCATCTGACCTTCCCCTCCGTAGGAGATGCGGGCAGCGTTGGCAACATCGATGTTGATGTTGAAACCGGCGAGTCGCTGATTACCCCTGCGCTGGTTGAGGAGATTGAACGTCATGCCGAAGACCTTGCTCGCCGTATCGCACCTGCGCCAGCAGGCCGAGTCTGATTGCTTGCCCGTTTGTGCGCAAATGGTACTGTCCTATCTGGGCCGCAGCGAGTCTTACGAACACTTGGCGCGATTGTTAGGTACTCGTTGGTTTGGAACTCCGTCCGAAAATATCCTGCGTTTGGAACAACTCGACGTTCAGGTGACGCTGCGCGAGCTGTCTTTAGCTGAAATCGAAGCCGCCCTGATTTTTCAGCAGCCGGTCATCGCTTTTGTCTCTACGGCGGATTTGCCATACTGGTCAACGGCTTCTGATCATGTGGTCGTTATCGTCGGCATCGACGAACAGTTTGTGTACGTCAACGATCCTTTCTTTGCGGAAGCTCCGCAGCGTGTACCTCGCCCGTCATTTGAACTAGCCCAACAACGCTTTGATTATCGCTGCGCATTACTTGCTCTTGGGTAAGTCAACCTTCTCATGAAACGCGCTTCCTCTCCCGCACCCGATCTATTCGATCACGCCGCGCAGGCGATTATGGCGCGCAGCCAGCCCTTGGCCGCGCGGATGCGCGCGCGTTCGCTGGATGAGTACGTGGGGCAGGAGGACATCGTCGGGCCGGGGCGGCTCTTGCGGCGCGCCATCGAATCCGACAAGCTATTCTCCTCGATCTTGTTGTGGGGGCCGCCGGGCACGGGCAAGACCACGCTGGCGTCGATCATCGCCAACACCACGCGCAGCCACTTTGAGCAGATCAACGCCGTGATGTCGGGCGTGGGCGACATCCGCCGCATCGTGGAAGAGTCCAAAGAGCGCCTGAAGCTGTACCACCAGCGCACCATTTTGCTGGTGGACGAGATTCACCGCTTCAACAAGGCGCAGCAGGACGCGCTGCTGCCGCACGTCGAAAACGGCACGATCATCTTGATCGGCGCGACGACGGAGAATCCCTACTTCGAGGTCATCGGCCCGCTGGTCAGCCGCTCGCGCATCTTCCAGCTCAAGCCGCTGTCCGACGACAACGTGCGCGAGTTGATCCAGCGCGCGCTCATGGATGTGGAGCGCGGCTACGGCGGCCTGCTGGTTGATCTGGACGACGACGCGCTGGAGCATCTGATCCATGTGGCAGGCGGCGACGCGCGCAACGCTCTCAACGCCCTGGAACTCGCCGTCGAATCGACGCTGCCCGATGCCGCTGGGCATATCCACATCACCTCGGAAGTGGCGCAGGAGTCCATTCAGCGCCGCGCCATTCTGTACGACAAGGACGGCGACGCGCACTACGACACGATTAGCGCCTTCATCAAGAGTGTGCGCGGTTCCGATCCCGATGCGGCGCTGTATTGGCTGGCGAAGATGTTGTACGCCGGAGAAGATCCGCGCTTCATCTTGCGTCGCTTATTGATTTTGGCCGGGGAAGACATCGGGCTGGCCGACCCGCTGGGCTTGGTGGTGGCGAATGCGGCCGCCCAGGCTTTCATGTTCATGGGGCTGCCGGAAGGCGTCTATCCCATCGTCGAGGCGACGTTGTACCTGGCGACCGCGCCCAAGAGCAACTCGGCGGGATCGTACTTCCGTGCCTTGAAGCAGGTGGAGGCCGAAGGCAAGGTCGAGGTGCCTACTCACCTGCAGGACGCCAATCGTGATGCGAAGGCGCTGGGACACGGCCAGGGCTATCAGTATCCGCACGAGTTCGAGGGGCATCATATCCCGCAGAACTACCTGCCGGAAGCGATCAAGGGCATGCGCTTCTACGAGCCGGGCGATCAGGGCTACGAGACGCAGGTGGCCGAACGGTTGGCGCGCTGGCGCAAGGCCGTGCAGCAGGCGCTGGACATCGAGCCGCACGAGGGGCCGCAGGTGACGGAGCAGGAGATCATCGGGTTGAAGAAGAAG
>CAYNML010000084.1:12938-20093 GCA_964398185.1 uncultured Anaerolineae bacterium | reverse complement strand
AATCCCGGCGCGGCGATTGAGAATGTCATACAACGTCGCAAGGCCCAGGTTGGACATGCCCAGTTCGTAGATGTCCGGGAAAGCCAATGCTACACGGATGGTGGCAGCTTCCCAGTTATTAACGACTTGATTATGCTCGCCGCCGGTGTAACGCCCCGGCTTCTCGACGGTCAACAACACCCGATCGAGCACGGCGTCGATGTCGCGCGGCGTCCATGCTTTCATCATCGTTTCCATCGCTCCCCCCGCTAAACAGTCTCCCGCAAGCCAACCGCCCGCCTGCGGGAGAAAGTTAAGATGATTTTACCACAGGCTTCCGCCAGATTGATTGACTTTTGAAAGGGGCATGGTAGAATCGCGCCATCTCTATGGAAGGAGTTGTGAAATGAAGCGTTTGTCAGTAGTGATGATTGTGGTGATCGTGTTGGGACTCCTGCTCTCGGCCTGCGGCGGGGGCGGCGGCGGCGCCGGCCCGGCGGCAGCCGCCAAATCGTTCTTTGATGCATTTACGCAACTGGACTTCGCCAAGATGAAGGACCTGACCTGCGAAGCGCAGAAGGCCACCATGGACGAAGCGGCCAAGGCCATGAGTGTGGCGGGAGATGCCGCCGCGCTCAAGGAGCTGATCAAGATCGACACGTCCGGCCTCAAGTTTGAGGAAAAATCGGTCAGCGGCAACAACGCCACCGTGGTGATCACAGGCAAGATGAAGATGGAAGCGTTTGGCCAGACGCAGGAACAAGACCTGAACTCCCAGGAGCTCCCGATGGTCAATGAAGGCGGCGCCTGGAAGGTCTGTGCCGCCGGTGGGTTGCCGATTCAGTAGACCCGCCAGTCGTCGGCCAGCCGGGCGGAATGCCTACCCGCGCGGCAGCTGATTGACTTTTCGATTAGGCCCTGCTAGAATCCGCGCCGCCCCATGCTCAAGACACACTGCTCAGCATCGGGCGGCGCGCCCTTTCGCATGACATTACACCTTCGCCCTGGCACACTCCTGTTGCTCTGCGCTGCGCTGCTCCTAGCGGCGTGCAACGCCGGCGGCGGGCCGGCCATCGACGCCACACGCAACTGGCTGCAGGCGCTGGCCGATTTGAACTTCAAACAAGTGCTGGACTTGACCTGCGCCACGCCGCGCATCCGCAATGAAGTAGAGCTGCGGTTGGATCCGCTCATCGATATTCAGGAAACGCTGCAATCGCTAAAGGGCCAGTATGATTTCAGCGGCTTGAAGTTCGAGGAACTGAGCAACGATGGCCGCACTGCCACCATCCGCCTGAGCGGTAAACTGCTGCTCAAAATGCTGGGGCAGGAACAAGTCTACGAGATCTACGAAGACATCGGCGTGGTGGAAGAGAATAACGTCTGGAAAGTGTGCAGCAACGCCGCGAATCTGTTAAAGTAACCTGGCCACACTACTGTTTAGTTAGCGCTCGCCATCCGCGCGGACGCGGTTGGGCCGCCCGCGCAGACGCGGGCCTGGAGCCTGATCTAAACCGTATTGAACCTAGCCAGATTGCGTGAAGCAGTGTATAATGCGCGCCGCTGTGACGGAAAACTGCGGCCCATTCGTCTAGTGGACTAGGACGCCGCCCTCTCAAGGCGGAGACCGCGGGTTCGAACCCCGCATGGGCCACCACCCCAACCCCCGGTCAATTTCGACCGGGGGTTTTGTTTTCCACAATTGCCTCTTGACAAACAGCTTCGATCGGGCGTAAAATGTGACCGGTAACGTGACCGGTCACATTCGATGTATTTGCACTCTGAGCAAGGCCCGCCCGCCCATGCAACAACGCTCGCGATTAACCATTCGTGATGTTGCCCGGCAAGCCGGAGTTTCGCACCAGACCGTCTCGCGCGTCATCAACGGCGATCCGCTGGTGACGCCAGAGACGCGCGCCAAAGTCGAGACAGCCATCACCGCGCTGGGCTATCAGCCCAACGCCATCGCCCGCTCGCTGGCCGCTGGCCGCACGCACATGCTGGCCTGCCTCGCGCCCAACCTTACCGACTACACCTTTGCCCGCATCATCGAAGGCGCCGAAGCGGAGTGCCGCCAGCACGGCTACTTTTTGATCTCATCTTCTGCGCCGGATGAAGCCGCCTTCGCCGCGCTGATCAATGAATTGGTCCCCAGCCGTCGCAGCGAAGGATTGATGGTCATCAATCCCTACATCGATCAGCGCACGCAGCACCTGCCGGACAATATCCCCACCGTCTTCATTGGCGGCCATCCGCGCCCTGGACACGACGTGGCCGCCATCACGCTCGACGATTGCGGCGCAGCCCGATCGGCCGTGGAACATCTCATCGGGCTGGGGCATCAACGCATCGCCATGATCACCGGACCAGTGGTGGAAGACTGCACGCAGGATCGCATCGCCGGCTATCACGCCTCACTGAAAAAAGCCAGGCTCAAAGCAGACCCCGCTTTGATAGTGGAAGGTGACTGGTCGGCCTCGTCAGCCCACAAGGCGGCGTTGGCTTTGATGACGAGCAAACAACCGCCCACCGCCATCTTCGCGCAGAACGACCGCATGGCGCTCGGCGCGCTGCGCGCCGCGCGCGATCTGGGACTGCGCGTGCCAGAGCAGCTCTCCGTGATCGGGTTAGACGACATGCCGCTGGCCTCGTATTTCGATCCGCCGCTGACCACCATGCGGCAGGATATGTTCGCCATCGGGCGGACGGCAGCGCAGCTGCTGGTCCAGGCCGTGGAGGAGCCGCAGGCCAAACAACCACAACTGCGCCAACCGGCCGAATTGGTCATCCGTCAATCTACCGGTAAGAAATCGACGAAGGGAGGTGGTTCACCATCCAGCAAATACAATCGTCGGCGGTTAAGTTCGTGATCGTGATTTGAAACAGCAACCACCCTAACTCTTCAGGAGGAGTAGAAACATGAATCGCAAATCGATGTGGATCGTTTTGAGCGTGCTGGTCATGGCCAGCCTGATTTTGAGTGCGTGTGCCCCGGCTGCGGCTCCCACGCAGGCGCCTGCTCAAGCGCCCGCCCAGGAAAAGCCGACCCAGGCCCCACAGGTGCTGCCAACCGCGCCCGCGGATGCCGTCACGCTGCGCTGGCGCACTCGCCCGGACAACAAAGAAGAAGCCGGCGTGTATGCCAGTGTCAGCGATGAACTAGCCAAGAAGCTGGGCGTCAACCTGAAATACGAACCCGGAGGCGCTGAGTCTTCGTCGTATCAGGACGTGCTGAAGACCGAGATCGCCGCCGGCACTGCGCCGGACGTGTTCTGGATTCCGGGTACGGACGTGGCCGACTTTGCCACGCGCGGCCTGATCCGCAACAACGCCGATCTGGCCAAGGGCTTCGACGTCAACGCCTTCTACCCCGGCCCGATGTATCACCTGACCTACAATCCAGATACCGACAAGACCGGCGGCGACAGCGGCGCGCTGTGGGGCTTGCCCCGCGATGTGTCGACCTTTGCGCTGTATTTGAACCTGGACTTGCTGAAAGAAGCCGGCGCGCCCGATCCGCGTGAGCTGGCCAAGGAAGGCAAGTGGGACTGGGACGCCTTCCTGGACGTGGCCAAGAAGGTGCGCGCACTGGGCAGCGACATCTACGGTTACGGCGCGAATGCGTGGTGGGGACCCTACGGCACGTGGCTGAACGCGGCTGGCGGCGGCTTCTTCAACGAGATGCGCGATGCCTGCGCACTGGACACGCCCGAGTCGCTCAAGGGTCTGGAGTTTGAGAAGAGCCTGTACAAGACCGGCGAAGACGTAGCTGTGCCGTATGGTGAAGACAGCGAGCCGCCGTTCCGCGCTGGCAAAGTCGCCATGTTCCAGAATGGCCGCTGGGCCACCCCCGGCACGCGCCAGGTGGACTTTAACTGGGACGTGGTGGAACTGCCCAACGGTCCCGACGGCACCCCCGGCAACTGGCTGTTCTGGGGCGCGTATGCCATCAATCCCAAGACCCAGCACCCTGAAGAAGCCTGGAAGCTGGTGCAGGCTTTGACCGAAGCCGAGACGCAGGGCAAGATCGCGGCGCTGGGCGCCAACATCCCCAGCCGCGTGAGCCAGGAAGCGCTGGACGCGTTCCTGACCTTCACGCCGCCTGCGAACAATCAGGCCTTCCTGAACGGCATCGCCGACAAGGCCAAACCCACTGCTGAAGGTCCGCTGTGGGCAGGCAGCTGGCCGGAATTCGATGCCATCATGGGCCCGGCCGTGCAAGCCGTAATCACCGGCGACAAGACGATTGAAGAATTCGCCAAGACCATCTGCGACGAAGCCAACAAAGCCTTCAAGAAGTAAGCGGTTCGATGAACGACCGGGGGCGGGCTGAGTGCCCGCCCCCGTGTCTTAGGCGCTCTGCCAACCGATTGCTCCACTCGGCCCGAAGGAGACACTCATGACCGCACCTGCTGCTGTGCGCCGTCACCCGATCGAAGAGAAACGCATCACCCGCTGGCTGAATATCCTCACAGCGTGGCACATCGCACTGGCGCTGCTGCTGGCTTTCGGCGGCGGGTTCCTGCTGGTTTCGCTGGCCGATGCGACCATCGCCATTGCGGCCGGCATGCGCGTGTTTCTGATCGCCGTGTCGTTGCTGGGCGCGGTGGGCAGCGCCTTCGCGGCGGCGTACATCGTGCGGCGCGATCATCGCGGGCGCATGTTGTCGCTCATCATCAACTACCTGGGCTTTGTGGTGTGTCTGGCGCTCGATCTGCACATCCTGGGTGTGTACACCGGTCTCGACGTGCTGGCGGGCGCGTTCAAGAACGGCCTGCTGTTCTTGCTGCTGGGCTTCATCGGATACTTGATCGGCGCGTGGGCCGATCGGTACGACGATCATCCGCTGCGGCAGCAATCGCTGCGCCGCGTCAGCCAGATCATCATCGCGATCGCCGGCGTGTTGTGGGCCTTGTCGGTCGGTCTGCTGGAAGGCATCCTCGCCCTGCTGCAGCAGTTCACAACGCCGCTGCACTTCATTTTGACGGCAGGCGTCGTGATCTTCGCCGTGCTGCTGCGCGCCATGTGGCCGCACCCGATCGCCGAGGCCATGCACGCCAAACGCCATCACGAAGAAACGCTGAACGGCCTGCTGTTCCTGTCGCCCAACCTGCTGGGCTTCGCGCTGTTCTTTGCTGCGCCGCTCTTGTTTTCGCTGCTCATCAGCTTCACCGATTCCGATGCGTTCAATCCGCCGCAGTGGGTGGGCCTGCAAAACTACCAGCAATTGTTGAACGTCACCCTCCAGCCGTTATCATCGCCCACGCAGTTGGCGAACGAAGTGCTGGACGTGAAGATTTACGACGAACTGGCGCGCTTCGAGCTGTTCGGGCAGAGTTACGTGATTGGCGCGCAGGATAAGTTGTTCTGGCTGGCGCTGCGCAACACCATCGTATACTGCCTGATGGCGGTGCCGTTCAGCGTCATTCCGGCGCTGCTGCTGGCGACTTTGCTCAACAGCAAACTGCGCGGCATGAAACTGTTCCGCGCCATTTATTTTCTGCCCAGCGTGGCGGCCATCGTCGGCATCGCGCTGATCTGGCAGTGGCTGTATAACGCGACGATCGGTTACATTAACTACTTCATCACTCTGATCGTCAACGCCGTCAATTCGGTTTTCAACGCCGGCTGGGTCGATCCCAAGATTCAATGGCTGTCCGACAGTAACACGGCGCTGATCGCCATCGCCATCATGGCCGTGTGGGCGACGCTGGGCTTCAATATCGTGCTGTTCCTCTCGGGACTGCAGAGCATCCCGCGCGATCTGTATGAGGCCGCCACCGTCGATGGCGCGAATCCCACCCAGCAGTTCTTCTCGGTCACCATCCCGATGCTGGCCCCCACCACGTTCTTCGTATTGACCACCACGACGATTCAGGCCATGCAGTTGTTCGAGCAGGTGTTCATCCTGTCCAATCCCCTGGGCGGACCAAACAACAGTACCCTGTCGCTGGTGGTGTATCTCTATCAAAATGGGTTCCAGCGCTTCAAACAAGGCTATGCGTCGGCGACAGCGTGGGTGTTGTTTCTGGTGATCTTCGGCCTGACCTTGTTCCAATATCGACGCCAGCGCTCCGGCAGCGGCGCGTACGAAGGGTAGGTTGTGATGAAGACCAAATCCTATCGCCGCATTCGTTTCTTCCGTGCCTTTCTGGTGTACGCCGTGCTGATCGGGCTGGCGGTGTTCATGCTGTTTCCGTTCATCTACATGCTGACCACGTCCCTGAAAGAGCCGAAGGATACCTTTGTTTACCCGCCGCGCCTGCTGCCGCGCGAAGACGTGAGCGTGCCCGTCGCGGGACAGACCGAGCCGCTGCCGCTGTACTACGTCACCGTGGACGGGCAGCGCCGGGAATATGCACTGGTGGAAAGCGGCATCAGCGTGGGCCTGTATGCGGAACCCGGCAAACCCGATCAGACCTACGAGCGCCAGCCGAGCGAAGTCACACCCACAGGCGGCGCAGACAATCAACAGACAGTCACGGTCGCTGGTGAAGAACAGAAACTGTGGGACGTGAACGTCAACGGCGCTGTCATTCCGATGTATCTGGTGCGGCAGAGCGCCGTGGGCCGCTTTGTCGATCCACAGAATCCGCAGAACGAAGCGTTCCAGAACGTGCGCCTGAGCCAGCCCGTGCAGAACGTCACCGCGCACCCGGAGAACTACCAGCGGGTCGTGGAACTGCAAAACATGGATCGCAGCCTGATGAACACCATGCTGGTGACGTTCTGCGTGGTGGTGGGCCAATTGACCACGTCGATTTTGGGCGGTTATGCCTTTGCCCGCATGAAATTTCCGGGACGCGATTCGCTCTTTGTGATCTATCTGGGCACGATCATGATCCCGTTCGTGGTGTTGATTACGCCGTTGTATCAGCTGATGGTCGCCATCGGCTGGGTCGATCGCGTGGCCTCACTGATCATTCCGTGGATCTTCACGGCGTACGGCACGTTCCTCATGCGGCAGGCCTTTATCACCATACCGAAAGAAATCGAAGAGGCCGCCTTCATCGATGGCGCCTCGCGCTGGCAGATTCTGCTGCGCATTATGGTGCCGGCCACGGTACCGCAGCTGGCGACGCTGGCGACGTTCACGTTTCTGTACGCGTGGAACAGTTTCTTCTGGCCGCTGGTCGTCATCAACACCGGCAACGAAGCCAATCACGTGCTGACGCT
>CAYNML010000084.1:0-12838 GCA_964398185.1 uncultured Anaerolineae bacterium | reverse complement strand
TCTGGCCGCTGGTCGTCATCAACACCGGCAACGAAGCCAATCACGTGCTGACGCTCTCGCTCAATGTACTGCGCGGGCGCGCCTCAGACACGCCCAACTTAATCCTGGCGGGCGCGGCCATCTCGATCATTCCGCCGATATTGCTCTACATCCTGGCGCAGCGTTTCTTCGTCGAAAGCGCCACCAGTTCGGGCGTGAAGGGCTAAAGCCTGATGGAGAGATAGACAGAATAGTGAATCAATGACGCAACGACCAACTACGTTCTATGACGCCTACATCTTTGATCTGGACGGCACCGTCTACCTGGGCGATACCTTGCTCCCCAACGCGCACCGCGTCATCACGACGATTCGGCGCGCCGCTAAGCGCACCGTCTTCTTGTCCAACAACCCCACTCACACACGCGTGGAGTACGCACGCAAGCTGACGCGCCTGGGACTGCCCACACCGCCGGAAGATATCATTAACTCGTCCGTGGTGATGGTGGATTTTTTACAGCACACGCTACCGCACGCGAAGTTGTTTGTCTGCGGCGAGCAGCCGCTGATGGACGATCTGTGCGCGGGCGGCTTTACGTTCTCGGACAAACCGGGCGAGATCGACGCCGTGATTGCCTCGTTCGATCGCACCTTCGCCTATTCAAAGCTGCAGATCGCCTTTGATGCGATCCGCGCCGGGGCGCGCTTCTTTGCCACCAACGCCGATCGCTTCTGCCCGGTGCCCGGCGGCGGCCAGCCCGATGCGGCCAGCATCATCGCGGCGATTGAGGCCTGCACCAATATGACCTGCGAGGCGATGGTGGGCAAGCCTTCCACTCACATGACCAATGCGATTCTGAACTTGTTGCAGATGCCGCCTGACCGTTGTATCATGACCGGCGACCGCTTGGAGACCGATGTGCAGATGGGTCTCAACGCGGGCATGACGGCGGCCCTCACCCTCACCGGCGCCACCACCTGGCAGGAAGCGCAAGCTTCAGCCGTTAAACCGCACTTCATTCTAAATGATCTCGGAGATCTTCTACCCGAAAACCTACTCTAACTGTTTATGCATCACGCATCACGCAGTACGTCTTACTCGTCACTCATTACTCGTTACTCAATCATGAACTACCTCCTCGGCCTCGATCAAGGCACTAGCGGCACCAAAGCCTACCTCATGGATTTTGCCGGCCGGCGCGTCGGACTCGGCTATGTGCCCACCGAGTTGATCCGCTTACGACCCGATTGGATCGAGCAAGACCCACGCGCCGTGGCGGCAGGCGCAGCCCAATCGATAGCGCAGGCTATGCACGCTGCGCACTGCACGCCGTCCGACATCGCCGCGGTCGGCATCGCCTCGCAGCGCGGCACCGATTTCATCTGGGATGCGCGCACGGGGCAGCCCGTCGTCAACGCCATCACGTGGCAGGACTTGCGCACGCTGCCGCTCATTGAGGAACTCGATCAGTGGGAGCATGCGCGTGAGCGTCGGTATCGGCTGGGCTATTTCCCCGGTCCGTGGTGCGCATCGATGCACCTGGCGTGGCGCGCGCGACATCAACCCGAATTTCAAGCGGCGCTGCGCAACAGTCATTTACGCATCGGCATGTCGGCCAGCTGGCTCATCACGGCGCTGGGCAAACCCAGTCAGCACATTCACGATTATTCGCTAACGCAAAAAACGGGCCTGTGGGATTTTCGCCGCAGCGCTTACTGGGCTGAGTGGATCGATCGGTTGCAGCTCAGCTCGATCGCGCGGAGCGTGCCGCAGCCGACGCCCACGCTCTCAGACTATGGCACACTCCACCTCAGCGATGGATCGCAATCCGCCGAGGCGCCCGTCGTCGCCATGATCGGCGATCAGCAAGCGGCGCTGTTCGGGCACGGCTGTCGGCAGGCCGGTCACGCCGAGTGCACGCACGGCACGGCGTCGTTCGTCAACGTCGTTGCGGGCGACACGCCGCCCGAATTGGACAACATCAACGTTTACCATGCGTGGTCACTGCCGGCGCACACGTATTGCCTGGAAGCAGACACCACCGTGACCGGCGCGGCCGTGCGCTGGATGTTGCAGCGGGGCCACTGGTTTGAATCGGAAGCGCAGTTGGATGCGCTGGCCGAATCAGTGGCAGACGCGGGCGGTGTGATCGTGGTGCCCGCTTTCACCGGCCTCAACGTGCCCTACAACGATCACGCGGCACGCGCCACGATCTTGGGTCTGGCGCTGGGCAGCGATCGGGCGCACGTGGCCCGCGCCTTCCTCGACGCCATCGGTTTTCAACTGCGCGCCATTCTGGAAACGATCCATGATCGCACCGGTCTAAACGTGCAGCAGCTCAGCGTGGGCGGCGGTCTATCCAACTCCGACATCGCGTGCCAGATTCAGGCCGATCAGTTGGGCATCCCTTTGGTGCGTCCCAACGAAAAAGAAACAACCGCGCGCGGCGCAGCCTTGTTAGCAGGCCTGGGCGCAGGCGTATGGCAGTCGATCGACGATCTACCCTCGCTGCCCGAGGGCAGCACGCGTTTCGAGCCGCGCCTATCGGCCGATCAGCGCGATCACGATTTTGCGCGCTGGCAGCGTGCCGTGCGGCACGTACGCGAACTGGGCGAAGAGATTTAGTCTACAAAGACCACAAAGGTACACGAAGAAATATGGCGCAAGCGGCAATCACCCGTGAGGGGTTGTTCATTGATGGCAAGCACGTCTACCTGCTATCGGGCGTGATTCACTACTTCCGCTGGCCGCGCGGCGAATGGCGCGATATTTTGTTGAAAGCCAAAGCAGGCGGCCTCAACACGATCGATACCGTCATCCCGTGGAATCTGCACGAGCCGGAGCCGGGCGTCTTCAACTTTGCCGCTGAAGCCGATCTGCCTGCCTATCTCGATCTGATTCACGAGTTGGGGATGTACGCCATCGTGCGACCGGGGCCATACATCTGCGCCGAGTGGGAGAACGGCGGCTTTCCGGCATGGCTGACCGTGCAGAATTTGAAACTGCGCACTGACGATCCGATCTTCCTCGCCGCGACGCAGCGCTGGTTCGATCGCTTGCTGCCGATCTTCGTCGAGCGGCAGCTCGATCGGGGCGGGCCGATCATCCTGTGTCAGATCGAAAACGAGCACTGGGCCAGCGGCGTCTACGGCCACGACGCGCATCAAACGACGCTCGCGCAGATGCAGCAGGCCGCCGGACTCACCGTGCCGTTCTACACCTGCATGGGCGGACTGGCTGGCTATCCTGAATTCCGCAACGGTTGGAGCGGCATGGCGGCGAAGCTGCAAGCCACCCGCTCGGCCTGGCCCGACAACCCGTTGATTGTCTCGGAATTGTGGAGCGGCTGGTTCGACAACTGGGGCGCGAGCGCGCACAACGGCAAGACGGCCAACTCGCTCGATCGGATGCTGCACGAGTTGATCGCCGTGGGCTGCAGCGGCGTGTCACATTGGGTCTTTGCGGGCGGCACAAACTTTGGCTGGTATGGCGGGCGCACGGTAGGCGGCGACACGATCCACATGACCACCTCGTATGACTACGATGCGCCCATCACCGAATACGGCCAGCCGACCGAGAAGTTCTTTGTGGCGCGGCGGCATCATTTGTTTTTGAGCACGCTCGGCGCGCAGGTCTCGCGCTTGCTGGCAGATGCGAAATCCGGCGGCCCCACGGTGATTGTGCCGCAGGCCGTGAAAGGTCGCTGGGCGGGCGGCGAGGAGCCGTTCCGCACGGTGAAGAACGGCGACTTCAGCGCCACGTTCTTGCAGAACACCACCGCCGATCGCACGACGCTGCAAGTCTTCAGCACCAACCCCAACGTGCATCTGTCGATTGACGTTGAGGCGCAGTCCATCAAGCCGATCTACTTCAACCTCGATCTCCCTTCCCCCTCCCCTGAGAATCGGGGGAGGGACGGGGTGGGGGTTCGGGTGAACTACCACACCTCGCGCCTGCTTGGCCATTTTGTAGGGCGAGTTGATAACTCGCCAGGGCAAGTTGGCAACTTGCCCTACCTGGTTCTGTACGGCACTCACGGCGAAGTCGGCGATCTGCAATTGCAAGCTGATACAGCCTGGCAGATGATCGATCGGGGCAACGTGCAGACGAAGATTGACGACCTCGCCATCACCGTGCACTACTGGATCACCGATCGACCGCAGATCATTCGCACCAATCATCTCAACATCGTCATCCTCACACAGGCCTGCGCCGAACGCTGGTGGCCCCTGCCCGATGGCTCATTCCTGTGCGGGCCGGATTTGGTGCTGGAAGATGGAACGATCAGCGAGACAGGCGTGATGCCATTCTATGAAATTCGGAATGGCGAACTCGGAATTGGGAATCACGCACCCCGCACTACGCCATACCTGATACCGCTGGAATGGGAAACTCTGTCAGTGGCCGAACTTGCCGACGACTGGCTCACTCCAACCGCCAACATCCAACATCCAACTTCTTTTGATCAACTCGGTTGTTACCTCGCTTACGGCTGGTACGCCGCGCGCATTGAAGTGAGTGAACCGATCGAGACGACGTTAGCCGCGCCGTGGTTGAGTGATCGCGGAATTGTGTTCATCGATGGGCAGCGCGTGGGCACGGTGGGCATCTCGCCGAGTGAGCCATGCTGGACATTGCCGGTGAAGTTAGCAGCAGGTCAACATGAACTGCGGCTGCTGGTCGATAATCTGGGACGCTTCAATTACGGATCGAACACCGGCGAGCAGAAGGGGTTGCTCGATAATGTGTACTGGGGCGGCCGGCAGGAAGACATTACAAGCGGCTGGATCGCGTTGTGGCAGGAGGCCGCGTTCGCGGGAGAGGCCCTCGCCAACGCGAAGCCGCAGTACGCCCGCGCGGATGCGTCGAATGTCGATCTGGGCAACTTCGCGTTTCAGGGCGGGCACGTCTGGCTGCTGCGCGACATCGAGGTGGCCGAGGGCGAGAGTGTCATCGTACAATTCACCGGCGATCGCAATCCCGGCGCGTTGTACGTTAACGGGCAGGCCGTGCAGCGTTTCTCGCGCCATCACGGCGGCGGCTACATCAAGCGCGATGTGACTTCGCTGCTGAAGCCGGGGCGTGACACGCTGGCGCTGCACATTGAGAATTACGCGGGCGCGGCGTGGCAGGCGCAATTGCTGAGATTTGATCGAGGGCAAGCGTTGCAGGGGGAGTGGTATTTCAAGCAGGGTGTTGCCCCCTCCCCGGCCCTCCCCCGATTCTCGGGGGAGGGAACTACCCCCTCCCCAGCCCTCCCCCGATTCTCAGGGGAGGGAGCAGGTCCGCGCTTCTATCGCGCACGCTTTGCGTATGATGCGGGACACCACGGACGCGAACCGTTCATGTTCGACGCGCACGGCTTGCGCAAAGGACACCTGTGGTTGAATGGACGCGCGTTGGGGCGTTACTGGCAGATCGGGCCGCAGGAATTTTACAAGGTTCCGGCGGTATGGCTGCAAGCCGAGAATGAATTATTGATCTTTGAAGAGGAAGACGGACATCCGCAGACCAATGCGCTACACCCCATCGGTTGAAACCGATGGCTGATAATTCAAACATGCTGAAGCATGTTATGAGGTGTTCATCATGCTGATCGACTATCCGCATCGCCGCTTCAATCAATTGACTCGGGAATGGGTGCTCGTCTCGCCGCAGCGCGCCAGACGCCCGTGGCTGGGACAGGTGGAAAAGACTCCGCCGGAGAATCTGCCGGAATACGATCCAACGTGCTATCTGTGTCCCGGCAACTCGCGCGCCGGCGGCGTACAGAATCCTGTCTACGCATCAACTTTTGTGTTTGACAACGATTTCGCCGCGCTGCTGCCGGAACAGCACGCGGCCACACCCGGCGCGACAGACTCGCTGTTTATCACCGAACCCGAGCCTGGTCTGTGCCGCGTGGTGTGCTTTTCGCCGCGCCACGATCTGTCGCTGCCGGAACTGTCGCAGGCGGAAGTGGAAGCCGTCATCCGCACGTGGACCGAGCAGACGCGCGATCTGGGTCAGCGCGACTTCATTAATTACGTGCAGGTCTTCGAGAACAAGGGCGCGATGATGGGCTGCTCCAATCCGCATCCGCACAGTCAGGTGTGGGCGGTGAACCATCTACCCAACGAACCGCAGAAAGAATACAACGCGCAGCAGCGTTACTGGCTCAATCAGAACGCGTGCCTGTTGTGCGATTATCTGGCCGAGGAAATGCAGCGGCGCGAGCGCATCGTGGCGGCGAATGAGGACTTCACGGCACTGGTGCCGTTCTGGGCCGTGTGGCCGTTCGAGATCATGGTGGTTGCCAATCATCACTGCGGATCGCTGACCGATCTCAATCCGTTCGAGCAAGCTGCGCTGGCCGATATTCTGCGGCGGGTGACGGCCAAGTACGATAACCTGTTTGAGATTTCCTTTCCGTACTCGATGGGTTTTCATCAAGCCCCGACGGATGGGCAGCCGCACGACGAGTGGCACTTCCACGCGCATTTCTATCCGCCGCTGCTGCGCTCGGCGACGGTGAAGAAGTTCATGGTCGGCTATGAAATGCTGGCGGAGGCGCAGCGCGATTTAACGCCGGAGCAGGCAGCGGAACGGCTGCGCGGCTTGAGCGAGACGCATTACAAGGCGCGGTAGGCCGCATCGTCATGCCCGAATGTTGTTGTCGGGCATCCAGTCGCTATGCCTGCGGTGTTTCTGGATTCCCGCCAAAAGCACGCGGGAATGACATCTACTTTTCCAGTAGATCGATCAAAATGGGATAGACGTAGTCCACGCGCTGCGCGGGTTGATCGGGATCGATGAGATCGTGGGCGAGGCGCTGCTCGACGCCGAAGGTATAGGTCTCCACATTCTGCGCGCCGGATGAGCGCCACAGGTTCACTTGATCGTCGAGCGTGGTGTTGTCGATCGATTCGTCATTGTCGTTCTTGACGATGACGACCGAGCGGGCCGCCGGAATCGATCGGGCGGCTTGCGAACGCAGGGCCGCGCCGAATCTTAACAACTGGGCCAGGCTGTGCGTGCCATAGCGCGGATAGGCATGTGGCGGGCCATCGCCTTTGTCCTGCACCGTGGCGTCCCACCACTGCATTTTGTTGGGCAGGATGAGGACGATGCGGCGAATAAGCGGCGTCCATCTTTTGGGCAGCGCTTTGAAGCCTGAGGCTTGCGCGATGCTGACGGCGCGCCGCACGTCCGATCGGTTCTGCGCCACCCAGGTGGTCATCAGACCGCCCATCGACAGGCCCATCACGCGCACCTCGCGCCCCAGGCCCTGCGCGATGTCGATGGCCGCGGCCGCCGCAGCGATCATCCGCTCGGCCTTGATGCGCCCGTGGGCAGCCGTGAGCCGATCGGCGTGGCCGTGGCCCGCCATGCGCGGAATCCAGACGTTGTAACCGCGTGCGAATAACTGCTCGCCCAACAGTTTGAATTGCTGCGGGCAGTTGGTGTAGCCGTGAAAGAGCACGATCGCGCAATCGGGGGTGTGACCGTGCGCCAGGAATTGCGATCGGCCCACCGGGTTTAGATCGGGCGGCTCAGCCGATCGGATGGTGTTGATCCGCTGCACGGCTGCGTCGTAAGTGCGCGCGGGTTGTAACGGGGGAAGATACTGACTTAGGTTCATCGCTCGTCTCGCTGTGTGAGATGGCGCAATTATAACCCTCAGGAGAAAATTCATGGCCGCGACAATTCAACTTCAAGAAGAACGGGTTCCCGTCAAGAGCCGCATCTGGGTGTCGATTGCCGACGCCTCGACGGCGACGCTGAGCGGTGTCATCACCGGCGGCGCGCTGACCTACTTCTTCACGCGCTGGCGCGGACTGGACGCGCAGTACGCCGCCATCGTGTGGCTGCTGTTTGGCCTGTGGAACGCCGTCAACGATCCGCTGTTCGGCTACATCAGCGATCGCACGCGCAGCCAGTTGGGGCGGCGCCTGCCCTACATCCGCTACGGCGCGCCCCTCTACACCATCGCGTTTATCTTCTGCTGGCTACCGATCCCGGGCACACAGGACAATCAGTTCCTGCTGTTCATGCAGTTGCTCGTCGGCCTGTTTGTGTTCGACACGTTGTACACCGCCATCGCCAGCGCGGTGTACGTGATGCCATACGAGATGGCGCTGTCCAACAAGGCGCGCGGCAGCATCATGGTCTGGAAAGTGATCTTTACCGTCTTCCCGCTGGCGATTCCGCTGGTGGTCGTGCCGCTGTTGCAGCCTGGCCCCGGCGAAGATGCGTCGCTTTACCTGCTGGTGCTGACGGCGATGGGCGTGCTGGTCGGCACGTTAATCTTTGTCAGCACGTTCTTCTATCGCGAGAAGCACTTCCAGCAGGACCAACAGCAGCCCGGCCTGTGGAGGGCCATCAAGGAGTGCTTCAAGAACAAATCGTTCATCGTGTTTGAGGTGGTGAGTTTCACCGTGATCTACATCCAGACGTCGCTGATGCAGGGGGTGCTGTATTACTTCGACGAACTGAAAGTGCCGGGTCTGCCGATGTATGTTGCGCTGGGCGTCGGCATTGTCGGCGGCCTGGTCTTCTGGATCAAGATGCGCGATCGGTGGGGCATCAAGCAGAACATCCGCGCGGTCTGCCTGGAGTTCGCCATCGGCTGCACACTGCTGCTCTTTTTTGGCCGCGAAGTGATCCCCAGCGTGATCGCGTTCTTCCTCGTCGGCGTGGGCTTCTCCGGTTTCATGTATCTCATCCCGCTAATGAACGGCGACGTGATCGACATGGACGAGCATCGCACGGGCCTGCGCCGCGAGGGCATGTATGCGGGCATCAACAGCCTCATCACCAAGCCCGCCATCAGCATTGCGCAGGCGGTGTTCTTGCAGACGTTGATTATCTTCGGTTACAATCAGGACCTGGCGAAGGGGACCCAATCGTTCAACGCGCAGACCGGCGTGCTGGTGGGCTGGGTGGCCGTGCCGGCGATTTTGCTGTACGGGTGCTTTGCGCTGCTGCACTTCTATCCGCTGGCCGGCGACGCGTGGGAGCAGATCAAGCACAAGCTGGGACAGATTCATCAAGAGAAAGAGAAGCGGTATCTGGAAGCGCACGGTTACAAGTTTGCGGAGTAACACGTAAAACGTGAAGCGTAAAGGGGTGAGCATGGACTTGCAGGCGCGTGTCGCGCAGGAATTTGAACGGCGCTTTGGATCGGCGCCGGGCGCCATCGTGCGGGCGCCGGGCCGCGTGAATCTGATCGGCGAGCACACCGATTACAACGACGGTTTCGTGCTGCCCATGGCAATCGATCGGGCGATCTGGATCGCGCTAGCCGCAAGACCCGATCGAATTGTGGCGGCCCATTCGCTCGACTTTGGCGAATCGGCCGAGTTCGATCTCGATCGGCTAGAAAAGCAGGCGGGCTGGATCGAATATCTCAAGGGTGTGGCGTGGGCGCTGCAGGAGGCGGGACACACCCTGACGGGCTTCGACGCCGTGGTCGCGGGCGATGTGCCGATCGGTGCGGGATTGTCGTCATCGGCCGCGTGGGAGTTGGCCGCGGCGCGGGCCTTCGCGGTCACATCCGGTTTTGCGTGGAATGCCGCGCAGATGGCGCTGCTGGGCCAACGCGCCGAGAATGACTGGGTGGGTGTCAACTGCGGCATCATGGATCAGATGATCTCAGCGGCAGGCGAAGCGGATCATGCGCTGCTGATCGATTGCCGTTCGCTGGCCACGCAGAGCGTGCCGCTGCCGCCCGGCATGGTGATCGTAGTGCTGGACACAGCCACGCGGCGCGGCCTGGTCGATTCGGCTTACAACGAGCGCCGCGCGCAGTGCGAAGCGGTGGCGCAGTTCTTCGGCGTGCAGGCGCTGCGCGACGTGACGCTGGAACAGTTGAACGAGAAACGCGATCAACTTGATCGGCTGGCGTACCGCCGCGCGCGGCACGTCATCAGCGAGAACGAGCGCACGTTGCTGGCTGTCGACGCGATGAAGCACGGTGAGGCGATCGAGCTGGGGCAGCTGATGCAGTTAAGCCACATGAGTCTGCGCGACGACTTTGAAGTCTCGAGCCGCGAGTTGAACGTCATGGTGGAATGCGCGGAGCATCAGACGGGCTGCTACGGCGCACGGATGACGGGCGCGGGCTTCGGCGGCTGCGCCGTGGCGCTGGTACGGCAGGACGCAGCGGAAGCCTTCAGCGCGGGCATTGCCGCCGAGTATAAAGATGCCACGGGCCTCACGCCGAACATCTACATTTGCACGGCGACCAACGGGGCGGAAGTGGTACGCGAATCTGCGAGTCAGTGAAGCAGCGAATCAGCAAATCAACGAAGCCGCACCCGACGATTCATCTGAATCCAACAGCTTTCCGTTATCGCTGAAACGACTACCAGGAAACGGGAACCTCGCTAAAGACAGATTAGATACGCAGCTGGCCCCAAACTAATCCGCGCCCCACGAGAGTGCTGACTCCGGCGAGCGTGCCGTTATCGATGAGACGGTCGCGGGGAGACGGAACCGTCCCAGACAGCAGATTAGATTGGTGCTACTCACACGGCTGCACTGCCGCGTCATTCGCGTCTTTGCTTAGCCACGGTCGGCGCGCCAGATAAGTGGCATAGTAACGCACTTCGCCCCACAAGAAATCGAGTTGGCTCGATAGGCTGATGTACCGCGAAGTCGGCGTAGGCGATGAGTAGGCATTCAAGCCAAAGTCGTGGGCCATCGTCAGCGCACGACGCATGTGCAGCGGATCGCTGACGATCAACACCCGATCGAAGTGCTGCTGCTCGATAATCGCTTTGGCGCCCAGCAGGTTTTCGTGCGTGAAGTGCGAGGTCGTTTCACAGTAAACATCACGCGGCGAAACACCTCGCTCGATCGCGTAGCGGCTTGCCACAATCGCTTCAGCCGTCGATTCGCCTTCACCCACCCCTCCCGTGAAGATGATCGCGCTGACACGACCCACTTGATACAGATCGATGGCGTGCTTGATGCGCTCCTCGAAGACCGGTGAAGGTTGACCATCCCACGCCGCAGCGCCGAGCACAATCGCGGCGTCGGCGGGTCCGTCATCACGCACGGTGGAATACGCCACGATCTCGATCGCCAGAGCCAGCAGCCCCAAGAGCAACAGGCCCAGCACGATCAATAACACGCGCAGCCAACGCAAACGAAAGAAACCGGAGCGTCGCCGCCCCGGTTTCACAGTCTTGTCAGACATTGCCGATCACTCGACATTGCCATCGTCACTTCGCACCTCATGCTTCACGTCCGCGTCGCGCATCGCCACGCCGATCTGCTCGCGCAGTTCTTCGGCCATTTTGATGATCTCATCCACCTGCCGCACGGCTTCGTCGTCGGGCGCATCGTCTTTGGCCGCGTAGAGATTCACCAACATGCTGTTCATCGACTCCGACATCGCGCCGAAAATCTGATCGGCCGTCATTTGATGCGGATCGATACCCCACACGGCCAGGCGCGCATCCATGAGGCGCTGGAACTCAGCATCGTCGAAGTTCTCCACGTCCTGCGCGTATTCCTGATAGAGCCGCTCGATCTCGTCGGGGTCGGTGGGAAGTTGTTCGGGGAGTTTCATGACGGCCTCCACGCTGTGATGCCGCATTATAGCACCGTAATGAGTAATGAGTAATGCGTAAAGCGCGTGGCTCATGATATAATCGCCCCCATTCCGAAACACTGTTCATTGTTCATTGCTCATTGCTCATTGCTCATTGGAGTCTCTATGTCCTGGCCCGGTGTCATCAAAGCCTATCGACCTTATCTTGACGTCGCCAACGTCGAACCCGTGACGCTGCTGGAAGGCGACACGCCCTTGATTCCCACCCCGCGACTGGCGAGCGCGTTGGGCCTGCCCTTTTGCGATCTGCGTGTAAAGTACGAGGGGCTCAACCCCACCGGTTCGTTCAAAGATCGCGGCATGACGGCGGCGATCACCCAGGCGTTGGCTGACGGCGCCCGATCGGTGATCTGCGCGAGCACGGGCAACACGGCTGCCTCGGCGGCGGCCTACGCCGCGCGCGCCGGGCTGAAGTGTGTGGTGTTGATCCCGCAGGGCAAAGTGGCCGCCGGGAAACTGGCGGGAGCCATCGCTTACGGCGCGCAAGTGATCGCCATTCAAGGCTCGTTCGACGACGGCCTGCGCCTGGTGCGCGAGATTTCGATGAACGGCCAGATCATGCTTGTCAACTCCATCAATCCGTATCGCCTGCAAGGACAGAAGAGCGCGGCGTTCGAGATCTGCGATGAGTTGGGCGACGCGCCCGATTGGCTGTGCCTGCCCGTCGGCAATGCGGGCAACATCACCGCGTACTGGATGGGCTTCACGCAATATCAGGCGAGCGGCAAAGCGCGCAACCTCCCCCGCCTGCTGGGCGTGCAAGCCGCCGGAGCCGCGCCGTTGGTGCTCGGTTATCCGATCGAGAAACCGGAGACCATCGCCACGGCGATCCGCATCGGACGACCGGCGCGCGGCGAAGAAGCGTTGATCGCCGCGCAGGAATCGAAGGGCCGCATCCTCATGGTGACCGACGATGAGATTCTGGCCGCGTGGCAGATGCTGGCCGAGATCGAAGGCATCTGGGTCGAGCCGGCTTCAGCAGCCGGTGTGGCCGGTCTGCGCAAGGCCGCGCAGCAAAATCCACATGCGTATTCCAACAAGACCATCGTGTGCGTGCTGACCGGTCACGGCTTGAAAGACCCCACCACCGTCACCGATCGCGCGCCTGTCCCATTGGAGATTCCGGCGGAATTGGATGCGCTGGCGAAAGTCATTGCCGGATAACGATTAACCAGTAACGAGTAAAACCTCTCATTACTCATTACTCGTTACTCATTACTCGTTACTCATTACTCGTTACTCATTACTCGTTACTCATTA
>CAYNML010000083.1:0-20681 GCA_964398185.1 uncultured Anaerolineae bacterium | reverse complement strand
AGGACCTCGATGCCAGCGTGCGCGAGGAGTATCGACGGCTGTGGGGGAATGTGCAATCGATTCCGCCGGAGGAATGAAGAACAATCTCCAAGGTATAATTTCCGTAGGAGGCAGCTATGTTTGGCTTTGATCGCATCACCTTCAATCCTGATTATGGAAGTAGTTGTCCCCCTGATAATTGCAGGATTGTGTTGAGAAATGCTTTAAGTTCAGGACAGGCATTCGCCGAAATCAACAAATCGTTTTGCTCAAGAATTCTTCTTGCATCTCTCGGTTTAATGTAGCTATCACGGCATTTTCCGCTTTCAAATACCGCTTGTATTCGATGAGCTGGCGGATTGTCGTGGTTGATGGTTTCGGGCTCGCCGGCAGGAGCACTTCTATTGTGTTTGGCTAATTTTTGAATCGTCGGCCAATACGGCAGAAGCCATGCTTCAAAGTCGTACTGAGCGGCATGTGGATAAAATCTTGAATTACCACCAACCCATTGACACATTTTGGCCTTGGCATCAGCAGCATCAACAAAGTCACGCGTACCCGTGTACACATCGGTCAACGCAATAACGGCAACAGCGGGTCTGCGCGGGTCACTCAGTAGATTGTCAACCACTCGACGAAGCTTGTCAGCCTTTGGAATGCGACCGTCATAAACAACCGCATCCAGGTTGGGCATATGCCCTTGCAGTCGCGGCTGCAAAAAATCTCGCAACACTGGCATAAAGGCACGCTCTGTTTTTCCCTCCACCAGTATCGCGATCCTCATGCTCGACCTCCCATTCTTCCCATTTGCCAAACTTCATCAAGACTGTAGTCGGCCAGCCAATGATCCAGGTCCAATGAATCAGCCCATGTCATCTTTGCACTTCCATCTTCTACATCCACCACTAAAACTTCTTCGGGTCTTAAGAATCGAATCAGCCGATCAGAATGAGTAGCTACAATTAACTGGGTGCGCTGTGCCGCCTCACGCATAAGATCGGCTAGCAAACTGAGCAATTCAGGATGCAAACTAACCTCTGGCTCATCTAGCAAAGTAACTGCGGTGAGATCGCGACTCTGCAACAAAGCACTGAGCCACAAAAAGCGCAAAGTACCTTCTGAAAGTTGGTGCATATACATGGGGCGCGCGAAATTCTTATCCTTCCAAGTCATGGCCAGCACGCCAGCCGCTACGGGTGGGAAATCCAAGCGCTCAAAATCCGGGAAAGCTGTTGACAAACTGTCTTCAAGAACTTCAAATCGATCTCGATCAGTTTCCCGCAGATAATATAGGCAAGACACCAAATCTTCGCCATTAACGCCTGGCAGGGTAGCTGGGCGTAATGGCTGCGGCAGTCGAACTGGCGCATTACGCGTGACTGTCAATGCACCATAAAAAGTAGAGGAAGCCAAGCGTTTACGCAAAGACTCTGGCTCTTGAAACATTTTAGGGACCTGTGCAAGTGAAGTCTCTAGTGGGTTGTGCTCCCAATTGGGACGCAATAATTGGTTGTTCTCCAAATCGTAGTAATGAATATTCAAGCCAGATGAGTCTATATGTTTAAACGGTCGGTTAGCATCTCTTCGAATTTGCTGCAAAGTCTCTTTGGCTATTTTGTAGAATTGTCCCTGAGATTCAATCTCGAGATGATACTCTAACGGCTGGTAACCCGACACACTCATCGATATATCAAATTTGATACTATCGGTTTTGTCACGAGTAATAATGTCATTGACTCCTCCCAACTCGGAGATTTTTCCAGACAATCCGCCTGAGCAGGAAGCAGCCAATAAGGACCAAGCCTCTAGCAGCGAAGTCTTTCCCGAACCATTTGCGCCGATCATCACAGCAAGCGGGCGCATGTTCAGCTCAACGTTTTGTAAGCGTCGATATCCTTGAATACGAACCCTCTCAAAAGTATTCATGCATACCTCCTATTACAACCTCTCCACGTCCAATGGCAGATACCCTTTAGTGTACCATCTCCGCCACAATCCCCTTCACCGCCTCCAGCGCCTCGCCTAGCTTCGCCGCATCCTTGCCGCCCGCCTGCGCGAGGTTCGGTCGTCCACCGCCGCCGATGTGGGCCGCCGCCTGCCGCACGATCTTGCCCGCGTCCAAGCCGCGCTTCATCCAGGCGGTTGATCGCCACGCACGGCCCACAAAAACGGCAGCGCCTTCGCAACCTTGATCCCGCGATACTCACCGAGCGATTCCACATGTGGATCGTAACTGATCAAGTAATCGGCGCGCCCGACCACCGCACACGCTAAGACAGCATCATCGTCTGGATCGCTGCTAATGACTGGTTCGACTTGCTCGGGCAGCACCTCTACCCATTCGGCCAGCTGCTCCAGCAGGGCCAGAAACTCGACGATCTCATCCGAAGCAACATTGTGCTCCAGCAGTTTTTCTGCCAGTTCCGTTGCGATGGCCGCGCTGATCAACAGCGTAAACTCATCGGCCTGCCAACGTCGGATAAGTTCCTGCGTTGGGCTGGTGGGATTGCGGCTGAGAAACGCCGATACAAAAACATTGGTATCGAAGACCGCCCGTAACCGGTCAGTCACTCTGCCAGTCTCCTTCGATCGCCTGACCCTTCCTGACAGCATCGGCGCGAATCACCTCGGCCAATGCTTGAAAGCGCGCGACGATTTCAGCCCGGGGCACATTCTTCATTTGCAGTGCACGCCGGTGCGCCTCGGCCTGAATTTCGGCCGCTGACATTTTTTGCTGTGAAGCGCGCTGCCGTCGCAGATACTCGACGAATTCAACCACCAGCGGCAAATCTTCTTCCGGCAGATAGGTCAGCTCACGTGCCACTCGCCCGATCAGGCTGTCTGCATTTGGAGTTGAAGTAAGCATACCGGTACTCCTTCCTGCCACAATTCTACCACCCGATAAGCAAACAGCCGAAGCTACGCACTTCGGCTGTTTGACGCTGTTTCGAGGTTCTACTTCACCATCTCCGCCACGATTGATTTCACGGCCTCCAACGCCTCACCTAACTTCGACGCATCCTTGCCGCCCGCCTGCGCGAGGTTCGGTCGTCCACCGCCGCCGCCGCCGATATGGGCCGCCGCCTGCCGCACGATCTTGCCCGCATCCAGGCCGCGATCGATCAGGTCTTGCGTCACCGCGACGAGCAGATTCGGCTTGTCGCCCAGTACCGCGCCCAGCGCCACCACGCCCGATCCCAGCTTGGCGCGCAGCCAGTCGCTCATCTCGCGCAGCATCTCGGAATCGAGCGCGTTGACTTTGGCCGCCAGCACCGCCACGCCGGACACATTCGTCACGTCGCTCAACAGCGACTCGATATCACGTTTGGCCGCTTCGCGCCGCGCCTTCGCCAGTTCCTTCTCGATCGCCTGTGCCTGCTCCATCACTTCCAGCACCTTGCGATCGATCTCATCCGGCGCGGCCTTCAGGTACGCCGCCGCGTTTTGCAGCTTCTTCAAGCGTGTCTGCACGAACTGCTGCGCGCCGCGCCCGGTCAACCCCTCGATGCGGCGCAGGCCCGCGCCCACGCTGCCTTCCGACACGATCACCAGCGAACCGATCTCGGCGGTCTGGCCCACGTGCGTGCCGCCGCACAGTTCCATGCTCACCGGTTTCTCGTCGGGCCAGCCGGTGCGGATGACGCGCACCACGTCGCCGTACTTCTCGCCGAACAGCGCCATCGCGCCATCGCCCACGGCATCCTTGTAATTCTTGTGCAGCACCATCACCGGATAATTGGCGAGAATGAGATTGTTGACGTTCTCGCTGATCCGATCGATCTCGTCCTGCGTCAGCATCGAGCCGTGCGTAAAGTCGAAGCGGAACCGATCGGGCGCCACGAGCGATCCGGCCTGCTGCACGTGCTGACCCAACACATTCCGCAGCTGCGCGTGCAGCAAGTGCGTGGCCGTGTGATTGCGCATGATGTCCAGCCGCCGATCGTAATCGACCAGCGCCCAGCATTCATCGTTCACTTTCACTTCACCGACGGAGACTTCGCCCACGTGCACGATGAGGCCCGGCAGCGGCTTGCGCATGTCCGTCACATCGATGCCCCAGATCGGTTCGCCGCCCTGCTCGGAATACTTAGCGATCACACCCACATCGCTGACCTGGCCGCCCGCTTCGACGTAGAACGGCGTGCCCGCCAGCACCACTTCCACCTTGTCGCCGTAATTGGCACGATCGACGATCTGGCCGTTCATCATCAGCCCGATGAGCTTGGTTTCCATCTCTGGCGCGGTGTAGGGATCGAACTCGACGCCGCTGTCGTCGATCACCCCTTGCTCGATCAACGACTGCTTTAGTTGCTGGTACAACCCGATCGACTCACCCGCCCCTTCGGTCTTCGCCGCCGCCGCGGCTCGCTCGCGCTGCTCGGCCAACGCCACCTGGAAGCCCGGCAGATCGACGGTATAGCCGCGCTCCAGCGCGATGTCCTTGGTGATCTCCACTGACAGCCCGAACGTGTCATACAACTTGAACGCCTCCGCGCCCGGCACGATCTTCGTATCCTGATTCGCGGCCAGCACTTCTTCCAACTTGCCCAACCCCAGATCGAGCGTGCGATGGAAGCGGCGCTCTTCGTCGGTGATGGTGTAGAGGATGTGTTCGCGCCGATCGCGCAGCTCGCGATAATGATCGCCCATCTGATCGATCACCACGTCGGCGATGTCGGCCATGAACGGGCCATCGAAGCCCACCATGCGGCCAAAGCGCGCCGCGCGCCGCAGGATCATCCGCAGCACGTAGTTGCGACCGACATTGCCGGGCAATGCCCCATCGGCGATGAGGAACGCCGCCGCGCGCGCATGATCGGCAATCACGCGATAAGCCACGAGATTCTCTTCGACTTCGGCGTCGGTGTGCCCCGTCAGCTTCTGCGTCTTGTGGATCAGCGGCAGGAACAGATCGGTCTTGTAGTTGGAATCGACGCCCTGCAAGATCGAGACGATGCGCTCGAAGCCCATGCCGGTATCGACGTGCTTCGCCGGCAGCGGGTGCAGTTCCGTCGGGCCGGTGCGGTTGTATTGAATGAAGACCAGATTCCAGATTTCGAGAAAGCGCGGGCAGTCGCCGTTGACGCGGCACACGTGGCCGGGCACGTTTTGTTTATCGCAATACTCCGGGCCGCGATCGTAGTGAATCTCGCTGTCGGGACCGCACGGCCCGATCTCGGCCATCTCCCAGAAGTTTTCCTTGCGTCCAAAGAACAGCAAGTGCGCTTTATCAAAGCCCGGCTGCTTGCGCCAGTAATTGGCGGCTTCGTCATCACGCGGAATCACACCCTGCTCGTCCTCAAAGCATGTCGCCCACAGGCGGCGCTTGTCCAGCCCCCACACCTCGGTCAGCAGCTGCCACGCCCATGCGATGGCTTCCTGCTTGTAGTAGTCGCCGAACGACCAGTTGCCCAGCATCTCGAAGAACGTGTGGTGCGTCGTGTCGCGGCCCACATCGTCGAGGTCGTTGTGCTTGCCGGCCACGCGCATGCACTTCTGCGAATCGGCCACGCGCGTGTAAGGCCGCGTGCCATGACCCAGGAACACGTCCTTGAACTGCACCATGCCCGAGTTGGTGAAGAGCAGCGTGTTGTCACCCACCGGGATCAACGGCATTGACGGGACGATCGTATGGCGCTGCTCTTCGAAGAATTCCAGGAACTGCGCGCGGATTTCGGCGCTGGTGGGAATCCGTTGGGGCGCAGCTGCACCGATCGGTTGTGCGGCAGCCGCCGGTTTTTTGATCGCGGGCGGCGCGGCTTTTTTCGGCGGCGCTTTTTTCACAGCAGTTTTCTTCAGCGGTTTAGCGGCCCTGGGCTTGGCCGTTTTGGTAGTCTTCTTAGGGGTTGCGGGTTTCTTCGCCATAGTGACCTCGCTGTTGCAAGATGGAATGCGACATCCCAAGGGATGCCGCCGTGATTTCAGTATACTACACAACCGCGCGCGAGATGAAATCACGCGAAGTGTGCGCGGCGGGAAATTGTAGCCGATCGGGCGTGAGGCGTCAATCGGCTGTGCTATAATTCGGCGTGAATTGCCATGCGTGATCAAATTGCCCGTATCGACGTCCTATTGAAACAGCATCGCCCGGCTTATGAGCAGCAGCTGCAGCCCGGCGCGAGTGCTGACATGCTGGCCGCGTTTGAGCAGGCGCTGGGCCTGACCTTGCCGTCTGCGTTTCACGAGCTTTATCAATGGCATGACGGGCAGTCGTTTGACTGCTACGAGGCGTTTCAGGACAATCGCGTCTTCATGGCGCTGGACGACGCCCGCGAGTCGCACGAAATCCTGACCGAACTACTGGACGCGGGCGAGTTCCAGCGCGCCAACTGGTGGAGCCGCCACTGGGTTCCATTTTTGTACAACGGCGCAGGCGATTATGTGTGCGTCGATCTGGCAGGCACGTTCACCGGCCAGGTCGGACAAATCATCGAGTTCTGGCACGACGACGCTGGTCGAAATGTCATCGCGCCCAGTTTGGAAGCGTGGCTGGCCGATTACGCCGCACTGCTCGAACGCACAGAGTGGGAGTATTACGCGGAAACCGGCGAGGAACCGTTCCTCGATTGGGAATCCAGCATGCCGGGTTATCCGCTGCGCTTCACCGCGGGTTGATTGATTACGCAAAATGTTCAGCGCCCTGAGCGCGAGCCGGAGCATCAGCTAACATGACGATGTCCATTGACGAACAAGTGGCCCTGTTGATGCAGGGCACCGAATACGGCGACGAGCAGCTCAAAGCGGCAATGCAGCGCGAATTGAAAGAGCGCCTGATCGAAGCCGCGCGCGATCAGCGCCCGCTGCGCGTGTACTGCGGCTTCGATCCCACCTCGACCGATCTGCACCTGGGGCACACCATCCCCATGCGCAAGCTGCGCCAGTTTCAGGACCTGGGCCACGAGGTCACGTTCCTGATTGGCAGTTACACCGCGCTGGTGGGCGATCCGTCCGACAAGAACAAGGCGCGCCCCATCCTGACGCAGGAGCAAGTGGCCGAGAATGCCAAAACCTACGCCGAGCAGGCTTTCCGCGTGCTCGACAAGCAGAAGACCAGCGTGCGCTACAACGGCGAATGGCTCAGCGAACTCTCGCTGGTCGATCTGATCCGGTTGGGGCAGAACTTTACCGTGCAGCAGTTCCTCGACCGCGAGAACTTCAAGCTGCGCCTGGAACGCGGCGAGCCGATCTTCCTGCACGAGACGTTCTACGCGCTGATGCAGGGTTACGATGCGGTGGCGCTGAAGACCGACGTGCAGGTGGGCGGCACCGATCAGCTGTTTAACATCATCGTAGCCGGACGCAAGTTGCAGGAATCGCAGGGCCAGCGCCCGCTCGTCGGCGTGATCTGCGGCATTCTGCCCGGCACCGACGGCGTCCAACGGATGTCCAAGTCCACCGGCAATATCGTGCCCATCCACACCACCGCCGAGGATATGTACGGCAAGGTGATGTCCATCCCCGACTTCGCGATGGTGAAGTTCATGCAGCTGGTCACGCGCTGGACGCCGAGCGAGATCGCCGAGAAAGAAACCAAACTGAACAGCGGCGCAGTCCATCCGCGCGATCTCAAGATGGAACTGGCGCGCGAGATCACCAGCATTTTCTATAGCGATGAAGCCGCGCAGGCCGCCGAGCAGGCCTTTGTCAACGTCTTCCAGCAGCACGCCCTGCCCGACGAGATGGAAGAGGTCCAGATCGCGCAGCCGCTGAACCTGACCGATCTGCTCATCCATACACAGGCCGCCAAGAGCAAGAACGAAGCGCGCCGCTTGATCGATCAGGGTGGTGTGAAGCTCGATGGCGAAGTGATCTCCGGCGCGACGACGCTGATCGAAGTCACTGCGCCGCGCGTGCTGCAAGTGGGCAAGCGCAAATTTGTTCGGTTGATGCCAGCTTAACAAGTAACGAGTAACGAGTAATGCTTAACCGGCTCGTTACTCGTTACTCGTTACTCATTACCCTTCATGACTACACCCCAAGACCTTCCCGATCCCGAACTATCCACTCCTCCCGGCTTCCGTTCCGGCTTTGTCGCCATTGTGGGCAAGCCGAACGTGGGCAAGTCCACGCTGCTGAACGCGCTGCTGGGCCAGAAGATTTCGATCGTTACAGCCAAGCCGCAGACCACGCGCGATCGCCTGCTGGGCATTCTCACCAGCGAGACCGCGCAGGTCATCTTCATCGACACGCCGGGCATTCACGCGCCCAAGAATTCGTTGGGGGAATTCATGGTCAGCACGGCCGCCGGCGCCATCGGCGAAGCGGATGTGATCGTCTTCATGGTCGATGTTACTGAGCCGCCTGATCAAAACGATCGGCGCATCGCGGAAGCCCTGCGCGATCGATCCACTACCCGATCGGTGATCCTGGCCCTCAACAAGATGGATAACCTCATCCCGCCCGATCGGATGAAGGCTCACGTCGAAGCCTATTGGTCACTCGCGCCGACTGCGCCGGGACAAGAACCGCCCGCACCGAGGGAGCCCACTTCGTGGGATTGGATCATGCTCTCGGCCACACGCGGCGATAACCGGCAGGAACTGCTGGACAAGATCATCGCGGCGCTGCCTGAAGGGCCGCTGTACTACCCCGAAGATCAGATCACCGACAAGCAGGAACGCGACATCGCCGCCGAGTTGATCCGCGAGCAGGTGTTGCTGCACCTGAAGCAGGAAGTGCCACACTCGGTCGCCGTCGTCGTCGATCAATTCGACGAGCGCAAGAACGGCGACGTGCACATCGCCGCCACCATCTACGTCGAGCGCGATTCGCAGAAGGGCATCCTCATCGGCAGCGGCGGCCAGATGCTGAAGCAGATCAGCGCCGATGCGCGCCACTCCATTCAGCGTCTGCTGGACTGTAAGGTCTACCTGGAAGTGTGGGTCAAAGTCCGCAAGAACTGGCGCGAGGACGACCGCGAAGTGCGGCGAATGGGGTACCGTAACGAGTAAAACGTAATGCGTAATGCGGAAGCAGAGTTGCTGGTACGAAGAAGAGTTACAGCAGTAAACGGAGATCGGTCAACGGGGCGCGATAATTGGCTTTGGCGATCATCATCTGCAGCAGCGCATTGGCGTCGGTCAGCGATAACCGATCATCTGTAACGGCGGCGACCAGAATGCCCAGCGTGCCTGACACGCGAATATTCCATTTGGCAGCCTGTCGCCGTGCGGCGCGATCATCGGAAAGAAAGCCCCAGCCGCGCTGACGCGCCAGACACAGACAGGCGGCTTCGCCGCGATGCAATTGCTCGGGTAAGGTACCCATCAAACGCTGCTCGTCATCCGTCAAAGAAACCAAATGCAGCCAGCCGGTGCTGCTTAAAGGTGCGATGTGTTGGTCTATTCCGTCATAGAAGGCATAGCCCGCCAATTGTCCGTCAACGATCTCATCGTAGACTTCTTTCGGCAAATACAGCGCGCCGGTAGTATCATGCAACACATCAAGCCGGGCCACCGCGGCGAAATTGGACAGAACCGTTGCGTTGACGACCTGGCTCATGAGCGCATCTGCTTGAAAGCCTCAATCTCGGCGCGGGCTTCTTCAAGAGTTTCAGGTCCCAGCCGCAACGGGACATTGCGGGCCGCCAGGATTTCTTTCATGCGATCGAAACTGATGCCGGCCAATGCAGCAGCCTTCGCCACAGATAGTTCTTCAGTCCGATAGCGATGCACCGCGACATCAATGCGCACTTGCGGGCGTTCCTGCCACAACACTCGCAAGGCTTCCTGGACTGCAGTTTCGGCGTCGGGATAGACGCCTGCCTGGATCAAATCTTGCAATTGGACGGCCATAGCACACCTCTTATTCAAGTATAATCCCAACCCACAGGAGAAGCAATGCCCACCCCCACCGATCTGTTGGACGTCCGTCAGCGCATCGTCGGCATCGATCAAGTTGTGCCTGTGCTCGATGGCGGCACCCGGCCCTACGTCAACTTTGACAACGCGGCCAGCACGCCCACGCTGCAAGACGTGCTCGACACCGTGAACGAGTTTATGCGCTGGTATTCGTCAGTGCATCGCGGCACGGGCTTCAAGAGCCGCGTCGCCACGCAAGCCTATGACGACGCCCGTCGCATCGTGGCGGACTTCGTCGGCGCGAACTTGCACGATCACACGGTGATCTTCGGCAAGAACACCACTGACGCCATCAACAAGCTGTCGTATCGTCTGCCACTCAAGAAAGACGATGTGGTGCTGGTCTCGCTGCTGGAGCACCACAGCAACGATCTGCCGTGGCGCGCGCAGGCGCGCGTGGAGCACATCAGGGCCGACGAGCTGGGCCGATTGGATGTGGCTGATCTCGATCGGCTGCTGGAAGTCCATCGGGGCCGCGTGAAGCTGGTGGCGATCACGGGCGCGTCCAACGTCACCGGCCATCTGCCCGACATCCACGCCATCGCCCGGAAGGCGCACGCCGCGGGCGCTGAGATTCTGATCGACTGCGCGCAGCTCGCGCCGCATCGCCGCGTGACGATGGGCGATCTCAACGATCCCGCGCATCTGGACTATGTGTCAATCTCCGCGCACAAGATGTATGCGCCGTTCGGGACGGGCGCGCTCATCGGGCGCAAGGACACCTTCGAGAAAGGTGAACCCGAATATCGTGGCGGCGGGACGATCGAGATCGTGACCGTCGATAACGTGGAATGGGCGGGTGCGCCCGATCGGGATGAGGCCGGATCGCCCAACGTGGCAGGCGCGGTGGCGCTGGCGGCGGCGATCAAGGCGCTGAATCAGATCGGCATGGATGTGATCGCGGAGCACGAAGCCGAACTCACCGCGTATGCGTTGGAGCAGCTCAAGCCGATCGAGCAGCTGGAGATTTACGGCGAAACCGATATCGCCACGGTGCGTAATCGGTTGGGGGTGATTCCGTTGAACGTGAAGGGGATGTCGCACTTCAAAGCAGCATCGATCCTCGGCACGGAATACGGCATCGGCGTGCGCAACGGCTGCTTCTGCGCGCATCCGTATCTGCTGCACTTAATGCGGCTGACCGATGAAGAATCCAATCGGGTACGAAATGATATTCTGAGCAACAATCGCCACGATATGCCGGGGCTGGTGCGCATCTCGTTCGGCATGTACAACACCGCGGCCGAAGTCGATGTGGTGGTGGACGCGCTGCGTCATATCGCGCAGGGTCAGTATGCGGGACAGTACGTGCAGGATGTAAAATCGGGCGAGTATCACACGGTGAACTGGCAGCCGAATCTGGCGCAATATTTCAAACTCTAAAACGTGAAACGTAAAACGTAATGACAGGTTTTACGCCTTACGTTTTACGCTTTACGCATTACGGAGGTTTCATGGCCAAAGCAACGATGTACTTTCCACCAGACTTCAAATGGGCCGCGGCAACCGCGGCGCACCAGGTAGAAGGCAACAACACCAACAACGATTGGTGGGCGTGGGAGCAGACCGGCGAGCACGTGCGCGACGGGCAGCAGTCTGGCCTGGCCTGCGATTGGTGGGGCGCCGGGTTCGATCGGGATATGGAGTTGGCCGCGCAGATGAATCACAACGGTCACCGCATGTCGATCGAGTGGAGCCGCATCGAACCGAAAGAAGGTCAGTGGGATTCCGCCGCCATCGATCGCTACCGCTACATGCTCACCGCCATGCGCGAGCGCGGCATTGAGCCGATGGTGACGCTGCACCACTTCACCAATCCGTTGTGGCTGGTGGAGCGCGGCGGCTGGGAATCGCCCGACATCGTGCCGTTGTTCGAGCGGTATGTGACCAGGGCCGTTGAGGCGCTGCAGGACTTGTGTGATCTGTGGGTGACCATCAACGAGCCGAATGTGTACGCGGTGATGGGCTGGTCGCAAAACGCCGAAGAGATGGTGGAGTTTGCGTCGCCGTCAGACGACTTCCCGCCCGGCAAGAACGATCCGCAAATGGTGTTCAAGGTCGTCGATAACCTCATGCTGGCGCACGGGGCCGCCTATCATGCGCTGCATCGCGTGCAGCCGCAGGCGCGCGTGGGTCTGGCGCACCACATGCGGCTGTTCGATCCCGTCCGATCGGGATCGCCGCTCGATCAGTTCTGTGTGTGGAACCGCGATCGATTGTTCAATCAGATTCCGCTGAACGCCATGATCCACGGGCATCTCGATCGACCGATCGGGCTGACGCGGCGCGTGGGGCAGTTGAAGAACACCGCCGACTTCATCGGCCTGAACTACTACAGCCGCGATCTGATCCAGTTCGATCGGCGCGGCTGGGAGGGGATGGTCTTCGGGCGCAACAAGCCGAATCCCCACGCCGAGATGAGCGACATGAATTACGGCGAGATTTATCCGCGCGGCCTGTTCCGCCTGCTCAAGCGGCTGAGCCGTTACGAGAAACCGATCTACATCACCGAGAACGGTCTGCCTGATCTGGACGACGACCGCCGCCCGAGTTATTTGATTCAAGCGCTGCGCGAGGTGTGGAAGGCCATCAACGAGAACGTGCCGGTGATGGGCTACTATCACTGGACGCTGACCGATAACTTCGAGTGGGCTGAGGGTTGGAATCTGCGCTTTGGCCTCGTGAAGCTGAATCCCGAAACGCAGGAACGCACTCTGCGCCGCAGCGGCGCGCTGTTCGGCGAGATGGCGCGCATCAACGCCATCGACGACCAGCTGGTCTATCGCTACGCGCCGGAGTTGTTCGAGACGCTGTTTCCGGGGTGATCTGGTGGTTGGTGGCTGGCTGTTGGTTGCTGGTAGAGCCGGTCTCGCTTGTTCATTGCTAATTGATCATTGATCATTGTTCGGGTATAATCGCCCGCGTATTAAGCACGGAGAGGTAGCGTAGTCCGGCCTAACGCGCGCGCCTGGAGAGCGCGTGTGCCGCAAGGCACCGCGAGTTCAAATCTCGCCCTCTCCGCCTTAACCTCCCGGAGGCTTTAGAGCCTCCGGGAGGTTTTCGTAACCGACCATAACCCGGCAGGTTACGATCATTTGACAAGATACCGTGCGTCCTGTACCATTTGCCCGGTCGTGCTAGATGGGGAGTTAGCGGTGCCCTCGCGGTTCAACAGAGCTGCGCCTGAAACCCGCTATAGCAGGGTTGAATCCCCCCTCCAGGGTCGGGCTACCTGAGCCTGCCAAAGGCAAGTGGCGTTGACGTCTGGGTCCGACGCGGCAAAAGACCTCGAACCTTGTCAGGGCCGGAAGGCAGCAGCAATAAGGGGATCCTTTTGGGTGTCGTCGGGTAGCCTGGGCCGAGCCAACTACCGGCGGTAAGTCGTGGGGCGCGGTTCGAAAGGGGGTGCACGACCGTTTTCATTCACCCACCCGATGGTGTGTCTAGTTCCAAAGGGCAGCAAGGAAGTTATGAGCACAGGTCAGTTAGCATGGCCGCAACAATCCAGGAGTGACACGCATCCGCTGCAGCGCTGGCTGTCACGCGGATTTTTATCGGTCTTCACCATTGTCATTTTGCTGGGCGTCATGGCGGCCGGTTACTACGCCACGCTGGCGCCCGTGACCATCATCGTCGACGGGCAGGCGCGCACGGTCAAAACCAATCAGCGTGCGGTCGAAAATATCCTGCGCGAAGCAGGCGTGAAGATCGAGGCAGACGACATCGTGGGGCCGGCACTGACGGCCGCGTTGGCCGATGATCAATCGACCATCATCGTGCAGCACGCGCGCCCGGTGACGGTACAGGCCGACGGGCAGACGCTGGCACTTCGCAGCCAGACTTCGGTGCTGCCGGAGATTTTGAAAGAAGCCGGGATCGATCTGCGGGAGTTCGATCGGGTGATCGTGAACGGGCAGATCGTCGATCGGGCGCAGCACCAGACCTTTGCCATCCCGCGCGACCCGCGCGATCGATCGCCGATCGACATCAGCATTCTGCGCGCCGTGCCGGTCACACTCGAACTTAGTCAAGGCAGCGAGCACCAGCTGCAGACGCCGGCCCGCACCGTGGGCGAAGCGTTGAACGAAGCGAACGTGCAGCTGTATCTGGCCGATCGGATTACGCCGAGCCTCGCGTCCCCGATCGCGCCGGGCATGGTCATCACGGTGGAGCAATCGCTGCCCATCAACATCGACGTGGATGGCCGCACCATCCGCACGCGCACGCTGCGCAATCAGGTGGGCGAGGTGCTGAACGATCTGGGCGTGGCGCTGGTCGGTGAAGATTACACGCAGCCCGCTCTCGATGCGCCGGTAGCCGCGGACAGCACCGTGAAAGTGATCCGTGTGCATGAAGAGATTCTGGTGGAGCAGGAAGCCATTCCCTACGAGACGGTGAAGATTCCCGATCCGGAAATGGAACTGGACACCAGCACCGTGAAAGAAGGCGAAAGCGGCATCCAGCAGAAGCGCACGGTCATCCGTTACGAAAACGGGCAGGAAGTGGCGCGCAATACCGATCCGGATTTTGTGGTGTTGAAGTCGCCGGTCAACAAAGAATACCGCTACGGCACCAACATTGTGATCCGCACGCTCGATACGCCGGAAGGGCCCATCGAGTACTGGCGCAAGATCCGCGCCTATGCCACGTCGTACAGCGCGGCCACCTCGGGCACACCCAAGACCGCCAAGTGGTACGGCATCACGGCCACCGGCCTGCCCATGCGCAAAGGCATCGTCGCCGTCGATCCGAAAGTCATCAGCCTTGGCACCAAGTTGTACGTGGCCGGTTACGGCGTGGGCCTGGCCGCCGATACGGGCGGCGGCGTGCGCGGCAAATGGGTCGATCTGGGCTACGACGACGACAACCTGCAAGGCTGGTGGTGGTGGGTGGATGCGTATCTGCTGACGCCGGTGCCGGCCAGCATCAACTACGAATTGCCCAACTGGCCGCAGTATCGGGATCGCGGCAATTAGCTGTTGCGCGAGTGGACAACTCGCGCTACATCTTCATGGACATCAAACCCCTGCTGCGCCAGTTCAACCTGCGTCCCAGGAAAAGCCTGGGACAGAACTTCCTCGTCGACGAGCACGCGCTGAGCGGCATCGTGCGCGCGGCGGAGATCACAGCGGACGATGTGGTGTTGGAGATCGGACCGGGATTGGGCAGCCTCACGCGCCAGCTGGCCGATACCGCCCGGCATGTCATCGCGGTCGAGATCGATCGCGCGTTGATCCCCCCGCTCCGATCGGTTCTCTCCGCCCGATCGAACATCTCAATTGTTGAGGGTGACATTCTCAAACTTGATCCGAGTGAGTTACTTGTTGAACCGTCATTGCGAGGAGCGTCTTTTGCGACGAAGCAATCTCCGCCGGGTGAAGACGAGATTGCTTCGCAAAGAGCGCTCGCAATGACGATCCAAGAGCACTACAAAGTCGTCGCCAACATCCCCTACTACATCACCTCGGCCATCATCCGCCACCTGCTCGAAGCCGAGATCAAGCCGCGCTCGATCGTGCTGACGATCCAACTGGAAGTGGCCCAACGCATCATCGCCCAACCCGACGATATGAACCTGCTGGCCGTGAGTGTGCAGTTCTACGGTGTGCCGCGCCTCGTGCAGCGCATCCCCGCCGGAGCGTTCTACCCCGCGCCCGACGTCGATTCCGCCGTCGTGCGCATCGATCTACCCGATCAACCGCGCGTGAGTGTGAAGGATGTGGACTGGTTCTTCAAAGTAGCGAAGGCCGGCTTTGGACAGAAACGAAAGCAGCTGCACAACTCTTTGGCCGCTGGTCTGCCAATCAAACACGAGCAGATCAGGCAGGCGTTAAGCGAGGTCGGCATCGATCCGAAGCGGCGGGCGGAGACGTTGACGCTGGGGGAGTGGGCGAAACTCAGTGATCAGTTGAGCAGTTAAGCGGGGATCAGGGATCAGGGATCAGGGATTAGGGATCAGGAAAGATTTACGGCTGAGAAGTAAGGGCACCAGCGCCGCGAGAAAGATCAGCACGTTGAAGATCACGTTGAACAGCGCCCCGCAACGCCACGAGAGAAACGTATCGACCACGAACCACAGCGACACGGCCAGCGCCAGACAGTTCCACGCCCACTTCTCTTTCCGCTTGAAGGGCGCCGCCGCGATGAAGGCAAGGCACACGCCCCACCCCGCCATCGTCGCACCGAGCACGCCGTAAATCCACTGCTGAAAGAGCGCAGTTCCACCCGTCAATTCCCCCACGCCCCACAAGACCGGATCGATCTGCGCGCGGAAGATGTCGAACAGCGGCGCGGGATAGAGGAAAACCAGCGCTGACAGAAGAGAAAACGACAAGGTCCGATTGCGTTTTCAGTGTTCATCGCTTAGCCTTGCCCGTGTCCGCGCAGCGGCGGCGCGCTGGGCGGGATGATCGGCGTGCAGGAAGAACACGCCGTTGTTGGCCGCGAGCGGATCGCCTTGCACGCGCAGCGGATGGATGTTCCCTCAACGGACTCTCATCGGACAAACAGAGTGAAACGGGCGTTTCCGCGCGCGAGGGAATCCACTTCTGTCCGCGTGTCCGTTTACAGGTCCGCTGATAGCCCAGCGCATTATAACGCAACGAGGCCGCTGATGGTCAGCGGCCTCGCACGCACTCGTTTTTTCGCGCGGTTGAAAATACTCAAGGAGTCGTTGTTGGCCGCTGACGTTTGATCTCAGCCACGAGATCATCCAGCGTGAGATGCGCGTACAACTGCTCACGTTCCTGGGTATAGTCGCCGTAACCCGTCGTGAACTGGTTGATGAAGCGCACCGTGTTGACCACGCCGATTTCGCGATACAGCACTTTGAGCGCGGTCTGAGTGATTTCGGCCAAGGGCCGGGGTTCAGCAATCATGGTTCAAACTCCTCCGCCAATTCGACGGGCGACACAACTTTGAGTGCAAGACCCGGCAAGTTCCGGACCTTCTTCAAAAAACGATCATCGCAAGTGCAGAAGTAATCAGCGCGAGCATCCTCGGCTGAGGCCAGATGCAGCGCATCGAGCGGCCTGATGCCTGCTGCCGTGAACGTGCGCGCTCTTTCCTCAATCGAGTCGTTCACCTGGATGAAGGCCGTGGCTTTCGCCAGCACCTCGCGCCCGTATTCGCGGCGGCTGAGTTGCGGTGCGCGCTCGACTTCATAGACCAGCGCCTCCGACGAGAGCAATTCCAGATCACCCGCCTCGCACAGCGCTAACACGCCCAGGACTGCCTCGGCTTCCAACGCCACACGCATCTGGCTCTTATTATCCAGCGGTCGCTGAAGGCTGCAGGCATCGAGGTAAATCTTCATGCTTCAAGTATAGCACTGCTGAGACGAAGTGGGTACTTTCCCCTCAACGGACCGCTGCGCGAAACGAACAAACGGATGGGAACGGAACCTCTCCGCGCGCGCGAGAGTAATCCGTTCCAGTCCGCTTGTCCGCTTACAAATCCGGTGTCGGTCCCCGGATATCACCGCACGTCATCCGCTTATCCGAATCTACGCAGCTTCTCATGATCCCCCCTGCGTGAAGTTCCCGTGTGACACTAACAACCTTAAATGAGTGAGAAAGGCCCACCCAAGTTAAGCCGATGAACCACTCAAGCTACAATACCTGGATTCACTAAAGGTTTACACATTTCTACTTTGCCAGTTTGTGATCCAAGTAATAGACACACAAGGCGAATATTAGGATCGTTCCGACGGTAACGAGCAGCCGCCCAACAAAAGGGAGCGGCCTCGTGTTATCAAGCAAGTACCACATGATTGGTACTACAAACATTGAGGCAACCATCCAGCGCCAATATTTTGTTGGAGTGCCGCTTTCTTCGTCTGGCCGTCGCTTAAGTTCAAACCCATGCTGGCGGTGTATTAGTTTCGACAGGCGTGACATATCGCCGTAGCGAGCTATTTCTTGCAAGCGCACTACCCACCAAATCCGCAAAACAAAGGCTAACCCGATCGCTATCCCAATGATGTCACTGAAGATCAAGTTTGTCATTTCGGGGTCCCCCAAGTCCATGGCAAAAAGGGTGTGGGATGAACGGCCGCAAAGAAAGCTTTCTTCGTCGTGGTAGAAAGATATTGTACTGCATTTGACGCCGTAGTGTACGCAGATTTAACGAGAGTGTCGGTTGCTGTCGGCGCTATAAGATCATCAACGAGCGCCTTGCCAGCCTGGCCCAAGCCTGGCACGAGCTGTTTCACATTGTCGGACAAGAAACTCGCAAATCTGGCAGATGCTGTGCCAGCAATTGAGCTGGCTAGTGCAGCTCCCAGATCAATACTTTCTCCTGTTAACGCTTGCTTCGTGACAGATTGTCCGCCAGCTATCAGCCCAACAACTTTAGCACTTCTTCCAAAACTTAAAGCTCCTCCGAAATATGCTATGATATTGTCTAAAGGATCGAAGACTCCTTCTGCTACGGGCTTACCCTGTAAGATATTGGCACCAGCGGATCCGGCCATGTTCCCAACCACTCCCATGTATCCTGCATACATGGCATTCGCTGTGGTAGAAAACGCGCTGAGAGCCATGCCTCCAAAGAAGAAAAGTCCCATCTCTGCCAAGTGACCAGGTGACGTATCTGGAGTACAGAAACTGGGCATTTCAGCGCAACTGTCGGCCTGATCGCGCTCACGCACTGTAGAACTTTCACAAGTTTCGCCCCACTGATTCTTGTCACAATCCACATGCCCACTGGGATCAATACTGTTGAGCGGACGGTTACGGACATACGAGAATCTGTTCAGGCTCTGCGGGTTCTTCCCATCCGGCACAATCGTATCGGCGCTGGCAAAACGGCCTAGCGAACTCGCGTAATAGCGTGCCCGATAGTACATCAAGCCCGTGGAATCCAATCGCTGGCCGGTGTAGCCTATGTCCGTTGGTAAGGTGCCCGTCACATAGCGTATGTTGCCCCACGCGTCGTATAACTGTCGCGCCACGGCGTTGCCGCTCGCGTCGGTGGTGAGGGAGGTGCTGCCGAGATGATCGGAGTGGAGGAAGTATAGCACGCTCGTCGTCGGCGTGGTGAACTGCCGCATCGCGATCAACTGTGATCCGGCGGAGTAGTACGTCTTCGTGATGCGCTGCGTGCCGGCGAGCAGACATCATCAACGGACTCTTATCGGACAAACGGAATGAAACGGACGCCCCCCGCGCGCGAGCAGAAGTCCGCTTCTGTCCGATTGTCCGTTTACAGGTCCGGTGATAGCCCAGGGCATGCTCACGCAGTAACGCAACGAGGCCGCTGATGGTCAGTGGCCTCGCACATGAACGCATGAAAGTTCCCTCAACGGGTACGCTGCGCGCAACGGATTAGCGGATGTTCCCCGCGCGCTATCCGCTGATCCGTACAGCATAGCAGCCGCAGACGAACCTTGCACACCAGTCTACAATTGGCGTCTCATTTTGGGGGCGTTAATGCTTCCTGCGCACGCCGATCCATTGCCTTGAGCACATCCTGAAAACCTTCATTCGTTAGCCAACGATCCGCAGTAAGATTTCCATAGATGATGATGATCATGTTCTGATATTGTGCTACTGCACTACAGGAATCCACAGGTGCACCATTAATACTTACGGGCAGGCAACCGATCATCATTTGATCGGCATGGTTAGGAATACCCAAATACGGCGCTGGTTGCCAGCTGTCTGGTTCACTCATAGCCGGAAATTCTTTGGCAATCCATTTCGGATATGCCGCTGAAGCAGAAGTATTATCCGGGTAGAGATAAAGCTGTTGTACCACGTTTACCCAGCTCAAGTTTGGGTCGTCGGTTCCATGAAAACCCACACTGCGCCCGACAGCGCCTGTGGCTTCTCTGGTCCTACCAGAGCCTTTCGTCCAGCCTGTCGGAAAATCATCAACTCCAAGCATAGCTTGCACGAAAACATTTTCTTCGGGTGAGGCCGTGCTAGTCGGTGGCCCACTAGCACCTGAACATGCCGCTAGAAGTACTGAGATGATGACTGCCATGAAAGAAGCAAGTGGTTTCCTGGACATTTTAATACTCCTCAAATAGCCAGTGCGCGTTTGTCAACTGAAAACGCAATCGATCAAGGCCACTGAAACGACCGTTCCGGTGCAAATAACCCTGCACCTCACACTCTGCGAGATCATCAATATATCGCATGGCAAAACCCTCTTCGCCTCCCACCTTACTCAGAGTTTGTCGTGAAGTCAATGCCCAAGTTGTTTTTGAAAATGACCATTGAGGACCTGAGCGTGCGCCCATACCAGTTACAGGATTCACGTAACCAGCCATTGCTTGGTTAGGTTGGATACTCACTTCGCCCCCCAAAATATTTGCGCTCGCGGAAGGTACGACGTCGAACGGCTCGCCACCATAGCTACCTTCTAAGCCAAGATCAAGTTTACCGATTACGGGAACATTGACACCAATACTGCCATTTGCTGCAACCTGATCAAATTCTTTGAGAGTGTCAGCGCCAAAAAATGGCGTCAACCTAACGTGTCGAAATTCAGCGCCGCCACTGCCAACGCCCCCGCGAACCTCAATGCGTTGCACTACTTCATTTCGTCGCACTACCGACGCAGCCGTATGACAAAGCAGCAGTGCGCCATCATCAGGAGCTGCCGTGTAAGCAACGTCAGTTTCCGACTTGGATGTACCTACAGTGAGCGGTTGTTGTTCTGGTCCTGTTATAGAAACTACATATGGGCCTCCCGTGCCTGCTGAGCAAATCCCACTTCCTGAACACTGAGGGGGCACTTGATGACCATTCATATCAATAAGCGTGATAGGGTTATTCCCGCCGTAAGCGTAACGGTTGAAGTCGCGCGATAGTTTGGGATTAGGAACAATTGTAT
>CAYNML010000082.1:2482-21735 GCA_964398185.1 uncultured Anaerolineae bacterium | reverse complement strand
TTTCATCCGGGCGTCGGCGGGCCGATCGCGGCGGGCTTGCTCGAAGAGGCGATCGCCTATGGCTGCCGTAAATTCATCGTGTGCGGCGGATGCGGGGTGCTGGCGAAAGACATTGCCGTGGGACATCTGATCGTGGTGTCGAGCGCCGTGCGCGATGAGGGTACCTCGTATCATTATCTGCCGCCGGGCCGTGAGGTGCAGGCAGATCAATCGGGTGTCGTGGCTCTGGAAGCGACGTTGCGCCAACGCGCTGTGCCGTATCTGATCGGCAAGACGTGGACGACGGATGCGCCCTATCGCGAAACACCAAACAAGATCGCCGCGCGCAGAAACGAGGGGTGTCTGACCGTGGAGATGGAAACCGCGAGCTTGATGGCCGTGGCGCAGTTTCGCGGGGTGACGCTGGGACAAGTGTTGTACGGCGGCGATGATCTCAGCGGGGGTGAATGGGACAATCGGGCGTGGCAAAGCCGCCGTGAGATTCGACGCAATCTATTTTGGCTGGCAGCCGAGGCGTGTTTGGAGTTATGAGAGATCGTACCGTATAATTGCGGCATGCCCGCGCCCGTGTTAACGACGAAACTCTACATTCCTCCGCCGCGGCCCAGGGTTGTGCTCCGCCCGCGCTTGTTGCACCGCTTGAACGCTGGACTGCGCTACACGTCAGGCGTATCGCTGATCTCTGCCTCCGCCGGTTTTGGTAAAACCACCCTGGTCAGTGAATGGGTAGCTCGTTGTGACGGCTCGGTCGCGTGGTTGTCGTTGGACGAAGGCGATAACGATCCCGCGCGTTTTCTGCTGTATCTCGTCGCGGCCTTGCAGACCGTTGAGCCGCAAATTGGCGCGGGTGTGCTGGCCGCACTCCAATCGCCGCAGCCGCCGCCGAGTGAAGCGCTGCTCACCGCGCTGCTGAACGAACTCGCCGCGCTGTCTGAGCGGATGGTGCTGGTGCTGGATGATTACCACACGCTCGACTCCCAATCGATCGATCAGCTGCTCACGTTTTTGATCGATCATCTGCCGCCGCAGCTGCATGTGGTCATCGCCACCCGCGAGGATCCCAACATTCCGCTGGCCCGGCTCCGCGCGCGCGGCCAATTGACCGAGCTGCGCGCCGGCGATCTGCGTTTCACGCCCGACGAGGCCGCCGAGTTCCTCAACCACACGATGGGCCTCGGCCTCGCGGCGGATGATGTGGCCGCACTGGAATCTCGCACGGAGGGTTGGATTGCCGGATTACAACTAGCCGCGCTGTCCATGCAAGGCCGATCGGACACAGCCAGCTTCATCGGGTCTTTCACCGGCAGTCATCGCTTCGTGCTCGATTATCTGGTGGAGGAAGTGTGGCGGCGGCAACCGGCTGAGGTCCAATCGTTCTTGCTGCGCACCGCGATCCTCGATCGGTTGTGCGGGCCGTTGTGCGAGGCCGTGCTGCTCACGCCGGCGGGTTCCGGGGAAGTAACGCTGGCCTACCTGGAACGCGCCAATCTGTTTATCGTCCCGCTCGATAACGAACGGCGGTGGTATCGCTATCACCATCTCTTTGGAGAATTGCTGCGCAAGCGGTTGGGGCAGAGCCTGTCCGCCGAGGAGGTCGCCGCGCTTCACATTCGCGCCAGCCAGTGGTATGAAGAGCATGGCCTGGGGCTTGAAGCGTTTCAACATGCGACGGCGGCGAACGATCTCGATCGGGCTGAACGCTTGATGGTGGACAAATCAATGCCGCTGCATTATCGCGGCGCGGTGAATGTGATCTTGCAATGGCTGGCCGCGCTGCCCGCGTCCGTGTTAGATGCCCGGCCCAGGCTGCGGGTGAGGTCAGCCACCATGGCGTTAATGGCCGGCCAGACGACGGGCGTCGAAGAAAAACTTCAGGCGGCAGAGGCCGCTTTGCAGAATGCGGAGTTAAACGATCAGACGCGTGATCTCATCGGGCAAATTGCCTGCGCGCGTGCCACGTTGGCGCTTACGCAGTATCAGATGGAGGCCATGCTGCACCAGGCCCGACGTGCGCTGGAATATCTGCCCGCCGACGATCTGACCTTCCGCTTTACGGCCAACTGGATACTGGCGAATGCCTATGTCCTGCAGGGCGATCGCGCGACAGCCGGGCGGGCAATCACGGAAGCCGTCGCCATCAGCCAGCGGTCTCAGGACAGGTTTTCCATGATCCTGGCGCTCGACACCCAGGCGTTAGTTCAGGTGCTTGAAAACGATCTGCAGCGGGCCGCCGAAACCTATCGGCAGGCGCTCCAACTGGAAGGCGAGCAGCCGCACCCGAATGCCGCCGAAACAACACTCGGGCTCGCGCGCATTTACTATGAGTGGAATGAGCTGGAAACGGCGGAACGCTATGGGCAGCAGAGCCTGCAACTGGCGCATCAATATGATCGCACGCTCGATCGCTTCATCATCTCAGAGGTGTTTCTGGCAGGCCTGAAACTGGCACGAGGTGATGTTGACGGCGCGGCTACGCTCTTAGCTCAAGCCGATCGCGCCGCACGCGAACAGAACTTTGTGCAGCGCATGCCGGAAATTGCGGCTGTTCAAGTGTTGACGCTGCTTCGTCAAGGCGATGGAGCAGCAGCCACGCGTCTCGCGCAAATTCACGATCTCCCCATCAGTCAGGCCCGGGTTTACCTGGCCCAGGGCGAACCATCCAAAGCACTGGCCGTGCTGGGGCCGCTGCGTAAACAAATGGAAGCCAGGGGCTGGCAGGATGAACGGCTGAAGGTGATGAGTCTACAGGCTGTCGCTCTGCGCGCGCACAACGATCAGGATAAGGCGCTGCACGTACTGAACGAAGCGCTGGCGCTGGCCGAGCCGGGCGGTTTCATCCGGTTGTTTGTGGATGAAGGCGAGCCAATGCGATTGTTGATTGCTGATTTTAGAGTGCTGATTGAAAAACAGGGGAACCGTGAAGGTCAGAAGCTGATCGGGTATGTGGAAAAACTCCTGGCGGCTTTTCCACAAGCGATGGTGCTGTCACAATCAGAGATCAGAAATCAGAGATCAGAAATACTCGAGCCGCTGAGTCCGCGCGAGTTGGAGATTCTGCGCCTCATCGCGCAAGGTCTTTCCAATCGTGAAATCGGCGAACGGTTATACCTCGCGCTGGACACAGTGAAGGGGCACAACCGCCGTCTCTTCGACAAGCTGCACGTCAAGAGCCGCACCGAAGCCATCGCCCGCGCCCGCGAGCTGGGCCTGTTGTAAACATTTCTCCCTCAATCTTTCAGAACAACACCCCGATCAACACCAAAGTGTCTGGACGTTGACACCGTGGCGCAGGTATAGTGCCTGTATCGCGAGCGTCAACCATGTCAAACGAACTCATCCCCACCACGGATTCCTGTGAACCACTAGCCTATGAGATCAGGCTTAAGGGCCAGCTGGATAGCGCCTGGGCCGATTGGTTTGACGGCCTGACCATCACAGCGGACGACGACGGCACGACACGGCTGAGCGGCCCAGCGATCGATCAGGCGGCGCTGCACGGTCTGCTCAAGAAGGTGCGCGACCTGGGTCTGACGCTGATCTCGATCAATCCGATCGACCCCGGCCGCCCAACGGCCGATTTACATCATTCACTTACCAAAGGATATGACTCATGAACAACTATCGCAAGACGGCCATCAGCGTCGGTGTGCTGTACATCATCGGGACGGTGTCCGGCATTTTGAGCATGGTGACATCAGAACCGGTACGCCAGGCCGCGTACCTGACCAGCATCGCCGCCAATCCCAATCAGATCGTCATCGCCGCGTTGTTGGTGCTGCTGATGGGACTGGCGCTGGCCCTGGTGCCGATTATGCTGTTTCCCCTCTTGAGAAAATTCAATGAAGTTCTGGCGATAGGGTACGTCGTGTTCAGAGGCGCGTTGGAGACCACGCTGTATATCGGTATGACGGTTAGCTGGCTGACGCTGATCGCGGTGAGTCTGGCGTATGCGAAAATGGGCGCGGCCGCTGCGGCCGGTTATCAAGCCCTGGGAATGATCCTGTTGGCCAGCCACGAGATGATGACCACGATTCTGATCATCGTCTTCAGCCTGAACGCGCTGATGCTCTACACGGTCTTCTATCAATCACGCCTCATCCCGCGCTGGATTTCCATCTGGGGTTTCATCGCCATCTTGCTGCATCTGACCACCGCCTTCTTGCTGCTGTTCGGCATTGTCGAGTCCAGCGACATGTCAACCTTGATGGCCTTCAACTTCCTGATTCTCATTCAGGAAATGGTCATGGCGGTCTGGCTGATCGTGAAAGGCTTCAATCCGGCGGCCATTGCCCGGCAAGCCGCACAAGTTTGAGGAGCAGACAATGAACAACGTGAACAAGACCTCCCGAATTTTGGGATTTGCGTTTCTGCTGCAGTTCATAACCTCTTTCAGCAGCGGTGTGTTTCTGCAGTCGGCCTTGATCGTGGCTGACAACGTCAGTGAAAGTATGATCAAGATTGCGAACAATGCCGGGCTGCTGCGGATCTTCATTTTGGTGGAAATGCTGACTGCCCTGGGCGTGATCTTTCTCGGATCGATGCTGTTCATCACGCTGCGCAAGCAGAACGAAAAAATGGCGCTCACGGCCCTGGGGTTTTATATCCTGGAAGGGGCGATCATCGCGACCAGCAAGCTGGATGCTTTCTCGCTCTTGCGCATTAGCCAGGAATATGCAACCACCGGACAGCCGGTCAATTTGCTAGCAATGGCAAACCTGGCGCTCGCATCCGTGGATAATGGACTTTTGCTGCTCATGCTCGCCTTTTGTCCCGGCGCGATACTTTTTTACTATCTGCTCTACAAATCAAGGCTTGTTCCGCGGTGGCTGTCGCTCTGGGGACTAATGACCACTTTTCCTCTCTTGATCGGAACAGTTCTGGCTATCTTGGGTTATGAGGTTTCCATGCTCGTCTATCTGCCCTATCTCCCCTTTGAGTTTGTGATTGGTCTCTGGATTCTGATCAAAGGTATCCAGGAAGAGCAAGCATGAACGCATTCGTCGAGCTAGAGAACAGCGTACATACAGCATTGAAGACTTACTCCAACGTCCATCGCGGCAGCGGGTACAACTCGCAGGTGACGACGCAGTTGTACGAGCAGGCGCGGGACGTTGTGCTGGATTATCTGGGGCTAAACACAGATCGCTATACGATCGTTTTTTGCTCGCCCCGACGAGCCGAGCTGCTGACCGCGCGTCTCAAGCCCAAACACTATCGCTGCCTGTCGAGCGCGGACCTCGGTCTGCCGCTGGGCGTCAGGGCCGTGGCGATCGATCGGAACGCGCTGCCGAGCGGAGTTCCGTTCCAGACCGGCGGCGGAACCGCTCGGCTGGTCTCTCCCGGTTGGGTCATCTGGGCGAAAGCGCCGGATAGACTCGAAGCCGGCACGCCGGCCATCGTCAACGTCATCGCATTTGCCAAAGCACTGCGACTGCTTCAGCCGTTTGGAACAGCGTCTTTTCAAAACACGAGCGGCGGAACGCAGACGGCCAATGAAATTCTGTATCACGATGAATTGGAGAAATATACTGGACGAGACCTGCTGCATGAACTGCGGCAAACCTTGATCGGGCGCGGGGTGCGTGTCCCCACGATAGAAGGTGATAAGCCCTTCATCAACCTGGACAACGGCGCGAGCACGCCCACCTTCGCGCCGATCTGGAACACCGTTCGCCAGACCTGGCATCAGCCGCCGGAAATCCAGCAGGCGATCAATCATGAGGTCAGGTCGATCTGCGCCAACGTGCTCGGCGCGCCCCGATCAGCTTACGATGTGATCTTCACCTCCAACACCACGGAAGCGATCAATCTGGTGGCCGAGAGTTTGAGCCGTGAATCCGAGCAAGGGATCAAGCCGGTCGTGGTGAACACGATCATTGAGCACAACTCCAACGAACTGCCGTGGCGCACGCTGTCCGGTTTCTCTCAAATCCGATTAGGGGTGGATGCCGACGGCTTCATCGATTTGAACGAGTTGGAAGCACTCTTACGCGCTTACAACCAGCAACACCAGCACGGCCAGGAACGCATCAAATTGATCGCCGTGAGCGGCGCGTCGAATGTGCTGGGCGTGTACAACGATCTGGCCGCGATCAGCCGCGTCGTGCATCGCTACGGGGCGCGCCTGCTGGTGGATGCGGCGCAGTTGATCGCTCATCGCCAGGTCGATGCGGCCGGCTGCGACATCGACTATCTCGCCTTCTCGGCGCACAAGGTATATGCGCCGTTCGGCACGGGCGTGTTGGTGGCGAAGAAGGGACTGCTGAATTTCAATCCCGCCGAGATGGAACTGATCCGATCGTCTGGTGAAGAAAACGTTGGCGGCATCGCCGCCTTGGGCAAAGCGTTGGTGCTGTTGCAGCGGATCGGCTTCGAGGTGATTCAAGCCGAAGAACAGGCGCTGACGGCGCGCGTCCTGCGCGGCTTGCAGCAGATTCCGGGCATCACGGTCTATGGGATCGGCGATCCGGATTCGCCGCAATTCGCGCACAAAGGCGGCGTCATCGTCTTTCGCATGGAAGGTCTCAGAGCCAATGGGGTGGCGCAGGAATTAGCGGAGCGCGGCGGCATCGGTGTGCGATCGGGCTGTCACTGCGCGCACATGCTGGTCAAGCGTCTGCTCAACGTCTCGCCAGCATTGGAGCGATTTCAAGGGGTGATGCTGAACTTATTCAAACAGCTGTCACTACCGGGCCTCACGCGTGTGACTTTGGGCCTCGAGAACAGCGCCGAGGAGATTGATACCCTGCTGCAGGTGGTGCGCAGCATCGCCGCGCAGCCACACCGCGCAGCACGTGGAGAGGTCCAGCAGCAGATAAGCGATTTCGCCGCTGCAGTAGCACAGCACGTTTACGCACCGGCCTGTGAAGTTATTAATGCGGTGGCAAGCACCTGAGGAGCGCGAGGCACATGAAAGCCGTGATCTACACCAAGTACGGGCCGCCGGAAGTTCTGCGGCTGGCCGAAGTTGCCAAGCCGGCACCCAGGGACAACGAAGTCCTGATCCGAATTCACGCGTCCAACGTCGCCGCCTCGGAAGCGCTGGGACGGCGCGGCGAATCGATCATCGGCAGGATGATCATGGGACTCAGGGGACCGCGCAAGAGATATCGCATCCCGGGCATGGAGTTGGCCGGGGAAATCGAAACGATCGGCGCAAGGGTCACGCGGTTCAAGACGGGCGATCGGGTCTATGGCTTTACGGGCTTCAAGCAAGGCGCCTACGCCGAATACACGTGCCTGGCCGAGACAGGTTCGCTGGCTCGCATGCCAGCCAACTTGACCTATGAGGAAGCGGCGGCGGCCGTGGATGGGGCCACCACTTCGCTGCATTTTCTGCGAGACATGGGGCGGATGCAGCGCGGGCAAAAAGTGTTGATCATCGGCGCGTCAGGCTGCCTGGGCACGTTTGCCGTGCAGCTCGCCAAATACCTGGGGTCTGAAGTAACCGGCGTGTGCAGCACCGCGCATGTGGAATTGGTGAAAGCGCTGGGAGCCGATCGGGTGGTGGACTACACGCGCGAGGATTTCACGCAAAGCGGCGAGGCCTACGACATCATCTTCGATACGGTGGGCAAGAGCTCGTGGTCGCGCTGCAAAAACTCGCTCACGAAACAGGGGCGCTATCTGGTCACCAACGGCAATATGCTGGCCAATTTCCTGCGGATGGGGTGGACTTCAATCACGAGCAGCAGGAAATTTGTTTTCGGGTTCTCCATCGAAAAGCGGGAAATGCTGCACTTCCTCCGCGATCTGATCGAAGCCGGCAAGATCAAGCCCGTCATCGATCGCTGCTATCCGCTGGAATAGATCGTCGAGGCGCACCGCTACGTGGACACCGGGCACAAGCAGGGCAGTGTCGTCATTACGCTGGGAGGATGACATGAATGTCTCAGCGCTGTTCTGGGATCAACTTGCCAGGAATTTTGATAACCGGGAACAACAAGTTGAATCGATTCGCAACCGAGCGGCGGTGCAAACAAAAAAGCAGCTGCATGGGGACGAGGTGCTGCTGGATTTCGGCTGCGGAACTGGAACGCTGGCCATGGAACTGGCCGGAAGCGTCAAGGCAATATACGGCATTGATATCTCGTCCAACATGATCGCAGCGGCCAGGCGGAAAGCAGCCGCGCACCAGCTGGCGAATGTCGAATTCAGGCAAATGAGCCTGTTTGATGATCAACTCCAGCCTGCTTCATTTGATGTGGTCATGGCAACGGGGATTCTCCACCTGATCAAACATCCGCAGCAGGCAGTCCGGCGAATCTCTGAACTCTTGAAGCCGGGAGGCTGGTTTGTGTCGACCACGCCCTGCATCGGCGAGCGAGGTACGGCGGTCACGCTGATCAATCGGCTACTGTTTCTGCCGGGTCAAATCGGGCTGCTGCCGTATTTACGATTCTTGCGCATCGACGAACTGGAACGAACAATTACGCAGGCCCGCTTTCAAATCGTCGAGCGTGAAACCCTGACGTTCGGCGCGCAGCATGCTGAGCGCTACGTGATTGCGCGGTTACTCGTAGCCAGAAAATGACGGTTGAAATCATAGGAGACAAAGCATGACGGCCACAGCCAAACCGCCGATCTCTGCTCGCAAGACTATTCGAACCTTTCTCAGCACCGGCACTTGATCAGAAACCATCATGAGCGTCGTGGACGACTCATTTGATCAGCCCATGAAGTTGGAAGAGCAGGCCGCCATGCCCCTGGCCGGCGGCCTGATGCAAGGCTATCAGTGCGGCATGTTATGGGGTGCGGCATTAGCCGCCGGGGCGCAGGCCTATCGCAATTGGGGACCAGGCCCGCAGGCTGAAACGGCTGCCGTCATCGCCTCACAGCGCGCACTGGAAGCCTTTCGCGCCCGCACCGGCGAGATCAATTGCACCGAGATCATCGAGTTAAACTGGAAGAACCCGACGAAGGGCCGCGTCCTCAAGTTCCTCGTGAAAGGCGGACCGATCGGCTGTTTTCGTCTAGCGGCGAATTACGCACCCGTCGCATACGAGGCGATCGAAGCTGCATTCTCGGCCAGCCCGATCGATCCTCCTGCCCCGCCGGTCAGCTGTGCGGCCATGTTGGCGCAACGCGCGGGCGCTTCAGAATTGCACACCGTGATGGCGGCGGGACTCGCGGGCGGCATCGGTTTGAGCGGCGGCGCGTGCGGCGCTTTGGGCACTGCCATCTGGCTCAGCAGTGTGATGAACCATGCGGAAACCGACGGCACGATCAACTTCAACGGCCCGGCCGCCTCGGCCATGACCGAAAAATTCCTGGAAAGTTCCGACTACGAATTCGAGTGCGCCAAGATCGCAGGTCGGAAATTCGAGAATGCCGCCGATCATGCCGCCTACGTGCGAGGCGGCGGCTGCGCGAAAATTATCGAAGCGCTGGCGGCCTGTCTGCCAGCTGATCGCGCAGTTGATCAACCAAAACCGCAATAGATACGCGGTAGCCTCGTCATTGCGAGGAGCGCTTCTCAGCGACGAAGCAATCCCCGGGTCGTGCAGGGGATTGCTTCGCACACAGCGCTCGCAATGACGCCCGATCTTGCATCCACTGAATCAGGAGAAAAAGCAGTGAAAGCCATCATCTACACAGAATTTGGCCCGCCCGAAGTGCTGCGGCTCACCGAGATCGCCAAACCGGCGCCGCGCGACAACGAAGTGCTGATCAAAGTCCGCGCCACCACCGTCACCATCGGCGACACGATCATGCGCAGCCTCAACCTGCCCGTCTCAGGCTGGCAGAAATTGATGGCGCGCGTCTTTCTGGGCATTCGCCATCCCAAGCGACCGATCTTGGGCATGGAACTGGCGGGAGACGTTGAGGCGATCGGCGCAAGTGTGACACGCTTCAAGATCGGTGATGCGGTGATGGCGTCTACCATGGGCGTGAGCTTCGGCGGCTATGCGGAATACAAGTGCTTCCCGCAAGATGGCCTGCTGGTGATCAAGCCTGCCATCCTCAGCTACGAAGAAGCCGCCGCCGCCGTCGGCGCCGGGATGACGGCGCTGCGCTGTCTGCGCAAAGCAAATATCCAGCGCGGGCAAAAAGTGCTGATCTATGGCGCGTCCGGCGCGGTAGGCACGAGCGCGGTGCAGCTGGCTAAACATCACTTTGAAGCAGACGTGACCGGCGTGTGCAGCACGGCGAATCTGGAACTGGTGAAGTCGCTGGGGGCCGATCGGGTGGTTGATTACACGCAGCAAGATTTCACGCGCAGCGGCGAAACCTACGATGTGGTGTTCGATGCCGTCGGCAAAACATCGGCGGCGCAAGGCAGGCAGACGCTCAAGCCGGGCGGCATCTATCTCAACGTGCATAAAGATTCGGGCAACGGCGAAAGGCAGAAAGAGCTGCTGGCGATCAAAGAACTGATCGAAGCGGGAAAGTTGAAGCCCGTCATCGATCGGCGCTATCGCTTTGAAGAGATCGTGGAAGCGCATCGCTACGTGGAGCAGGGACACAAGAAGGGCAACGTCGTCATTACGCTGTAAGACAGCGCCCGCGCGGACGCTGGCCTGGAGCGGATTCGACCCCGCGCAGGCGTTGTATAATGCGCTCATGTCTGCGCCCGTGTTAGCAACCAAGCTGTACATCCCGCCGCCCCGGCCCAACGCGGTGCTGCGTCCACGCTTGATCGCGCGGTTGAACGAAGGGCTTGCTGTGGGCCGTAAGTTAACGCTCATCTCGGCGCCCGCCGGCTTTGGCAAGACGACGCTGGTCAGCGAATGGATTCCCACCCTCACCCCTTCCCCTCTCCCACTGGGAGAGGGGTTAGGGGTGAGGGTGGCCTGGTTGTCGCTGGATGAAAACGACAGCGATCTCGCCCAATTTATCGTGTACTTCGTCGCTGCGATGCAGACCAGTGCGCCGCAATTTGGCGAAGGCATACTGGCTGCACTGCAAGCGCAGCCGCCCACCGCCGCGTTGTTGACGTCACTGCTCAACGAACTGACCGCCATCCGCGATCGGTTCGTTCTCGTTCTCGACGACTACCATACCCTCGATTGCAAGCCGATCGATGAGGCGCTATCTTTTCTGCTCGATCACTTGCCGCCAGCGATGCAGCTGGTCATCACCACCCGAGAGGACCCGCAACTCCCGCTGGCCCGGCTCCGCGCGCGCGGCCAGTTGACTGAACTGCGCGCCGCCGATCTGCGCTTCACACCCGACGAGGCCGCCGAGTTCCTCAATCGCGCGATGGGGTTGAATCTTTCAGCCGCAGACATCGCCGCGCTGGAAGCTCGCACGGAGGGGTGGATCGCCGGCTTGCAGCTGGCCGCTTTATCGATGCAGGGCCGTGGGGACGCCGCCGGCTTCATCGGGTCTTTCACCGGCACGCATCATTTCGTGCTCGATTATCTGCTGGCAGAAGTGCTGCAGCAACAAACGCCTGAGATCCAATCGTTCCTATTGCGCACATCCATTCTTGATCGCCTGTGCGGTCCACTCTGTGAAGCAGTGTTGAATACACCAGCCGGTTCCGGGCAGGCGATGCTGGAATATCTGGAACGCGCCAACCTGTTCAGCGTCCCGCTGGACAACGAACGGCGCTGGTATCGCTATCACCGGCTCTTTGCCGATCTGCTGCGGCAGCGGCTGCAGCAAGCGGCCTCAGACGTGACCGCCTATCACGTGCGCGCCAGTCAATGGTCTGCCGACAACGGTTATATGACCGAAGCGTTTCACCACGCCATCGCCGCCCAAGATTTCGATCGAGCAGCGGATGTGGCCGAGCGAGCGTGGCCGTCCATGGAAGGCACGTTTCAGACGGCGGCCTGGCTGGGCGGGATCAAGCAGCTGCCCGAGAATGTGATCCGCACTCGACCGGTGTTGTGTGTGCAGATCGGTCGGGCGTTTTCAGACGCCGGAGAGCCGGAGCCGAGCGAACGTTACTTACAAGAGGCAGAGCGCGGTCTCGCCGGCACAGCCGATCGGACTGAGTTCAAGCCGCTGCCGGGAAACATCGCCCTGACCCGCGCTTACAATGCGCAGGTGCAGGGTAATATCACTGATACCGTGAAGTACGCCGAACTGGCGCAGCAGCTGATCCCGGAAGAGGACGTTTACCACCGCGCCCAGGCGGCCATCACGTTGGAGTTAACGCATTGGGTGAGCGGGGACCTGGCTGCCGCTTGCCGCGCGCTGGATGAGTGGATGAACGCCATGCGGCGGATCGGCAACGAGGTCTTCGTCATCGCCAGCGCGTTCGCTATGGCCGACCTTCTGATGGCACGGGGGCGCTTGCGTGAAGCACTGCGGACGTATGAACAGGCGGTGCAGTTGGCCGCTGCGGCCGGCCCGGAAGCGCAAGCGATCACGGCGCATCATCAGTTGGGATTGGCGCTGCTGTATCATGAGCTGGACGACGCCGAATCTTTCGCGCAGCATTGGCACAAGGCCGCAGAGCTGGGCCAGCGGACGACGCTGGTGGATTGGCCGTATCGCTGGCAGGTGGCACAGGCGCACATCAAGCAGGCGGAGGGCGATTACGATGCCGCGCTCGAGCTGCTGGACGAAGCGCAGCGAGTGTACGTCAAAAACCCCGTGCCCGATCTGCGCCCCGTGGCGGCGTTGAAGGCGCAGGTGTATCTCAAGCAGGGCCGCTTGAGCACAGCTCAGGAATGGGCGCGCGCACGCGGCCTGAGCGTGGAGGATGAGATCAGTTACTTGCGCGAGTTCGAGCACATCATGCTGGCGCGGATTCTCATGGCGGAAGGTTTGAACCAGCCAGCCAGTGAACTGCTGGAGCGCCTGCGGCCAGCGGCTGAAGCGCAAGACCGACTGGGCAGCGTGATTGAGATTTCGATCGTGCAGGCGCTGGCTTATCGGGCGCAGGGCGACACCCCGGCGGCGTTCGCCGCACTCGATCGCGCCCTGACCCTCGCCGGGCCGGAAGGCTACGTTCGTATCTTCGTGGACGAGGGCGAGCCAATGAGATTGTTGATTGCTGATTTTGGATTGCTGATTGAAAAGCAAGCGCACGGCCAAGAGCACAAACTGCTCAGCTACGTAGATAAGCTCTTGACTGCATTTCCACAATCGGCAACCGTTCCACAATCGGAAATCAGAAATCTAAAATCAAAAATGGTGGAGCCGTTAAGTCCGCGCGAGTTGGAAGTGCTGCGACTGATCGCGCAGGGTCACTCGAACCAGGAGATCGCCGATCGGCTGTTCCTGGCTCTCAGCACCGTCAAGGGCTACACCCGCACCATCTTCGACAAACTTCAGGTCCAGCGCCGCACCGAAGCCATCGCCCGCGCCCGCGAGTTGGGCTTGCTGTAGGGCGAATTCATTTGAGTTTACGCCTCCAAGCCACGTCATGCCCGAACGCTTCTGTCGGGCATCCAGTGTGACAGGCTGCTGGATTCCCGCCAAAAGCACGCGGGAATGACGACGACTCGCACGCAATTGGAATCCGCCGTTATCCCCAAACAATACTCGCGATCATACTTTGGTAGCTACCCGGTCATACCTGCTTTCCGGTATATTACCTGTGCACTGAGCGGGCGGATCTGTTCGTGGTCAACCGCGAATAGGTCCGCCCGAGGCACATGGTCATGTCACACCCATCTGATTCCAGCCAACCTGTGATCTACGAGATCCGCATCGCGGGTCATCTGCCGCCGCAGTGGAGCGAGTGGTTCGCGGACTTCACGGTCACGCTGGAACCCGATGGAGCCACGCGGCTAACCGGCCCGGTGATCGATCAGGCCGCGCTGTACGGCTTGCTCAAAAAAGTGCGCGACACCGGCCTGACGCTGATTGCCGTCAATCAAATTCTTTGAAAGCAGGAGCAAGCATGAGCACCCCGAATATGATGAAAGCTATCGTGATCAACGCTTACGGTTCACCGGACGTTCTCGAGCTTAAGGAAGTCGCCGAGCCGGCACTGAAAGATAACGAGGTGCGGGTGCGCGTCAAAGCCGTCTCCCTCAATGCCGGAGACGTCTACATGATGCGCGGCAATCCGTGGCTGACCCGGTTGATGGCCGGGTTTCCCAAACCAAAGAATTACATCCTCGGCTGGGATATGGCCGGGGTGGTCGAGGCGGTCGGTCAGAACGTGACGCAGTTCCGCCCGGGTGACGAAGTCTATACGGCGTGCAGCAGCGCGCTGGCCGAAGTGGTGAACGTGGCCGCCGACAAGCTGGCGCTGAAACCCGCCAACCTGTCATTCGAGCAGGCCGCCGCCGTGCCGACCGGCGCCCTGACCGCGCTGCAGGGCTTGCGCGATGTCGGCAAAGTGCAGCCCGGCCAGAAGGTGCTGATCAACGGCGCATCGGGCGGGGTCGGCACATTTGCCGTGCAAATCGCCAAAGCATTGGGCGCTGAAGTGACCGGCGTGTGCAGCCCGCGCAATGCGGATCTGGTGCGCTCGCTGGGTGCAGATCACGTCATCGATTACACGCGGGAAGATTTCACCACCGGCGGCCGGCAGTACGATCTCATCCTCGACAACGTGGCGAACCATTCATTCACGGCTCTGCGGCGCGCGCTCACCCCACAGGGGGCGATCGTTCCCAACAGCGGACACGGTGGTATGATGTATGTCTTCAAGGCGTTTCTGCTGTCGCCGTTTCTGCGCCAGGTGAAAAGCATGTACGTAACCAAATCGAGCGACAAAGACCTGGCGCTGTTGAAGGAGTGGATCGAAGTTGGCAAGGTCAAGGCGGTCATCGATCGAACCTACCTGCTGCACGACACACCCGCGGCGTTCCGCTATCTGGAAAAAGAGCACGCGCGCGGCAAAGTGGTCATCACGGTGGCGGCCTAGATCAGTTTCCAAGTTGATTTACGGGTGTGCGTCATTGCGAGCGCTTTTTGCGAAGCAATCTCAGGCTGGGCAGGGCGGGGATTGCTTCGTCGCCAACCGCACTCCTCGCAATGACGGATCGTAAACTAAACTGGAATTTGCTCTAGTGCAGGAGCGCATGATGCTGGATACAAGAATCATCCTGTCGGGGGTGTGGGTCGCGCTGATGCTGACCTATCTGCTGGGCGACGTGCTGCGCATCTTCAGCGGCGATGCCGCCCGAATGGGCGAGACGGTGCACTTTACCCAGGCCATGTGGCTGGGCATCGCCGTGCTGATGCTGATCCCGATTCTGATGGTGCCGTTGTCACTGGCGCTGCCGCATGACGTGAATCGCTGGGCGAACATCATCGTTGCGGTCTTCTTCTTCCTGTTCAACCTCGTCGGCCTGCCGACCTACCCTTCGGCCTACGACAAGTTTCTGATCAGCGTGGGGCTGGTGTTCAATGTGTTGACAGTGTGGACGGCGTGGAATTGGGTTTAGCGTCTTTCTGAATTGCGAGGGGTGTTCTATAATGGCTTCATGCCCGCGCCGATTCTCGCCACAAAACTATACATTCCACCACCTCGACCGAAAGTTGTTTCTCGCCCACGCTTGATCGAGCGGTTGAATGAAGGCAAGCAGCACCCGTCAGGCGTCACGCTCATCTCCGCGCCTGCCGGCTTCGGCAAGACCACGCTGGTCAGTGAATGGATCGCTGCCCTCACCCCTTCCCCTCTCCCAATGGGAGAGGGGTTAGGGGTGAGGGCAGCCTGGCTATCACTGGACGAAGGCGACAATGATCTTACGCGGTTTCTCACCTATCTCGTAGCAGCCTTGCAGACGATTGCGCCAAAAGTGGGAGAAGCCACGCTGGCCTTGCTGCAATCGTCGCAGCCGCCGCCCACTGAAGTGCTGTTGACCGCGCTGCTGAATGACCTCACCACGCTGGGCGAGGTGGTGTTGGTGCTGGATGATTATCACGCGATCGAGTCTGCGCCGATCGATGAAGCGCTCACGTTTCTCGTCGATCATCTGCCGCCGCAGCTGCGGTTGGTCATTGCCAGCCGAGAGGATCCACCGCTCCCGCTGGCCCGGCTGCGGGCGCGCGGCCAGCTCACCGAACTGCGCGCCGCCGACCTGCGCTTCACGCCCGCCGAAGCCGCCGATTTTCTCAACGACGCGATGAGCCTCAACCTTGCGGCATCAGACATCGCTGCGCTTGAGTCTCGCACGGAAGGTTGGATCGCGGGCCTGCAGTTAGCCGCCCTATCAATGCAGGGCCGATCGGATACCACCCATTTCATTCAGGCGTTTACGGGCAGTCATCGCTTCGTGCTGGACTATTTGATGGAAGAGGTCTTGCAGCGCCAGCCCGAACGGGTGCGCAGTTTTTTATTGCAGACGGCGATTCTGGAAAGATTGTGCGGCTCGTTGTGCGATGCTGTAACGAACCGCGACGATGGCCGCAGCATGCTTGAGTTGTTGGAGCGTAGCAATCTCTTCGTCGTGCCGCTCGACGATCGACGCCAGTGGTGGCGCTATCACCACCTCTTCGCCGATGTGTTGCAGGCGCGCTTGATCGAGGAGCAGTCCGATCGGGTGTCCGAGCTCCATCGGCGGGCCAGTGAATGGTTCGAGCAAAACAATCTGCCCGCTGAGGCGATCCACCATGCGCTGATCGCCAAAGACTTTGAGCGCGCCGCCGCTTTGATCGAAATGAACGTGCGGGGCATGCGCAGCAGCAGCCAGGAGGCGATCTGGCTGGGCTGGGTCAAGGCGCTGCCGGGCGAGTTGGTTCACATGCGGCCGGTGCTGCTGGTGTACTACGCTTTTGCGCTGCTCCCCGGCGAACCAGATGCCGCCGAGGAACGTCTCAAGGAAGCTGAACGTTGGCTTGATACTCCAACGACTTTGCCAGAACGATCAGGAGATTCGTCTCGCAAGCCGGTGGTCGTGAATGAAGAGGAGTTTCGATCGCTGCCCGGCACCATCGCCGTCGCCCGCGCTTATCGCGCCGGGGCGGTGGGCGATGTGCCCGGCATTGTGCAGCAGGCCCGGCGGGCGCTTGACCTTTTGCCCGACAGCGATCATTTGTGGCGCGGCGGAGCCGCTGCCCTGCTGGGCATCGCGTACTGGAACAGCGGCGACCTGGAGGCGGCTCATCGCGCGATTACAGAGGGGATGACCAGCCTGCACCTGGCCGACGGCCTCAATTACTCCACCAGTGCCAGCTATCTCCTGGCGGATATCCGGCTAGCGCAAGGCCGGCTGCGAGAGGCTGTGCAGACCAGTCAACGCGCCTTGCAGCTGGTGGCCAAACGCGGCGAGCCTATGCCGCAGGGAACGGCCGACCTGCATGTGGTGTTGAGCGAAGTGTATCTTGAGCAAAACGATGTGGAAGCGGCCAGACGGCACCTGGCCATCAGCAAAGAGTTGGGCATCCACGCCGCACTCACCGAGCCGCGGCATCGTTGGTATGTTGCCATGGCGCATTTGAAGGAGATTGAGGGAAACTTCAGCGGCGCGCTGGAGCTGCTCGACGAGGCGGAGCGCCAGTACATCGGCGGTCCCACGCTCGAAGTACATCCGATCGCGGCGCTGCGCGCACAGGTCTGGCTTCGGCAGGGCAAGCTGGCCGAAGCTCTGGAGTGGGCACACGCGCAGGGCCTGTCGGCTGATGACATGCTGAGCTACTGGCGCGAATTCGAGCACATCACGCTGGCCCGAGTGCTTATCGCGCAGTATGAAACCGATCGAGTCGATGGCTCGCTTCAGGCGGCGCAGAGCCTGCTGGCGCGACTTCTGCCCGCAGCCGAAGAATACGACCGCACGAGAAGCCTGATCGAGATCCTGGTGATGCAGGCGCTGGCTTATCGCGCACAGGATGATCCTCCGCATGCCTGCGCGGCGCTGGAACGCGCGCTGTCGCTGGCCGAACCGGAAGGGTTCGTGCGGTTGTTTGTGGCTGAAGGCGAGGCGCTGCGATTGCTGATTTTAGATCTTCGATTGCAGATTGAAAAGCGGGGATCGCGTGAAGGTCAGAAGCTAATCGGATATGCAGACATGCTTCTAATGGCTTTTGCACAGCCAATAACGCTGCCACAATCAACAATCAGAAATCTGAAATCTGAAATCCTTGAGCCTTTGAGCGAGCGCGAACTGGAAGTCCTGAAGTTGCTCGGCACGGAGTTGAGCGGCCCGGAAATCGCCGATCGGCTCAGCGTGTCGCTGAACACCCTGCGCACGCACACCAAGAACATCTACAGCAAACTCGGCGTCAGCAGCCGCCGGGCGGCCCTCCGCCGCGCAGAAGAACTGGGGCTGTTGTAACGGGTCTGAACCCCGTCATGCCCGAGTGCAGTAGTCGGGCATCCATACCACTGGATTCCCGCCAACTGCGCGCGGGAATGACTACCGCAACACGATTCTGCCCCGGCACGACTTGCCAGGGCTTTTGCTTTCCCTCGAATCACCCCCTCAATCACCACATGCTGTGATGACGGCTCACCACCTTCGTTGGTATGCTGTACCCGAAGACCGACGAGGCGCAGCATGAGCGACACCCAACCCATCATTCCCATTCAAGACGAACCGGCGACTTATGAGATTTGCCTGAAAGGCCAGCTGCCCGATCGGTGGGCGGGATGGTTCGGGGATGTGGTCATCGAGCTGGCAGAGGACGGCACGACGCGGCTGATCTGCCCGGCGATCGATCAGGCCGCGCTGTACGGCCTGATCAAAAAAGTGCGCAGCCTGGGGATGCCCTTGCTCTCGGTCAATCGGATTGAACTCAATCAACCGGCTGGAGGTAAATGATGTCTGCGATGAAAGTGTGTATTGTGGGAGCGTCCGGCAAGCTTGGCCGGTACATGGTGCAGCACGCGCTCGATCGAGGTTACGAAGTGGTGGGCGTTTGCCGCACGAAAAGCGTGAGCAAGCTCGATTCGTTCAAAGGGCGCATCACCGTCATGCCTGGCGCAACGAACGATCGCGCGGTAATCAGGCAAGCGGTGGCCGAATGCGATGGCGTGCTCACCGTGCTGGTGCCGTGGGGCAATCACCACTACTCGTCGGGGACGGCTCAGGCGGTGCTCGATTATGCACATCCTAACGCGCGGCTGATCTTTTCCTGCGGCTGGCACATCACTTACGACGGGCAGGACGTGTACCCGCCGTCTTTGAAGCGCGAAGAGACGATCGCCCGCTGGATCAGTCGCCTGACGCATATCATCGACCTTGACGATCAAGTGGAAGCCTGCCGGCGAATCTTCGCCAGCAACACGCGGTGGACAGTCGTGCGCGGCAGCGATCTGGAAGAAGGCGAAAGTCAGGGCCTGCCTGTGTGGAGCCGCCACGTGGGCGATCCCATCCTGGCGAGCAACATGACGCGCCGCGTGGACTATGCCTTGTTCATGGTCGAGGCGCTGACGAACGATGCGCTGATCCGCGAAG
>CAYNML010000082.1:0-2382 GCA_964398185.1 uncultured Anaerolineae bacterium | reverse complement strand
GACTATGCCTTGTTCATGGTCGAGGCGCTGACGAACGATGCGCTGATCCGCGAAGTGCCGGCCATCGTCGGCTGCCGCACACCTTCGGCGCTGGCGTATGCCCCGGTTGGAATCTATCAATATCACTCAAAGTAAGGAGCATGAAAGTGAACAGTTTGCAGAAATCAGGTGGTATAGCGGCACTGCTTCACGCTGCGGCGTATGTGGTGGGTATGGTCCTGGGCTTCGCCCTGATCTTTCCGTTGCTGGACGCTGCGCCCGATGAGTACCTGAAGTTCCTGACAGAGAATCAGGCGTTGGTATACGCGTGGAACTTGATCAGCTATTGGGGCTCGGCCATCACGCTGGTGATCATGGTGCTGGCGTTGTACGAACGATTGCAGGACGGCTCGCCCGCGCTGGCGCAGACATCGGCGGCCTTTGGGCTGATCTGGGCGGGGCTGATCATCGCCAGCGGCAACCTCATGCTGCATGACCTGGGCGTCGTTGCCGATCTTTACGGCGCCAACCCGACGCAAGCGATAACGGCATGGACAGCGCTGGAGTCGGTGGAAAACGGCATCACCAGCGGGAATGAATTGGTGGGCAGCCTCTGGGTATTGCTGCTGAGTGTGGCTGCCTTGCGAACCGGCGCGCTGACTCGCGCGCTCAACACCCTCGGCGTGATTATCGGTATCGCCGGTATCCTCACGATTATCCCCACTCTGGCCGAGAGCATGATCATGATCTTCGGGCCGGGCATGATTGTCTGGTCCGCTTGGCTGGGCATCGTCTTGCTGCGCCAGCGCCGGGCCATTGCAACGCAATCGGCGACGATGTTCACGCCGCGCCCGGGAACAACATCTTTGTCAAGCTAAACGAGGAGTCCTATCATGAAAGCTATTGTTTACACCGAATTCGGATCGCCGGACGTGCTGCATCTCGCCGAGGTCGCGAAGCCTGCGCCGAAGGACAACGAAGTCCTGATCAAAGTACACGCGGCTCCCGTCAACTACGGGGATTTGATAGCGCGCAATTTCAAGAACCTGCCGGTGCGCGAGTTCAATATGCCGCTGCCGCTCCTGCTGCCCACGCGGCTGTACTTCGGCCTGCGCAAACCGCGGGTCAACATCCTGGGGAATGAGTTCGCCGGGGTCGTGGAAGCGATCGGCACAGCAGTGACGCGCTTTAAGCCGGGCGATCAGGTCTTTGGCTATCGCGGTCAGCGGATGGGGGCCTACGCCGAGTATCTGCTCATACCCGAAAATGGTACTCTGGCGATCAAGCCGGCGAACATGAGCTACGCAGAAGCCGCCGCGGTGCCCTACGGAGCAATCATGGCGAGCAGCCTGTTGCGGAAGGCCACTGTTCACCGCGGGTGCAAGGTGCTTGTCAATGGCGCGTCAGGCGGCATCGGCTCGGCGGTGGTGCAGCTGGCCAAATACTATGGAGCAGCAGTGACCGGGGTGTGTGGCACGCCGCGCCTGGGATTTGTGAAAGCGCTGGGTGCAGATAAGGTCATCGATTACACCAAAGAAGATTTTACCCGGAACGGCGAAACCTACGATCTGATCTTTGACGTCTTGGGCAAGAGTTCGTTTGCGCGCTGCCAGAACTCGCTCAAGCCTAACGGCATCTATCTGCTAGCCAGCTTCAAGATGAAGCCGTTGTTTCAGATGGTTTGGACGAAATTCGTCGGCAACAAGAGGGTCGTCTGCGCGATGGGGTCCGAGAAGGCAGAAGACCTCACGTTCGTCAAAGAACTGATCGAGGCCGGGAAGTACAAAGCCATTGTCGACAAGTGCTTTCCGCTGGAACAGGCGGCCGAGGCGCACCGGTATGCGGAGGCGGGACAGAAACAGGGCAGCGTGGTCATCACGGCGGGGTCGAACTAATCGCACCGTGGCAAAGCAAGAAGCCGGCTGAGTGTGTCAGCCGGCTTTGCGTTTTATTCTTCTCCCGCAGATAATCGGCCAGCCGAATGAATTCGGCAGCTGATACCCCAAGTCGGCTTAGAGCCGACTTCCCTTACCAGCCCGCGAATTCATTCGCGGGGCAATGCCAATCATCTCTCCATCATCTTCAACTTCTCTCCCTCCACATCCACCCAAATCTTCGTCCCCGCGCCCGGATTCGTCTCCCGCAGATAATCGGCCAGCGGCTCGCGCACCCGCCGAATCAATTCGGCAGCTGATACCCCAAGTCGGCTTAGAGCCGACTTCCCTTACCAGCCCGCGAATTCATTCGCGGGGCAATGCCAATCATCTCTCCGCCATCTTCAACTTCTCACGGATACATCCTAATCTCGCGCCACCTTCCATTCGCAATATGCCAATCATCTCTCCGCCATCTTCAATCCCTTCCCCTCCACCTCCACCCGAATCTTCGTCCCCGCCGGCGGAT
>CAYNML010000081.1:19867-22650 GCA_964398185.1 uncultured Anaerolineae bacterium | reverse complement strand
TTAGCCTCAGTGCGCGTGAGACGCATGGCGCGGCTTCACGTTTTACGCATCACCCTTTCACGAGTAACGCTGAATGACCAACCCACCTCCCGTCATCGACTACGAAGGCTCCAAGTACAGCACCGAATTCTGGAACCCTGCGCGCGAGTACGAAGATCGCGCGGAGCGGATTGCGATCCGCGCGCTGCTGCCGCCGCGCGGCGGGCGGCTGATCGACATCGGCGCGGGGGCGGGCCGCCTGGGCGATCTGTACCTGGGCTACGACGAAGTGATCTTGATGGACTACGCGCGTTCCACCATCGTCGAGGCGCGCGATCGCTGGGGACACGATCCGCGCTTCAAGTTCGTGGCCGCCGATCTGTACGCCTTGCCGTTCGTCGATGGCGTGTTCGACAGCGTGGTGATGATCCGTGTCATTCACCACATCGTCGACGTGCCGCGCGCGCTGGGCAACATTCGCGCAATCATGAAACCCGGCGGCGTGTTCGTGTTCGAGTTCGCCAACAAGCGCAACCTCAAAGCCATCGCGCGTTATCTCGTGCGGAAGCAGCAGTGGTCGCCGTTCGATCGGAAGCCGATCGAGTTTGTGGCGCTCAACTTCGATTTTCATCCGGCGTGGATGCAGCAGCAACTGCGTGAGGCGGGTTTCACCATTCGGCAGACACGCGCCGTCTCGACGTTTCGACTGGGCGCATTGAAGCGGCTCTTTGGCGCGCAGCGCCTCGCGGCGATCGATGGCGCGGTACAGCGCCCATTTGCGCCGTTGGCTATCTCCCCCAGCATCTTCATACTCTGCGCTCCCCCTCTCCTGCACGGGAAATGCACCGTGCAGGAGAGGGGGTTGGGGGGTAAGGTTTTTGCCTGCCCCCTCTGCCGCTCACCATTGCCCGCCCAACCTATCGACGATGAACTGGACTGCCCCCACGGTCATCGCTGGTCAGTGCGCGAAGGCATCTACGATTTCAAGACACCCATCTGATGAGTCTCACAGTGAGGTCTCGCGCTGACAAGTGATGAGTGATAACACTTCACTCGTCACTCGTCACTTTTCACTTCGCCCACTGTCAATTGTATCTCGCCTGTGATAAAATACCGCTACCAAACTCCTTTACGCATTACGCTGTACTCATTACGTTCGCGGAGGTCTCGTTCATGAAAGTCTCCTGCCTGCAAGAGAATCTCGCCAAGGGCCTCAGCATCGTCAGCCGCGCCGTCGCCGCGCGCTCGACCTTGCCCGTGCTGGGCAACATCTACCTCGGCACCGATCAAGGCCGCCTGAAGCTGGCCGCCACCAATCTGGAGATCGGTATCACGTGCTGGATCGGCGCGAAGGTGGAAGAAGACGGCGCGACCACCGTGCCCGCCCGCACGTTTGTCGATCTGGTCAACGCGCTGCCGCAGGGCACGGTGGAGATGGACCTGGCGGTGCGCACGCAGACGCTGACCGTGACCAGCGGGCGCTTCACCAATAACGTGAAGGGCGTGGACGCGCAGGAGTTCCCCATCATCCCCAGGGCCGAAGACGCCGAAACAATCCGCGTCGCGCCGGACGTGCTGCGGCTGATGATCGATCAGGTGGTGTTTGCCGCCGCCACCGATGAAAGTCGCCCGATCCTGACCGGTGTGCTGGCGAAGTTCAGTGGCAAGACGCTGACACTGGCCGCGGCCGACGGCTTCCGCCTGTCGGTGCGCACGGCGCAGCTCGACACGGGCGTGGACGAACCGCTGGACGTGATCATCCCGGCGCGCGCGCTGGCCGAGTTGAGCCGCATCTGTGGCGATCAGACCGATCCGATCAGTATCATGGTCACGCCGCAGAAGAGCCAGATTCTGTTTCATCTCACCAACATCGATCTGGTTTCGCAATTGATCGACGGCAAGTTCCCCGACTACAACGCGATCATTCCCAAGTCGTCGGGCACCAAATCCATCGTCGATACGCAGCAGCTGCTCAAAGCGTGCAAGGCCGCCAACGTCTTTGCGCGCGAGGCCGCCAACATCGTGCGGCTCAACATCCAGCCGGGCGACGAGATCACGCCGGGCCACATCAAGATCGGCGCGCAGAGCGCGGAGACCGGCGAGAACGCGGGGGATCTGGACGCGGCCATCACCGGCAACGCGATGGAGATTGCCTTCAACGTGAAATACCTGATCGACGTGCTGAATGTAGCCGGCGCGCCGCAGATGTCGCTGGAAACCAACAGCGCGTCGCAGCCGGGTTTGCTCCGCCCGATCGGCAATGACAGCTTTACGCACGTCATCATGCCCATGCACATCGGCGGACGGTAGATCAATGAACAATGATCAATTAACAATGAACAATGAACCAGATTGGCGGGGCGTTGCTGGTAGGCCATTGATAATTGTTCATTGAAAATTGTTAATTGACCTGTCGCCCTTGGAGATCGCTCTGAGGGCGATTTTTATCCCTGAAGGAAGATTTGCTCTCAAACCGCGTCCTCGCGCAGCACCCTTTAGGGTCGCGGTTTGACTCGACCGCGGGGACGCGGTCGAGGAGCAGGACAACGAACGATGCCAACCAAACCACTGCCCATTTCCAAATTGCGCCGCGTGTGTCAACCCTCGGCGCTGAAGTTCAAGACTACCGCCGAGCTGCCGCTGGTCGACGACATCATCGGCCAGCCGCGCGCGCTGCGCGCCATCGACTTCGGTCTCGACGTGCGCGGGCCGGGCTTTAACATCTTCGTGCTGGGGTATGGCGGCACGGGCCGCATGACCACCGCTGAACGCGCGCTGGCCGAACACGCCGCCGCGCAGCCCAC
>CAYNML010000081.1:0-19767 GCA_964398185.1 uncultured Anaerolineae bacterium | reverse complement strand
GTGTTCGAGACCAATCCGACGTTCATGAATCTGATGGGCCGCATCGAGCGCGACGTGCAGCTGGGCGAGAACGTGCTGGACTTCACCATGCTGCGCGCCGGAGCGTTACACCGCGCCAACGGCGGTTACCTGGTGCTGCGCGCCGCCGACGTGTTGAAAGATACCAACACCTGGGACGGCTTGAAGCGCGCCCTGCTCACCGGCCAGATCGCCATCGAAGATCCCGGCACGCGCCTGCAAATGTTCTCCACCCGCACGCTGGAATCGGAGCCGATTCCGTTGGATGTAAAGGTGATGCTGCTGGGCACGCCGCACCTGTATTACGATCTCTATCACTACGACGAGGAATTTGCGCGGCTGTTCAAGGTCAAGGCTGAGTTTGCATCTGAGATGGCACGCACGCCGGAGAACGAGCAAGCGTATGCGCTGTTTGTGCGGGCGCGCTGCGCCGAGCACGCTCTGCCGCCGTTCGACGCGGGCGCGGTGGCGCAGATCGTAGAACAGGGATCGCGCTTTGCCGAAGATCAAACCAAGCTGTCCACGCAGTTCGGCGACATCACCGATCTGATCATCGAGGCGGCCCATTGGGCGCGGAAAGCCAATCGGGCGGTGGTGAGCGCCGCCGATGTGCGCCGGGCGCTGGACGAGTGGCGCTATCGATCGAATTTGATCGAGGAAGAGACGCAGGAACCCATCACCGACGGTACAATCAAGATCGATGTGACAGGCGAAGTGGTGGGGCAGATCAACGGTCTCACGGTGATCGAGTACGGCGAGTACCAGTTCGGGCATCCGTCGCGCATCTCGGCGCGCATCTACGTGGGGCGCAGCGGCGTGACGGTCATCGAGCGTGAAGTGCACCTGAGCGGACGCATCCATAACAAGGGCGTGTTGACGCTGGAAGGTTATCTGCACGGCCAGTATGCCACCAGAGAGCCGTTGTCGCTGGCGGCGAGCCTGAGCTTCGAGCAGAACTATGCCGAGATCGAAGGCGACAGCGCGGCGAGCACGGAACTGTATGCGCTGTTGTCGGCGCTGGCGGAGCTGCCGATCAAGCAGGGCATTGCCGTGACGGGATCGGTCGATCAGCAGGGGCGCGTGCAGCCGGTGGGCGGCGTGCAGTACAAGATCGAAGGCTACTTTGACATCTGCCGGGCGCGCGGTTTGACGGGCGAGCAGGGCGTCATGATCCCGGCGAGCAACGTCAAGAACCTGATGCTGCGCGAAGATGTGGTAGCTGCGCGTCGTGAAGGAAAGTTCCACATCTGGGCCGTAAACTCGATCGACGAGGGTCTGGAGCTGCTGACCGGCGTGAAGGCGGGGCGGCGCGGCAAGCGCGGCGATTTCACCACAGGCAGCGTGCACGCGCGCGTGGCCGCGAAGCTGAAATCGATTGCGGAGCAGCTCGACGGCGGGCGCAAGGACAAGGACGAGGCCGAAGAGGAAGAAAAGAAAAAGAAGCAAGAAGAGACCAAGCCGCGCCGGAAGAGAAAGAAGTGAAACGTGATGCGTGAAGCGCGATTAGGATTAAGATTAAGATCAAGGTGATGAATGTGGAAGAGACAGGGGCAGTCGAACCAACAACAGCCGCTGAGCGGCGCTGGTCCGATCGGGCGGTGCAGCGGTTGGCGCAGGCGCGAATACTTGGCGGGCTGAGTGTGGTGATCGGCGCCGTGTTGTTTGCGGTGGGCGAAGCGCGCAGCTCGCTGGCCAGCGGCTTGCTGTCGAGCAGCGGGTTGACGCTGTTGACGGTGGGCGTGGTGGTGTTGGTGGCGGTCTCGCGCACGCGCCAGATGGCGCCCGATCGAATGTTTGCGGCGCGGCCCATTACCAGTCCGCGCATGTGGTTCGTGTTGTTGTGGATCGGCGGAATTGCCACCTCGGCAATCCTGTCGGCGTTAGGCGCACCGGAAGTGGTCAATCAATTGATCATGCTGGCGCTGGCGCTGCTGGCCATGACGGCAGGCAGCGTGTGGGCTGTGCGCTGGATCGGCGGACAACGCGTCAAGTTCTGGCCTGTTCGTTCAACGCTCAGTGTGCAGTGGATGCCGTCGTGGACGGTCTTGTGGGCCACCGTGTGGGGCGCGATCAGCACCCTGCTGGCGATCTTGATCGAAGCCGCGCCTCTGTTGCTGGCGGCGCTCTTGTCCGGCACGGCTTTCGACGAAGTGCCGCAGACGCGGTTGACATCGTTTGAAGGACTCGAACGTGCAGTGCGCAACCCCGTGCTGCTGCTGGTGATCTTCGCGGGGGCGGTGATCGGCGCGCCGCTGGTCGAAGAGGCCCTGAAGGCCGCGGGGCTGCGCGGTTTGCGCCGCTGGATTCTGCGCCCGGCCGATGGCTGGCTATTGGGCTTTGCGGCGGGTCTGGGCTTTGGTCTGCTGGAAGGGGCGTTCAATCTCGACACGACGGAGAACTGGTTCCTCGGCGGCTGGATGCGGCTGGCGGCGCTGCTGCTGCACGGTCTGGCAACCGGCCTCACGGGCCTGGGCTATGCGCGTTATTTGCAGACGCAGCAGCGCGGCGAGTTGTGGCGCGGTTACTGGCGCGCGGTGATGATGCACGGCCTGTGGAACGCCAGCGCGCTGGGCATCGCTTTGCTGGGCGTGGCGCTGGGGCTGAGCGCGTTTACACTAAACGTGTTTTTGATCTGCTTCGCGGGGGTGTTGATCATCGCCGCCGTGGGGTTGATGATCTTGCTGCTGCGGCGCGTGGCCACGGCGAGCGTGCAGAGCAGCATTCAGGAAGACCATCAACAGGCGCAGGCGCCGCTGCCGGGCGGCTGGTCACCCATGCCCTTCAATCTCGGCTGGCGATTGGTGGGACGCCAACCGATCTTTGTACCCGCGACGGCGCAGCGCGATCAAACGCTCGGCGGTTCGCCGGCCAACCCGATCGATCACAAACCTCCCGAAAGTTCATAACTTCCGGGAGGTTTCATTACCACCCAAATCGCTCTTCTTTCCAGACGTTGGCCGTCATGGAGTAGCCGGCCTGTTCCCAGAAGCCGGGCCGATCGGACGCCATGAATTCCAGGCCGCGCAGCCACTTGCCGCCCTTCCAGAAATAGCGATCGTCCTCGGAGTGCTGACCGGCAATCGCGCCGGCCACACCGCGCAACGGATAGCCGTGATCGGGATCGAGCGGCTGGCCGTCGTAGTGCGTGGCGAGCAGGAACACATCGCTCAGCGCGACTTCCAGGGGAACGTTGACGGTGAAGCCGTACTCGCAGTGCTGCATCACAAACTTCGCTTCCGGTTTGACGCGAATGAAGCCCTGATCGATCAGGTCTTTCAGATGCACGCCTTCCCACACCGTATCGAACTTGCTCCAGCGCGTCACGCAGTGAATGTCCATCTTCATCTGCCGGCGCGGCAGGCGATTGAATTCATCCCATGTCCAGCGTTTCTCTTCCTCCACCAGGCCGAAGACGCGAAAATCCCACGTGGCGGGATTGAAGGCCGGCACCGGCCCATAGTGCAGCACCGGAAACTTCTGCGTCAAGGACTGGCCCGGCGGCAAGCGCCCCGCGCTCTTCACCTGCTCTTCCTGATCCTTACGATTGCCGAATAAATTAAACATATCACGCTCCCTGTATGACTCTCTAAAAAATTATACCATGCGGTTCTTACGAATGGCTTACGCAAAAACAGCCAATGACTTACACCACATTGGCGGTCGGGAGCAGGTGAACGATCGGGCGGGGAAGATTATTCGTGGCGCGAGCCGCTCGGCATGATGGCGCCCTGCAACTTGGCGCCGGTGAGATCGGCCTGATCGAGGATCGCGCCGTTGAGTCGGGCCTCGCGCAGATTGCTGCGGCTCAGTGCGGCCAGCGTGAAATTGGCGCGGCGGGCGTCGCAGAAAGTGAGGTTGGCTTCGCAGATCAGGGCGGCGGTGAAGTTGGTCTGCGCCAGGTGGGCAAAGGTGAGATTGGCCCCGCTGAGATCAGCGCCGGTGAGATTGGCCTGATACAGATCGGCCTTGCGCAGATCGCACAGCGAGAGATCGGCCTCCACCAGATCCGCACCGCTGAGGTTGGCGTCGTGCAGATCGGCGGCGTGCAGGTTGGCCTGGCGCAGGCGCGCGTTGTGCAAGTCCAGCCCGGACAGATCCAGCCCGGACAGATCGGCGCCTTTGAGATAGAGGTCGAGCAGGCCGCGCGCCTGGCGATCGGCAATCAGGCGCTCGACGTCCTCACGCGTGAATTGAGGCATAGCCTTATTTGGTGTCGGCCGTGAAGATGGGCAGATGTCCCAGCGCGATGATGTCTTTCCACTTGGCGCGCTCGCCCTCGGTAAACACGGCGACCGTGGCGGTGACGCTGGCGCCGGCCTTCTCGATGATCATGCGCATGCCCTGCAGCGTGCTGCCGGTGCTGATGACGTCGTCGACGATGACGACCTTCCTGCCACGGATCACGGCGATGTCTTTTTCGTCGAGGTACAGGGTTTGCGGCTGGCCGGTGGTGATGGACAACGTCTCGGCGCTGATGGTTTCGCCCATGTAGGGTTTGTAGCTTTTGCGCAGCACCACGTAGGGCAGTTTGCTTTCCACCGACATGGCGTGCGCCAGCGGAATGCTTTTCGCTTCGGCGGTGATGAGCACCTGCGCGTCTTTGGGCAGGCGCTTGGCCAAGGCCTTGGCGGCCGCTTCAATCACTTCGGTATCGCCCAGCATGTTGAAGATGGCGATCTTCACCCCCGGCGCGACCTGGAACAACTGCAGATGCCGGGTCAGCCCGGCGATTTTCACGGTGTGCGTTTCACGTTGCGTCATGCTGATCTCCGCTGAAGAATGAAGTGCGCTGCGATTCTAACACAGTTGCGGTATTTGTGTACACCATGGTGTCACGCTGTGACGAGCTGCACCTGCAGCGCATCCAGCACCAGCTGAATCGGGTCCATGATCGTGGTGGTGGCCGAACCGGCGAACAGCAGACCAACGACACGCTTATTCATGTCCAACACGGCCGAGCCGGAATCGCCGCCCTGGCTCATCGCGCCCGCCATCAACTGGTTGCGGAACGTGGCGATCTTGCCGCCGTAATCGACCGAGACCGTAACATCCAGCTGCGTGATCTGGCCCGTGGTGTAGCCGGTGGTGCGCCCCATCTTCTGCAGTGGCGTACCCAGCGTCGCCGGGCCCGCGCCGATCGGGATGCCGATGTTGAGAATATCCGGCGAGACTAGATCGGGCGAAAGGGGTTTGGCGAGCGCGCAGTCCACGGTGTTGTTGCCCGGCTCGTTGATCTGGATCGCAGGCGGCCTGGTTGGCTGTGACTGGAAAGACTTCATGATCGAAGCCAGCGGCGAGCAGCCGCCCGGCTCCGGCGCCGGCGTGGGCTGCGGGTCGCCCGGAAAACCGATCGGAATGAACTGCTCCAGCGTGGCGATCTGATCGACGCTGGCGCCGCCATCGTATTTGCCCGGTTGCCAGATCGGATCGTCGTTTTGTGCCGCGTTGGAATTCGCCAGCACGTGGTTGTTGCTGAGGATGAAAACCTGATCGCCGCGCTTGACGAGGCAGCCAAAGGTCCCGGCGGTGACGAGCGGATGCCCGAGGCTGCAGCCGGGGCGCGCCGGGCGATAGCGCAGCTTAGGATCCTGAAACGCCACGATCGGTCCGGTCTCGATCACATCGGTCTTCAGCCCGTCGATCGACTTGGGCACCAGGGCTGCTTCGGTCAACTGGGCGACCGGCAATTTCTTGGCCACCGACACGACAATGGATACTTCATCGGTGGGCGTCTCGCCGGCGATTTTGTACCCCACGCCGGTCGCCACGACGTTGCTCAGCCCCATCAGCTGCGCTTCGTACGCGCGCTTCACTTCCTGCACGGTCAATATCACGCGAGTCAAGGCGTCCATGGCGGCTCCCTTCCTGGTGTGGATTCATGCGGCCCGTCACCAGTGTAGCACATTCGCGGCGCGGCGTGTGCCTTTACCACGCCTGGATGACGCCGCTTTCGACGACATCGACGGGCACATCTTCCAGTTTCTGTGGCAGCGCAGCACCACGCGTTAATTGGGTCAGGGGAAGTTTCTGGGTGACGGAGACAACAATGCACACTTCGGTGGTGGACTGCCCGCCGCGCAGGCGATAGCCCACTCCCACGGCCACGACGTTGGGTTGACGCAGCAGTTCGGCTTCGTGGCGGCGCTTGACGTCCAGGGCGTGTTGTACGGCTTGTTCCGACATATTCGCCTCCGCCAGAGCTGGCCTTACGGAGTGACTTTGAGTTTTTCCTTGGTCGATTTGCGGCGCGGATTCAACGCATGCAGCGCGCGGCGAATGGTGCGGCGGCTGACGTTGGTGCCCGTCTCTTTTTCGACCTGCTCGTGCAGCATGGCCACGCTCCACTCATCGGCTTCGTAACCGTACTGGCGGGGCTTGCGACGCAGCAGCTTGTTCATGACGCGGATGACCATGCGCTGCTTCTTGGGCGGCCGGCCGGTGTGGTGGGCATCCTGGACGCGTTCGTGCGCGCGTTGATCGCGGCGTTCCAAAAAGCGCTTCTGTAGATTATAGACGGCCTGCCGGCTGAGCCCAGTTTCGTCGGCGACCTCCTGCACGCTTTTGCCATGATGCAAGCCGAGCAACGCTTTGGCGCGTTTGGCATGACGGGTATTTGAACGGGAACGCGCGACGCGCATCAGTTGATCGCGCGAGCGTTTGGCGAGCCGGATCAGCCCCATGGGCGGCCTCCTGGGTAGTGTTTACAGCATACCCCCCCTGCGGCGAATTGTCAAGATAATTCTGTCACAATCTCCGCGGGTAAGATTCGTGGTTGCATCAGCGCGATTGCCACTTATAGGTAGTACATGAATGGCGACGGGCCGAAAATTGCGATACAACTGCGATATAAACCCCTTGACACGCGCCTTTCACCTGTGATAGTGTGATGCACAAGAAGTTCAATCGATAGATTCGGTATCGATCACCAACTGAATACGCAATACGACGCTTCCATCCACGAGATGGAATCTAACGACGCAAACGCTGCCTAACGGGCAAGTTCTGCGTCGTTGTGTTTTATTAGGGCTCTATTGATTCGTAATTATCCGTTCTCATGGTGTAGGCGCATCGTCGCCGCACTTCGAGGAAATGGCGCGGAGAGCGCAGGGGCCACTCCGCTCAAAGGGAAGATTGCCATCGAAGGGAAGTCCGCATAGCAAAGGAGGTTCACACCCAAATGGAGGAATGACACCACGTCAGGGGCTGAGCACCAATTCGCAACATGCCGCTGACATCGGCCCACACCAGGCCGGCCTGCACGAAATGCAGGGAAGGATCGCATCAGACTGATCGACGATCTGGGTCGCATCGCTGGGCAGGCGCGCTAATCGGCGCTCGCTCCTCCTACGTCAGATCGCTGATCTGGCGGCGAAACCTCAACCAACAACGGGCGATTTTCGCCCTCAAAAGCCGGGCAGCATAAGAGGTAACTGGATTTTTACATCCGGTGGCCGACGACCGAGGTGTATCTCGTGATAGGAGGCCAAGACATGGGGACAACTTCATGGCGGGGACAGATCGATTGGGCGCTGCGTGCCATTGACCGTATCAGTGAATCGAAGTATCAAGCCAAGCGGGAACAGGATTGGCAACCGGGTGAGGCCGTGGCAGGCCTGTTCAGTCATGGCTATCGGAACACCGTCTTTGATCGAGCCGTAACTTTCACCAACTGGCTGCGCGAAGAGTATCCTACTGTCCACTTGTTTCGCGAAGTGGAACACGAAATGACGGCGGAGTTCCTCGGCGAGAAAGCCGAGACCTGCACGCCGGATACCGTGCGGACGCTGCTCGCGACGCTGAAGAAACTGCAAGAGGGCTTGTGCGCTCTGAACTGGATTCGCGAAGATATTGTGCCGCCGGAGTGGCAGGTCAGCGGGCGCAACCCGCCACGCGGGCCATATGCGCCTGACGAAGCCAAGGCCCTGCAGCAGTGGGTCGAGAGGCGAGATGCTGAGTATGGTCAAGCGTTGCGCTTCATCCTGGCGAGCGGGGCGCGCATCGACGAGACACTGCACCTGCGCGCCGACAAGATATTCGCGGACGAAAAACGCGTCGAGTTGATCGGCAAGGGCGGGCGCGTGCGCCGGATCCACGTCCTGTACACCGACGCATTGAGCGAGTTGGACCTCTCGCGCCGTTTCGTTTATCTCAACGGGACTGACAGACCGAACTGGAAAGATAACCTCGAACGGATCGTGCGGCAGGGGAGTGATGCGCTGAACATCCGACGCCGCGGGGTGCATGGATTTCGCGGCACGGCGGCGGGCGAGTTCATCAGTATGAAGCAGGCGCTGGGCTTTACCGAAGTTGAGGCGCGGCGCGAATTGGCGCAGTGGCTGGGGCACAATCCGCAGCGGACCGAGGTGACGTATGCCTACGTGCCGAAAACCAGAGACATCTAGTGGCCTCAGTCAAACCGTCACGAGCAACTTAATGTAAGTATCGATCTGTTCGCCGGCGTAACCGAAGATCGAACTAGCCGTGCCGTTGCTGCTCAACACACTGCCATACGGCTCATACGATTCGGCCAGGGTGACGTTGCCATCCCCATCGACAATCTGCCGCACCGAGCCGAGTGCATCCGCCAGCAGATATTCCCACACACTGCCATACTGCGCCAGCGGTCGCGTGCCGAGGGCGTACACATACTGTATCGTGCTTTCGCCTGCTTGAGACTGTAGCACAACTGGCAGCGGCGCGACAAGGTCTTGAGTGTAAGTGGTCGGCACACCCGCAATCACTTGCCGTAAGCGTGCACCATCGCCGTTGTAATTGAACTGGAAAGTCGTCGCACCTTGCGTGAGACTGGTCAAACGATTCGTCTGATTGTAAGTATAAGTCTTCGTGCCGTCGTTGACCAGATTACCGTTGTCATCCCAGGTGTAGGCTTGACCATTGACGCTGGTCAAGCGATTCACCGCATCATAGACGTAGTTCGTCACTTGCGTGCTGGTGATCGTCGTAGTCTGCGCGGTGCGATTGCCGACGGGATCGTAGGCATACTCGAAGGTAATGATCGCGCCAGTTAAACACGTCTTCGTCAGGCGATAGGCACTTTCATCATTAAACACACAGCGCCTGATCTCGTTAGGAAGATCAAGCGCTGTGATATAAAGGATGTCAAGCAACTTGCAGCAAACTACTGATTAGCGTTCACTTCGCCTTAGTTCGGTATAGAAAAGGCCGGGCTAAAGATATGTCGACCTAGTTCGACAATGCTTAAAGGTGGCTCACCATATGCCTCGAGAAAGAACACCAGATCCCAACGATACTGGCCGGGCTGGAGCGAAAGGCCTGCATCCTCCAGCCACTGGCGACCGTCGATCGTCATCATTTCATTCTCAGGGACTTCTATTACAGTCGATGTCCGTTTGCATGCAACCGCCAAGTTGGACCACGACCCTGCCTCAGTCAAGTACTGCAAGGTGGATCGTTCTTCATCTATCGTCCCGCCGCTTAACTTGGATGATGAACAGAGTGGCGCTAGCCAGACTGACTGCTGCGAGTGATTCGTGACTTTCCATTCCAGTGTGTCTGGTGAGGCCCGCTCGATGGTGATGCCAAATTTATCAATCGGTTCCGGTGTTCCTTGGTCGAATTCGTCCGTGTATAACAAGAACTCTTGCCCCGCTGGGTCCGTATATTTGACCCGAAGCATGTAACTGGCTGTTCCTGACTCACTTAGTCGTCGAGTCCCTGCAATAGAGCGTAAATTAAGTTCCTTTTCTAGGCCAGCCGGGATTAGCTCACCTGGGGGTAAGTAGAAGCACCGAGCTGTCAACACAGGCATCATGGGCTCCCACCCTATTTTTGTCTTAATGTATAACCAAAACGCATCGCGATAGCAATCATCTCCCCTGACGAGCGGCATTTGAATAGCCTCTGCTGTAGAGTTCGAGAGGGTGAGCGAAAATTCCGCGCCATGCTCGTACCTCGATTGATTGAGATGTAGGGTGACCATACTTGCTGGAGCACCTGAAATGCGCTCTTCCACAGAAGTGGCAAGCGACTTATGGTGTTGTGGTGCGATCGTTGATGTGGGTGAGGGAGAAGCACAGCTCGCGGTAATCACGATCATCGCCATTAACCCTAAATGGGTGAGCAACTTTCTCATGGTGATCTCCTGGAAACAGCAGGTCTGCGCCGAATTACAGGGAACTTCAACTTTTCCAAAGCCGATAGTGACTGTTAGAATTATCATCGCCACTACGGCAGCCCTGGCCCTGGTTGAGTCACTACTGTACATTTACCATGGTCACCAAATTCGCAATCATACTTTATACCCCATTCGATAGTAGAACCGGGTACAGGTGCAGGATCTTCAGGCGAATGAAATCTGGTAGGGTCTTCCATCAAGTTTCTATCATTGTCATACAAACTAGTTTTAGCGTTGAACCACCACTCAAAGCCTTTTTTCCTACCTCTAGGAGGAATTTCATAATCCATATACGGTGCATCCCAGAAAAGTACCCAATTTTCCCATTTCCCTATGCGGGCAAACATACCATTAATGCGAAAAATCCAACCAGGATCCGCATTGGGATATCTCCAATTATCTAGGGTAAAGCGTTCAACACGGATCCAATCCTGCTCATATTGGCGGTTTCCTTGTGCATCAGTTGTCCAAAACCGCATTGCGTCTTTGAAAAACTGTACAACGGTGCACTTTTTTGCATCCTTAACCTGCCAGGCAAGGTATACTCCTTGCTCGGTCTTCTCTGTATTGCCAATAAACTTGCCCTTTTGGAAATAAACAATCCGAACCATCTCACATTTGTCATCTTCTTCACACTCATTGGATGGATCCGGCGTTAAGCCAGAGGCGTCCGTGTAATTGATCGGTGCACCGCTGGCGTAATTCCACCCATTCATCGATCCCGGTCTGAGTTGATCCCCACTCCACGGATCGCGTGCGAGGAACATCCCCAACCTCGGATTCATGTAGCGCGCTCGCAAGAACACCAACCCCACCGTTGGATCGTAATCCTCCCCCGTGAACGCATAGCGACTGCTGGCCGCGCCATTCGTCCACAACGGCTCACCATACGGTGTGTAGCCGCGCGCTAACTGCACAGTGCTGCTGTTGTCTGCCAACTGCCGCACACTGCCCAGCGCATCAGTCAAATGATACAACCAACCGGCAGATTGCTGTTCGCCGATCCGCGTGACACCGTAGAGATACGCCGTCTTGCCTCCTGCGTCTTGCGTCATCAACACTTGCACCAACTGCGCGGCGAGATCGAGCGTGTAAGTCGTGACTGCGCCATTGACGATCTGCTTCAATCTTGCGCCCTCGCCGTTGTAACTCGCGCTCCACGTCACGCCTGCGCCGCTGACAGTCGTGAGTCGATTCGCTTGATTGTAAGTGTAAGTCTTCGCGCCGTCGTTGACCAGATTACCGTTGTCATCCCAGGTGTAGGCTTGGCCGTTGACGCTCGTCAAGCGATTCGCCGCGTCGTAGACATAGTTCGTCACTTGCGTGCTGGTGATCGTCGTGGTCTGCGTGGTGCGATTGCCGACGGAATCGTAAGCATATTCAAAGGAGGCAGTGAGTGCACCGGTTGAATCGGCCTGCGTCAAACGATACAGCCCATCGTAAGTGTAGTCGATCACCGTGCGATGCGGCAGGCCAACGTTCACGTAGTCGGTCTTGCGCCGCGTGTGGGTATACGTGCCGGTGCTCGCGGTGAGCGAGACATCAAAGCCGCCCCGCGCAGTGTACACATGTGTTGGATTCGTAAGCGTGCTCGTCACACCGTCGCCGAAGTCCCACAGGTAGGACGTGACCTCTTCAGCGCCTGAAGTCTGATTGGTGAAGGTGACGGTCAAGGGCCTGGCTCCGCTCACGGGCGAGGCGCCGAACTCGGCCAGCGGCAGACGCCAGCGCCGCGCGTAGATGCCGGAGGTCCGTTCGTCGCGCCAGGTCAGCAAGTAGGTGTTGTCCGACGCGGCATACACCATGGCCGGCGAGACTTGATCGGCCTCAGCGGTAATGACCTCGACCGGGCTGGTCACCACCGCGCCCTGCGCCGCCACGTATGCGCCCCGCAGATCATAGCCATCATCAGTCCGGTGCTGCCAAACGATGAAGAAATCGTCAGAGGCGGCGCGATAGGCCATAACCAGTCGTTCCTCAGCCAGCGTGTTGTTGACTGCGCTGGCGATCGCGAGCGGACTGCCGAGGAGACTTCCCTCAGCCGCAAGCCGCTGCCCCACGAGGTTGCCATTGGTATCTTGTCCCATCCGCCAGGCAATCAGGTAGTGCCCCGCGGCGCTGGCGCTGCTTGCCAGGTCGTACAACATGCTCGCCAACGTGGCGACCGTCCACGTCCCACTGGCGGGCACACCGCTGCTCGACACGGTCCGGGCGACAATGTCACTGTCCTGCGACCAGATCGCCAGCCAGTCGCCATCGGCGGGATTGACGGTCAGGGCCGTCGGGCCGCCGCCCATGTCATCGGCCAGGGAGAAGGCCGCGCCGAACAAGGTTCCGTTGGAGACGCGCTGCCCCCACAGGGTCGTGATCCCATCCACTTCGCTCCACCACGTGATCAAGAATGCCTGCGCTGTGGCGTTATAGGCGACTTGCGGAATGCCCCAACTGACCGCCGCCGGATCGGAAAACTGGAAGGACATGCCCGGTGTGCCTGCGCCGGAGATCAGGCGGCCATAAATGCCGTCGCCCCGCCAGACCACCAGGTATTGATCGTTCACCGGATCGTACGCCACGCGCGGCTGCTCGGCGATCAGGCCCAGCCCGCTGGTGATGGCGAAGGACGCCCCTAGCAGGTGACCGGTGCGGCTGACGCGCTGGCCGTAGAGCGGAGTGTTGTAGTAGTGATTGAGGTCGACCCACACCACCAGATACTCGTCGCGCGTGGTGTTGTAAGTCACGGCGGGATGATCCAGCTCACCTATCCCGGTCCCGACGATAAAGTCGCCGCTCACCGGCGTGTCGTCCGTGGTCGTGATGAAGTTCGTCCGCGCCAGCACGTCCTGCATCACACCCGATCGCGCCGTCAGCGTCACACCGAAGGTCCCGGCGCGCGTGTAGACGTGCGTCGGATGGACGACGGTGCTGGTCACGCCGTCGCCAAAAGCCCACGTGAAAGTGCTTCCGCCGTTGAGCGGCTGTGAAGTATTCGTAAACGTCACCGTCAGCGGGATGTTGCCCGCCACTGGCGTGGCCGTAAAGCCCGCCTTGATCGTCGCCGTGATGAAGTTGGTCTTGGTGATGGTGCTGACCTCAGTGCCCGCCCAGGCCGTCAGTGTCACCGTAAAGACACCAGGCAGCGCATAACTGTGCACGGGGTGCGTGATCGTACTGGTGTACCCGTCGCCGAAGTTCCACAGATAGGACGTGATCGCCTCAACCGGTTGGGAGGCATTCGTGAACGTCACAGTCAGCGGCGCCGTGCCGCTGAGCGGATTGGCCGTGAACGCGGCCACGATCCCGGCGGGACCGATGTACGTGGTGCGCCGCGACTCGAACGCGTCAAAGTATTCCGTGCCGGTCGTGCCGCTGTCAATGCCACTCAACGGTCCCAGCCGCGCTTCGTCCACGCGGCGCGTGTCGTTGTCGATACCGGTCACGCTGCCTTGCTGCACGCCGTCGATCCACAGCGTGAGGTACCCGTTGTTCGCGCCCGCCGCACTGGAGGCCTTCCAATCGATCTCGATGAAATGCCAGGCATTCGAGATGGTGTACCAGGCTGTGCTGGAATAAGACGTGGCGTCGTTTACCAGTTGCGCCAGGATTTGGTAGTTGCCTCCCGAGAAACGGAACTGGACGCGAAAGACATCCGTGCTGCCGGTGCGACCGACGAAGAGGTAATGCATATTGCCCGAGGCCATTGTGAGCGAGTTGGGATGGAAGTAGAACCGCGCCCGATAGCGTGGCTCGGCCAGCGGTGTATCGTCGCGCACATACATCGCCGTCGTACTGGTGATCAAGGCGCGCAGTCCGTATAGACCCGACTGCGCGGCGGCCGGAGTCACACTCAATCGTCCAGTGTTGGTGACGGCCCCCGACCATGCCGCCAGGTTCCCGCTTTCGAAGCCATCCTGGAAGATGACTTCGGCCACTGTGATCAACCGGGTCCGCGTGATCGTGTCCTGATCGGCTCCCGCCCAGGCGGTCAGCGTCACGGTGTAAAAGCCGTTCGCCGCATAACTGTGCACCGGGTTGGTGATCGTGCTGGTATACCCGTCGCCGAAGTCCCACAGATACGCCGTCAAGGTCGCCGTCGGCTGCGAGGTATTGGTAAACGTCACCGTCAGCGGCGCGATCCCCATCACCGGGCTGGCCGTGAAGTCGGCCAACGCGACCGGGCCGATATAGGTGTCGCGGCGTGATTCGAAGGCATCGAACAATTCGGCGCCGTTCGTGCCGGAGTCAATGCCACTCGACGGGCCTAGGCGTGCTTCGTCCACACGCCGCGTGTCATTGTCGATGCTGCCGATCGTTTGCTTCAGCGCGCCGTCGATCCACAGCGTGATGTAACCGTTGTTGGCCCCGGCGGCGGTGGCTGCCTGCCAGTCGATCTCGATGGCGTTCCAGCCATTGGCAATCGTATACCAATTGCTGTTGCTGTAACCGGTTGAATCATTGCGAATGTTGGTGCGGATTTGATAAGCGCCGCTGTAGTAGCGGAACTCCACGCGGAGCACGTCGAGACTGCCGGTGCGCCCGGTGAAGAGGTAATGCGCATTGCCACTGGCCATCGTGATCGAGTTGGGACTGAAATAGAAGCGCGCCCGATAACGGGATTCAGCCGCCGGGGTGTCGTCGCGCACGTACATCGCCGTGGTGCTGGTAATCAACGCGCGCATGCCATACCCGCCCCAGCGCGCGGCCGAAGGGATCACACTCAACCGCCCGGTGTTCGTCACCGCCACCGACCACGCCGCGAAGTTGCCGCTCTCGAAACTGTCGGCAAAGATATCGCCCGGCCCGGCTAATGGGGCCAACGCTACGTCATTGCGAGGGCGCGCCGCGCCCGAAGCAATCTCCGGCATTTCGGTCGAGATTGCCTCGCTGTCTGCGGTGGCTCGCAACGACGGAGGTTCCTGAATCGTGAGCGACGCGGCGCTGTCTGGTCGACGCAGGTCGACCATCGGCATCAGCCCGTTAGGCGCGACTTCGAGTCGCCTGCTATTCAGTGCACGTGAGGAATCTTGCGGTTGGTCGTTCAGCGCGGCTAGAGGATCAGACACCGCCAGCGTCCCCGTGATCACGGGCGCGCTCAACCCCGGCGCGCGGTGGCCCGTAATCGCTTCCACGATCGCCTCGGCCAGCGTCGGCATCGCCAGCGGCGACGGCAGCGCCGCGGCCTGGCTGTCACCAGGGTACTCCATCGCCTCGATCACTTGTACACGATTGCCCATCTTGTCCAGCGTGAACTCGTAATCGGCCAGCAAGGTATCATCGCTCAAGCGCGTGTGGCTCAAGTGAATCAGGCGATTCGCGTCATCATACGTGTAAAGCGTCTGCACGGTGTTGGGCAGCGTCACGGTGATCAAACGATTGGCCGCGTCATACTCATACGTCGTCGTCTGGTTGTCCCAATCGATCACACCCGTCAGCAGCCCGGCGGCATCGTAGGTGTAGGTCACCACTTTGCCGTCGGGATAGATCACGTGGGTGCGATTGCCCGCCGCGTCATACGCATAGCCCACCGTCTGTGCGAAGGGATCGGTCACGCTCGTCAGTCGATTGAGATCATCAAAGACGTACTGCGTCGTCCCGATCGTATCGGTCATGGCCGTGCGGTTGCCGATCGCGTCGTAGCCATATTGCACCGCCGTGGCATCCGTCAGGTAATCGATGCTTGTCTGTCGATTCAGATCGTCGTAGGCAAACAACGTCACCGCGCCGTTCGCATCGGTCATGACCGTGCGATTGCCGAGCGCATCATAACCGTATGCCGTCGTCTTGCCTCGTGCATCCTGCATCCTGCTCATGCGATTGAGCGCGTCATACTCATAAGTCGTGGCGTAGCCGCGCGCATTCGTCATCACCGTGCGATTGCCCAGTGGATCGTAAGCGTAGGTGGTGCGCACATCTCGATCGTTGGTCTGCGCTCCGCCGGTATAATTCTCGATCACGGCCGACAGCCGATCGAGCGCGTCATATTCATAGCGTGTGACGATCTGATTCGCGTCCGTCATCACCACCCGATTGCCGCTCACATCGTACCCGTACCGTGTGGTGTTGCCCAGCGGATCGGCCAGCGCAATTTGCCGTCCCAGTTTGTCGTAGACGTAGTCCGTGCCGCTGCCTCGTGCATCCTGCATCCTGCTTCTGCGGCCCAACGGATCGTATGTGAACGTCGTGACGTGCAGATTGGCATCGGTGATGGCGATCGTGCGACCGAGTGCGTCGTAGCCATAGGTTGTCGCGTGTCCGCGCGCGTCGATGGTTTCCGTGCGGTTCCCCGCCGCATCGTAGTGCGTCACTTCGACAATCGGCGCAGCGTCGAGGTAGCGCGTGGTGGTGATCAGCCGATTGAGCGTGTCATACTCAAAGCGCGTCACGTGCTGGGCGGCATCCGTCATGACGATGCGATTGCCCAACACATCATAGGCATACTCCGTGCGCTGCTCCAGCGGATCGATCTGCGCGAGCGTGCGGCCCAGCCCGTCATACTCGGTCTCTGTCGCATTGCCTCTGGCATCCTGCATCCTGCTCTGTCGCCCCAACGCATCATACTCATACGTCGTGACCAGATTGTATTGCCCCAGGTAGTTGATCGGTTGCTCTGGCAGATAGTTCTGTGTCACCGTGACGGCGCGATTGAGCGCATCATATTGCGTCCACGTGACGTGCCCCAGCGTGTCTGTCACCCAGGCGCGATTGCCCAGTTCGTCATAGCCGTAGATCGTGACCAGGTTGTACTGTCCTTCGTCGTTCTGAGGCCGATCGGGTTGGTAGTTGGCCGTCACGCTGATCACGCGATTCACGCTTCGCGCGTCGTACCACGTGCGCGTGGCACGCCCCGCCGCATCACGCCGCAGATACGGATTGCCGTGCTCATCGTATTCTGTGCTCTGCGCCACATCCTCGTCGGGCTGTGCCGGGTTGAAGACGCCATCGGCATAGTTAGTCGTGGTGGTCAGCGGGCGGCCCGTCACCGGATCGTAGGCGGTGTGATTGGCGAGACCCAGCGTGTTGGTCACCAAGTATTGGCGACCGTTCGTGTCGTAGCCGTAGAAGGTGTTGAGGTTGTATTGGTTGAGATAGTTCTGCTCGTGGCCGGGTAAGTAATTCGCGGTGGTCGAGATCAAGCGGCCCGTGGGATCGTAATAGTTGCGTGTCACGCGGCCCAGCGTATCGGTGATCCACACCCGATTGCCCGTCTGATCATAGCCGTAGGTCGTGATCAGATTGTATTCGCCCTGATCGTTCTGCGGACGAGTGGGGTCATAGTTGGTCGTGGTTGAGATGACGCGATTGACTTCGTCGTACCACGTGCGCGTCACGCGGCTCAATGGGTCGATCTGCGCAATGGCGTTGCCCGCCGGATCGTACTGCGTCACACGGCTGATGTCTTCGTCGGGATGCGCCGGATCATACACGCCGTCAACGTAGTTGGTCGTCACCGTCACCGGGCGCGACTGCACATCATAGTCGGTGCGCGAGACGTGGCCTAATGTATCGGTCACCAACACCTGACGCCCGGCGGTATCGTAACCGTATTCGGTCGTGATGTTGTATTGGTTGAGTTCGTTCTGCGTTCGCGCCGGATCATAGTTGACGATGGTCTTGATCAATTGACCGTTTTCGTCGTAGACGTTGCGATTGACGAGGCCCAAGGTATCGGTGATGGCCGTCTGCCGTCCGGCTGCATCATATTCGTAAGACGTGACGAGATTGTAGGCGTGCTGATAGTTCTGCTCTTGCCCGACCAGGTAGTTGCGTGTCACAGCCAGCAACCGATCGGCATTGTCATAGACGTTGACGGTCACCCGATTGAAGGCGTCGGTTGCGGTGATCAGTCGCCCTACCTGATCGTATTCGTACTGAGTGACACCCTCCGTGGTGGTAACCACCATACGCTGTCCCCAAGGATTGTATTCATACTCCGTGACACGGCCTTGCGGATCTTGTTGCGCGATCAGCAGGTTTTGGGGATTGTAGGTGTAGATCGTGGTCAAGCCCAGCGCGTCGCTTTGCGCGGTGAGCAAATTGCCGGTGTAGGTGTAGTAACTGCTGTTCCCCGCCGCATCGGTCAGTTGGGTCAGGTGGTTTTGGGCATCATACTGCAAGTGAGTGTCATTGCCCAATGCGTCGGTGATGACCAGCGGGCGGCCCTGGTCGTTATAGATGAACGACGTGGCGTGCCCGTTGGGATCGGTGGTCCCGGTCGGGTTGTAGTTGGCGTCGTAGGCTTTGCCGATCGACGCCACGGCGTTGGTCTGTTGGACCAATGCGCCGCGTGAACTGTAGTAGTCAGTCGTGACGCCGCCCGCCGCATCGCTGATGACCGTCGTCGGCGCAGGCAGGCCCAACGCATCCACGGTATCCAGATATTGGAGTTCCACCACTAAGCGGTCGCCTTGCCACTGCCGTACCGCGCGGCCCTGGCTGTCATACTCGGTGTGTTCCACGATCTCATCAAGCGGGTTCCGCACTTCCGTGAGCCGGTGCGATCCGTCATAGGTGTAAGTCCAAGGATGGCCCAGCGTGTCGGTCATCACGGTCAAGTCGCCAGCGGCATCATAACCGTAGCCGATCGTGCGGCCGAGCGGATCGCTGATCTGGATCAGGCGTCCCTGTGCATCGTAAGCGAAGTCCAAATAGCGCTGCCCCGTCGCGTCAGCCACGCGGCTCAAGAGCGTCCCACTGTAGGTCAGCGTGGTCGTGTGCCCCTGCGCATCCTGAATTTCAACGGGCAAGCCGGCGCTGTTGAAGGTGTAGCGCTCGTTGTTCACCGTGGTCAGCGAGTAGGTGTATCCGCCGTACGTCCCCGTACGGGTCAGGATACCTGATACACCGGGCATACCCTGATAGGAGTGAATGCCATAGGCGGCGTTTTCCAGGTAGATGAAGGACTGCCCACCACAGCTCTCGGAAGTCAAGCCACTGGCACGAGGCGACAAGCGAAGATGGTAGTTGTGTGTCCAGCCGTAGCCTAACGCCGGCGTCCCAGTCTTGAGCGAGTTGTATGCGCGTTTGAACTTCAGTGCTTCACCCAAAGCGGACAATGAAATATCTTGCTGTTCGTAATCGTAGTTTCCCGTGCGCGTATTGATCGGCCCGCCCACTTCGTTTTCACAGCAGTTGGGATGGCGGGTGCAGTCGCACTCCGGCACCTTGTTTGCCATAGGAATGACTTCTTCGCCAAAAGTCGTCCCGCTCCACCTGATTTGAAGTTGTACGGAGTTGGCAAGTCGCTGCTGATATTCCACTTTGAGGCTGTGCAGCCCGGATGTCAGGGTCACAGTTGCCGGTGGACTGTTTTGAGTCCACCGATCGATCAACAAACTGTTGTCCAGGTAAAAACGTGCGCCGTCGTCAACCTTCCCAAAGGTAAAGATGTATTCGCCATCACTGGGCACAACCAACTGGCCAAGCCAGCGCGCGCTGTAGCTGCCGCCAAAGGCGATCTCGCTCACCAGCTTGCAGCTGGGGTATCCGCTGCTTTCTTCACCCACACACCACAGTTCGTAGTCAATCGGCACGGGCCAGTCTTCAGTGCGCACCGGAGTGCCGCTCAAATCAGAGGCATTGTAATAAGAGACGATCAG
>CAYNML010000080.1:3136-23103 GCA_964398185.1 uncultured Anaerolineae bacterium | reverse complement strand
GATAATTCTTCCACGAATAACACGAATCGGCACGAATAGTATTACGTCAGTTCGGGATAACGAAGCTGCGTTGATCCACAGTAGGCTATCGGCGGCTTGAGCCCCGTCATCAATATCTTCGTGCGCCTTCGTGTTCTTTGTGGATCAAAGCGTGAAGGCTTTCCACGTGGCCGAAGAAGTCGGGGGAATCTCCCTCTCCGTCAGCCCAACCGAGTTGTTCTCCAGCACCTGCAGCGCGATCTCGCGTGACAGCGGAAACACCGGCTCCAGCGCTCTGATCTGCTCTGCATCGCAGAACTCCGCCGCGCTGATCTCGTAATCGTCGGCCTGTGGCTCGCCCGAAATCAGTGCGCAGCGAAAGATCACCAGCACCGCGCCGTGCTTCTCGGTGTAGCGCGTCCGCACGCCGACCACGCCCTGCACCTCCACTTCGATGCCGGTCTCTTCGCGCAGCTCACGCCTCACGGCCTCGTCCAGCGTTTCGGTATGTTCGGCAAAGCCGCCGGGCAGCGTCCATGTGCCCTTGCTCGGCTCGTAGTTGCGGCGCACGAACAGCACCCGGTTGTCGCGCACCACCGCGCCGGTCACGCCCACGTCCCAGTGCTTGGTCAGATCGCGCGGCACACCAGCCCCTTCAAATACTCCCCTTCCGGGAAGGACAACAACACCGGATGATCGCTGGCCTGCGACAGGCGCTCGACGATCTGCGCGTCACGCCGGGCATCGATCGCTGCTCCAAAGACGATCTTCTGAAAGAGATCGGGCGTCACGAGGCCGGAGCACGAGAAGGTGATGAGATAGCCGCCCGGTCTCAGCAATTGCAGCGCGATGAGATTCAGATCCTTGTAGGCCCGCGCGGCGCGCTCGAGCTGGCTCTGCGACTGCGCCAGCTTGGGCGGGTCGGCAATGATGACGTCGAAGGCGCGCTGCTCGGCACGCAGTTGGCGTAGATATGAGAATACATCGGCTTCCACAAAATCCTGTTCACTCACCGGCAGCCCGTTGAGGCGCAGATTCTCTTTGGCCAACTGCAGCGCCTCTGCTGACGAATCGACATTGACCACCGACTTCGCGCCAGCTTTCAACGCGGACACGGCAAAACCGCCGCTGAACGAAAAGAGGTTGAGCACCTCGGCCCCATCGACGTAGGCTTGAATCTTCCGGCGGTTCTCGCGCTGATCGAGATAGAAGCCGGTCTTGTGGCCGCGTTTCACATCCACCAGGTAACGATAGCCGTACTCGTCGATCTCCACCCGATCGGGCGGCTCAGCACCCGCCAGCACACCGCGCGTGTGCGGCAAACCCTCTTTCGCGCGCACGTCCACATCGCTGCGTTCGTAGATACCGGCGGGCCGCAGAATCGATTGCAGCTGCTGCACGATGACGGGCTTGAACTTCTCAATCCCCAGCGTCAGCGCCTGCACGCTGATCCACTCGCCGTAGCGATCCACGATCAAGCCGGGCACTCCGTCAGATTCGGCATTCACCAACCGGCGCGCTTCGTGATCGCCCATCACGCGCCACGCAATCGCCAGCCCCAGCCGCCGCGCCCAGAAGCCTTCGTCGATGACTTCGCCTTCATCCCACGTCAACACCCGCACGGCGATCTGCGATTGGCGATTCAGGTAACCGCGCGCCAGAAACTCGCCCTGCGAAGTGACAATATCGACCACAGCGCCGTCGGCGATCGACGAATCGATGCGGTCGATCGCGCCGGAGAACACCCACGGATGTTTCTGGCGCAGCGGCTTGTCGCGATTGGCTTTGAGCGTGATTTTGTCGGGCATGGCGTGACCCTCGCGGGGTGCAGGTAAAACAACTAACGCGCAGTGTAGCACTGCGCGTCAGTGAAGTCAAAACTGCTTACAGGCAGCCTATTTCTGGCCGCCGAACAATCCTCCCAACGCATTTGTGACCGCGCTGGCGTCAACTGGCTGGCCGCTCAACGCAGCCTTGATCTGATCCACGACGGGGGCGGGCAGCTTATCTTTCAAGAAATCCAGCACCGTGTCCACCGCCTGCTTCGCCTGATCGGGTGAGACGTTGGCTTTCTGCGTCACTTGCTTAATCAATTCGTCCATGGCAAATTCTCCTGAAAGTTTATTTGGACAACAACCGATCCAGCGCGGCTTCGTCCAGAATCGTTATACCCAATTGCTGCGCTTTTGCCAGCTTGCTGCCGGCGGCTTCGCCCACTACCACGTAATCGGTCTTCTTGCTTACGCTGTCGGTCACTTTGCCGCCCGCCGCTTTGATCGCTGCGGCGATCTCGTCGCGCGGCTTGGAGAGCGTGCCGGTGATGACAAACGTCTTCCCGGCCAGTTGCCCGCCCGATTGATCGATCGCGGCCCGCGCGGCCCGGGTATTGAGTCCGGCTTTCTTCAGGCGCGCCACCAGCTCGCCGTGATCTTTGCGCTGCGTCCATTCCACGATGCTGGCCGCAATCGTCGGGCCGATGCCTTCGATCTGGGTCAACGCGTCTTCGTCGGCCTGCATGAACTTGTCGATCGATCCGAACTGCGCGGCCAGCGCTTCGGCGGCCACACTGCCCACGTGCGGAATCCCCAGGGCTGCGATCAGCCGATCGAGTGGCCGGGATTTTGACGCTTCGATCGAGGCCAGCAGCTTGTCCGCTTTCTTCTCAGCGAAGCCTTCCAACTCCAACAGTTGATCGCGCGTGATCGAATAGATGTCCGCCACGTCTTCGATCAAGCCCGCTTCGATCAACTGCGACGCGATCTTGTCGCCCAACCCGTCGATGTCCATGGCCCCTTTGCTGACAAAGAACTGCACGGCGCGATCGAGTTTGCCGGGACAGTCGCGGTTGGGGCAGTAAATCGCCACTTCGCCTTCGCGGCGGATGGTGGGCGTGTCGCAGAAGGGACATTTCTTGGGCGGCGCGATGATCTTTTCCTGGCCGGTGCGCACCGCCATCACCGGCCCGCTGACGTACGGAATGACATCACCCGATCGTTTGACGATGACGCGATCGCCAATGCGGATGTCTTTGCGCGCGATGTCATCGTAGTTGTGCAGCGTGGCGCGCTCGATGGTGACGCCGCCCACGTTGACGGGTTCGAGAATCGCGTAGGGAGCCATGATGCCGGTGCGCCCGATGTTCACGCCCACGTCCAGCAACTTCGTCGTCGCTTCGCGCGCGGGGAACTTCAGCGCGATCGCGCCGCGCGGATCTTTGCCCACTACGCCCAAGTCTTGCTGCAAGTCCAGATCGTCGATCTTGATCACCATGCCGTCGACTTCAAAGGGCAGCGTATCGCGCTTGTCGTTCCACGACTCGGCGTAGGCGATGGCCTCGTCAAGCGCATCGAAGCGCCGGGCGATGTCGGTCGTCGGAAACCCGATCGCGTTGAGGTAGCCCAATAGATCGATCTGTGATCGAGGCGTGTCGCCGTCCGCGGCCACGATCTGATAGCACAGCAAACTGATCGGGCGTTTGGCGGTGACGCGCGAATCGAGTTGGCGCAGAAAGCCCGCCGCCGCATTGCGCGGATTGGCGAAGGTCTTGCCGCCTTCTTTTTCGATCTGCGCGTTCATCGCTGCAAAGGCTTGCAGTTCGATGAACGCTTCGCCGCGCACCACCAGTGTTGATGGAACCGTCATTGCGAGCGCTTTTTGCGAAGCAATCTCCGCGTTTTCCGCCCGCGTCCGCGCGGGCGGCCCACCGCGCAGACGCGGTTGGGCGAGCGAAGTGGAAGCATCCACCGGAATCTTCAACGGCACAGCGCGCACGGTGCGCAGATTGGGCGTGATGTCCTCGCCGATGTTGCCGTCGCCGCGCGTGGCGCCCTGCACGAAGACCCCGTCGCGATAGTGCAGCACCACCGACAGCCCGTCGATCTTCGGCTCGACGGTGAACTGCACCTGGCGGCCGGCCGGGATCAACTTGCTGATGCGCGCGTACCAGTCGCGCACGTCGGCGCCGTTGAAGGCGTTCGCCAGCGAGAGGATGGGCGCGGGATGCGGCACTTTGGCGAAGCGCTCGCTGACCTGGCCGCCCACGCGTTGGGTCGGCGAATCGGGCGTGATCCAGTCGGGGTGCTCGGCCTCGATCTGCTTGAGTTCGTTCAGCAGGCGATCGTATTCGGCGTCGCTGATGACGGGATCGTCGAGGACGTGGTAACGGTAGTTGTGGAAGTTGATCTGTTCACGGAGTTCCGTGAGCCGCTCGCGCAGTTCGGAGAGGCGTTGTTTGAGATCGGGCATGGTCTGACTCGTTGGTCGTTACTCGTTACTGATTACCTGCTAGTGGCCAATAACAAGTAACCAGAAACGAGTAAGGGATCGTTCACAACGACGCTTTAATCGTACCACCATCCACGGGAAGGACGATGCCGTGCACATACGAGGCGCGCGGCGAGGCGAGCCACACCAGCGCGTCGGCGAATTCGCCGGGTTCGCCCATGCGCCCGAACGGGATGGCCGCGGCCTGCTTATTCAATTCTTCTTCTGGTGTGGTGCCGTTGGCTGTGGCGCGGGCGGCCATCAACTCTTCCACGCGCTCGGTGCGCGTCCAACCCGGCGCGATGGCATTGACGCGAATCCCCTGCGGGCCGAGTTCATTCGACAGCGTTTTCAGCAAGCCGATCACGGCCATGCGCACTGAGTTCGAGAGCATCAGATTATCGACCGGCTGCTTCACCGACAATGATGTGATCGCCACAATCGATCCCCGCTGCGGCGGATCATTCTTCAGCATATGGGGCAGGGCCGCGTAGCAGAGGCGCACCACGCTCATCAAACTCAACTGCACGGCGGCCTCCCACTGTTCGATCTTGAGATCGAGAAACTTACCGGCGGCCGGGCCGCCCGCGTTGGTCACCAGCACGTCGAGCCGTCCCCACCGATCGATCGTGCTCTGTACCATGCGCTCGACATCGTCGGGCTTGATCACATCGCCGACGAGGGGCAGGACCTCCGCGCCGGTTTCCTTCGCCAGGGTCTGCGCCAGCGCCGCGAGTCTCTCGCCGCTGCGCGCCGAAATCGCCACCCGCGCGCCTTCTTCCGCAAAGCGCCGCGCCGTGGCCGCACCCAAACCGCGCGAGGCGGCGGTGACTAACACGACTTTATCCTTCAAGCGTAAATCCATGCTGTCCTCCGGGTTACGAAGTGGGTTGCTCAGCAGCGGCCAGATCGCAATACTCAAACCGGAGCTGCATCTGGCCGATGCCGATCACGTCGCCGTGGCTGATAATCAAGGGCGTATCCACTGGCATGTCGTTGAGCAGCGTGCCGTTGCGGCTGTCGCGATCTTCCAGCCACCATTGACCGTTGCGCCATGTCACCAGGGCGTGTTCACCGGACGCGTAGGGATCGCTGATGACGATCGAGTTGTTTTCTGAGCGACCCAGCGTGGTGAACGGCATCAAGGACACGATCGCCCCTTCGTTGAAACCGTTGTGCCCGCGCAGCACGCGCAGCTGGCCGGGTCGTTCACGGACGGCAGGCGCGATCGGGTGGCGGGTCGCCTGCCTCACGTCACGCCATAACAGAAAGAAGACTGCGCCCAGAAAGACGTAGAGCAGGGCGCTGAAGAGCAGGCGGATGAGGAAAATCAGAATGTCCATAACGAACGATCAATTTTCAATGATCAATGATCAATGATCAATGATCAATGCCTGGGCGCAGTTCGTGACGAGCGGGCCTTACGGAGAATGGCAAAAAGAATGCGAACGAGTTCGTCGCATTCCGTGTGGAGTTCTTTGACCTCCGCAGTAGTGGTGATTTCGGCGGCCTTCATCATGCCCAGCCACAAGCGCGTTTCGCGGGCTTCCTTGTAGGCGATGCTCACTTTGTGGATGAAGTCGCTCTTGCTTTCGGCCCCATTGGCCTCTTCCATATTTGCTGCGATGGAAGTCCCGGACTTCAGCACCTGCCGCCCCAATTCCGTGGCGCTCAGTGTGCGCGGCAACTTGTCCACAAACTTGATGATTCTGACGCCAAATTCAAACGTGCGATCTTGAATATCAATTCCCTTCTGCGTTTCCATGCTGGCCTCCATTCGTAGTGAATTGTTCGTTGAGCATTGCTCATTGCTCATTGCTCATTGAATATTGATCATTGAACATTGAACATTGATCATTGATCATTGATCATTGATCATTGATCATTTTCCCAGCGGCAGCGTATCATCCATCTTCACGGGCGGCTGTGGAGGCGTGGGCGTGTCTTCGCCGAAGATGATCTGCGCTCCGGCCAGCGAGATGACGTCGCCGGCGTCGAGCACGACTTCTGAAACGGGTTGATGATTGACCAGCGTGCCGCCGCTGGAGCCGGTGTCATACAGCACGTAGCGCCCCTGCCGCAGGCGCAGCTGCGCGTGATGACGTGAGACGCGCGGATCGTCGATGACGATGTCGTTGTCCAGCGCGCGGCCCAATGTGACGACGGGCTTGGTGAGCGATACATGGCGGCGGCCTTCCAGGATGAGAAAACTCTGCACCTGCGCGGCCTCACTCGCCAGGCGCTGCGCCGTGACCTGTTCGACGGCGATCTCGGCGGTTTGCCCGATGGGCGCGGTGGTCTGCGGCACGTACTGCGCAGCGATGGAGACCTGCTTGCGGGGGATGCGATCATCCGATCGGATCTCCACGATCGGCTGATCGGGCATGCGCAGCTGGGCGCGCGCCGCCAGTTCGATCAACGAACGCGCCAGATCGACCGGTAGATCGGGCTGAGCTTCGCGCAGCGCGTCGTAATCAGCGGGATTGAGATAGACCCAGTAAAGATTGGGCGCAAAGTGCTCGCCGTTCTCGGCAGTGAACTGTTCATCTTCCATCGCGCGCGCCAGCGCGCCCGCCACCTCCATCGGCTGTAACCGGCCGCCGAACATGCGCCCGAACGTGCCCTCGATCCACTGCTCTGCTTTTGATTCGAATTTTGCCAGTTTGCCCACAAGTGCCTCGCCGGTCAGAATGCGTTTTACAATGCTCTTCAACCGCGTCCGCGCGGTTGAGCCGACCGCGTCCGCGCGGTCGGTGAGCAAAGCCTCTCGATTGCTGGGCCGATTATACAGCGAACTCGAATCGACAAGCAATCGAGATTCAGGTAGAATGCGGGCAGGAGGTACGGATGACACGCGAAGAAATCCGCCTGACATCCCTCGCTTCGTGCGCGGGCTGAGCCAGTAAAATCGGGCCGTCCGATCTGGCGCAGGTGCTGCGTCCGCTGCAAAACATCTTCGATGCGCGCAACTTCCCGCAAGTGCTGGTGGGGCTTGACGGGCCGGATGATGCTGCGGTCTACCAGTTGAACGACGAGCAGGCCATCGTCAGCACGATCGATTTCTTTCCCCCCGTCGTGGACGATCCGTACACGTTCGGTTCGATCGCGGCTGCCAATGCCATGAGTGATGTGTACGCCATGGGCGGCGAGGTGTTGTTCGCCTTGAATTTAGCGGCCTTTCCCGATGATGTCGATCGCGCGATCTTGACCGAGATTTTACGCGGCGGCGCGGAAAAAGTGCGCGAGGCTGGCGCTATCATCACAGGCGGGCACACGGTCAGCGACAAAGAACCGAAGTATGGCCTGGCCGTGACGGGCCTCGTCCATCCGGCGCACATTCTCGCCAAAGGCGGCGCGCAGCCCGGCGACCGACTGGTGCTGACCAAACCGCTGGGTGTGGGCTTGATCACCACGGCGCTCAAACGCGGCCAGGCTGATCCGGCGCACGTGCAAGCGGCAGTGACCAGCATGAGCACACTCAACCGCCACGCGGCGCATCTGGCGCAGCGATTCCAGGCGCACGCCTGCACCGACATCACCGGCTTCGGCCTTCTGGGGCATGGCCTGGAGATGGCGAGCGCCTCCCACGTCATGTTCCGCCTGCGCTTTGCCGATATTCCCCTGCTGCCCGGCGCGCGCCTGTACTCCGAGAAAGAGATGTATCCCGGCGGCCTGGAACGTAACCGCGAATTTGTGACGCCCCACGTCCGCTTTGCCGATTCGATCGATGCGGCCAATCGCGGCATCTTGTTTGAGCCGGAGACCTCCGGCGGTTTGCTGATCGCGCTTGCTGTTGATCAAGCCCGATCGTATGTGGCGCAGGCTCAAGTGGATGGCATCGACGCACGCATCATTGGTGAGGTGGCGGACGGGTCCGGCATCAGCGTAGAGTAAACTCGGACACAGATAAACACGGATTGCACAGATTGTATCTACAACGTCTGTGTGTATTCGTGTGCATCTGTGTCCGTTTTTTGGGGAGCACACATGACTGATCGACGCGTGGTGATTACGGGGATTGGCGCAGTGACGGCCCTGGGCCTGACGTTTGCCGAGACGTGGGAGGGGTTATTGCACGCCCGATCGGGTATCGGCCCGATCACGTTGTTCGATGCGAGCGACCTGCCAGTGCGCGTGGCCGGCGAGATCAAAGATTTTGCTGCCGCCCACTACATGGATCGCAAGCAGATGCGGCGCACGTCGCGCACCACGCAGCTGGCGCTGGCCGCCGCGACCATGGCCCTGGCGGACGCACAGCTAGACGTGACAAAGATCGATCCGCATTGCACCGGCGTGAGTTTGGGCGCGGGTGTGGCGGGTCTCGACAAGACCGTGGAAGGCGTGATGTCCATCGCCGACGGGGGCACGCGCGTGAATCCGTTGGGCGTGGTAAGCTCGCTGGCGAATATGCCCGCGGCGCTGACGGCGGCGCAGTTCAACTTGCAAGGGCCGAACTCGACGATAGTCACCGCGTGCGCGTCGGGTGTGCAGGCCATCGGTGAAGGAGCCGAGGTCATCCGCCGGGGTTGGGCGGACGTGATGCTGGCAGGCGGAGCAGACGCGCCGATCCTGCGCATCGGGATTCTGGGCTTCAACGCGATGGGCGCCCTGGCGCAGCGTAATGATGCGACGGCGTGCCGCCCGTTCGATGCGACGCGCGACGGCACGATTTTGGGCGAGGGCGCTGCGGTGTTGATTCTGGAAGAATTCACGCACGCGCAGCAACGCGGGGCGCGCATTTACGCTGAGGTGCTGGGGCATGCCGCGAACCTCGACACCAACAACATTGTCGAGCCGGACATGACGGGTCAGAGCGCGGCCAATACCATGCGGGCTGCCATCAACCGATCGGGGTTGCCGACCACCGCGATTTCCTACATCCACGCGCACGGCACGGCGACCAGGGCCAACGACATCGCGGAGACGCGCGGGATCAAACTCGTGTTTGGCGCGCAAGCGCCGCCGGTGAGTTCGATCAAATCGATGACGGGACACACGTTGGGGGCCGCCGGAGCGATCGGGGTGGCGGTGAGCGCCCAGGCCGTCACCACCGGTTGGATGCCGCCGACGACGAATTACGCCACGCCTGATCCTGAGTGCGATCTGGACTACGTGCCGAATCAAGCGCGGCACATCGACGTGAACGCGGTGTTGATCAATGCCTTTGGCTTTGGCGGGCAGAATGCGTGTATCGTGATCAGAAAGACCTCGGAGGTTTCATAAACCTCCGAGGTCTTCTGATCCTGGTGGAGATGGCGGGAATCGACATGCAGCCCTCAGGCTTTCGCCTGAGATTTGACTATCTCTTGAAGTGATGGCACTTGCGCGCTTATCACTTCCCCGGCGTCTTGTAAGGAGGTGAGGATGTGAAACTCAGCGACACAGAGGCTGCTTACGCCGCTGGTATCCTCGATGGTGAAGGCTCAATCTACTTCTCGCGCAACCGCGCTTCGCGCTGGCCGTCGCCGATCGTTTCCGTGGCTTCGACTGATCGCGAATTGCTGGAGTGGTTGCGTGCTCGCCTTGGCGGCTCAATCGTTCAGAAGCGGACATATCAGCCGCAACACGCGCTTTCCTACGATTGGAAACTGACCGATCGGCGCGCTGGAGTTCCTGAAGATTGTGCGACCTTTTCTGGTGATCAAGCGCAAGATAGTCCGCTGCGATTTGTTGCTGGCCGAGTATTCGGCCTGCACTCCGCGCAATGGTCGCTACACCAGTGAGATGGCCGCCCACAAACGAGATTTGATTGAGCGCTTCTCCTCCTTACCCTAGTGCTCCTGTGTGGGAGTCTATGAGTCGATGCAGGGCTTACCTCTTTCGAGTTCACCCCTCAGGATTAGCATCAGCCGTGCTGGAAGCCTTTCCTGATTAAGCCGGGTTTGCTGCCCGTGTCGCCACGGGCAGGGGCTCTGTTCTTCAACGAACCCGCGTCCGAAAAGGGTGACGCCGAGTGCCTACAAGCTTAGTCGCTGTTTGGGTGTCGTCGAGCGGCCGCGCAGCGACGCGTGGACTCGCTCAACCAGCCGCTGGGTCTTTGGCCCACTCTCGCGGCGTGAAGTGGGCCGCACGCCGGCATTGTGACGCCGGGTCCTCAACCTGCCGGCACGAGATCGAGGCCGACGGATCACCCGCAGGTGATCTATGCGCTCTACCCTAGCTTATGCAGCGAGGGGGAGAGCGGCATAGGTGTTAGTGCGGTTGGCACTTAAAGGTTGCTCCATTGTTAACGGGGCTAGAGCGCCCCGGCTTGCCACTCGACATCGACCGCTCCCCGTCGAAGCCAGTGCATCCCCAGGTACTTGCATTATACCACTCATGTCAGCCGCTTTCACGGTTGACGAGTGCCCCCGGCTTGTTTATACTCAGGCCCACGGCAGAACCATGTCCTAATGCGTTTGGCGCAGGGCTGGCTGAGGTGGGCTGTGGCGATTCATTTCGTCGCCCGCGCGGACGCGGGCGATGAGCGGAAACGAATTCGCCAACAGTATCACACTTTGGCATCACACTCAATCTTGCTGACGGGAGCACTGATCATCGATGAAAACATTCCGCAATCCCATTCTATCCGGCTTCTATCCTGACCCCTCCATCTGCCGCGCGGGCGACGATTACTATCTGGTCACCTCGACCTTTGAGTATTTTCCCGGCCTGCCGGTGTTTCACAGCCGCGATCTGGTGCACTGGCGGCAGATCGGCCACGTGCTCGATCGGCCGGCGCAACTTCCGCTGGATGGCATCCGCGCTTCGGGCGGTCTGTATGCGCCGACCATCCGCTATGCCAACGGCGTGTTCTATGTGATCAATACCCTGGTCGATGGCGCCACTCGATCGGGCAACTTCATCGTCACGGCGACTGATCCGGCCGGGCCGTGGTCGGAACCGTACTGGCTGGACGACGCCGAGGGGTTCGATCCATCGCTGCTGTTCGACGACGACGGACGGGCGTGGTACGTCGGTACCCGGTTGGCGCACAACAGTCAGTATGAAGGCCACACGGAAGTGTGGGTGCGGGAAATGGACTTGAAAGCGCTGCAATTAGTCGGCGCAGAGCACGTCATCTGGGACGGCGCGCTGAAAGGTGGACGCTGGTCGGAGGCGCCGCACATTTACCGGATCGACGGGCGTTACTATCTGTTCACTGCCGAGGGCGGGACGGGACATCATCATGCGGTGGTCGTCGCGCGCAGCGAGTCCATCACCGGGCCGTATGAAAACAACCCGGGCAATCCCATTTTGACGCACCGGCATCTGGGCTGGAATTATCCCATCGTGGGTACCGGCCACGCCGATCTGGTCGAGACGCAGCGCGGCGAATGGTGGATCGTGCTGCTGGCCATGCGGCCTGACGGCGGCTACTATCACAACCTGGGGCGCGAGACCTTTTTAGCGCAGGTTACCTGGGAAGACGGTTGGCCGATCGTGAATGCCGGGATCGGCAAGGTGGAGTTCGAGCAGCAGGCGCCGGACCTGCCTGAACACGCCTGGCCTGTGGCGCCCGATCGCGACGACTTTGATCACGCGGTACTCGCTCCGCACTGGATGTTCTTGCGCACGCCGCGCGACGATTTTTGGAGCCTGAGTGATCGATCGGGTTGGCTGCGCTTGCGGCTGCGTCCCCAGCGGCTGGCCGAGCGCGTGAATCCCAGTTTCGTCGGACGGCGGCAGCAGCACATCCATTTTCGCGCACAAACATTGCTGGAGTTTACGCCGCAGACCGCGCATGAGTGCGCGGGCCTGGCGCTGCTGCAGAACAATGACTTCAACTTTTGCTTCGTGGTTACGCGCGCTGATCAGCCCGTGATCCGTTTGATCAAGCGCGCGGCCGGGGCGGAAGAAATCCTGGCCGAGCAGCCCCTGGCCGCCGGGCGTTGTTATCTAAAAGTGGAAGCGCACGAGCAGCGGTATCATTTCTATGCGGCGACAGAACCGGAGCACTGGCTGTCGATCGCCACTGACGTTGATGGCCGTATTTTGAGCACACAAGTGGCCGGCGGTTTTGTGGGCGCGGTCGTGGGCCTGTATGCCAGCAGCAACGGGCAGGCCAGCGCCAACGTGGCCGATTTTGACTGGTTTGAGTATGGCGAGGTTGGGGTATACTCACTCTACTCTTGATGAACGGAGGCTTGACGTGGCTGATCGCATCCAAACCAGGAACCCCGACAAAACCAAACAGGGCGTCAACATCGATCGGGTCAAGTATGATCAAGTGAAGGACGCCATCCTCAGTGCGCTGCGCGCCGGGGGCGCCATGACGTTCGGTGAACTGGCGCAAGCGGTTGAGCGAAAGTTGCAGGGCAAGTTTGAGGGCTCGATCCGCTGGTATTTCACGACCGTCAAACTCGATCTGGAAGCGCGCCGGGTGCTGAAGCGCGTGCCGGGGTCAAGCCCGCAGCGCCTTCAACTGGTCAAGCAGCGGCCAGGCTCAAAGGAGCTCAATGCCTGAACTTCAACTGCCCCCGGCCATGGCCGATGTGCGGCCGGAACTCAAGGACTTCGTCGCCGCGATCGAGCAGCGCACTTCTTACGGCTCCGTCTTGCTTGCGGCGCGCGCAGGCGTACAGATCACCATCGATCACCGCGAAGAGCGGGTCAGCGAACGCCCGCGTACCGCCGGCGCGGTGCTGAGCGCTTTCGATGGGGTGACCGTGCGCGAAGAAGCGGTAAGCGGCTTCGATCGATCGGCGCTGGCGCGCGCCGCGCGATCTCTGACTGCCGATCGATCCCCGGCCGCCCGATCGATCGATCCCGGCCCCGTGCGCACAGGCGACTTCAGCACCCGGCGCGCGCCGCTGTCGTTGGCCGAGAAGCTGGCCTACTGCCGCGACCTGCAGCACCGCGTGCGCGGCCTGGACGAGCGCATCGTCAATGCGCGGGTCGCCTATTTCGACGACGAAACGTGTTCCGTTTTCTGCAACCGCACCGCCGATTTGGCCCAGTGCGTGCAACGCCTGCATCTCGCGGTGCTGATTGTGGTGTCTGGCCCCGACGGCATCCGCTACGATTACGCATACAAAGCCTCGGCGGGCGACTGGGAGGCGCTGCTCTTCAACGAGGCCGAGCTGCAGGCGGCAGTGGACAACGCGCTGGCCCTGCTCAGTGCGGAACGCATCGAGCCGGGCGAATACACCATCGTGACCGCGCCCGGCGTGACGGGCGTTATCGCGCACGAATCGTTCGGCCACGGCGTGGAGACTGACATGTTCTTGAAAGAGCGCGCCAAAGCCGCGCACTTCATCGGCCAGGCGGTCGGCTCGCCGCTGGTGAACATCTACGATGATCCCAGTCTGCCGGGCGCATTCGGCTCGTATTTCTTCGACGACGAAGGGCAGCTGGCCGCGCCCACGCCGATTGTGGAGCACGGCATCTTCAAGCGCGGCCTTACCGATCTGTATTCGGCCACGGCGCTGAACATTCCACGCTCGGCCAACGGGCGGCGGCAGGACTTCAGCCGCAAAGCCTATGCCCGCATGAGCAACACGTTCTTTGGCTCAGGCACGACGCCGCTGGCTGATCTGTTCGCGCAGGTGGAAGACGGCCTCTATCTGGAGAAAGCCTCGTCGGGCATGGAAGATCCGCAGGGCTGGGGCATTCAAGTGACGTGCCACTACGGGCATGAAATCAAGCACGGCCAGGTGACCCAGCGCCTGTTTGCGCCCATTGCGATCACGGGCTATGTGCCCGACGTGCTGCACACGGTCAGCGCAGTGGGGGATGACTTTGCGCTGGATGCAGGCGGCTGCGGCAAAGGCCACAAGGAGTTTGTGCTGGTCACCTCCGGTGGTCCGCACTTGTTGATGAAAGCGAGGCTGGGCTGATGCTCGATACCCTTCTGGCAGCACTGCACAAGCGTCAAGACGTACAAGCGTGGACTGTGCGGCATAGCGCGCAGCGCGGCGCGCAGTTGTACGCCATCGGCGCGCAGGTCGAAGCGCGGCGCGAGGTGGAGCGTGAATCCTTTGTGGTGGATGTGCTGCGCGACACCGGCGCGGGCGATGCTCCGGCGTGCGGCACGGCCACCGTCACCGTGCTGCCCGGCGCTGATATCGATCGGGCGCTGGACGAAGTTGCGCTGATGGCGGGCCTGGTGCGTAATCCACCGCACACGATTCCGGCGCCGGCGGAGATGCCCGGCGTGCCGTTGGCGGACGCCGCGCTGCTGACCGCGCCCGATCGATCTGCCGCCCTCGATCGGTTATACGATCGGCTGCAGCACGCCGTAACTCATTATCCCGGTGTGCGCTTGACGGCGGCTGAGTTCTTTGCGGATGAGATTACGACGCGCTTGATCAACAGCCGCGGCATTGATGCCGCGCAGACCGCGACCAGCGTGGCGGCCGAATGGGTGCTGATCAACCGATCGGACGGGCGGGAGACTGAGGCGTTCAGCGAGATGACGCGGCGGCGCGTCGGCGATCTCGATCTCGAAGCCGAAGTGGCGCTGCGCGCGCAGAGCACGCTCGATCTGCTGCAGGCCGCGCCTGCCGTCGATTACACGGGGCCGGTGGTGCTGCGCGGCGAGCCGCTGGCGAATTTCATCTGCGGCGACAAGGTGCTGCCGGACAGCGGTTTGTTGGCGGTCCTTGGCTCTGCGCGATCGAAGTTCAGCCAGATTTCCAAATGGGAGATCGGCCAGTCGATCTTTCGCGGCGAAGTGCTGGGCGATCCGTTGACGGTGTGGGCCACGCGGCAGCTGCCCTACGGCACGCAGTCCAATTGCTTTGACGACGAAGGGCTGCCGGCGCAGCGCGTGTTACTGGTCGACGAGAATCGTCTGAAGGCTTTTACCGCCAGCCAGCGCTACGCCGACTACCTGGCGCTGCCGCCCACGGGCGCGTTCGGCAACGTCGAAGTGCCGCCGGGCCGCACGGCGCAGGCGGACCTGCTGGCCGAGCCGCACGTGGAGATCGTTTCGTTCTCGTGGTTCAATCCGGATCCCATTACCGGCGATTTCTCCACAGAGATTCGGTTGGGCTACGTGGTGGATGCCAGCGGGCGACGACCGTTCAAGGGCGGCCTGTTGATCGGCAACGTGTTGGACGCGCTGGCGAATGTGCGCTGGAGTACGGAAACGGAATTCTGCGGCAATTATCTTGGCCCGGCCGCGGCGCGCTTTGGGCAACTGACCGTGGCCGGCAACTGAGGCTGTGCTGACTTTGTATCCTCATCATCTGGCAGCGGTCGATCGGTTGATCGACCGTTTCCAAGCTGATCCCAACTTTCTCGCGCTGCTCATCGGCGGGTCGCTCGTCAAGGGTTACGGCAGCGAAGACTCCGATGTCGATTTCATGTTGATTGCAACGGACGAAGAATACGCGCGCCGCCTGTCCGAGCGCGCCCTGACGTACTACGCCACCGATCTGTGCGACTACCCCGGCGGCTACGTCGATGGCAAGATCGTCAACGTGGCTTTTCTGGAAGAGGTAGCCGATCGGGGCAGCGAACCGGCGCGCAGCGCGTTTGAGAACGTGATCGTGTCGTACTCGCGCGTGCCGCAGTTGGAAGATTTGCTCGATCGGATCACGGCGTATCCCGAGGCCGCGCACACGGCCAGGCTGCAATCGTTCCACGCGCAGCTGCTGGCGCAGCAGTGGTTTGTGGGCGAGGCGGAGAAGCGTGATAACCAGTATTTGATGCTGCACGCCGTCTCGGAGTTGGTGTTGTTTGGCGGGCGCATGATTCTGGCGCACAACCGGCTGTTGTATCCGTATCACAAGTGGTTCTTGCGGCGTTTACAGGATGCGCCAGCGAAACCGGAAGGTGTGATGGCGTTAATCGATCAACTGCTGCGCGAGCCGAGCAAAGCCAACGCCGATCGGTTGTGCGAAACGATCTTGAACTTCACTACGTGGCCTGCTCCGCCGGAAGGCTGGCCCGCGCGCTTTCTGGAGGATACTGAATGGGCCTGGCGCAGAAACAGCGCGGCGGTAGGAGATTGGTAAACGAACGACCTGACAGACGGCACACTGTCAGGCCGTTTCTTTTTCAGGGCAGGTCCTGCCGCATGGCTTCCCGCAAATCGATCATGCTCTGCTGGCTGACCAGGATCAAGCCGCGCCGCGGTCGATCGAGATCGATGAGCACCCAGATGATCAGCGTGATGAGGACGATCAATGTCAGCGCAGCGAAGAGGTGGCGTTGATTGCTGAGGCCGCTGTTGTACCCGACGATGGCGGCAGTGGCGATGGCCACGGCAAAGAGCAGCAGGAGCACCGTCTCTGGCACGGTGTTGCGCGTGGCCGCCAGCCGCATGGACTGCAGATCGATCGTTTCGTTCAGGGACTCCACAAACAGGCCCGTGGGAATGGCGCGATTGTCCTGCGCGCTGGCCGCCGCGGCGATGGCCCACAGCCGGTCGTGCAGCTCCAGGGCCTGATCGTTGGCGGCGTTGAAGCGGGCCTCATCGACGCCAGCGTTGTAGAATTCCAGCCGGTTGTCCACGTACTGGCGCAGCACTTCAGCCGCCTGCGCCGCATAGGGTTCCGGCAGCAGCTGGCTGCGCAGATAGGTGGTGCCGATGGAGTCCGCTTCGTCCAGCACCAGCCGCCGCCGGTTTTCGTCGCGCGTAATGGCCATGGAGAGCGTAAAGGCCAGCAGCAGCGCCAGCACGCCGATGACCGCGCCCTGAATCGTGTTCGATTGCGATCTGGCGGTATCGTCGGTGTTGGCGCGGGCGCGGCGTCCCAGCCGGAAGCCGATCGCCGCGGCGGCGAGGAGTGTGGCGAACAGGAACAGCGTCAGCAGCTGGGCATCGAGGTAATAGAACAGGCCGTTCGGCATGGGGACCTCCGCCGCTTATTCTACCAGATGCGGTGCGCCGGACACAATTGCCGCGCTCACTTTTTGATCAGCGGCAGAAAGACCTGCTGCGGATCGATGATCACGGCGATCCCACTCCCGATTGCATAGTGCCCCCCGCTGGCGCTGACGCGATAGTCGTTGTTGATGATCGTCGTCGTGGCGGTGACGACGAAGCTGACCGGCGCGCTGGCCTGCGGCGCGAGGTTCCCCACGTTCCAACTGATGACGCCGCCGCTCAGCGTTCCGCCGCTGACGTAGTGCGCGTTGAGCGGCAGGGTGTTGGTGATCAAGGTGTTGGTCGCGGTTACAAGCCCGCTGTTGTGCGCCGTCAACGTGATGGTGATCGGATCGCCCGCAGAGGCCCAACCTGGCGCACTGGCCTGAATCGCCAGGCGCGGGATCGGCGTGAGGTCGGGATAGAGGATCTTCGAGGTGTACGGCTGCAAGGTCAATGTGCCCACCACCGAGCTGCCGCTCAGATCGAAGTAGGGCTTGCTCAGCGTGAACGTCTTAGCCGTGCGCGTGTCGTTGTAGAACAATTCGGCCTGCGCCAGGGTCGCCGACACGAAGCCGGTCGAATGCACATCTTTGCCGGAAGTGGCTTGCCACGTCGCCAGTGTTTTATCGCCGCCGATGCGGATGTGGTTCGATCGGTTGGCGTGATAGAAGCCGTTGTAATCGGATGTGCCCAGTTGGCCTGCCTGATCGGCGGCCAGCGTCCCCGCATTGTTGATCTTGCTCAATAAGATGTTGCCGGTGTGATTCGGCACACTGCTGTTGCCGGTGATGTCGATCTGATCGGCCCACAGCGACGCAACCGTGGCATTATCGAACAGCGTGTTGTTCTGGATGCTGCCGTTGGAGTTCTGGTACAGGATGCCGTGCCCGGTGGAGCGGGCCACGGTGTTGCCGGACGAGTTGACGTTGGCCGAGTGCTCGTCGATGTAGAGACCAAAGCCGAACTGCGCCCGGAAGTCGGGATGCGTGCCGTCGGTATTGCCGATGGTGTCGGTGATGATGTTGCCCGTGATCTGGATGTCGTGCACGCCGCTGCCAAAGGTGTTGATCGCGCCGCCGTCCCCTTTGGAGATACAGGTGCGATTGAAGAAGTTGTTGGCAAACGTGCTGCTGTGCCCAAAGGTCTGTATGCCGTTGTAGGCCACGTTCTCGAAGCGGTTGTAACCCACCGTGAAACCGTAACCGGAACGCGTGGGATTATCGACGTAGATGCGCAGCCCGGCGCCGTTCTCCGTGCAGCTGCCCTCCCAGCCGTCCTTGCCGCAGCCCATCCCGGCTTCGTTCAAATTGGCGATCAACCCGATGTTGCGGATGGTGTTGCCCTCGATGGTGGTCACGCGGCTGGGCGTGTGAATGCCAAAGCTGTTGGCCCCGTCGATGACGTTGTTTTGGATGACGATGTTATTGCCGCCGCGCCAGCCGTCCAGCCCGTCGCTGGCCCCCCACACCCACGACCACAGATCGATGCCGGTGTCGTCCACGTCACGGATGGTGTTGTTGCGGATCGTGATGAAGCTGTTCTCGTCGGGATGCAGATTGGTCGGCGAGACGATGCCGCTGCGATACCAGCCGCGGATGTCGAAGTTGTCGATCACCACATCGTGCACCTGCAGATCGAGATCGTCGCCGAGATTGATCGCGCCCCAGTTGCGATCATCGGTGGTGAATACGACTGATCCCTCCAGCGTGGAACTGGCGGGATTCGTCGTTGTGTACAGGTACAGCTGGCGGGTGTTTTTGTTGTAATACCATTCGCCTTCGCGGTCGAGTGTGGCGAGCGCGTTGTTGATGAAGAACCCCCAGCCGGTGCAGTTGGTCGTAAAGGGACACGAAACGCTTTGATTCAGCGTCAACGTCGAGCCGCTGACCGCCGTGATGTCGCGGTTGACCATCGACCAGCGGATCACTTTGAGGTGAATCGTCGCGCTGATCCAACTCCCGGCGGGCAGGGCGGTGCTGCTCGTCAGGCGGTTGCCGGCAGGCTGCGCGGAGACGGTGGTGTAGCCGCCGTCGCCGTTGTCCAGATTCGGCCAGCGGCCCATGGTCAGGCGCGTGCCGTTGCGGAACAGTTGGTTGATGCCGTTGGGGAACGTCGCCGCCGACAAAGTGCTGACGTAGATGTTGGGCGTGCCCGACGCCGACCAGCCGCCGATCGGTTGCGTGCCGGACAAGATCGGTTTGTCGGCGCAATCGCTCGTGGGGTACGAGCCAAACGTGATCGGACTGCCGGACGCGCCGGATTTCGTAATCATCAACATCTCGCCGCGCCACATGTCGCCGCACTTGAACACGACTCTATCGCCCGGCTGCAAGTTGAGCGAGTTCACTTTGGCGATGGTCTTGAAGGGCGTCGCGGTGGTGAGGCCGTTGTTGGCGTCACTGCCCGCAGCGGACACGTAGTAGGTGGTGTTGGCGGCGCGCGCGGCTGGTGCGGAGCAGAAAGACGCGCACACGCTCACGATTAGGATCAAACGCAGCAAGTTTTTCATGTGATACCCCGTGCCGTAATGTGACAAGAAACGAGGCTTTAGCCGGGGCGCACGCACATCTGCTCCGGCTGAAGCCTCGACTCCTCCTGTCCTGCGTTTGATTGTGCTTCACTTGTGCGCTGAATGAAATGGTACGTTGGTATGATAGAATCTGATCGATCATGTCCACCGTGCTGCCGACGCCGATCACGCGCTTTGTCGGACGCGCCCGCGAGTTGAGCGAACTGCGCGGCTGGTTGTCGTCCGATCGGCTGCTCACGCTCACCGGCCCCGGCGGCAGCGGCAAGACCCGCCTCGCACTGCAACTGGCCTCCGATCAATCGCTCCCCGTTCACTGGATCGATTTGAGCGTCGTGGTCGATCCCGATCAAGTGGCCGATTCAGTCCGGCGCGAACTGGGTTTGGGTGAACAACCCG
>CAYNML010000080.1:0-3036 GCA_964398185.1 uncultured Anaerolineae bacterium | reverse complement strand
CCCGATCAAGTGGCCGATTCAGTCCGGCGCGAACTGGGTTTGGGTGAACAACCCGATCGATCCGCGCGCGACCTCACGATCGATTTCCTGCGCGATCGATCCGCGCTGCTTGTCTTCGACAACTGCGAACAAGTCTCGCTGGCAGTGGCCGCTTTGACGCAAGCGCTGCTTGATCGGTGCGGCGGCGTGAAAATCGTGGCGACGAGCCTGCAGCCGCTGGGCCTGCCGCGCGAGCGCGTGTATGCCGTTCCGCCGCTCTCCGTTTCAGCAGATGAAGGCGCGTCGGAGGCTGTGCAACTCTTCCTCGATCGCGCGCGCGAGGTGCTGCCCACGTTTGAAACCACGCCCGACCATCTCGCACTGATCGATACGATCTGCCGCCGACTCGACGGGCTGCCGCTGGCGATCGAGTTGGCCGCCGCGCGCGTGAAGGTGCTCTCGCTCGCGCAGATCGCCGATCGGTTGGAGGACGCCCTGCAGCTGCTGTCGCGCGGCACACCCGCTCAAGCCGCGCGCCATCAAACGCTGCGCGCCGTCATGCAGTGGAGCTATCACTTTCTATCGGCAGCCGAACAAACCCTGCTGCGGCGCCTCTCGGTCTTTGCCGGATCGTTTTCGCTGGATATGATCGAAGCGATCTGCGCCGAGGAAGCCGAGTCCAGCCTGGACGTGTTGTCCGACCTGGTTGAGAAATCGCTGGTGGTGGTGTGGCATCCAGTGGAGGATCGACGCGCGCGCTATCACTTGCTGGAAACCGTGCGGCAATACGCGCAACAGCAGTTGGAGGCCGCAAGTGAGGCTGAACGGCTGCACGATCAGCTGCTTTACTGGGCAACCGCCATTGCCGAGCAGACTGAACCAGAACTGGTCGGCCCCCGACAGCGCGCATGGCTGCAGCGCCTGACGGCGGACTACGCCAACTTGCGATCGGCGTTGCAGTTTGCGCAGCAGCAAAATCTGTTTGAGCGCGGACTGCGACTGGCGACCGCACTGGGTCGTTACTGGTGGTCGCGCGGTGAATTCACCGAGGGACTGAATTGGCTGGCGATGTTTCTGGCCTCGGCGGCGGACATGCCGCCTGCCGCCACGCGGGCAAAGGCCTGCCAGTATGCGGCCGCATTCCTGTACCGGCAGGGACGTTTGGATCGCGCCGTGCACTTCGCCGAAGAAAGCCTGGCCTTGCGCCGCCCGCTAAACGATGATCGCGACATCGCCGAGTCGCTTAATTTGCTGGGCATGATCGCGTCCGATGCCAGTGAATATGCGCAGGCCGAAGCATACTATCGGGAAGCGCTGCGGCTGCGCGAAGCAATCGGCGAGGCGCGCGGCACGGCGGTGGTGCTGTGCAATCTGGGCTACGTCCTGCGCCTGCAAGGTCAGTACGATCGGGCGCACGAATACTACGAGCAGTCGCTGGCGTATTATCGGCAGAGCGGCGATGTGCGCGGCATCGCCACCGTCCTGATCAATCTGGGCAACATCCACATCACACGCGGCGATCTGACCGGCGCGCGCCCGCCGTTTGAAGAAAGCCTGGCTTTGTCGCAGCAGCTGGGCGATCGGTGGGGCGTGGTACGCGGTACTTCATCGCTGGCTGTGCTGGCGCTTAACCTCGGTGAGTATGATCAGGCGGCCACGCTCTTGCAGCAAACGCTGACGCTGGCGCAGGCGGTTCATGACGAGGTGAGCGTCGCATCCACTTTGCTGAACCTGGGACTGCTGGCTTATCTGCAAAACGACTATGGCCGTGCCGCCGCCTGTGCTGAAGAGGCTCTGACGCGCTGGCAGGCCATGCAGCATCAGTGGGGCGAAGGTCAGGCGCTCACATTGCTGGGACGCCTGGCCTGCGATCAAGGCGATGTGCAGCGCGCCGTGCAGCTGCTGCGCAACGCCCTGACACTCTATCAAACGCTGGATCACAAAGAAGGACTGGCCGACACGCTGGAAGGACTGGCCGCCGTTGCCGCGCGGCAGCAACACTACGTGATTGCGGTTCGCCGTCTGGCAGTTGCGGCGCGGCTGCGCGAATTGGGACAAGTGCCGCTGTTGCCACCGCAGCGGGCGATGATCGATCGCCTGCTGACAGCGGCCCGCACCGCGCTGGGCAGTGCGGCATTCGATCGAGCGCGGACGACGGGCGCGGCGCTTGACGATCAAGCCGCCATCGCCGAAGTGCTAGACGAGACGGCGCCATCCGCTCTGCTCGAGATAACGCCTGAACCGGAGTTACGCATCTTCGCACTCGGCCCCGCGCGCGTGCTGGTGCACAACCGCGCCTTGACCTCTGCCGATTGGACCTACACCAAAGCGAAGGAACTGCTCTTCTACTTCATCGCGCAGCCGCCTGCCACCAAGGCGCAGATCGGATTGGACATATGGCCTGATGCGTCCGCCGATCAACTGCGCAACATCTTCCATCGCGCCCTGCACCACCTGCGGAAGGCGCTCGGCCAACCCGATTGGATCGTCTTCGCCGACGACACCTACTCATTCAATCGCTCGCTGAACTACTGGTGCGACCTGCACGAGTTTGAAGCGCTGCTCGGCTCAATCGGATCGATCACGAATCTCAAGCCCGCCGATCGATCTGCGGCCATCCAGCGGCTCGAATCCGCCGTGCAGTTGTGGCGCGGCGACTTTGTGGAGGACCTCGACGCGGGCGAATGGGCCATCTTCCAGCGCGAAGAACTGCGCCAGCGCTACGTGCCAGCGCTGATCGATCTCGGCGCGCTGCACTTTGCCAACGCGCATTACGATCGCGCGGTGGCGGTCTATCGCCGCTTGCTGGCACTCGACGCCTACCTCGAACTGGCCCACCGCGAGTTGATGCGCTGCCTCGTGCGGCAGGGAGAGGTGGGACATGCCCTTCAGCACTATCAGCACCTGCGCGAGATGTTGAAGCGTGAATTGCAGGCGGAGCCTTCGCCGGAGACGGTGATGGTGTATGAACGGATCACGCGGGGGGATGAAGTCTAACCTCACCTGTCAGCACTTCTAGAAGCACCCCTGTGCTATTCTCTTCCCAGCCAAGAGTAC
>CAYNML010000079.1:18289-23948 GCA_964398185.1 uncultured Anaerolineae bacterium | reverse complement strand
CGGGCATCCAGGTTGTCAGCCAACCAGATTCCCGCCGACTGCACGCGGGAATGACGTCCCTCACGCCTCACGCATCACGTTTCACTCGTCCCACTTGCTCGCTTCATTCAAGCGTGCCACTTCCTCTTCACTCAAGCGCCAACCGATCACCGCTTCCATCTCGCGCCACTGCTCGACGGTGTTGACACCAATGATCGGGCTGGTGATGCCCGGCTGCTGCATGATCCACGTCAACGCCACTTGCAACACCGTCTTGCCGCGCGCGTGCGCGATCTCGTCCAGTTTATCGATGATCACGAAGTTCTTTTCAGTCAGCGCCTGCCGCAAGTTCCAGCCGCGCGTGCCTTCCTGCACCTTCACGCCGCGCCGATATTTGCCGCTCAGCAGGCCGCCCGCAATCGGCGAATAGGGAATCACGCCGAGGCCGTACTTCAGACAGATCGCGCGATGCTCGCGCTCGAATTCACCACGATGCACGAGGTTGTAGTGCGGCTGCAGGCAATCGTAGCGGGCGAGGTTGTACCTGTCGCTTGTCCACAACGCCTCCATCAAGTGCCAGGCAGGCAGATTGGAGCAGCCCAGGTAGCGCACCTTGCCCGCGCGCACCAGATCGTCGAGAGCATGCAGGGTCTCTTCCAACGGCGTGTGCTCATCCCACCAGTGCGTCTGATACAGATCGATGTAGTCCGTCTGCAAGCGCCGCAGCGAAGCTTCACACGCCGCGATGAGGTGATGGCGGCTCAAGCCCTGATCGTTGGGGCCGCTGCCCATCTGCCCGCGCACCTTGGTCGCGATGATGATCCGATCGCGCGGCTGCGTTTTCAGCCACTCCCCGATCAGCTCTTCCGCCACCCCGCCCGGATTACCCTCGGCCCAGCGGGAATAGATGTCCGCCGTGTCGATGAAGTTGCCGCCCGCCGCCACGAACGCATCCAGCACGGGCGCACAGTTCTCACGCGGGGCGGTCCAGCCAAAACTCATGCTGCCCATGCACAGCTCGCTGACCTTTAGGCCGGTTCGCCCGAGATATTTGTACTCCATGGTTGCCTCCGCTGTGTCGACTCAGAATGGGGAATTCGGCGCTCCGCCTTACAAGTACCTGTGCGCCACATACCAGTCGTAACACTCTTGCATGGCTTGTCTGATCGGCGTGTGCGGCAAGCCAAGTTCACGTTGCGCTTTCGAGGAATCGAAGTAGATGTGCGCGGCGGTGAGCCGCATCTGTTCGCCGCTCAACGGCAACTGCGGCCCGCTGATCTTCGCGATGAGATCAAGTACCCCGCCTGCAACCGGAATCGTCCAGCGCGGCTGCGTGAAGCGCGGCGGCTTCACCCCGACGATCTCACACGCCATCAACGTCGTCTCCCGGTTGGTGAGATTCTCGCCGCCGAGGATGTAGCGTTCGCCCGCGCGCCCCTTCGTTACTGCCGCGATGTGTCCCGCCACCACGTCTTGCACGGCCACAAAGTTCACACCACCCTGCGGGATCACCGGGAGGTGGCCGCGTTTAGCCTCGCGCAGAATGCTGCCCGAAATCCAATTGATGTCGCGCGGGCCGACGATGGCCGTCGGATTGACCATGACGATATCCTGCCCGGCCTGCACGCGCTCACGCGCCACTGTCTCGGCCAGCCACTTGCTGTGGCCGTAGGGAAAGCGATCGGGCGGCTGATTGAACGGATCGTCTTCGTTGGCCGCTCGTCCCTTGATGATGCCCACCGCCGCGGCGCTGCTCGTGTGCACGATCCGCTTTACACCCGATCGCGTTGCGGCATCGAAGACGTTCTGCGTCCCGCCCACGTTGACTTGGTAAATCAAGTTGGGCGAGTTGCGCCAATACTGCGAGATGGCCGCCACATTGAACACCACGTCGACGCCCGGCATCGCCGCCAGCAGCGAATCGAGATCGGTCACATCACCGATGGCATGCTCAACAGGCAGATCCCTCACCGCGTCAAGCGGCGAAGTCAGGCGGCGCAAGATGCGCACCGCCCAACCCTGCTCGACCAACCCCTTGGCCAAGTTTGCGCCCAGAAACCCCGTGCCGCCCGTCACCAGTGCTTTCATGAGATCATCCCAAAAGAAAATGAAGCGGAAGAGCGTTCAGCCTTCGGCTTCATTTTACCTGAAACGCGGAACTTGCGGGGCGCCGCTAACCGATCGGCTTGTTGACCGTCACCGTCGGCGTGAGCACCATCCGCGACAGGCGCGTGCAATGCCCAAAGTGATTGTAGTGATCGGCGCGCAGGTGCGTCACCGCCTCGCCCTGCAAATAAGCATCCAGCGCTTCACGCGAAGTGAGTTCATACACGGTGAGATATTGATACCACTCGCCATTGGAAGTGTCCAGCCGGTATTTGATGGCGCGCACAAAGCCGGGCTGAGCCAGGACGTCCGGTATGTGTTGGCGCGTATGCCAATCATCCCAGGCCGCTTCTTCCTTTGGATCGACTTCCACCATCACGCCGTAGAACACCGTCATGGCCGCACCTCCGGTCTGATCATACAAAAGAACATGCCGAATGCAGTAGTCAGCAACTGGACTGTGGCAAAACAATCTGACTTGCTTTGTCACGAGACTTCTCGTCAAGTGGGGTTGCTGCCGCACCACTTAGGAGCCAGTCCCCTGCCACTTTGGATTGTCCCGCATTCCGAGGCTTTATGCAACTTCCTGCTACTGCTGCGGGTCGAATTGAACGGCGCCCAACAACGCCGTGCGCTGAATGCCGACCTGATGCCTACGTAATCGCCTGCACACCGCTCAGTCATGTCCAGCCGTTCGTCAGTGACCTCCCCAGTGAAGCTTCTTGCGGCACGTCTACTGCCGGGTCAAAGCCGATTCACGTGGCATGATTTTTGCCAAAGTCCAGTACGTTATGCTCAAACGTCGCCAACGAGGTTGTGCAGCGCCGCCAGTTGTTCCGCGTACTGCGGCTCAGTCAATGGCGTACACTCGATCAATCTTATCTGCGACGCGACCAGCTTGATGGCAAACGAATAGCAGGTCGGCTCGCCGCACTGCTTGCAGTTGGTCTGGGGCAGCAGCTTGTAGACGATCATCAACGGCGGACGCTGCCGGGTTTCGTAGTCGGGCGTGATCTCCGCTCGACGTTCCCACGTGCGATTGATCAGCTTGACCAGCCCGTCGATCTCTTTCACCGCCGCATCGTAATCCTCTACATTACTCGTCGCGATCTGATAGGCGTGAAAGGCCAGATTGTGTCCGCCCTTCTTCCACGTCAACGCGTTCGCCGCGCGATGATAGACTGCACCACGCAGGGTAGCGTTGAGATATGGCAGCACTTCCGAAATGTCCACCGTCAAGAGGGCAATGGCCGAGAAGCGCTCGGCGCCCGGCTCACACGGCGGCGTGAAGACGTCGAGATCGTAATGTTCGATCAGCATGGCAGGTTCCTGAAGCGAGCAGTCGTCATGTTGCTCCTGTAAAACGGCGTCATCAGCAACCGCTGCGCCGCCGAAGAAAAAGACGCAGCGCAGCGGCCACGCTTCCCCGCCGGCTCTGCGTCCTCTCCTGCTATCGTTGACACAAACGCGGAATTTCAGTTCAGCGCATCCGCCACCCACGTCATCACTTCGGCCTCGGTGGGGATACGGCCACCGCACACTAACTTGTTGTTGATGACCAGACCGGGCGTGTACAGCAGACCATACTTGGGATACTCTGCCCGATCGATGATCTTCTCGATCGTGGCTTCAGTGCCGAGATTGGCGACAGCCTGCTTCGCAATCGCTTCCACCTTTTTGCAGTTGTCACAACCGGGGCCTAACACTTTGATGTCCAGCATGTCGTTTTCTCCTGTATCGTGTCTGAGATTAAGCGACGATGTCAATCGTCGGCTCGATGATGATGTGCGATTTGACCGAATTGGCGACCAGGCTGTATTTTTGCGCGGATTGCAGCGCGCGGCGCGTGCGGTTTTCTACCATCGATCGGTCTTCTGCGCCCGCCGCGATTTTGATCTGCGGCCAGAACCGCAGGTGCGTGAAAATCTCCGTGCGATCCAGCTCGATCAACTTCGTGCCCTCCGCGCGGCACTCGTACGATATGAGATTCAACTTGAACCGTTCGGTTGCCCAGATGAACATCATCATGATGCAGGTGTTGGCCGCGGCGACGAAGGCATCTTCGGGCGTGAAGACGCCGGGGTGGCCCTGCGCGTCGGGCGGCGCGGAGAAATCCATCTCCGGCCCGTTGCCCATGACGATGTGGCCCCAGTGCTCCCCCGTCCAGTTGACGGTCGTATGATACGTGGCTGTTCGACTCATGATGCTCCTGTAGGGATAGACCTCGCAGGTTTTTTTCCTGCCCGCCTGCGATGCCTGCTCGATCGTTCGAGAGTTCAGGCGCGAATACCTGCCGCCTCGTAAAACCTGCGAGGTCTTCAGCGCCGCGCGCAGAACGCCGTGTACTCATGTTCGAGCGTCGCCAGGTAATTCGCTTCCTGATCGGCGGGTACGGCGTTGTAAATCTTCACCATATCCAACAACTCGCGTGTCACGCCATCACCAGGCAACTTGCCCTGCTCGCGGAACTGCTGGAAGATCGCCGGCAGCGCGATGAGCGTCACCACTTGCCCATCAATGGTGACCTTCTGCACCGGAATGCCTGAACCGCACGAGCACGTGGCTTCGACGGCTTCCGTGTCTTCAGCGGCTGGCGTTTCGCCCACGAACTCACCCGCGCGGCGATCCCATTGCTTGCCCAGCAATTCATCCACGAGCTGGGCCGTTCGATCGGCGGTCAGATTGACCAACTCGCGTCCCTGATCATTCAAGCGGCGCATCGTGCCGATGTCACGCGCAGTCATCAGATCGGTCACCAGCACACTCGCGGCGGGTTTACCGGAATACATCTCGGTCGCCTTCGCGGCGCAGCGCTTGTCACAGCCGTCGACGGCAATCGTCGGATAAAACCGCGCAAACGCGCGATCGCCTTCACCGCCGGCCAGAAACAACGGCAGACAAATCGTCACCGTGTCTTTGGGGCGCAGCTGCTCCAATACTTTCAATGCCGCCAGACGTGTCACCGTGCCCTCAGCCAGTTCTTCGCCGGAGCAGGCGACAATACCCACTTTCTTCTGCGGCAGATCAACCATGTTGACCTCCCTCATGGGGCAAGGGCGCCATATATGGCGCGGCATCTTCCCCTACAAGTCCATCAACGTCTTGAGCAATCTCCTGGGCCAACGCCTGCGCCAACTGCTGTCCGCCTTCGTTCAGCTCCGCGATGCCCTGCGGCTTGAACTGCTTGTAACGACGATAGACATCCAGCACCGCGTAGTCTTTCGCCACTTCGCCGCCGCTCTCTTTCACCATCTTCGTCGCACAGGCTAACTTGCAGCCGTCGATGGTGATCGCCTGTGAACCAGCCACGGCGGTGCGCGCTGCTTCATCACCCAGCACCAGCAGCGACAGCGGCACCAACTCGGTCGTGTCTGGCCGCAGATCTTCGGTCACATCATACGCGGCCTCACGGCTGACGCTGCCATACGTCTTGCCGATGCCGCTGCAGGGCACAATCACTACGCGCTTGGCATCATTCATTGCTTCTTCATCTCCTCTTCGGCTTCGCGCTTGACCACTTCAAAGTACGCCGCCGCGTCGAGCAGCCGCGATCGATCGGCATCCCAATCGGATG
>CAYNML010000079.1:0-18189 GCA_964398185.1 uncultured Anaerolineae bacterium | reverse complement strand
CGATCGGTGGCAACTTTGAACGTGAACTTATCGACGGTGGTTTCGAGAAACTCTGGCATGTTCATCTCCCTTCAATTCTTGAGTTTAGCGTAGAGCGCTTCCAACCGCTGATGATAGCAGCCTTTGATTGCAGCTTCATCTTCGCCCAGCGGCTTGACGGGAATCAAATCCATCACGCCTGCCGGCGATAGCTGGGCCGCCGTCATCGTCTGCACCGCGCCTTTCACCATCGCCTCAAGTCCAACAGAAACTTCCTGCGGCGTCAACCCAAACGCTTCGCTGATCGCCTGCAATTCGTACAGTTGGAACCACAGATACGTCGGTCCCATCGCCGTCAGGATGGCATAGGCCTCCAACTTGGCTTCATCTACTTCTGGACTCTCGCCTAGGACATTGAACAGCTCGCACAACACGGCCCGCTCCGCTGCGCTCAGTCCAGCCGAGAACGCTACTGGGTTGTATCCCGCGTTGACGATCGAGGGCGCGTTGGGAATCAGGCGCGCGATCTTGTCCGTGCCCAATCCGGCGGACAGTTTAGCAATACTCACTTTGGGCGCGAGTGAGACGACGATCGCTGTAGGCTTCACGCTTGTTTTGAGTTCATCGAATGCGGCAGCAAACGCCGGTGGATGCAGGCCGATGAAGATGATGTCCTGTGCGGCTGCGGCGCGATTGTTGTTCGGCGCGATCTCGATGCTTGGAAAATCGGCCTGCAACTTTGCCAGGTTCTCCGTGCTGGGATCGCTGACGACGATGTGTTCCGGCAGCCGCCCCTGGCGCTGCCAGCCACCCAACATGATGCGCGTGACGCGCCCGCCCCCAATGAATCCGATCGATGTGTGTGCCATGCTTAATCTCCTTGAACGGGCCTTGCCTCCCTTCAAGGACCGTAGATGTCATAGAACGATGTTGAACAAATAGCCGGTGATGATGATCGCCACCGCCACCACGCCGATGAACACCGCCAGCAGGCGCGGCTTGAGCACGCGCCGCAAAATGATCATCTCCGGCAGGCTCAGCGCCACCACCGACATCATGAACGCCAGCGCCGTACCCAGCGCCGCGCCCTTGCTGATCAGCGCACTCACGATCGGGATGACCCCGGCGGCATTGGAGTAGAGCGGAATGCCCAACAGCACGGCGGCCGGCACCGTCCACCACTGATTCGCACCCATGATGCTGCCCAGCGCATCTTCCGGCACGAAGCCGTGGATCAGCGCGCCGATGCCAATCCCGACGATCACATACGGCCAGACTTTGCCGACGATCTCTTTGACGGACTCCCACGCCCGATCGACCCGATCCTGCCACGTCAGTTTTTCCTGCGGCCCGCCTTCGCCGATTTGCATTTGCCACACAAAGTCTTCGACGTGGCGCTCCATCTTCATCCGCCCGATAACCATGCCCGACACGATGGCGATGATCAAGCCCAGGACAATGTACATCCCGGCGATCCGCCAGCCGTATAACCCCAGCAGCATGACCACGGCCACTTCATTGACCATCGGCGCGGCGATGAGAAACGAAAACGTCACGCCCAGCGGCACGCCGCTTTCGACGAAGCCGATGAACAATGGCACCGCGCTGCACGAGCAGAACGGCGTGACGACGCCCAGCATGGCGGCCAGCACATTGCCGATCCCCTGCCGCTTGCCGCCCAACAACGCGCGGGTGCGTTCGGGGCTGAAGAACGTGCGGACGATCGAAATCAGGAAGATCATGCCGCTCAAGAGCAGCAGGATTTTGGGGACATCGTAGAGGAAGAACGCCAGCGACTCGCCCAACTGCGAGCCATGCGCCAGCCCTAACACATCGTACGTGATCCACGCGGCCAGCGGCTCGATCACGTTGTAGGCGATCAGCCACACCGCACCCACCAGCACCAGGGTGAGATTCAACTTCCAGGGGATGCGATTGATCCGTGTTGCCTCAGGCGTCAACGGTTGTGCCATGATACTCCTTGCCAAACGCTTCACGCAGTGTCTTGTCTAATCTGCTTCTGGGTGGATAGCCCGTCAGCACTAAGTGATCATCAATGAGCAGACCCGGCAGGGCCAGCAAGCCTAACATCATGATCTCGACGAGATCGTCCACGCGCTCCACTTGCGCCTCGAGCTGCTGCTGCGCCAGCCAGGCGCGCACGTCTTTCTCCAGATTGCGGCAAGCCGGGCAGCCCGCGCCGACGATCTGAATGCGCATGGTTCAGGCGGCCTGCTGTGCCGCGGTTAGCCACATCGTGACTTCCGCCTGCGAGGGAATCCGCCCCGCGCACACCAACTTTTCATTGATCACCAACCCCGGTGTGGCCATGATCGGATACTGCATGATCTGGGCGTAATCGGTCACTTTGACAAGCGAGGCTTCTACGCCCAGCGCTTCCAAGGCTTGTCGCGCCACTTGTTCAACCTTCTTGCAATTCGCACAACCTGAACCCAACACTTTGACCACTAACATGCTTTCGCTCCTGAAAAGGTATTCAAAACCTTTGATATATTTGGGCAAAAAAGAGAGGTTACGCCGGTACGGCTTCGGCAGCTGCGCAGCGCGGGCACGGGCAGTTGCTCAACTCTGCGCCGTGCGCTAGCTGGCGTCGCTTAAGCTGGCCGCCCGTCATCGTCAGCGCCACGTCGAGCAGCGCAAAGACCAGCGGCTGCGTGACGCGATAATGCACGTTCCAGCCATCGCGGCGATCCTGCACCAAACCGGCCTCGCGCAGCACCGACAGTTGCTGCGAGATGTAGGACTGCCGCTGGCCTAGCACGGCCTCGATGTGGCACACGCACGCCTCGCCGTCTCGCAGAATGTCCAGAATCTCCAGCCGCGCGGGATGCATCAACGCTTTGAACAGCTTGGCCGAATTGTCGTAGGCGTTCATAGTCACCTCAAATTAGATTCAAAATCCTGAATAACTTTACACCCGACGAAACGCCGCCTCAAGGCGCGTCTGTCATGTGTTTAACATGACAAGTGACACGCGATAGCCCTGCTTGACCTTCGAGCCGCTGGAAGGTGTAGAATTCAAGCAAGCCTGTTCCGGGGAGAGGGAAAGCCATGCAAATTCAAGAATTGGCGCAACGGGCGGGGGTATCGGCCACGACCGTCCGTTACTACGAATCGATTGGCCTACTGCCGCGGCCGGAACGTCGCGCCAATGGTTATCGCGAGTACGGCGCCGCCGACGTGGATCGTGTGCGACTGGTCGCGGGCGCGCGTAACCTCGATCTATCGCTCGACGACATCCGCGAAATTCTCGCCCTGCGCGATCGACGTGAGGCGCCCTGCCGCGTGCTGCTTGATCAATTGGAGCGCAAGGCCGCCGAGATCAGGCAGCGCATTACGCAGTTGCAACGTCTGGAAAAGGAACTGCGCCAGCTCCGCGCGCTGGGCCTGACTTTTCCCACGGACGATGTGGATGGCAAGCAGTGCGTCTGCCATCTGGTCAGCGAGCGAGCCGAGCCTGCGGCGAAATGAAGGCCGTGCTGTTCAATCAACAAACTCAGCAAGAAAGAGGATCAGATGTCAGATTCATGTGGATGCCCCTCAGAAGCCGGTGCAGCGGTCTGTGATTTATCTACGGCGAAGGCCCTGCCACCGGAGCGTCACGCCTCCACCTGCCCGCAATGCGGTCAAACCGGCAAGGTCGTGCCAGGCCAGACCGTCAAGGCACTGTTGACCATCAGCCTGCGCGCCGTGCGCGAGGTTGAGTATCGCTTTTGCCGAACAGCGACCTGTCCGGTGGTGTACTTCGCAGCTGATGGTCAACAAATCTTCACGCTTGATCAGGTGCGCGGGCCGGTGTATCACAAGACGCCGCAGAACGACGCGACGCCGGTCTGTTACTGCTTCGATCACAAGGTAGGTGCTGTGCGGGCGATGACACCAGGTCAACGTGCTGCCGTCATCGACGACATCAACGCCGGCATACAGGCCGGACAGTGCGCGTGTGATCTGCGCAATCCGCAAGGGTCGTGCTGTCTGGGCAATGTGCGCGAGTTGATCAAACAGATCGACGCCGCTTGACGCCAATCTCCGGTGCTGATAAAATCATGTCACAATTCAACAGGTGATGAGGCTCACTGGCAGTTCAGCTGCCAACGTCGTAAGACTAATAGCTTCTACCGTAGCCACGGTAGGAGTTTTTTTATTGGGAGGACTCATTTTGGACAAAGTGTTTATCGTCGGCATTGGTGGCTTTATCGGTGCCAATGTGCGATACTGGTTAGGCGCGTGGATCGATTCACAATTCGGCCTGCGCTTCCCGTTGGGGACGTTTGTCATCAATTTGACCGGAAGTTTGCTGCTCGGTTTCATCGCCACGATTACCCTGGAACGCGCGTTGATCGATCCGCGTTGGCGGCTGGCAGTTGCGATCGGGTTCATCGGCGCGTATACGACCTTCTCAACATTCACCTACGAATCCATCAAGCTGCTGGAAGCAGGATCGTATGGGTTGGCGGCGTTGAACGTGTTAGGATCAACCATCCTTGGGTTGCTCGGGGCGGCGATCGGCATTGCGATTGGCCGCGCGATTTGAGGAGTGAACGATGACCGACGTTCGATTAACAGGCCCTGGTAAAAAGCTCACCATCTATATCGGCGAATCTGATCGATCGGGTCACCGCCCGTTGTATCAGGCTATCCTTGAAACCTTGAAGAAGGAGGGCCTGGCCGGGGCGACGGTCACGCGCGGGGTCGCAGGTTTTGGCGCGCACAGCCGCATTCACACGGCGGCTCTGCTGCAACTGTCTGAAGATCTGCCGTTGATCATTGAAGTCGTCGACACGCCCGAGAAGATCGAAATGGGACTAGCGGCAGTTGGGCCGATGATCAAAGAAGGCCTGGTGACCCTGCATGATGTTGAGATCGTGAAGTATACCCATCGGGCCTTGCCCGATTTGCCTACCGATCGCCCGGTGCGCGACATCATGACCCCCGATCCGTTAGCCGTCAAGCCGGAGACGCCGGTGGCCGAGATCGTTGAACTGTTGCTCAAAGAATCATTCAAAGCCGTGCCAGTGATTGACCCCGATCGGCGCGTGATCGGCATTATCAGCGACGGTGATCTGATCGAGCGAGGTGGCATGCCCTTACGTCTGTCGGTGGGGCAAGTCCTTGATGAAGTAGCGTTGCGCGAACAGCTGCATTCCATGCGCGCTACGGGCAAATTGGCGCGTGACATCATGACGCCGTCTCCCGTGTGCCTTGATGCGCGCACGCCAATCGATCGCGCGGCGCGCCGCATGGTGCAGACCAATCTCAAGCGCCTGCCCGTGGTCGATGAGCGAGGAAAACTCGTGGGCATGTTGAGCCGGGTCGATGTGCTGCACTCGCTGGTGAAGGTGCCCATCGGCAGTGAAGAGCATGCCCACGCCAACGGTACGCTGGTGGGCGACGTGATGAGTCTGCACGTGCCGCTGGTGAACGAAGAAGCCCCCTTAGAAGAAATCGTCGAACGGATGGTGACCGGTGACCTGCGGCGCGTGATTGTGATCAATGAGAGTGGACAGCCCGTGGGTCTGATCACCGATGGCGATCTGGTGGCGCGGGTAACGCCGAAACAGCGTTCAGGCGTGGTATCGGCCTTACTGGGTCGTGGTCGGGCACAGACGCCGAGCGATGTGACCGCGCGCGACCTCATGTCCGAAGGCGTCTTAAGTGGACCGCCAGCTACGCCACTGGCGACGGCCGTCAGTCAAATGCTGGAGCGGCAGACCAAGCGTTTCATCGTCGTTGATGAACAAGGCAAGCCGCTTGGCCTGGTGGATCGACAGACAGCACTACGCGCCCTCCTGTCAGTTTGACGCCCGGTCGTGAAGCGGGTAGAATTCTCCCAGCGCGATGAGGCTCGCGCCCAACTGTCGTTTGCGACGACTGATGGCCTCTACCGAGATTGCAATCGGTAGAGGCCATTTTCGTTTGCCTGACAGAGACAGCACGGCATGACGTCGTCTGAACCATGCCCCACACATACGATTTGTTTTTGGAGAGGCAAGTGATGGATACAGACTTTTCCGCAGAGATCACCGCACCGGCAACCAACCCGGCCAAAAGAGATGTGCGCGCGGGCGGTGAGTATCGCCCGCGAGTTGGGACTGCCAGGTTACCGGCTGGTGATCAACACGGGCGCGCAGGGCGGTCAAACCGTGGGGCGTTTGCACCTTCATTTGCTGGGCGCCGGCAGATGACGTGGCCGCCGGGCTGACACTGGACACAGCTGGGAGAGGAAACTCGCATGGCACTCAACATTGCTCAAAAGACTTCACTGGGCATTACACTGCGCGAGTTTGAAGTGCGCCTGGCGCGGCTGCGAGTGCTGCTGGAACAGTACGAGTCCGTGACGCGCCTGACACCGGAAGGGGTCGGGCGCCTGCGCCAGATGATCGAGCGCCAGCAAACCCTCATCGACGATCTCTTTCGCCGCTTTCAACTCAAGCGTGAGACGATCGATGTGGTGCAGTCGATCATCGCAGAACTGTCGATCTCGTGGACGCAGCTGGTCGACAGCCGCAGCGACAAACTGGGCCGCTATGGCGAAGCTGATCCTGATCTGACAGCCACGCTCAATCCGGCGATCGATCAGATGGTTGAAGACTGCCTGAGCGTGGTACGCCTGTTAGACAAGGCGAAAGTTGATGATCCGATTTTGTCCCAAGTGTTGGAATGAAGTTCCGTCGGAAGTGGTGACTTGCCTGCTGTGCGGCGCGGCATTAAACGAGTCGTTGAGCTATACCGATAAGCTGATCGCGGCCCTGCGGCATCGTGAACCGACGCGGGCCGGCCTGGCGATTGACATCTTGACCGGCTGGCTGCATGAACCGCGCGCCGTCGAGCCGTTGTGCGACTTGCTCGATCACTCGACCGACGCCGCCATTCTCAAACAAGCGGCCACCGGTCTGGGCCGTTTGGGCGATCAACGTGCCGTCCCCGCGCTGGCTCGTGTGCTGCAAGATGCCTCGCGGGCATATGTGGCGCGCTGCGCCGCGGCGGAGGCGCTCGGTCACATCGGCGGCACTGAGGCGCACCGCGCGTTGCAAGCCGCGCTGGACGATCCCCTCGCGTCGATCCGCACCACCGCCCAACAAGCCTTGACGATTAGCAGGTCAAGTGAAGGATAGTTTTGATGTCGGTGACGTTGGATGATCGCGTTATTGCCTATCCATTTGCGGGCGTCGGCATTCGAAATTGTTCTCTGGCGCTGCGGCGGCAGATGGTGGTGCGCTTCTGAAAGGTAAAGTTACACGATGGGCATGGAAGATTTCCCTTATCCCGTCACGCAGGTAACGCAACTGCACGACGCCGTGCAGCAAGCGTTGAGCGATCAGCGGGTTGACTCATCTGCGTCGCTGCTGGTCATTCCACCCTTTCGTCATATCGGACGCTTACCGGGCGGGATGCCAAAAGGTAGCTGGCTGCGCGGATCAACACGCGCATCATCGCCAGAATGGACGCTGGCGCTGACCGGCGATCGCTTGATCGCCGTGGCGCGTCAACCCATGACCGCGCAGATCGAAGTCACAACGATCCCGTTTGAATCAATGGTCGCCTTTGAATGGGGCGCCATCTTGCTGTATTCCTGGCTCGAGATCGTGTGGGCCGATCCCGAGCTGCGCTACACACGCATCGAATACAACACCGTCGGCGAACCGCTCTTGCGGGAACTGCTGGCTACGCTGCAGCGCGCCATCCTCGCGCGGCGCCAACAACCATTGGCCGCCGACATGCCGGTTAGTATTGAACCGCTCTGTGATGCTTCGATGAAGTTCTACAACATGCTGCGGCTGCACGCCCTGCTGGCCGACGAGCGCGTTTACGCCTACTGCTTCGAGCCGACGATCAAACCCCGCTGGTTCTGGGGCCATGGCCGTGAAGGTCTGTTGTGGGCCGTGACGAATTATCACGGGCTGTTTATTCGTGAGCCGCGTGAGTCGTATCCGTATGGCGTCGTGTATACGTTCTGCCCGCGTGCCGAAATCCGTGAGACGCGCGTGGTGGAGACGGAACAGAACGTTGAACTACACTTAGCCATAGGCGAGCCGGGATTCGAAGTCAATGGGGTCTTCTCGCCGGCCCGGCAAGCGGAACTGACGGCGAGTCTTGAACTGCTCAGCGGCCAGCAGGTCACAGCATCGATTGCAGGCTGATTCAAGCATGACCGATTCCATGACTTTTCACAGCATCCTCTACGAACAGCTGGAAGATAGCGCCCGGAAAGAAACGCCGGAAGCGCCGATCTTCTTCGGCGATCTCAATCTCGATCAGATCGTCGCCGGCATCACGGCCGACAAGGACGAGTACAACCTCAAGCCGTTCTTCTACACTGCCCTGCACGACGTGGACGCCATCTTGTATCGGCATGAAGTCCTGCGCGATCTCGAACAGGAAACGCTCTTCGCACAGATCAAAACTTTCGAGCGCAATATGCGCAACATGCGCGAACATCTGGCGCAGGCCGAGAAGCTGTATTACCCCGGCCAGAAAAAAGCCTGGTTCCTGGATGCCGTCAAAATCTATTGCGACACGGTCAAGGACCTGATGCGCGATCTAGCGGAGGACGATCTGGGATCGCGCGGCTTTCGCGCTTTCCGTGACTACCTGCTGGATTATATCCAGTCCGATCGGTTTACGGCGCTCGTCGCCGAGACCGAGCAACTCCTCGCCGCTTTGGCTTCAGTCCATTATTGCCTGCAAATCAAGGATAGCACCATCAAGGTTCGCCACTATGACGGCCAAATCGATTACAGCACCGCTGTGATAGAAACCTTCGAGAAATTCCAGCAGGGGGCGGTGAAAGATTATCGGGTGCAGTTTAACAAGTGGCCGAATATGAATCATGTGGAAGCGAAAATCCTGGAGCTGGTCGCCCAACTGTACCCCGACATCTTCACGACGTTGGACGAGTACGGTGTGAAGCATGCCCACTATCTGGATGAAACGCTGGCGGTCTTTGATCGCGAAGTGCAGTTCTACGTCGCCTATCTGGAATACCTCGCCGCTTTCAGACGTACGGGCCTGACATTCTGCTATCCGCAGGTCTCCAGCACGAGCAAAGAGGTCTGCGCCCGTGATACGTTTGATCTGGCGCTGGCGCACAAACTCCTGCGCGAGCGTCCGCCGATTGTCTGTAATGATTTCTACCTGAAAGACCCGGAGCGCACCTTTGTCGTCTCCGGCCCGAACCAGGGCGGCAAGACAACTTTCGCCCGCACGATCGGGCAGCTGCATTTTCTGGCCAGCCTCGGCTGTCTCGTCCCGGGTCGCGAGGCGCAGCTCTTTTTGTGCGATCAACTGTTCACCCACTTTGAAAAGGAAGAAGACAGCAAGAATCTGCGCGGGAAATTGCAGGATGACCTGGTGCGGCTCCACGCGATTCTCGCGCAGGCCACGCCGCGCAGTCTCATCATTTTGAATGAAAGTTTCACGGCCACCACCGTGCAGGATGCGATCTTCTTGAGCCGCCAAATCATGGAAAAAATTTTACAGCTGGATGCGCTGTGCGTGAGTGTCACGTTCATCGACGAGCTTGCCACGTTGAGCGAGAAAACCGTCAGTTGGGTCAGCACGGTCGTGCCCGACAATCCCGCCGTGCGCACGTTTAAGATCATCCGCCGGCCGGCCGATGGCCTCGCGTATGCGGTATCTATTGCGGAAAAGTACCGGTTGACACAGGCCCAATTGCAGGAGCGGTTGAGAATATGAAAGCGTTTCTGATGTACCGGGATCGTGATTTTGATCTGCAACAGGCATTGCCTTGGAATCAGGCGGCCCTGATCCAGGACCTGGAACTCAACACGCTGGTCAACGCCATGGCGCTGGGCGACGCCTTTCTGCTGGACGTGGCCGGGAAAGCGCTGCTGACCAGTTTGACCGATCTGGACACGATCCGCTATCGGCAGAACATCCTGCGGGATTGCTTGAAGAATGCCGCCCTGATCAGGAATATCTACGCCATCGCGATCGAATCCATCGTCGGCGAGAAGAAATCCGTCTGGGGTATATTCAGCAAATATCCCCCGGCGATCCTGGATCGCGCGATTACGGTGTTGCAGCTGTTCGTCGACCTGCTGCGAAAGCTGCGAAAGATCGCCGACGAGCAAGCCGGTCAATTTGAGTCGGAGGGCTTTACCCGCTTGTTTGCAATGCTCCAGGAAGAATTGAGCGATGAGTATTTCGCCGTCATCGAAGATCATCTGCGCGAGTTGAAATTCCGGGGCGGCGTGTGGATCAGCGCGGAGTTGGGCAAAGGCCATAAAGGCGTGAATTACATCCTGCGCAAACCCAATGGCCAGAAACAAAGTTGGCGCGAGCGGGTCTTCGCCAAAAAACCGCCGGTTTACAGTTTTCGGATTGACGATCGCGATGAAGCCGGCGCCCGCGCCTTGTCAGAACTCAGAGACCGGGGCATCCATCTGGCCGCGAATGCGCTCGCCCAATCCTGCGATCACATTCTCAGTTTCTTCAAGATGCTGCGCACCGAACTGGCGTTTTACATCGGCTGCCTGAATTTGCAGGAACAATTGGCGCAATGGGGTGAGCCGCTGTCCTTCCCCGTACCGGCCGCTCTCGACGAGCGCCGCCATACGTTCAGTGGCTTGTATGACGTCTGCCTGGCGCTCAACCTGAAACAGAAAATCGTCGGCAATACCGGAGCGGCCGATGGCAAACACCTTGTGATCATCACCGGGGCCAATCAGGGCGGCAAATCGACTTTCTTGCGCAGCATCGGTCTGGCCCAACTGATGATGCAATGTGGTATGCTGGTGCCGGCGGAATCCTTCTGCGCCAACGTCTGCGACGGCCTGTTCACGCACTACAAGCGCGAGGAAGACACAACCATGAAGAGCGGCAAACTGGACGAAGAACTCAGCCGCATGAGCGCGATCGTGGATCAGCTTACGCCGAATGCGTCAGTCTTGTTCAATGAATCCTTTGCGGCCACCAACGAGCGCGAAGGTTCTGAGATTGCCCGCCAGATCATCTCAGCGCTGATTGAAAAACGGCACAAGGTCTTCTATGTGACGCATCTCTACGACTTCGCGCACAGCGTCTACGAACGGAATCTGCCGGATGCTATTTTCCTGCGCGCGGAACGGCAGCTCGACGGCGAGCGGACATTTAGAGTCGTCGAAGGCGAACCGTTGGAGACCAGTTACGGCGAAGATCTGTACGTCAAGATCTTTGGAGCAGGCGAGTGAGTGATGCGGTGTGGTTGAAGTGGAAATGAGTTGACGCACGATGAGTCTGGCAAAACGCAATTCGCTCTTCTGGCTGGCCATCGCCGGGCTGCTGATCCTGATCCTGGCGATGAGCTTACCCGGGCTTGAATTATCTCCGGGGCAGTCCTTCTCATTAGGGCCGACTCAGCCGGATGCGCCTGGCAGTGGCGAAGGCCTGGGTGGTGGCGAGGTGCTGTTGCGGATGTTCCAGGGCGTCATTGGCCTGGCCTTGATCCTGCTTCCGGTTTACCTCTTGTATTCGCTTCTCACGCGTGAAGGCCGCAACCGGCTGGTAGCAGATGTGGTGGCACTGGGGCTCATCATTCTGTTTGGCGAATTCTTGCGCCATCTGCCGCGTGAGGCAGCTGCCACTCGATCGGCGGCCGACAATCCTCAAAGCATGATCCAACTTCCCGGTTCCGAGGCCACCGTAGCATTCTCGGCGGCCCCGCCTCCCGGGTTGACACTGGCAGTCTTGTTGATCATTTCAGTGTTGCTGGTGGCCGCAGCCGGTGGCCTGATCTGGTTTTTCCGCCGACGACGCACGTCACGCCAGAGCGCCTGGAAAGAGTTAGCTCAGGAAGCACAAGCAGCACTGGACACCCTGCAGCAGGGCGGCGATTTCAAGCTGACGATTATGCGCTGCTATCAAGAGATGTCACGCGTGGTGCGTGAAGAAAGAGGCCTGGCCCGCGAAACGGCCATGACGCCGCGCGAATTTGAAGACTATCTCGCCGGCCAGGGATTAGCGCGCACACCGATCAACACCCTGACCCGCTTGTTTGAACAGGTGCGCTACGGCGGTCTCCCAGCGGAGTCGGACGATGAAGCCGTGGCTCTCTCGTGTCTGACCGAGATCGCCGAGGGTTGTCGATCGCTGGGAGGACGCCGTGAACGCTAAGCGAGCCTGGCTGGGTCTGGCGCTGCTCGCCACGTTGTTGATTTTCAGCGTGCTGACGCTGGTCGCGTGGGACTTCGTGCGTGAAGCCATCGTTGTTCCGCTGACTTACCTGTTTTGGCTGGTTGGGTTGATCCTGAAGAGCATTCCGCAAGAAATCTATCTGATCGGCCTGATCCTCGTCGCTGTGATCATCGCCCTGAATACGCTGAAGAGGCTGCAACGCAAAACTTCGAATCCCGGCTTCATCAAAGCCGGGCCGGGCGATGCTTCACGCTATCGGTTCTGGCTCAGATTGTGCGCGACCGCACCCGCGAGCGAATATCCCCGGCTGGAACTGGCGCGTGAGACCCGCAGGCTAATCATATCGGTGCTGGCTTATCAGGAAGGGTTGACGCCCGCGGAGGTCGAGCAGAAAATTGTCAGCGGTGATTTAGCAGTGCCTGTCACCATCAAGCAATTCATTCACGACCGGGATTTCCCCTTCACACTGCCGCCCCGGCAGCGCTTCTGGCAACGCTTCAATCGAAAAGCCGATCAGCAATCCGATCCGCTGCTTAATCAGTCCCTGGAAGAAATCGCGCAGTTCATCGAAAATCGCCTGGAGATCGTTCATGACGGAAACCCGCTCGCAGCCCGCAATTGATGTCGCCGCATTTGCCACTCGTGTCATTCAAGAAGTCAGCCGTGCCGTTGTCGGCAAGACCGCCCCGTTGGAGAAAATCATGGCCGCGTTTCTGGCAGGCGGACACGTCTTGCTGGAAGATTATCCGGGGTTGGCCAAGACCTTGATCGCCAACAGTTTTGCGACGGTCCTGGGCATGTCGTTCCGCCGCATTCAATTCACGCCCGATCTGCTGCCCGGCGATATCACCGGCGGGTACATCTACGATCGGGAGCAGAACCGCTTTGTGTTGCGGCCCGGCCCGATCTTTGCCAACATCGTATTGGCCGACGAGATCAATCGGGCTTCGCCGCGCACGCAATCGGCTTTGCTGGAAGCGATGCAGGAACGGCAGGTCACGCTGGAAGGTGAAACGCTCAAACTGCCGGAGCCGTTCATCGTGATCGCCACGCAGAATCCGATCGAGTATGAGGGCACCTTTCCGCTGCCGGAAGCGCAGTTGGATCGATTCATCATGAAACTCTCGATCGGCTATCCCAGCCCCGCCGAAGAGAAAGAGATCATTCGGCGGAGAAGAGCGCGCAAGCAGGATGATCACTCCTTGAGTGTGGTGGCCAGCGCGTCTGACTTGCTGGACATGCGCCGCCAGGTCGAAGAAGTTTTTCTCGACGAAGACATCGAACAATATCTCGTCGATTTGATCCAGCAAACGCGCACACATCGTCACGTGGCGGTGGGCGCGAGTCCCCGGGGCAGCCTGGCGCTGTTGAAACTCAGCCGGGCCTGGGCGGCCATGCACGGCCGATCGTTTGTCATCCCCGACGACATCAAGACGTTTATCGGTCCGGCGTTGAGTCACCGCCTGATCCTTCATCCCGATCTCTGGTCGACGGCGCAAGCGCCTGAAAAGATTCTGCAAGAAATTGCGCAGACGGTGCCGGTGCCCGTGTTGAAAGACGAAGCGCGATGAAGCCGCCGCTAATCTGGCTGGTCGGTCTGATCTTTGGCAGCGTGCTTTTCGGACTGGCGACGCTGAACAGCGGCGCGTTGCTCGTGTCCGTGCCGCTGCTGGCCTATCTCTTCGCCGCGATCGCCGATCGGCCCGAAGAGATCCGCCTGGCGGTCAAGCGCGAGATCTTCCCCGATCAAGCCCCGCAGGACACGCCGCTCACCGTCAAGCTGACAGTGACGAATGAAGGCCGCGCACTGGACGAACTGGTCGTCGAAGAAGTCTTGCCCTATGGTGTCGACCGCATCGACGGTCAATTGGCGGCCGTCACTTCACTGGCGTCGCAGGCTCAATTGGTGTTGGAGTATTCCGTCACCGCGCAGCGCGGTCATTACGAAGCGTATGAGCTGCTGGCGAGTGCCCGAGACTCGGCTAACCTCTTTGACCTGACCGCGGTCTATCGAGCCGGGCCGCGCCTCGTCATTCATCCGCGCTATCCCAAGCTCGATCGGATCAAAGTGCGTCCCCCGCAGACGCGCGGCTTTGCGGGGCCGATCGCCGCGCGGCAGGGCGGCGTTGGCATCGATTTTTACGGAATTCGAGAATATCAAGCGGGTGATCCCCAGCGTCAGATCAACTGGCGCATCAGCGCGCGCCATCAGCAAGCCTTGTTTACGACGGTTTACGAGCAGGAACGCGTGGCGGATGTCGGCCTGATCCTGGATGCGCGCCAGAAAGTGAACGTGACCACGTCGCACGGCGCGTTGTTTGAACATGCCGTACGCGCCACCGCGGCGCTGGCCGAGAGTTTTTTGGCAGATGGCAATCGCGTCAGTCTGCTGGTCTATGGCGGCGGTGTGGCGCGAGTCTTTCCAGGCTACGGACGAGTGCAAAAAGAACGCATCCTCAAAGCGCTGGCCAAAGCGCAGCCCGAACAAAACTACGCGCTGGAAACGCTGGCCCATTTGCCCACGCGCTTCTTCCCGGCCAAGTCACAGCTGGTTTTCATCAGCCCAATGGCGGCAGAGGATATGGCTGTGCTGGTCAAAATGCACGCGCAGGGCTACGCCGTGATCGCGATCAGTCCCGACCCGGTTTCATTCGCCGTCGCCGGCGCGGCTGACACAGCGAGCCAGCCCTATCGTCTCGCCTGGGCGGAACGCGAGTTCATGTTGCAGCAGATTCGCCGCAGCGGCGTGCAGGTCGTCAACTGGCGGGTCGATCAACCTTTTGAGGCTGTGGCTCGCAATGCACTCGCGCGCCAGGCGATCAGGCTTCATCAAGCCGGGTTGGGAATGTGATGCTTCACGGCAGCGTCATTCCCGCGTGTTTTCGCCTGGCGCGCCCCCGCTTTGCGGACAGGGCGTGGCGGGAATCCAGTGCCACACAGGCAATTCACGTTAATCGACACTCTGGATGCCCGATTGAAGCACTCGGGCATGACGATGCCATCTTCGATATTGGGGGACGATGTGTGATGATCAAACAACTCTTGTGGTTGATGATTGCCGTAACCACTCTGATCTTAACGGGGTTCCATCTCGCGGCGGAGAACGCGGTGCTGGCGATCGGTTCGTTTCTGTTAGGAGCAGCGTGGTTGTTCCTGGAAGTGAAACAGAAGCGATCGTTTCCGTCAGTGTTCATGCCGCTCTTCATCGCGAGCGCGCTGCTGGCCGCTCTGAACCATGAATCCTCCCCGTTGATCTTGCTGGCCGTTGTCACCGATCTGGCGGCGTGGGACTTGTCGCGTTTTCTGAGCAGGCTCAGACCCTTCGCCGCGCAGGATATTTCCCCTGATCTGTACACGAAGCATCTCTATCGCTTAGCCGTTCCGCTGTGCGCCGGATTCGGGTTGGCCTTAGTGCCGATGTTCGTCCGGCTGCCGGTGAGTTTCGTGGCCTTCCTGGTTCTGACTCTGCTCGCCGTGATCATGTTCCGCAAAGCGGTGCTTGGCCTCCGAGGTGAAAACGAACGGCGGAGCAACGGCTAACCAGAAACAACCGCGCCCGCTGGAAATGGCGGCGAGTGCGGTGTTGTCTGGGTCGCCTTCGTTCCATTCCCCTTTCGCTGCTGACCACCGTTGCGTTTGACCCGCGTCTTCGTTCTGCGTTATACTTGCCCTATCCTTAATAACGATAATTAACGCCGCTCATTCTCTCTATGCCGATGAAACGTAAAACTGTTCGCGAATTGCGCCAACTAGCGTTTGATGAGATGTATCGAGTAGCTGCAAAAGATAGCAGCCTCGCGATTGATCGATCCTTCCCTGAAGAATTCGCCAATCAACTCTCCCAGATTGAATCTTTCAACAAACACCTCTTTCGCCCCAATACCTACTTACACAAATGGTGGGCACGGCGATGTGGGTCTACTTTCCGCACTATCTTGAAACAATTCGTTCCCGTGCAAGGACGACGTGACTATTACGCGGCTGGCGGGTTGGAAGGAAAAATCGTGCTCGATCCGATGATGGGCGGCGGCACGACCTTACACGAAGCAATTCGACTTGGTGCCAATGTAATAGGCGTAGATATTGATCCCATTCCAGTGGTTCAAGCACGAGCAACATTGACGCAAGTCGCTCTCAAGGATTTGCAGACGGCTTTCAATCAATTTTTCTCTGACCTTTATCGAGAGGTTGGAAGTTACTTTCAAACGGAATGTCCGCACTGCCAACAAGTTATTGATTCGCAGTACACCCTCTATGGCTTGCGTAAAGTATGTGCTTGTGGTGAAGTCGTTCAAATTGAGCAATACGAATTACGCCATGAGGATAGCCGGATTATTCGGATTTGGCCAGAGAACTGGGAAGTTTCTGATCGAACAAGCACTCCGCATACGGCGACGAGCAAAGTCCGCTTGATTACCAAGTCCGAAACCACCTGCCGGACATGCGGACAGAAATATCAAGAATTACTCGATGTGCCATACTATGCGCGTTATATTCCCATCGCCATTGCCGGTTCCTGTCCCGATCATGGTTTATTCTTTCGTGCGCCCGGCGCATCCGACATGAATCGGCTGCGCGCAGCCAATGAAGAACGTCAACGATTGAATTGGCTACCACTTGAAGATTTTCTGATCCAAGATGGGCCCAAATCAGGCGATCTGGTGGCGCGCAACATCCGTTCATATTTGGATGTCTTTTCCTCACGGCAGTTGTTGTACCTACATCATTCCATTGATTTGCTGCAAAGCTATCATGGTATCGTTAAACTCAATCTTGCCCTCTTGGTTTCTACATCGCTTGAATTCAATTCTCTGTTGTGCGGCTACAAAGGCGCTGACAAACGCCGCCCTGGTGCTATTCGTCATGTTTTCGCTTTGCATGCTTATTCCTTCCCATACACGGCTGCCGAGAATAATCCACTCAACCAGCAGAAAACATCTGGCAACTTGCAGATACTGTTTAGAGATCGGATCGCTCGTGGACGCAAGTGGGCCATTGCGCCAATCGAGCGACGAGTTAGCAAACATGGCGATACTGAGCTAGTCACAATTCCAGGAGAATTTGACGGTGGTATCGAGGCCAAGAATGAAGATGATCTTGACTCAGGCCAGCAAAAATTTTTGTTAGTTCAGGGCGATTCGCAACATTTGCCTATCCATAAGAATCATTCCGTGGACTTGGTTGTGACCGATCCCCCTTACTATGACAATGTTCAGTACAGCGATCTCGCGGCATTTTTTCGTGTGTGGCTGGCACGGCTCATTCCTGAAGAAGCTGATTGGACATATGAACATGGCAGCAGCGCTGTTGCCCACAAGGCAAACGGGGGCGATACTAATTTCATGCAGAAACTATCTGGTATTTTTTTGGAGTGCAAGCGCGTTCTGAAGAAAAACGGGCGAATGGTTTTTACATTTCATCACTGGGATCCCAATGCCTGGGCCGAGCTAACTATCTCACTCAAACAAGCCGGGTTCCAACTCGTCAACGTCTATGTGGTGTTTTCTGAGAACCCTGTATCAGTTCATATCAACAATCTGAATGCGATCAAACACGATTGCATTCTAGTGCTTGCCCCTGAAAACGAAACTAATCAGAAGCACTGGCGATTGCCTAAGTTGATTGCCACTGATAACAGCGAGGATTTTTGTCGTCAATGTGGCGAGACCGTAGGTTGGCTGCTGAGTGGCCCTGGCGCAACTGCTGAGATACGCGCAACGTGGAATCACTTAATTCCATCACGTCAGAATGGCAACAACAGAGTTCCTTTGGAGTATCCATATGCCGAGAGCTAAAGGCAGTGATCTGTGCGAAATCTTCGGTTATGCGCCCGATGACACAACGGATGTGGCCCGTAAGCAGTGGAAAAGTCAAGAATGCCCGTTTGTGGGAGGTACTTGCATCAAGCACAGCCACCCACAAAATGGAAAGGTTGTTGTTTATGGTACTTGCAGTGTCGTGAATAAGACTCGGGCTGGAACCGGGGAAGAAATCATTCTTTGTGCTCAACGCTTATATGCTGATAACTACCGATCGTTACATGCGGTCATAAAC
>CAYNML010000078.1:4694-24132 GCA_964398185.1 uncultured Anaerolineae bacterium | reverse complement strand
CCGCCCCGAGGACATTTACGATTCCGAGTACGTGGCGCCTAACATTCACCCGGGCAACATCGACGCCAAGGTGGAAGTGACGGAGTTGATGGGCAACGAAGTGTTCCTGTACCTGCTGACGGGCGGTCACTCGTACATCGCCCGCGTCGATCCGCGCACCAAAGCCAAGGTGGGCCACGACGTGCGCATGGTGGCCAACCTGGACAACGTGCACTTCTTTGAGAAGGACACGCCCGACAATCGCGCCCTGCGTTAAACTCTCACTGAAAAACAAGAGACCCTCGACCGACGAGGGTCTCTTGTTTTTATAGGCTCTTCCAGCTTCAGCGGGAAATCAACAGTTCAAAAAGCCGGGCTCTCCCTGCAGAACACTCAAGTCCATTTGGACTCGCTACGCGGAAACCCGGTTTCTCACTTCCCGTTAAATCTGGAAGACCCGCGAGAAAAAGAAAACAGCCTGAAATGCGTCCATCAATCAGGCAGCGCACGTCAACTGGAAAATAGGCCGCACCTCGCCTACTTCCAACCCACGATGATTGGTGACGGGCCACGTGCGATAGCTCTGCAACTGCGCCAACGCGGCATCGTCCAGCACGCTCAGCTGGCGCAACGTTTCGATGATCACCGGATGCCCGCCGCGCCTGCCATCCCCGTCGGCGATCTTGATCGCAATGCCCCACGCCAAGCCGTCGGGCCGGATGAGGCCCATCCCGTGATAGCCTTCTGCGCCGCCCTTGCTCACCAGGCGATTGGACACGGCGCGCATCACATCGGTGTCGATGCGGCCTTCGCCTGCCACCATCTCAGGATGATCCAGCATCACACGCGCAACGCGTGCTAATCCTGCATCCTGCATCTTGCTTCCCGCCTCGGCCAATCGGGCAAAAGCTAAAGCCGCCGCGCGCAGCGGCATCGCAAAGCACGGCGCCGAGCAACCATCGATGCCGACGCCGATCTCATCGAACGTGATGCCACCTAACTCAGCGAGTCGTTGACGAATGGTCACTTGCACAGGATGCTGCGGATCGAGATAATCGTGCGTGCTCAAGCCCCGATCGATTGCCTGCGCCAACATGCCGGCATGTTTGCCGGAGCAGTTGTTGTGAAGAATCGACGGCTCACGCCCTTCGGCGCGCAAGGCCTGCGCGGCAGCAGCATTGAACGGCACATGGCGGCCGCACTGTAACGCGCCTTCAGTCAAACCGATCTTGTGCAAGATCGATTGCACGGCGGCCACGTGACGCGGCTCGCCCGAATGTGATCCGGCGATCACGGCCAGCTCGGCGGGTGTGAACCCAAACCGATCGGCTGCACCGCTTTCGACGAGCGGCAGCAGTTGAAACGGCTTCGCGCTCGAGCGCAGATACGACACCAGTTCCACGTCGCCCGCGTGTGCGATCAACTTCCCCGCGGCATCCACCACCGCCACCGCGCCGCGATGTTCGGATTCCACGCGCCCGCCGCGCGTCACCTCAACCAACGGGATTGTCTCAAACATAGTCGCCTCGGATGAAAAACCTTGCGAAGGTCTTTCCGCTCACCCTCGCAAGGCATTTTGATCATGCGTCCGGCCGCCTGCTATTTCTTCCTGCGGCGTTTCTCCAACTTCAGCTCCTCGGCCACGCGCTCCAGCCCCGTGCGGATGCGGCGCTGCACGCGCTCATGCTCATCGTTGGGGATCGGGAACCAATCCAGAAATTCTGGCAGCAGCTCGGCGGCATCGAATTTGCCGCGCCGCTCGGTCAGCAGCTGCTGCACGCGGCGGCGCATGTCGGTCAGGTAGTCCGTCACCAGCTGCAAATCCGCGCGCTTGTAGCCGTGGCCGCGGCCCGGCACGATCTTCGTTGCGAAGTAACTGGCGTCGCGCAGTTCGGTCAACCGTTGCAGCCAGATCGAGGTGGTGGCTTCCGACATGAAGGGATGCGTGCTCTGCGTCACCACGTCGCCGGTGAAGACCACGCCCTGATCGGGCAGTTCCACCCACAAGCTGCCGGGGGTGGCGCCGCCCACCGGACGCACCACAATCCTCGGCTTATCCAGGTGCAGCGTCAACGAACCGCCGTCGCTCACCGTCAGCTGCGGCAGCCCCAGCTGCAAATGCCGCTGCAATTCCTCGGCGGCTTCTGGCGCGCCGTGATGCTGCAGGAACTCGATCACCTGCTGGCGCATCGCATCGCCATAGCTGCGCAGCTTTTCCCAGGTGGCCTCGTGCGCCACGACCATGCCGCCCAGCCACTGCTGTCCCAGCACGCGATCGCGATGACCGTCGGTATAGATGGTGTAGATCACGGGCAGCGGGGTCAACTCAGTCAGGCGCGCGCGCCAGTGCCGCGCTTCGGCGGGCAGCAGCGGCGTGTCCACACAGACCACACCCTGCGGTGTGAGGATCGCGCCCACGGTGCAGCCGCGATAGTGAGCCTCGACGATAACCTGCGGTGTTAGTTTATCCATAAGTGTTCCAGTCGACCATGGTGATTATTGCTCGCCTGGCTCGTCCGCGCGGTTTGATCCGACTGCCTGGACGCGGTCGCCGCGCAGCGTCCAGCCGTTTATGGCAATTGCTCGCGCACCCAGTTCAACGTTTCTTGCAGCTGCGCTTCACTCACGGCCGGGCCGCCCGCCTGCGCAAAGTCCGGCGAACCGCCGCCCTTGCCGCCCAGCCGCGCCGCCGCCGCCTTCACCAGCGCCGCCAGATCGATCGGCAGATCTTTGGAGCGCGCAAAGACCAGCGCCAGCGACTGCCCCGGCGCGCCCAGCAAGGCCACCGTCCTGGGCTGCGCCGCCAGCAGACTCGCCATGCGCTTGAGATAGCCCAGGTCACGCTGCGTCCACGTCTGCACGATCAGGCCAAAGTCGCCGCGCGGCTCAATCGTGTTGAGCAGCTCGCGCGCCTCATACTGCTGCAAGCGCGCCTCGGCGTCCAGCAACTGCTTGCGCGATGACTTCGCTTCGGCCTGCAGCCGCCCGATCGCCTGATCGAGTTCCCAGAAACCGATCGAGAGTTCCGCCGCCGCCTGCGTGATCAACTGATGCTTGCGGCGGTAATCGCTTAGCGCGCGGCGGCCGCAGCGAAACTCGACGCGCGTCTCCGTATTGCGCTTCTCCACTTTCACGATCTTGATCAGGCCCACTTCGCCGGTGCGCGCCACGTGCGTGCCGCCGCAGGCCGACCAGTCGAAGCCCTGCACTTCCACAATACGAATCGACTTGTCAACTTTGGGCGGCTTGCGCAGCGGCAGCGCCTCCAGCTCCGCAGCGCTGACAAAGCGCGCGACCACCGGGCGGTTCTCCGTCACGATCGCGTTGGCGAAATCCTCCGCGTGATCGATCTGCGCCGGAGTCAGCGTCGTCCGGTTCAGATCGATCGTCAACGCACCGTCATTCGGATCAGGGTTGAGGTGAAACGACACCGTCTCGGCGTGGGCGGTGTGCACAAAGGCCTGCGACAGAATATGCTGGCCGGTGTGCTGCTGCATCAAATCAAAGCGGCGCGCCGCGTCCACGACGCCGGTCACGCGATCTTCCGGCAGCGGCGCGGCCAGAAAGTGCAACACCGCATCGTCCGCCTCGCGCGTCTGCACGTCGATCACCTCCACCCGATTGAGCGCGCCGCGATCGGACGGCTGCCCGCCGCCTTCGGGATAAAACGCGGTGCGATCGAGCACGACCGCCGGCCGGCCGTTCACCTCCAACCGATCGAGCACCTGCGCCTCAAAGTTCCGCACATACGCATCGGCGTAGTAGAGACGTTCCGTCATGCGCCTGCTTTCCTGCCGGGCTGATAGCGCGGCAGCAAGACCGTAAAGGTGCTGCCCTTGCCCAATTCGCTCTGCACCCACACGCGGCCCGCATGTTTCTTGATGATGGCCTTGACAATGGACAGGCCCAGCCCGGTGCCGCTGATTTTCTCGGTGGCTTCCGACTCCACCCGGTAGAACTTGTCAAAGATGCGGCGCTGATCTTCCAGCGAAATGCCGATGCCGGTGTCGCGCACGTGCAGCACCAGGAAGCCGTCGTCTTCAGCCAGCGTCACATCAATGGCGCCGCCGTGGGGCGTGTACTTGATGGCGTTGCCAACCAGATTGGCCACAACCTGTTCCAGCCGCCGCCGGTTGCCCAACACCGGCGGCCGTTCCGGGGCCTGCACGGTGAGGGTCTGCTGATGCAGCTCGGCATTGGCGCGCAGCCGATCGGCCACCTCGCGCACCACCTCGTGCAGCGGCACCGCCGCCATCTCCCAGTCGACGCCGGCTTCGATCTTGCCGATGTCCAGCAGGTCGGCGATGAGATCGACAATGCTGTCCATGCTGCGCTCGACGCGCGTCACAAAGTCCCGCTGCTGCTCGTTCAACGGCCCCACGCGCGGCAGCAGGCTGACGTAGCCGCGAATGGCCGTCAGGGGGGTGCGCAGATCGTGCGAAACGATGGACACGAACTCGCTCTTGATGCGATCCAGTTCCTTCAGGCGGGTGATGTCGCGCAGCACCGCGCCATAGCCCACGCCGGGCAGCGGCGACAGCTGGCCTTGCAGCACGCGGCCATCGGGCAAAGTGATGTCGGCGCGCCACACATACTCTTCCGTGTGCCGCTGCTCGAACAAATCAAGCAGCGGCTGCACCGCCACCACTTTATTCAAGGGCTGCCCCAGGGCAGTTTCGTCCAACTGCAGGGCCTGACGCGCGGCCGCGTTGATCAACAGCACGTGGAGGTTATCATCGGTAACGATCACCACATCCTGCATCTCACGCAGGATGGTATCGAGCTTGGCACGCTCGTACTCGGCGGCGGCAAACAGCCGCGCATTTTCAATGGCGATGGCCGCGGCGTCGGCCAGCGTGGTCAGCAGGTGCACGTCGTGCTTGCCAAACGCGCGCGTTGACAATTGATTGTCCACCGTCAGCACGCCGATGACCCTGGTCCCGACGATGAGCGGCACCCCCATGAGCGATTTCACCAGCAGCGAGGTCTGCACTTTGAGATCGTTGCCGCTCAACATGACGGGCCGGCCGCTCTGCACCACCCGGCCGATGAGGCTATCCGTGACGCGCAACCGCATGCGCTGCGCCATCTTGGCCGACAAGTTATACTGCGCCCGCAGCGTGAGCTCATCCGTCGCCTCATCGTACAGCATCAGCGAGCCTTGTTCAGCGCCGGTCAGGTTGACGGCCGCCGAGACCACCAGCGTCAGAATCTCGTCGATGTTCAGCAGGCCGCTGATGGTCTTGCCCACGGTGTAGAGCGCGTTGAATTCCTGCGCCTGCCGGTCCACCAGCGCGCGCAGTTCGTCACGCTCGCGCTGGGTGCGGGCCATGCGCAACGCCCGCGCCACTGAGGCCAGCAACCGCGGCGCTTCAAAGGGCCAGACCAGCACATCGCGCGCCCCGGCGTCCAGCGCAGCCGACAGTTCAACAGCGGAATCCCGCTGAGTGGTGACGATGACGGGCACGGCCAGCGCATACTCTGCGAGCAGCGCCAGGCCGTCTTCGGCGCCCAGCCGGGCATCGACGAGGAGCAGCTGGGGCAGCTGGGCCTTGAGGCAGGCGCGCGCCTCGTTCAAGCTGGCCGCCTCCTGGCACGTATAGCTGCCGGAAGCGCGCAGCCGCTCTGCCACCCAGGCGCGCGCTTCAGGATTGTCATCGACAATGAGAATGAGATCGGTGGTCATCGAATGGGATGATAGCACAAAACGCTTGATCAGGGTTAGCCGGCGTCAGGTGTGAGCCGTTCCCAGCAGGTTCAAATCTTCCGGCGTGTTCAGATTGATCAACGAGCGGCCGGCAGGATCGATCACGCGCCATTCGGCTTCCGGCACGGGCCGCAGCCGCACATCGGCAAAGAAGCTGATGACGCGCCGCTCGCCGCGTTCGATCCGCTGCACGATCGGGCGGTAGCACTCCCGCCGGTACACGGCATGCAGCGGTTCATACTCTGCGCCCGATTGCGGCACGACGGCATCATAGCCGTCGGCCAGCTCGATCAACCAGCGCAGCAAGTTCACCTTGAGAAACGGCATGTCACACGCCACCACGATCGCCAGATCAGCCTTGACTGCCTGTAGGCCCGCGGCCAGACCGCCCAACGGCCCGCAGGGTGGGTCAAAGTCTGGCGCCACGCGCGCGCCGAATGAGCTGTAGAGATCCGATCGGTTGGAGACGATTACGATGTCGTCAGACAATGCGCGCAGCGTCTCGATCACGTGCGCGATGATCGGTTGACCTTGAAAATCGATCAGTGCTTTATCGCGCCCCATGCGACGGCTCTGCCCGCCCGCCTGGATGATGGCGCTGAGCGGTAATCGCACTTCACTCATGCAGCGATCATACTCTGCCCCGCGAGGTACGTCAAACTTGTGCCAGATCGAAACCGCGCTATCTTAGAGACGCATAACGCCCGTGACGAAAATCACCTGAAAAACCAGTGATTTTCTGGCGTTCACTTATTGACTTTAGGCTTAAGGTTGTGCTAGTATAAAAGCGTTCCTCAGGCTGTTCAACAACCCCACAATCTCTTTCACGGAGGATAACAATGACACTAGGCGGATATGCTGACAAAGTTGGTCGTATCGATCTGACGACGGGCGCGGTGACGTACGAAGCCATTCCCGAAGAGTGGAAGTTGAAGTACATCGGCGGGCGCGGCGTGGGCGTGAAGTACGTGTTTGAGAACGGCCCCCAAGTCGATCCCCTGTCCCCCGATAACATTCTGTGCTTCATGAACGGCCCGCTGACGGGGTCCGAAGCCAACATGAGCGGCCGCATGGCCGTCGTCACCAAGTCGCCGCTGACCGGCACGGTGACCGATTCGCACCACGGCGGCTGGTCGGCCGCCCGACTGCGCTGGGCCGGCTTCGACGGCTTGATCTTCAAGGGCAAGGCCGCCAAGCCCACCTATGCCTACGTACACGACGGTGTGGTGGAACTGCTGGATGCCTCGGAAGTGTGGGGCAAGGGCGTGCATGACACCGTGAAGTTCTTCAAAGAAAAGTACGGCGAGAAAGACCTGACCGTCATCGCCATCGGCCCGGGCGGCGAGAACCTGGTGAAGTTCGCCTGCTGGATCAACGAGAACGATCGCGCCAGCGGGCGCGGCGGCACCGGCTGCGTAGGCGGCAGCAAATTGTTGAAGGCCGTGGTCATCAAGGCCGAGAAGCAGATCGTGAAAGCGGCTGACCGCGACGCATGGAAGCCTGCGCACGAGCGCGCCCTGAAGAACATCATGGCCGAAGAGAACATCACCAGCCCGCGCAAGGGCGGCCTGTCGGTCTACGGCACCAACGTGCTCACCAACATCACCAGCAACATGGGCGCGTTCCCGACCCGGAACAGCCAGGTGACATCGTTCGGCGAAGACGCCGAGAAGATCAGCGGCGAGTATGTGAAGCAGCACATCCTCGTCGACGATCCCACCTGCCATGCCTGCCCGGTGGCCTGCAAGAAGGAAGTCGAAATCAAGGAAGGCCCGTGGAAGGGCCTGCACATGGAGAGCGTGGAGTACGAGCCGGCCTGGTCGGTGGGCGCAAATTGCGGCAACAATGACGTGAACACCGTGGCCAAGATGATCGATCTGTGCAACGACTACGGCATCGACGCCATCGAAACGGGCCATCCGCTGTCGGTGTGGATGGAAGCCACGCAGAAGGGCTGGACCAATGGCAGCGGCACCCTGAAGTGGGGCGACATCTACGGCATGACCGACGCCGTGCGCATGATCGCCATGCGCGAGGGCTTCGGCAACGTGCTTGCCGAGGGCGCAGATGCAGTGGCCAAACACTTCGGCCATCCGGAAATCGCCATGACCGTCAAGGGCCAGGCCATCCCCGCCTACGATCCGCGCGGCCTCAAGGGCATGGGCATCGGCTATGCCACCAGCAATCGCGGCGCCTGCCACCTGCGCGCCTACACCCCCGCCGCCGAACTGGGCGTGATGCCGTTCGGCTCACTCAAGGTCGATCCGCTGGCGTGGAAGGGCAAGGGTGAACTGGTGAAGATCTTCCAGGACGTGCACGCCTTCTCGGACAGCATGGACCTGTGCAAGTTCAGCGCCTTCGCCATGGGCGCGGACGAATACGCGCAGCAGTATTCGGCGCTGGTGGGCGTGCCCTTCACCGCCGACGACGTGCTGAAGACCGGCGAGCGCATCTACAACCTGGAGCGCTACTACAACAACCTGGCCGGCTTCCGCGAAGGCTCCGACTATCTGCCCAAGCGCTTCCTCGAAGAGCCGTCCACCATGCCCGGCTCACAGGGCCACGTGTGCGAGCTGGACGACATGCTGAAGGAATACTACGAGAAGCGCGGCTGGCAGAACGGCGTGGTGCCGGAAGCCAAGCTGAAGGAATTGGAGATCATCTAAAGGCAGGTCATTCCCGCGCGCAGTTGGCGGGAATCCAGAAGCATTGCTGGCCGCGAATCTGGAGGCCCGATAGAAACATTCGGGCGTGACGGCTACGGCAAATAGCAGCGGGTGCGATCGACATCGATCGCACCCGTTTTGTCCGCCACCCGATCGGTTGAGCTACCCCCCCGCGCGCAACGTCTTCTTGGAGAACTGCTGCATGAACGGCTCGACCAGTTGATTCTCGATTTCGATTTCCAACCGCGTCTGCCCCACTTCCAACGAACCCAGCCGGAATGGCTCCATGCGCGTCAAGCGCACACTCCACCCCTCGGCTTGCACGAGATGATCATCGACCGCAGTACCGCCCATCTCCACCAGATACTCGCGCAGCAGCCACAACGGAATGCTGCGCATCTCGCGCACCAGCGTCGGCATTAACCGCCGCCCACCGGCGGGAAGATGTTGACGACATCCTCCGCCTGAATCGCGGTCTCCAGGCCGTGTTCCAGATAACACGCATCACGCCCGTTGACAAAGATGTGGACGTGAGAATAAAGTTGACCGTTCTCGTCCAGCATCTCGCGCCGCATCGCCGGAAAGCGCGCGATGATGGCTTCCACCAGCTGCTGCACCGTAATGCCGTGATCGACGTCGAACTCGACCGTCTTGCCGCCTACAATGGGCCGGTACGTTGCGTAAAAGTTAACTTTCATGGCCGCCTCCCGTTAAGAATCATACCCCGGCGCAGCACAGCGCGCAATGCTATTCGCGCATTTTCAACGTCGCAGCCAGATCGTCCCGCTGCGCGCGCTTGAGCGGAATTCCGCCGCGATACGCCGCCGACGCCAGTGCGTGCGACGTCACCGGCCCCGCAATCAACAGCAGCGCGATCAACACTAGCGCCTTGCCGGGCGCCAGCGGCGTCAGCACCACCGCCGCCAGCAGCAGCAGCACCACGCCAAACACGCCCACCTTGCCCGTGGCGTGCAAGCGCGTATACACATCGGGCAGGCGGATGTACCCCAGAATGCCGATCACCGAAAAGCTGGTGCCGATAATCACAGCGAGCAAGGCAATGATTTGCGCTACAGTTTCCATCTTGCGATCCTCTTCAATGTGGTGTGCGGGCATCGCATCCCGCCTATCGCCGATTCGCCGACTCGTTGATTCGCCGACTCGCCTAAAACATCTGCTGCTCGGCGGAAAACTTCGCCAGCGCCACGGTGCTGATGAAACTCAGCGCGCCCAGCGCCAACGCCACGTCGATGTAGATGGCATCGTCCGTAATCAAAGCCAGCAGCACCAGCACCGCCAGCAGCAGCGTACTCGACAGGTCCACGCCGATCAAGCGATCGATCACATTCTCGCCGCGCCACACGCGCCAGACGCAGACCGCGATCATGACGATGTGAATCACCAGCGCCGCATAAATGACGAACCGCAGCAGATCAGCCAACATGCCACACCCCTCACCCCCGCCCCCTCTCCCGCGCACGGGAGAAGGGAGGCTCACTTCAAAATTTTGCTGAGCAGATTGCGCCGCTGCTCCTGCGCGTTCAGCCGCGCCGCTTCGGACATGGTCACGTCCAGCACGTGCGTATACATCACCCCGTCGTCGGAAATCTCCACCACCAGTTCGCCGGGCGTCACCGTAATCGAATGCGCGCTCAGCGCCGTCGCCAATTCCGAATCGCTGCCGGACGGAATGGCGATGATGCCGGGCTTGATGGGCAGCGACGGCGACAGCACGATGTGCGCCACTTGCAGACCGCTGACGATCAACTCCCACAGCATGACGACGATATACTTCGCCAGCGCCAGCAGCGCCGTGGGCAGTTGGCGCAGGCTCGACGGCTGGCGTGCCGGACGCAACAGCACTGCCGCCAGCGTCGCCACCAGCATCCCTAACACGATGTTGCTCAACTCCAGGCTGGCCGTCAACGCCAGATACACCAGCAACAACAGGATCATTGTTCGCACGTAGCGCATCACGACCTCCTCGCGCCTACCCGCCCAGCACCGCTTGAATATACGCTTGCGGCGTCAGCATCCAGTGCGCTGTGGCCTGTGCCAGATTTACCAACGGTTCGGCATACAATCCCAGCAACACACACAGCCCGATCAAAATCGCAGGCGCGATCAGGCGATCGCCAGATGGCTTGGGCTTGATGTCCTCCCCGATCGGCTCCCACCAGATCCGCATGAAGGCGCGGAAAATATAGACCAGCGTCAACACGCTTGCCAGGCCCACCAGCAGCAGCGAAACATAGTCCTGCGCCGTCAGGCCGCTTTCAAACAACAGCAGCTTACTGACAAAACCGTTCAGCGGCGGCACACCGGCCATACCCATGCCGCCCAGCACAAACAACACACCCGCCAGCGGCACGTACTTGCCCAGTCCGGTGATGACGCTGAACGCCGCCGTCTTGATCGGCGCGCGGCTGGCGACGCTGCCCGCCAGCATCAGCATGGCCGCCTTCAACAGGCTGTGATTGAAGGCGATCACCAGCGCGGCCATCAACGCCAGCGGGGTGCCCCAGCCGATCGCGACGAGGATGAAGCCCAGCTGTCCCATCGTCGAATAGGCCAGCATGCGCTTGGCGTCATACGTGCCGATGGCCCCCAGCGCGCCGAAGAACACCCCGATCGTCCCCAGCACGACCAGGATCAGGCGGATCTGCGGGGCCTGATCGACAAACAGCAGCGTCGTCATGCGCAGAAAGCCGTAAATGCCCAGCTTCACCACCACCGACGATAACACGGCGTGCACCGGCGTGGGCGCAGCCGTGTGAAAATCAGGCTGCCAGAAGTGAAAGGGAATGACCGCGCTCTTCACCATGAAGAAGACCAGCAGCATCACCAGCGCCAAAGGCAGCAGCGGCCGATCGGGCTGCGCGGCGATCAAGCGCGCCAGATCGGCGATGTTCAACGTGCCATACGTGGCATACAACATGCCGCAGGCCAGCAGCAGCGCAATGGACGCAATCAAGCTGACGTAGAAGTATTTATAAGATGCTTCCACGCCCAGCTTGTCGTCGGAGATGGCGGTGAGCACGGCGCCCGAAACCACCAGAAGTTCGGTGAACACAAACAGGCTGAACAGGTCGCCGGTGAGAATCGCGCCGGTCAGACCGGTGCCCAGCGTCAGGAACAGCGGATAGAACATGGGATACTGCGCGCACTTGTCCTTGCAGCCGGTGGCGTACAACATGCCCGCCGCCAGGACGAGCTGGCACATCAACACCAGCAGCGCCGCGAGCATATCGCCGACGACGGAAATGCCATACGGCGCGGACCAGCCGCCCAGCTGGTAGACCACCGGCTGCCCGCTGCTCCACACCACGCCCAGCAGCGCCGCGCTGCTGATCAACGACGCCACCATCGCGCCCAGCGACCACGCCGCCTGCACGCGATGCCGCCGCCGCAGCGCCACGGCGATGAGCGCGCCCGTCAAGGGAATGAGAATGGGTAACAAAACTAAAGAGTTCATCATGGTATTTACTGGATGAGCGTCATTGCGAGGAGCGCTGTTCGCGACGAAGCAATCTCCTACGCTCTACGGCGAGATTGTTTCGCTGGGAAGCGCTCGCAAGGACTTTCCCCCTCAATACTTCAACCGATCGATCTTGTCGCCGTCACCGGTCTGGTAACGAATGGCGATCACGTGCAGCACGGCCAGCATGAAGACCAGCCCGCCCATGCTGATCACGATCGCTGTGAGCACCAGCGCCTGCGGCAGCGCATCGCTGCGCTGGCCGGTAGCCGTGACGTAGGCCGCTGCCACGCCGTCGTAAGCGCCCATCGACAATAGGAACAGATTGACGGCGTTCGAGATGATGATAAAGCCCAGCGCCGCGCGAATCACGTTGCGCCGCAGCAGTTGAAAAATACCGATGCCAAACATCGCCCCGATGGCAATGGCCGTTAACAGTTGCATGATCTACCTCGTTGCTGTTCTGACGTATCTATTCAGCCACCGTCATTGCGAGCGCTGTTTGCGAAGCAATCTCCTGGTCGAGTACGAGATTGCTTCGTCGCAAACAACGCTCCTCGCAATGACGGGTGAGTAGTAACGTTCTGACACTATCGCACTATCTCACGATTGCACTGACTCACTACCCTCGGCAAAACTCGTGACCGTTCCCTGCTGCTCCAACACGGCGATCTCTTTCAGTTCTTCCGTGCTTTCCCGATCGGCGTCCTTGGGGCGGCCCAGCGTGTCCAGCATCAACGCCGCGCTGCCCAGCACACTGAGACAGATCGCCAGTTCAAACAGCGTTGCGGTGCTCAAGTGCACGTTCGTCGGCAGCGGCAGGCTCAGCAATTTGCCGAAGTCCACCGGCGCAAAGAATGATCCCTTGATCAAAGCCGCGCTGACCGCGCCGGCGAGGGCCAGCAAGATGCCCGCTTCGATCAACACCACCGGGCGCAACCAGGGCAAACGGCGCTTGGTGTCTTCATAGCCGTACAGGATGTACAACAGCGCCGCCGCCAGACTGATGATGACACCCGCCGTAAAACCGTCGCCGGGCTGGCTGGCCCCGTACAAGACCTGCACGGCTGCCAGAATCAATGCCAGTGGAAACACCACCCGCGCCGCCAATCGCACAAACGGCGACGTGCGCGGATCGACAATGCCGCGCGTGCGATAGCCCCAGCGGCGCCGATCGCGCGGCTCGATCGGCTCCACGTCGCCCGCCGTGCGCGAAGCAAACCGCAGCAGCAGGTACACGCCGATGCCGGCCATGGCGAACACGGTGATCTCGATCAACGTATCGAAGCCGCGAAAATCGATCACGATCGCGCCCACGATGTCGGTGGCATCCGTCAACGGCTTGGCGGCCTGTTCGTAATACGGCGTCACCAGACTCTCGCGCGAACGCGCCGTCAAAGCCGTCAGCACGATCGCGCCCACGACGACACCCGCGCCGATCGCCACAATGACATCGCGCGCCAGCTGACCGCGCCCCTGCCGGTAAGTCACTTCGGCGGCATGGCCGCGCGCGGCGCTGGGCACGCGCGCCAACACCAGCACCAGGATGATGGCCGCCAGAATATCCACCACCACCTGCACCAGCGCCACATCGGGCGCCGGCTCCAACACCATCAACAGCGCCACGCTGAGGCCGGCCGTTGTCATGGCGAGAATGGCCCAGAAATCGCGGCGCAAAACGATCGTGGCCGCCGAGGCCGCCAGCGCCAGCAGCAACGCAAACACGCGCAGCACCGCCGGCGCATCGCCCGCGCGCGGCAACAGATCGATCGCGGCCAGCGACGGGAACGCGCCGAAGATAACGATTAACACGGCAATGCCCGCCAGCATTGTCGCCAGGTAGTGGCGCAGCTGGCCTGCCTGCCAGCGCGTGGCAAAATACGCCAGCCGATCGATGCCGCGCAGCGCGCCGTCATACACCCGATTGAACGAAAAGCCTTCATGCGCCATAAACGCCGCGCGCACCCGCGCCCGATTGATCACCAGCGCGATGCCGATTCCAATCGCTACCAGACCTAGCACCAGCGGCGCGTTGATGCCGTGGAACAGATCGAGCGAGACTTTGACTTTGTCGCCGTAGGCCGCCGAAGCCGCCGCCCCCAGGAAGGATTCCAGCGCGGCCGGTTCCGAGATGACGCCGATCGTCAGCGACAGCACCGCCGGGATCGCCGGGGCCAGCCACATGCCGATCGGGGGTTGGTGCGGATGCAGGCTCGGATCGCGCGGTTGACCGAGGAAAGTATCAATCACAAAAATGCCCGCTTGCAGCAACAGCAGCGATCCGGCGGCCACCGCGGCCACGGTCAAGACGATGTCAAACGCGCTGGAAGCGGTGGGGAGGACGGCCGCACCCAACAGTGTTTCTTTCGCTAAGAAGCCCAGCATGGGCGGCAGGCCCGCCATCGACAGGCCGGCCAACGCCGCCACCACAAACACGGCGGGCATGGCTTTGCGCAGACCGCCCAGGCGGCGCAAATCGCGCGTGCCCGCTTCGTGATCGACAATGCCGGCCACCATGAACAACGCTGACTTGTACAGCGCGTGCGCCAGCACGCCGATGACCATGGCTTTGAACGCCTCGGGCAAATCCTGCGCGATGAGCAGCATCAGCACGCCCAACTGCGCGATGGTCGAATAGGCCAGCAGCGCTTTGAGATCGTTCTGCTTCACGCCGACGTAAGCGCCGACCAGCATCGTCAACAGGCCGAAGACGCCCAGCAGCCAGAACCACCACTCCGTGCCACCCAGCGCCGGATGCAGACGCGCCATCAAGTAGATGCCCGCGTTGACCATCGTGGCAGAGTGCAGGTAGGCGCTGGCGGGCGTGGGCGCGCTCATGGCGCCGGGCAGCCAGATGTGCGCGGGGAACTGCGCGCTCTTGGTGAACGCGCCAAACGCGATGAGGATCAGAATGACGGGATAGTATTGATACTGCGTGAGCACAACGCCGCTGTTCAGAATGGCCGTGTATTCAGTCGATCCCGCGACCGTGCTCATGAACAACAGGCCCGCCAGCATGGCGATGCCGCCGCCGCCCGTGATGAACAGTGCGCGGAACGCGCCGCGCCGCGCCTCCTCATCCTTGGTCTTGTGGGCGATGATCAAAAACGAAGTAATGCTGGTCAGTTCCCAGAACACGAACAGCGTGATGACGTCGCCGGCCATGACCACGCCCAGCATGGCAGTCATGAACAGCAGCATGTAAAACTGGAAGCGCCAGGCGTATTCGTCGCCTTTGAGGTAATAGCCGCCATAGACAATGACCAGCACGCCGATGCCGGCGATTAGCAGCGCGAACAACGCACTGAACGAATCGAAGTAGAGCGAGGCATTCAGGCCCAGCGTCGGCATCCATGGCACAGAGGCCGTCAGGGGCGCGCCGTTCAACTGGCCGGTGAGCCAGACCAGCACCACGAACGCGCTCAGCGGAAACGCCGCCAGCAGCCAGCTGGCGCGCGTGATCGACAGGCGGCGGTTCAGCGGCGGCCAGCCGTAGGCCCCGGCGGCCAGTGCGCCAATCAAGCAGATAAGCAGCGGCCAGAGTAAAGGCGTCATAGGCGATCAACAAAGAGGGGCGTGGCAAGGAGATCAACTTGTCGCGCCCTGAGATTCAACTACGCAAATTGTACCACGCCTCGTTTAGAGCAAATTCCAAGTTCGTTTACGGTTCGTCATTGCGAGGAGCGTCTTTTGCGACGAAGCAATCCCCTTCATTTCCCGCTGAGATTGCTTCGCACCAAACGCTCGCAATGACGTCGCTCCCATAAATCAACCTGGAAACCGCACTAGTGCGCAGCCTTGGCCTTGTAGTAGATCACCAGTGCCACGATGAAGATGCCGGTGCTGGCCGCCAACAACAGCGTATCCACTGGATTTTTCCAATCGACCAGCACTTTGACGAAGGAGATGGCGACGAACAAGACGACGACGCTGGCCAGTGTGGCCTTGAGCTGCTCCACCGTCTCGATCTTCAGCCATTCCGGCACGTCCAGCTTGCCGACGAACAACTCGTACAGGCCCAACGCGAAGATGTAAAACACCATGGCCAGCAGATACACGTCGATGACGGAAAAGAACTTGGGCACGAATTTGGTGACTTCAAAATACTCTGGCTTGCCGATCGCTTCGATAAACGACGCTATCGCCAGATACGTGCCGTACAGGCCGAAGAAGATGGCGCTGATAAACAGCGTCACGATCGGAACGATCACCACCAGCCCGCCGCGTTCCAGCAGTTTCTTGAGCATCGATCACGACCTCGCACAGGGTTGCCTGATTGTACCAGCTTCAGAGCGGCGATCCAACAGCTCGATCTGGTAAAATTCAACTCGACGGCACACCTATCAAGACAGGATCATATGCAGCCGCAAAAACTCTCGCTGTTTCATCGGGCATTCGACAAGCTCTTTCCCACGATCCGCTTTGTGTACGAACGGATCCAGCGGCACAACTGGTTCGATCGGATCACCCCGGCCGATCGGGTTCCGGCCGAGCTGTGGCTGGGCGGCGCGCCGCACTATCAACGCGATTATGATTTTCTCGTGAAGAACAATATCCGCGCGGTGATCAACATCCGATCGGAACGCGCCGACGACGAAGCGTTTTACGCCGCGCACGACATCGCGCACCTGCGCCTGCTGGTGCCCGACGTGTGGGTGCCGGATGAAGACGCGATCACCGAAGGCGTGGATTGGATGAGCCAGCAGGCCGCCGCGGGCCGATCGGTGCTGGTGCACTGCGCCAAGGGGCGCGGCCGCTCGGCCACCATCCTCGCCGCGTACATCATGCGCGAAGCGGGCTACTCCTACGAAGAAGCCAGAGATTTGCTCAAGTCCAAACGCAAATTGTCAAAGTTGGAAGATCGGCATGAACTGGCGCTGAAGGACTGGATCGCGAGGACGGCCAGGGCGCCTGTTGCATCACAAACCGCGACGAGGGTATAATCACAGCAGGGAACAGATCATGGCTGCCAAAACAATGCGAGAAACTAACGCGCCGTATCTGGTGGGCGCAGACGATCAGGCGCTTGGCACTGAGACGATCGTGATTCAGCGCAATGGCCGCCCGATCGCGGTCGTGGTGCCCTACGAAGAATATGCCGCCTTGATCGCGCAGCAAACCCATCAACCTTCGCCGCCAGAGTCTGCGCCAGACGAACTGGCGCGTGAGCGCGCCGCCTTCGAGCGCAAGTTGCCTGGATTACTCGCGGCTCATCACGGTGAGTGGGTGGCCTTCGTCGACGAGCAGCCCGTCGAGTTCGGGTCGGACTTCAGCAGCGTCATCCGGCGTGTGCGCGCCCGCTTTGGGCAGCGGCCCGTGTATGTGCAGGAAATCCGCGAACAGCCGCGTGTCTACAAGATGTCGGCGCCGCGCCTCAGCCGCACATGAAAACCGCTTATAACCTCGCATTGCACCCGCCCGCGCCGTTTCTCACCGTCCGTCTGCACGACCCGACGACTGATGTTATGCTGACGCTGCCCGCCAAAGTCGATACCGGCGCGGATGTTAGCGCTGTTCCCGTGACGATGGTTGAACAGCTGCATCTCGCATCTGCCGGCGAGTTTGTGGTCGAAGCCTTTGACGGCGCACGCACAAGAATGACGGCTTACGACATTGCGCTTGACGCAGCCCAGCTGCACCTGACCGGCATTCCTGCCATTACCTTCGCCGAAGAATATGTGCTGCTGGGCCGTGATGTATTGAATGCCTTGCGGTTGCTGTTGGACGGCCCGGCTTTGTCTGTGGAAATCTTGCCCTGACCACGCACAAAACCGCCCGGCCTCCTCAAGAGATCGGGCGGATTGCTGTCATCAGCACACAGCATCACTTCACATCAAACGTCAGTTCAGGGCCGTTCAAGTTGATAACGAAGTTGTTCAGCACATCGCGCCCCAGCAACACATAGTCTTCCGAAATCGGCACAACTTCGACACGGCGCACACGGGCGTTGGGCAGTTCAATACCTGCCAGATAAGTACTGATCGCCGCAGGGGAAGATTCATATCCTGAAACCACGATGGCACTGAAGATTTCCGCATTGAGCGAAATGAGCACGTATCGGCACAGCGGTAATATCAGCCGCGGTATCCAGTTTGGCTGACACTTGTCGGCGCTGGTTTGGCGCATCCGGCGAAAAGACCTCGACCAGCAGGGCCGGCGCCGGCGGTGAGAACGACTGATCGTAGGGAAAACTCATGACCGAATGATCCGACGGTGCGGCAGGTGATAGACACGAGGTTGATCGGTAACCCACTGAACATACACCGGAACCCGTCCAAATCGCTGGTGGACACGATCCAGCACAGCCAGTTTATCATCTCCGACTTCAACCACCTCTGCATTGACGATGGCCACACATTTACCGTGGTATTGCTGCAACAGCCGCGGTTTCAGTCGCTCAAAAGCCGCTTTCTCACGTTCAAAGGCCGCGTCCTGATTCGAAGCCGACGCCGTTGCATCCTTCCATTTGCGGAAGGCCGCATAGTCTTCGATGGGCAGAATCACGGCGATTGGCTGCCCGTTGTCCTCAATGAAGACCGGCTCTCGAATGATGAGATGTTCTGCCATAGTCCACCTCGCCTGCCTATATTTTACCACCGCGTGCCCGGCCATCTGCCTAACAACAAACCGCCCGACCTTGCACAGAGGTTGGGCGGTTTGTTTGACAACTGAACTAATCTCATTCGCGTTGATTCGCGGCAGAGATGACCTGCCTCGGCGCCGTGCTTCTTCGACGGCGTTTTACTCCGTTCTACGGATTCACCACAAACAGCCACGGCGTGCCGATGACCAGCAGCGCGATCAGGAAGATCGCCCCGAAGACCGTGCCCAGTATCCAGAAGTGCTTGCGCGAGACGTAGCCGCTGCCAAAGTACACCGGGCTGGGGCCGGTGGCGTAAGGCGTGATGATGCCCATGATGCCCAGCGTGAAGCACAACAGCAGGGCATAGATCGGAACCGGCAGGCCCGGCACGGCCATGCCTGCCGCCAGGAACACCGGCAGAATCGCCGTGACGTGCGCCGTGACGCTGGCAAACATGTAGTGGATCAGGAAGAACAGCACCACCAGCAGGATCATCACGACCATGGCGTCCATGCCCGTCAACGCCTGGGACGCGCTTTCCGCAACCCACGAGATGAAGCCGACGGTGCTCAAGCCGCCGGCCAGCGTGACCAGCGTGGCGAACCACACCAGCACGTTCCACGCCGCCTTGTTGCCGACAATATCATTCCACTGCACGACGCCCGTGATCACCATCAGCGAGATGACGACCAGCGCCACCGTCGTCGCATCGATGAACGAACTACCGAAGATCCACAACGCCAGCGCCAGCAGCACCAGCCCGCCCATGATCAACTCATTGCGCGACAGGCTGCCCATCTTGCCCAGTTCCTGCCCCGCCCACTGCGGAACTTCCGCGCCGGATTTGATCTCAGGCGGATAGAGCTTGTAAACGATGAATGGCAGCGTCGCGATCAGCAAAATACCGACCGGCAAGAACCCGATGAACCACTGCCCCCATGAAATGTCGAGCTGCGCGGTCTTCTTCACCAGCTCGACGGCCAGCAGGTTGGGGGCGAGGGCGGTGAGGAACATCGAGCTGGTGA
>CAYNML010000078.1:0-4594 GCA_964398185.1 uncultured Anaerolineae bacterium | reverse complement strand
AGCTCGACGGCCAGCAGGTTGGGGGCGAGGGCGGTGAGGAACATCGAGCTGGTGACGCACGTCGCCGCCAGCGCCGTCCACATCAGATACGATCCAATCTTGCGCGAGGTCTCACCCGGCTCGGAACCGTACAGGCCGGGGATGTTGCGAATGACGGGGAAGATGGTGCCGCCGCTGCGCGCGGTGTTCGACGGCGTGAACGGCGCGAGGATCAAATCGGCAAAGGTGACGGCATAGCCCAGGCCCAGCGTGCGCCTGCCCAACAGTTTCACGAGCAGGAGCGCAATGCGCTTGCCGAGGCCGGTCTTCTCGTACCCCAGCGCAAACATGAACGCGCCGAAGATCAGCCACACCGTCGTGTTAGAGAAACCGCTCAACGCCCACTTGATGGCTTCTGAGGGCAGCTTGAATTTGGGATCAGCCAGCTGCTCAGGACTGAACACCAGACCCAGCACCGCCGCCACCGTCACGCCGATCAGGCCAACGGCCGCGGCCGGCACCGGCTCCAAAATCAAGCCCACGATGACGGCCGCAAACAGCGCGAAGTAAGTCCAGGCGTACTGATCCAGCCCGGGTGGCGGCGGGATCAGCGCAATGACCACGCCCACCAAAACGACAATCGCCCATTTCACCCACGGAGACTTCATTGGAATCCTCCTGAAAAAAATTGATTTTCAAGGTCGCTGTGATTCGGATTCCCCGCTGACGATACTGTCGGTCTCCTCGGTTATTTGGCGCAACTACTTCTATGCCTTTAGGTGGAGCGTCGTTGCGAGCGCTGTGTGCGAAGCAATCTCAAACGCCATCAACGAGATTGCTTCGTCGGCCTGCGGCCTCCTCGCAATGACGCACTTCCCTGTCTATTTCTCTACACTCTCCACCTTCACCGCACAGACTTTATATTCCGGAATCTTGGCGATGGGATCGAGCGCGCCGATGGTGACGTTGTTGATGTTCTGCGCGCCGGGAAAATGGAAGTTGCCGAAGATCAATCCCGCCGAGACCCGATCGGTCACGATGGCTTTGGCGATCGTCTCGCCGCGCCGCGAGATCACCTTCACCGTCTGGCTGCCGTTCAAGCCGATCTTGATCGCATCTTCAGGGCTGATCTCGATCAACGCTTCGGGGTAGATTTCCAGCAGGCCCTGCGCGCGGCGCGTCATCTCGCCGCCGTGCCAGTGATACAGCACGCGGCCTGTCGTCAACACCATGGGATACTCGGCGTCAGGCAGTTCTTTGGCGGGCAGATGATCGATGGCGTGGAACTTGCCTTTGCCGCGCGTAAACTGGCCGATGTGCAAAATCGGCGTGCCGGGATGATCGAGGCCCTTCACCGGCCAGTGCAGCTGCTCGCCGCGATCGAGCCGTTCGTAGGTCACACCCGCATACGAGGGCGTCACCGCCGCGATCTCGGCCATGATCTGATCGGGCGCGGCGTAGTCCCAGGCAGCCTGCGGCCCGATCGGACTGCGGCCCTCCAACGCGATCAAGCGCCGCGCCACGTTGGCGATGATGGCCCAATCGGGGCGCGCGGAGCCGATCGGTTCAATCGCCTGCCGCACGCGCTGGATGCGGCGCTCGGTGTTGGTGAACGTGCCATCCTTCTCGGCAAACGACGCGCCAGGCAGCAGCACATCGGCAAACTCCGACGTTTCCGACGGAAAGATTTCTTCCAGCACGATGAACTCGCACGCGCTCAGACATTCGCGCACGTGGTTGATGTCGGGATCGGTCAGCATGGGGTCTTCGCCCAGAATATACAATGCGCGAATTTTGCCCTCGCCCGCCTGCGGAATCACTTCGGTGACGGTGAGACCGGGCTTCTCGCCGAACAAAGTGTCTGTGCCGCTGAGCTGCCACGCCGCGTTGAACTTCTCGCGCACTTTCGCATCGGTCACAGCCTGATAGCCGGGGAAGACGTTGGGCAGGCCGCCCATGTCGCACGCGCCCTGCACGTTGTTCTGCCCGCGCAGCGGATTGACGCCGCCGCCCCGCACGCCCATGTTGCCCAGCAGCATCTGCAAGTTGCCGAGGCTCAACACGTTGAACACGCCGGTGGTGTGCTGCGTGATGCCCATCGCCCAGAAGACGGCCATGGGCGAGTTGTGCGCCAGGAGGTCGGCCGCTTCGCGCAGCTGTTCGATCGGGACGCCGGTGATCTCGGAGACGAGCTCGGGCGGGTACTTCTCGACGGTCGCTTTGAACTCGTCAAACCCTTCGCAGCGCTCATCGATGTAAGCCTGCGCCTGCCAGTTGTTCTTGAGAATGATGTGCATCAGGCCGTTGATCAGCGCGACATCGGTGCCGGGCTTCTGACGAATATGGAGCGTTGCGAACTCGGTGATGTCGATCCGGCGCGGATCGGCGACGACCAGCTTTACCTTGCGCTGCAAGACCGCCTGCCGAATCTTCGTGCCGAAGACCGGATGCTGCTCGGTGGTGTTGGAGCCGATGATGAAGATGGCCTGCGCGTGATCATAGATGTCCTGCATGGTGTTGCTCATCGCGCCGGAGCCGTAGCACATGGCGAGGCCGGCCACGGTGGATGAGTGACACAGGCGCGCGCAGTGATCGACGTTGTGCGTGCCGATGACCTGGCGCGCCAGCTTGTTCATGAGGTAATTCTCTTCGTTGGTGCATTTGGCCGAAGCCAACACCCCGATTGCATCCGGCCCCGACTGAGTCTTGATCTCCACCAGTTTCTTCGCTGTGAGATTCAGCGCCGTGTCCCAATCAACTTCGACCCACTCGCCACGTTCCGATCCCTGATCCCTGATCCCTGATCCCTCTAACAGATATTTCCGCACGCGGGGCTTCGTCAATCGATCGGAATGGTGTACAAAATCGTAACCGTAGCGGCCCTTCACGCAGAGGTGCATCCCATTGACGGGCGCGTTGGGATTCGACGTGACGCGGATGATGCGGCCTTGGCCGCCGTTGTCCTTCACGTTCAGATCGAACTGGCAGCCCACGCCACAGTAGGTGCAGGTGGTCGTCACCAGCTTGTCGGGCTGGCCGAGGTCCAGCGACAGCTTGTTGTCGAGCGCGCCGGTGGGGCAGTAGGCCACGCACGCGCCGCACGATTCGCAGCGCGCCTCGAGCATGGTCATGTCTGCGCCCGCCACGATGCGCGTATCGAACCCGCGATCGGACAGGCCCCACACGAAGCGGCCCTGCACCTCGGCGCAGGCGCGCACGCAGCGCGTGCACAGGATGCACTTGTTGAGATCGACGAACACGAACGGGTTGGGATCGCTGTTGACGGCGTAGCGCGGCTGCCTGGGCTTGAGGTTTTCCGGCAGCTGCACGTCATAGTGCTGCACCCAGTGCGCGAGTTCATCCAGCGCCGGATCTTTGCTCGATGCGTAGCCGCTGTCGTAATAGTTGCTGAGCAGCAGCTCCAGCACTGTCTTGCGGCTCTGCGTCAGCGCCGGCGATTCGGTGCGGACCTTCATGCCGTTGGCCGCGGGCAGCGTGCAGGCCGCCTGCGGCACACGCGCACCTTCCACCTCGACCACGCACAGGCGGCAGCCGCCGTACGGCGTGAGATCGGGATGATCGCACAGCGTGGGGATGGTGATCCCGTTCGCCCGCGCGGCCTGCAAGATCGTCGTGCCGTCGGGGACTTCGAGGGGTTGGTTGTTGAGGGTGAAATTGATCATGAACGCACCTTCTATTCTAGGGCAAAACGAACTTGCCGCTTGCCTTTTCTAAAAGGGACAAGGATCCCAGAGATTTCGCTGGAAAAGATCTTTCGCCATTCGGTTTATGACATCTACACAGAGATTGAAGAGATCTTGCGTCTCATCAAGATCATAGATTTTCTCAGGATGTTGAGTCGGATTTCTAAAGTTTGCTCGGATGTTATCGAGATTGTCCAGCAACTCTTTTGGCGGAGGATCGTGGGTGATCTTGCGTAACTCAGCGATTATTGTCCCCCACACCGGCATATGTGAACTACTTCCAGGAACAAGTAGAGAATAGTAAGCACGGAGCACAGCTTCTGTGCCGCGTAGAATATGAAATGCTGCAGCAGTTGGAACCTCAAAAGCTATACACTTGCCTGCTTGTGCAAAGTCATACCGGGCAATATCTGGTAAGACTAAAAACACATTTTCACCAAACAGTCGCCCAATTTCACCTAGAAGATAGTCGACACGGAGACGTTTATCAGCAATGAGATACGCGTTTAGGCTCGCAGCCTCGTACCGCAGAACATCTGAAACTATTTTCATGCGCTCTTTAAGCCAAACAACGTTTCTTTCAGTGAGTACTGCATCTTGTGAAGTTGAATCGAACTTTATCCGTAACACTTTCATCTCTGCTAGAAAAGCTTGGCGTGTTACATTTAGTCCCATCTGTTCTAACAGCTTATCTATCAGTGTTATTTGATCCAGCACCCCCGGTTCGACGTGAGTACCACCCGGCTTAACATGTGCCCTAATCTGCTCTCCTTCGCGCGCGTCAAGCAGAGATCGCACAGAAATACCAAGTTGGATGTAGGGGTCTAATTGTATTAAGCGCATGTTCGCATGCCTAGTTTGTATCGCCCAGGGCGAAATGAGAAGAAACCGCCTCGAAATTAACTGATACT
>CAYNML010000077.1:0-24616 GCA_964398185.1 uncultured Anaerolineae bacterium | reverse complement strand
TTACGCATTACGCTTTACGCATTACTTTTCCCCGTTTGACGCTTCCAACAATTCCGCGTATAGTTTCTACATCTCACCCAACGGCTCATTCACGTCCAACGCATGAAATGTCCACAGTGCGGTTTTGAAAATCCTCCCGGCTTCGCCTTTTGCGGCCAGTGCGGCACGCGCTTCGCCGCGCCGGCTGCGCCCACCTTGATCAGTGAAGCCGATCTGGCCCGCCTGCGCCGTTACCTCACGTCCGCCCAGCTGGAAGCGCTGCTGCCCGCGGCGGCGTGGCGCGAGCAGGACGTGAACGCCATGCGCGAGCATCTGGCGCGGCTGTTCGTGTCTGTCGTGCCCTATCTGCCGCGCTATCTGGTGCGCGCAGAATTGGCGCTGCGCCAGGCGCCGCAGCAACTGGCCGGCGGCGAATTCCTCAACGGGGCTTTGATGTTCTCGGACGTCAGCGGCTTCACGGCACTCTCGGAACGGCTCAGTGTGCTGGGCCGCGAAGGCGCCGAACAGATCAGCGACATCATCAATCGCTACTTCGGGCAGATGATGTCCATCATCTTCGCGCACGGCGGCGATGTCTTCAAGTTCGGCGGCGATGCGCTGCTGGTCTTCTTTCCTGACGGTTCCGCGCCCGGCAGCCTGGCCGCACTGCAGGCCAGCTGGCACATGCAGCAGGCCATGACCGAATTCGCCGAAGTGAAAACCAGCCTCGGCGCCTTTCCGCTGCGCATGAAGATCGCGCTGAACGCCGGATCGATCTTTGCGGCGCGCGTGGGGACCAGCACCGCGCGTCAATTCATCGTGACGGGCCAGGAAGTCAATGCGACGGCGCGCGCCGAGTCGCTGGCGCTGGCCGGTCAAATTTTGTGCACGCCCAGGGTGTATCAACAAGCGGCGGCCTACATGTCACCCGCTCGCTTCGCGCCCGGCCCGGCCGGCCACGTTCTGCTGACCGATCTTACGCCGCGTCTGCCCGATCCATTTTTGTCCGGCCCGATCCCGCTGGTCACCACGCTGCCCGATCTGCTCACGGCGCTCGATCGGCTGCGGCCCTATCTTGCGCCGGCTGTGCTGCCGCGCCTGATCGGCTCGCCGGGCGCGCCGCAGTCCAGCGGCGAACACCGCCTGGTAGGTGTGCTGTTTGCCAACTTCCTCGGCGCGACGGAGTTGATCGAGCGATCGGGCCAGGCAGATCCGATCGGGTTGGCCGAGCATCTCAATCAATACTTCACGCAGATGCAGGCCGCCATCGCCCGTTACGACGGTGTAATCAACAAGATCGATCTCTACGATCACGGCGACAAAGTATTGGCGTTGTTCGGCGCGCCGATCGCGCACGAAGACGACGCCGAACGCACCGTGCGCGCCGCGCTGGATATGCAGACCGCCGAAAAAGACGCCGGGCCGCTGTTCCTCTCGCAATCGATCGGTGTGAACTTTGGCGTGGTCTTTGCGGGCGACATGGGCTCGCCCGAACGGCGCGAATACACCGTCATGGGCGACGACGTGAATCTGGCCGCGCGTTTGATGAGCGCCGCGCCGCAAAACGAACTGCTGTTGTCGGACGCCTTGCAGCGCAAAGTCAGCGCCTTCTTTGAGCTGGCCAATCGCGGCACGGTGAAGGTGAAAGGCAAGGCGCAGCCGGTGCCCATCTTCTCCATCGCGGGACGGCGCGCGCAGCCCGAACCGGTGCGCGGCATTCGCGGTTTGTCATCACCCCTGGTGGGCCGCGCCCGTGAAGCGCAGCTCATGCACGAACTGGCGCAGCAGCTGCACGGCGGGCGCGGCGGCATCCTGTCAATCATCGGCGAAGCCGGATTGGGCAAGACGCGCTTGATCAACGAGCTGCGCGCCGCACGATCCAATTTCACGTGGCTGGAAGGCCACTGCCTGTCATACACGCAGAACGTCAGTTATTCGGCCTTCATCGAAGTAATGCGCGGCGCGCTGAGCCTCTTTGAATCGGACAGCGAGGCCGAACGCTGGGCCAAGCTGCGCCGCGCGGTCGACGAGCGGCTGCCGGGCGAGCTGGGCGACGATGTGCTGCCGTACCTGGCGCACTTCTTGAATTTACCGCTGGAAGGCAACCTGGCCGAACGCGTGGCGTATCTGGAAGGCGAGGCGCTGCAGCGGCAGGTCATCCGCGCCGTCGCGGTGTTTGTCGAAAGACTGGCGCAGCAGCAACCGCTGGTGGTGATGTTCGACGATCTGCACTGGGCCGATTCGGCGTCGCTGGCGCTGCTCGAGCGGCTGCTGGCCCTGCCCGATCGTTCCCCGCTGCTCATCGGGTTGCTGTACCGCCCCGATCGCGCGCACGGCTGCTGGACGCTGGGGCAGACGGCGGCGCGCAACTATCCGCACCGTTACACCGAGATCATGTTAAAGCCGTTGGACGTGGCTGCCGGGGAAGACTTGGTGATGGTGCGCCACCTGCTCTCGATTGAAGTGGTGCCGGATACACTGGCCCAGTTGATCGCCCGCGCCGAGGGCAATCCGTTCTACATCGAAGAGATCATCCGCGCGTTGATCGACGCGCAGGCTATCGTGCCGCGCGGTGGACAGTGGCACATTTCCGACGCGTTGAATCTGGCCGCGGTGCCGGACAGTTTGCAGGGCATCATCATGGCCCGCATCGATCGCCTGCTGGATGAAGCGCGGCGCGCGTTGCAACTCGCCTCGGTGGTGGGCCGCACCTTCCGCTATCAAGTCCTGCAGTGGCTCTCCACGGCGGCGGCGCTGGCGCACCTCGACGCTGATCTGGCCGACTTGCAGCGCGCCGAGCTCGTCCGCGAGCAGACGCGCACCCCTGAACTGGAATACGGCTTCGCGCAGGCCATGTTCCGCGAAGTGGCTTACGAAAGTCTGCTGGTGCGCGATCGGCGCACGTACCACCGCCTGGTGGGACAGCAGCTGGAAGAGCTGTACAGCGCCGCGCAACGCGAAGACGTGTATGAATTGCTGGCGCACCATTACAGCCTCTCGGACGATCAGGCTAAGGCGCTGACGTACCTGATCAAGGCCGGTGACAAGACCCGATCGGCCTACGCCAACAAAGAGGCCACCACTTTCTACCGGCAGGCCGAGGCGCTGGCCGACGCGCTGGGCAGCGACGACGACAAAGCGGCCATCGCCGAAGGGCTGGGCGACGTGGCCTATCACGTGGGCGAATATGACGAAGCGCTGCTGCGTTTCAAGCAAGCCCTGCGCTTCCGGCACGAGGCGCGGCAGTTGGCCGATCTGCATCGGCGCATCGGGGCCGTGTACGAAAAGCGCGGCGAGTACGTGCAGGCGTTGACCAGCGTGATGCTGGGCACATCATTACTCACCCCCGATCACACCCAGACGGTGGAGCTGGCGCGGCTGTTGACGCTGCAGTGCCGCGTGCACCATCAGCAGGGACAATTTGAGGAAGCGATTGCAGCCGGAGAGCGGGCGCTAAGACTCATTCAGGGTACGGCGCATTATCAAGAAATCGCGCAGTCGCACAAAGAACTGGGGAACACGTACGAGATCTATAGCCAGCCGCAAGAAGCCACCGTCCATTATGAACAGGCACTCGCCATCCTCGAGCGGATTGGAGATGAGCACGACGCTTCGGTTATCTTCAACAACCTGGCCATTATTTACTATCAGACGGATCTGGTACGCTCCGAAGAATACTTCAGCAATTATCTGTACACGATGCAGAAGTTCGGGAATACCTGGGGTGAATCGACGGCCTATCAGAACCTGGGGATCGTACGCTACGCGCAGGGGCGTTACGACGAAGCCATTGCCTTCTACCAGCAAAGCCTGCGCATGAAGGAGCAGCTGGGAGACAGCCTGGGAATTGTCGATTGCCACATCAATCTGGGTGAAGTCTACCGGGCGCAGGGCAACTCGCCGCAAGCCATCGTCCATCTTGAACGGGCCTTAAGCACGGCGCAGCAGATTGGCGCGAACCAGGCAGAAGCGGAAAGCTACCGCCAGTTGGCGCAGTGCCATCTGGAGCTCAATCAACCGCAGTCCGCTCTGGCCATTTGCGAAACAGCGATTGCGCGCGCCAAACAAGTCGGCGACTTGAAGGAAGAAGGTATTATTGAGCGTGTCGTCGGGAATACGCTGGCTCAGCTGGGTGATCTGACCGCCGCGGCGGCGCATCTTGAGAATAGCGCGCGGATTCTCCGGCAACTGAAGCGCGAATACGATCTGGCGACAGTTCTCTTTGATTATGCCCTTGTTCTGCAGGCGCTGCAGCAAGACAGCCCGGCCCGCAAAAATCTGCAGGAATGCCGGCGGCTGTTTGAGCAGCTGCAATTGCCCCAGGAACAGAAAAGAGCCGAGGATGCGCTCAAGAAGCTCAGCACAGTTGACTAGAGGCAAGTCCGTGACTTGCCTCTAGTTTTGTCATCCGCACACCGATCAGTTGTTGACCAAGATCAGCGGCAAGAAGACATCGAATCCCGCAATTGGCGCACCGTGACCAAACCGGCTGAACCCCAGCACCGTCGCCGTAATGAGATTGTTGTCTGCATCCAGCGTTTGCGTCTCATTGAGCCGATAGCCGATCGGCTTCCATTCATTCAGTACCGGCTCAAAGCGATACAACTGCAAGGTCAGTTCATTCGTGATGCCGGCCGCGGCCAGTTCGGCGTCGGTGTAGCTCACGCTCAGCGTCACCGGCACGTTGAAGTTGATCGAACCGGGCGTCGCATTAACCGGATCGAGATCGGCGTCGATCTCAAACACCACACCCGCAAACCTGAAGCGGCGCGGCGGTTGCACGGTGGTCGTATCGATCAGACTGCAATAGATCGGCACGGTCTGCGTCACGGCGCCCGGCGGCACGTTCAGGTAGATCGTCGAGTTCTGCGTGGTGGTGTAAGTGAACTGCCCGCCCGTGTTGGGGCCGGGCGTCACGCCCGCCACGCTGGCCTCATCCGCGCCGATGTCGAAGCCGCCGCCCAGGGGCCGCGCATCACCGTCGAGGTCGCGCCGCACTCCCGCGTTGGCGCCGCGGTTGACCGCCGGCGACAGTCCTTTGATGTGATAGTCGCCAAGGGCCGCGCCTTTGAACAGCGGATCAGGCCCCACCAGACTGTGCCCGCCGGAACTGACAGAGCCGCTGACGGTAAGGGGTGTAGCGTGGAACAGGTTATAGTCTTCCGCCAGCTGACCGCCAAACCAGGTCAGGCCGTGGGTGTAGGAGGCCACGATCGTGTTGGCCACCGTTACCACGCCGTTGTTGATCGCCAGGGCGCGCGTCAACGGCTGCGCCGCATTGCCGAATGTCGTGTGCAGCACCACCGAGTGCGCGCCGGAATCAAACCGCACGCTGGAGTTGGTGCTGGGGAACGGGCCGGTCGCCGGGTTTCCGGCGATGACGGCATTGACGACGCGCGCCTGCGCCGTGCCGGAGATTTCCACCGCGCTGCCGTCATACGCGCTGTTATTGAAGAACCTCGTCCCGGTGATGTGCAGCGTGCCCAGCGCATAGGCGCCGCCGCCATAGTTGGCAGCCGTGTTGTCTTCCAGGGTACCACCCACCAGGTACGCACTGCTGCCCGGCAGATCGCGCACATAGACGCCGCCGCCCTCGAAAGCGAAGTTGCCTTTGATCAGGCTGCCCTGCAGGTCAGCCGTGCCCATATCCACCAGCACGCCGCCGCCCGCATTCTGCGCCACGTTGTCCACAATCTGGCCCGCCGTGGTCCGCGCACTGCCGCCGGCCACCAGAATCCCGCCGCCCCAATTGCTGGCCGTGTTGCTGATGATCAGGCCGCTGCTCTGGCGGAACTGTCCCTGCTGCACGAACACGCCCGCGCCGTCCACCGCCGTGTTGTGGTTGATCACGCCGCCGATCTGTTCCAGGATTGCGCCCGGTTCCACCACGTATGCGCCGCCGCCCGACTGGTTGGCATGGTTGTTCGACAGGATCGTATAATACAGCGCCGCGCCGCCCGAGTGGACGTATAACCCGCCGCCAAAGTCCGCACTGTTGTTGATGATCTGCACAGTGTCGAAGGTGGGATAGGCTGTGTCCGTGATCAGCACGCCACCGCCCACCCGACCGAAGCCGCCCACCACCAGGCCGCCCTGCAGCGTCAAGTTGGCGATCAGCGTCGAACGCGTGATGGTGCTGCCCGTCACCGTCAAGACCCGATCGTTTGCCAGCGCCTGGATGACCGTGTTGCCGCTGCCCGCGCCGATCAAGTCGACGGGCTTGTACAAGTTCAGGCTTTCGGTGTACAGACCCGGTGGAATGTTCACCGTGCCGCCCGGCGGCGTCACGTCGATCAACTCCTGAATCGACGCAGCCGCCTCGTCAAAGCCGATGTCGAAGCCGGGGCCGATCGGGCGGGGTTGGCCGTCAAAATCGAAAGTGATTCCGGCAGCGGCGCCCGCATCGATCGCCGGCGAAGTGAAGCGCAGGTGATAGTCATCCCCCAGCACATTCGCAAACAACGGATCAGTGCCGGTGATGATCGTTCCGGTGGTGACCACGCCGCCCGCTACGGGATTGCCGTTGTCGAAATACAGCATGTAACCGTGCTGGGTGAAGCCGACCGCATTCAGGCCGGTCATGTGCCCGGCAATGATGGTGTTGCTGATGTTCAGGCTGCTCATTTGATTGTTGATACCGATATCAGCATTGCGGGGTTGATCGACGATGGTGGTGTGCACGATGTCCACGTTGGCGGCTGAAGCCGTCAACACCAGCGCCGCGCCCGACTCATTGCCCTTGTTGCGCGCAAACAGACTATTCACCACGCGGCCATTGCCCATCACCGCGTGATACAGCCCGCCGCCGCCAGAATTGCCTTCGTTCCGCAGGAAAACGGTGTTGGTAATGTAGAAATCGTTGGTGGCATAGACGCCGCCGCCGTTCTGCGCGGCGACATTGTCGCGCAGCGCACTGTTGGTGATCTGCAGCGGCAGGCTGGCGGCGTGCAAGCCGCCGCCGCTCCCCAGCGTCTGATTGCCGTCCAGGTGCGCGCCATCGATGGTGAAGCCCGGCCCATACAGGCCGCCGCCGCCGAACGCGGCGAAGTTGTTCACATAGCTGCCGCCCATGACAGTCAGCGGGCTGCCCAGGAAGGCCCCGCCGCCCTGCCCGGCTTGGGCCGTGTTGCTAATCATCGAGACGCCCGTCAGCGTCGTGACACCGGTGGCGTACAACCCGCCGCCGTTGCTGAGCGCCTCATTGCGTTCGAACCACACCTCAGCGAGTTCATTCGGGCCGCCCAGCACATACGCCGCCCCACCTTGCTGGATCGATCCCCCGGTCGCCGTATTGTGGGTGAAAGACGTGTACCGGGCTTGCAGGGAACTCGCCGTGAGGGCGCCGCCATTGCCATTGCTGCTGGAATTACCGGCAAACTTGCCGCCGTGCACCTGTACGGGGCCAAACACCGCTGCGCCGCCGCCGTCACCGGTGGCCGTATTGGTGGTCACTTCCGTGGCGGTAAATAACAACGAACTGACCAGCAACCCACCGCCGCTGGCGGCCGAGTTTTCTCTGACCCAACCACCATTCAAAGTAGCCACGCTGCCAACATACGCCCCGCCGCCGCCGCCGCTGATGGCCGTATTCTTGAAGAACGTCGTCTGGCTGGCATACAACGATAAAGCGCCGCTCACATACACGCCGCCGCCATCTTCGCCGGAGGTGTTGCGTTCGAAGTTGTTGTTGAACAGCTGCGTGTTGGCCATTGTCCACAGGCCGCCGCCATCACTGCCGGAGGTGTTGCTGATGAAATCCACATTGACCAGCTTTACCTCGGCCGCGCCGTCCACCCACATCCCGCCGCCCTGCCACGCCGCCGAGTTCTCCATCAGCGCAATGTTCTGCAGCGCGGGACGCGCCGTCGCGTTGAGCAGGATGCCGCCGCCGCACGCCGCCGGGCACACTGAGCCGCCAACATTACCGCGTTTGAACGTCAGGCCCGAGATGACCGTCGTGGTCGTAACGTTGGCCGTGACCGTCAGCACGCGCTGACCCGGCTGGGCGATGAGCACGGTGGCGAAGCGATTGTCGCCCACCAGGCTGACGGGCTTGCTCAGCGTCACGCTGGCCGTATAGACACCCGGCTTGATGCGAATCGTGTCGCCGGGCTGCACCACCGCCGCATCAATACACTGCTGCAAAGTCGCATTGCAGGGCGGCAGCACACCGGGCCAGTCGTAGACCACTGTAGTCCGCGCTTGCACAGGCGGATTCAACCCTAACCCGATGACACCCAGCAGCCCCACGGCCACTACGATCGCTAACGTCCACCGAAACAGTACTCGCGTCTTCATGACTCTCCTCCTCGCTGGAATGATTTGATCAAGTACAGCTCGCCGCGCGCAAAACTGTGCTTCAGATAATAGCGCCGTGTGCCGATGGCGCTGATCACGGCCAACCGATCGCGCCCGGCCGCCCGCGCGCGATCTTCCGCTTCACGCAACAGCCGGGCGCCGAGGCCGGCGTGCTGCGCTTTGTCTCCGCCCGATCGACCCAGCTGCACCACCGGGCCGTACACGTGCACCTCGCGGATGATGGCCGCGCCGCGCAGCTCGTCGAGGCCGGTGAGGCGCGTGGCTTCCTCGGTTGGAAATGACAACCGCAAAAAGCCCGCCAGCTGGCCGGCGTCGGTATCGATGCTCAAAAACACTTCACGCCCGCCGCGCGTCTCGTACTCGATCGCGTTGATCGCCTCGAGCACGTTGGCCGCTTCACCGCGCACTTCGCGGCAGCGAATGCAGCGGCAGGCGCGTCCTTGGGCTGCCAATGTGCGCTTCACCACTTCGCGCAGATTGGACACCGTGCTGCCCGCCACGATGTGATCTTTGGGAATGTCGCGGATGATGCGATTGAGCCGCGCGTATTCCGGCGTGGCGACTTTGCAAGCGGCGATGAGCGCGACCAATTCGTCGTCGGTGTACGGGGTGAACGCGCCGCGATCGAACCACTGCACCAGCTCGGCTTCGCGCACCAGCGCGGTGGGATAGATCTTCAACTCGTCGGGACGCAGCGCCGGATCTGACCACAAGCGCTGATAGTCGATGCGATCGCTCTCCGGTGTCGCGCCCAGCAAGTTGGGCATCCAATGCAATTGAATCTTGAACCCGGCGGCGCGCAGCAGCGTTACGGCGCGGCGAGTCTGCTCTACGGTGTGGCCGCGCTGGTTCAGTTCCAGAATGTGATCATCGCAGCTCTGCGCGCCGAGCTGCACCTTGGTCACACCCAGCCGCCGCAAGCGGCGCACCTCGGCCGCATCGATGTAGTCGGGCCGCGTCTCGATCACCAGCCCCACGTTGCGGCACGCGGCGGTTTCATTGATCGCTTGCGCCTCTTCCAGCGAAGCCGATTCGACGCCGTTCAGCGCATCGAGGCAGCGCTGCACGAACCACGCTTGATAATCTTCAGGGTAATACGACCACGTCCCGCCGAGGATCAACAGCTCGATCTTGTCAGTGGCGTGGCCGATGTTTTGCAGTGCGCGCAAGCGGCTGTGCGTGGTGTAGTATGGATCGAAGCCGTGGTATTCGGCGCGAATCGCCCCCGGCTCGTCGTGCAGATAGCTCTTGGGTAGGCGCACATCGGTGGGGCAAAAGATACATTCGCCGGGGCAGGGAAACGGCTTGGTCAGCACCGTTACCGTCGCCACGCCGGACACCGTGCGCGTGGGTTTCATTTGCAGACGGCGCAGCATTTCCGGGTCGAAGCGCAGCTGCCCGCTTGCGCAGAAATGATGGTAGGCGGCGACGAGTTGATCTTTGGAGAACTGACCATTGGCGCGGGGATAACGGCGCAGCAGCCGCGCCAGATCGGTGGGGCGCGCGACACGCAAAGATTCGACAGCTGCCATCAACCGCAGCAGCTGGGTCTCCTCCTCGGGCGTGACCGCCCACTCGTGCCTGGCAGTCCACTCGGCGGTGCGCATGGCCGATCTCACCAGACCTCCGAGGTCTGCGAGACCTCGGAGGTCTATCACTTAATCCACAAATCGATATTTGATCAACGTCCACGCGGCCTTCGGCCCGTCGCGCCACGAGATCTTCTTGCCTTCATTGTACTCGCGCCCGTAGTAGGAGATGGGCACTTCGAAGATACGATGTTTGCGCTTGAGCACCTTGGCGGTGATCTCCGGCTCGAACTCGAAGCGGCGCGAATGCAGCGGGATGCCCTTGATCACATCGGCGCGAAAGACCTTGTAGCACGTTTCCATGTCGCTGAGAATGGCGTTGTACAACACATTGGTCAGCAACGTGAGGAATTTGTTGCCCAGCATGTGCCAGAACAGCATCGCTTTGCGCGGTCCCAGGAAGCGGCTGCCATACACCACCTTGACGCGCCCCTCCACAATCGGGCGGATGAGCATCGGGTAATCGCGTGGATCGTATTCCAGATCGGCGTCCTGAATCAGCAGGATGTCGCCCGTGGCCCGATCGAACCCGGTGCGCACCGCTGCCCCCTTGCCCTGATTGCGATCGTGGTAGATCACGATCGTGCCCGGCTGGCTCTCCTGCGCCTTGAGCAGTTCGCGCGTCCGATCGGTGGAGCCGTCGTCGACGATGATGATTTCATCGGCCAGGCCCACCGCCCGCACCTGTTGCAGAATCTCCTCGATGGTAGCTTCTTCGTTGAAGACCGGCATGATGACGGAAAGTTTCATGAAGATATTGTTCCAGAAATAAGATTGACCCGCAATAGTACGGTGGGGCAGACGCCTCCCGCGCGAGTTGACGTCATGCCCAGTTGGGCTATAATGTGGCCCGACGCGGGTGTAGCGCAGTGGTAGCGCAAGTGCTTCCCAAGCACTGGGCCGTGGGTTCGAATCCCATCACCCGCTCTAATCAAACTTCGGAAGTCTCACAAACTTCCGAAGTTTTTTATTGCGCCGGATTATACCGCAGAAGAGAGGGGCCTGGGCGAGGGGATCAGGTGACGATCTGGCTGGATCGCAAAAGCTTTACAGCACAAGGTTGTTCAGCAGACTCTCGCGGGCAAGCTCAGATCAAAGTCTGCACAGCCAGCTTGAGACGAATGCAATCTGCTGATCATCGGTAAGATTGGCGGCATTGGACAAGGTTCCGTCCTGCAACTCGTCCCAGATTTCGGCGGCCATCTTCTGCTCGATGGCGGCTCCGATGAAGAACGTTTGCGGCTGAGACCCTTGCCTGGCAAACGCCGTGCGAATGCGATTGAGGGCCGAGCGCGCCGTCTTCCAATGTTCGTCGGCGCCGGCGGGATCAATACCGCCTTTGAGTTCGCCCAACGCCAGATACAACTGTGGTCGCTCAAGTGCTTCGCGCGTAATCGTCTCGGGGCTGCCTTTGACCAGGCAGAGGTCGACATTGTTTTTCACGAGAGGAACGGTCAGATTGTAGATGAGCGCCCGGGTTTGTGCGCCGGTCTGCCAGCTTAGGCCGCGCAGCTGCAGCTCAATATCCACATCGTCGTCGGTCATCTCGAGCCAGGTATTGGACGGGGAATGCAGCCAGCGATAAGCGCGTCCCGCGTTGGATAAGGCGGCGAGCATCGCCCGCGTCAATTTGCGTTGGGCCAGCGCGCCGCCAATGTTGCGCATGGAGCCGCCCAGCGTATCGCCGCGTGTCAACAAAAACCGAAACACCAACTCTTCGACGAAGTTGTTTCCGGCCCGTTCGAGGAAGTTCTCGATCAATCCTTGAATTGCCGCCACCTTATCTTCGGGTTGCAAATAGGCTAACGCCTTGTCGGAAACACCCGCAGCAGTCAATAAAGCCGGTTGAATCTCAACGATCCGGATCAGATCGGCCGGGGTTCTGGCCTGCACCGCGAGTGCTTTGAGAGCGCGTGCTTGCTCGACAAAAGGCGTGGCGCGTCGGTTCTTCTCCAAGGCCAACGTGACAAATCCCGCACGAATTGCTTCGTAAGTCGTAACCAGATCGGCGCTCGACTTCAAATGCTTGCGAAAAGCCTTGGAAGGTGCCATCAACTCTTTCTCCAGATGTAAACGCACTTGCGCAGCGCTTCGCGTCCGTGTTCGCCCATTTGTTGGCTGCTGTTACCTTTACCATCAGGCAGGACCAGGATATTATCCACGACAAGGCCCAGCTGTTCGGCCATGTCTGACAGAATCAAATCAACCGACACACTGGCCCCGGCATAGCGCACATTGTCATTGACCATGACCAACGGCGCACCGGGTTTCAGCACTCGGGCGCACTCGGCAATGACGCAGGCCATTTCGTAGAAATAACCACGCACCATGCGTGGGATACCGGTGTTGTTCAAAGCGCCTGCTGATTTTTGATCTTCCAGATATTTGAGAATCGTCTGCAACAATCGCTGTCGATCGGCGATCGCCAGCGCCTCAGCCCAGCGCGGATTGATCTTCAGCAAATCTTTGGCGCGATTTTCGACCGTACAGCTCAGCATTTCCTGCCGGAGATCAAGCATACCCTGTTCATCAATCCCCAATAACGCCAGTTCGAGAGCATAGGTCCGCGTGTAGTCATAGCGATTGCAATACGGCGGCGAAGTAATAATGGCGGCATACTGTTCCGAGGGAAAAGTGGGCAGCACGTTCAGACAGGAGCCGCTATGCAATGTGATTTGTCCTTCGGGTAGTCGCGTCGCAAACAAATCAAGTTGTGGCTGCTCAGCCGTCAGGTCTTGCACCATCTCAGTCAGCTTGGCGCTCATGGCCCGATCGAAATCAAGAATCTGGCCTTTATCAAAGGGCCGCGCGCCCTGGCGACGTTCCGAGCGATAATCCCAGCGCAGGTATTGACCGTCTTTGCGAGTGTAGCTGATGGCTTCCAGCACACAGAGCAAAGCGAAGCGTAACACCTGCTGAACCCGCTCATTGGTTCCCGCCAGAGCGCTGACGAATTGTTCGATAGCCATGCGCGTCGGTTCTGGATAAGCGCCTTTCGTTATCCGCAGTTCAGGCAAAGCATAGGTCGCCTGCGTGTACCGCCAGGGGCGCGTCTCAGCCCAGGTCTTCAGCGTCAGAATATCGTCACGACCAAAATTCGTCTGCAAAGTTTGGCGAGTAGCAATAATCTGTTGCCCGATCGGCAACAATTCAATGCCGTCGGCATCAAGGCCATTTTCGCTAGCGATGAATAATGCGGTGCCACTGCCCGCAAAGGGATCGAGAATGCGACCCGAAGTCAATTGATAGCGGTTGAGGAAATACTCAATCAACGAAGCGGAGAAGGCTTCTTTGTACTTATACCACCGATAAACCGCTCGTGTCTTATTTGCTTGAAAACTTACCAGAGGCCGAGTCAGCACCGGCTGTACGCTTAACCGATTCTTGAAACGGCGCAGCAATTGCTGATCGATCTTTTCAATTTGAATGAGCGCCGTCTGCTGCGGGGTCGTAGCAGGCGTCGCGATCAAGTCCAAAGCCATATCACCACTCTCAACTCTCCAAGTGCTCAACGCACAGACAAGAACATTGCAGCAAGTATAACGAGAATGATCGCGTGGGTCAAACGAAGATTAACCCGCATCCCGACTCTCTCTTCATCAGAGAAAGGCAAAGGAATTACGGCATCAACACAATCTTCCCAAAGAACTCCCCCTGCTCCATGCGTTCGTGCGCACGCCGCGCGTCTCGCAGCGCGAACGTCTCATCGATCACGGGGCGCAGCTGACCTTCAAAGATCAGTCCCATCACCTGCGCGAAGTCTGCCCGCGTGCCCATCGTCGATCCAATGTAGGTCAGGTGCTTGGCGAACATGTAGCGATTGTCGATCTCGATCTTGGGGCCGCCGGTGTTGCCCACCGTGAGGATGCGGCCGCCTTTGGCCGCCGCGCGCAGGCTCAACGGCAGTGTGCCTGCCCCCACGTTGTCCACCACCACATCGATGCCGCGCTTGTTCGTCAGCGAATACACTGCCTTGGCCCAATCGACATCGCGCGAGCGATCGATCAACTCGTCGGCGCCCAGTTCCTCCGCGCGCTTCAACTTTGTCATGGTTGAGCCGACCACATACACTTTGGCGCCGATATACTTCGCAATTTGCAGCGAAGCAATGTTCACGCCGCCGCCCGCGCCGACGATCAAGATCGACTCGCCGCGCTGCAACTTGCCCCGCGTGATCAAGCTGTGCCACGCCGTCAAGAACACCAGCGAGGCCGCCGCCGCTTGATCAAAGGGGAAATCAGCCGGGAGGGCCAGCACATTCCGATCGGGCACCACGACATACTCCGCATAGGCGCCGCGCACCGTCTCGCCCAACAGCGCCCAGCGCGCGCACATATTATCGTGTCCGGCCTGGCAGAACTCGCACGTACCGTCGCTGAGATTGCTGTTGATCACCACGCGATCGCCCACGCGGCACGACGTGACCCCCGGCCCGATGGCGCTGACGACGCCCGCCCCGTCGGCGCCCGGAATATGCGGATAGTCCAGCCGGATGCCCGGCCAGCCGTTGCGCACCCACACATCAAGCCGGTTCAGCGCCGCCGCGTGAATCTGCACCTGCACCTGGCCCGGCCCTGGTTCCGGCGTGGGAAAATCGGTGTACTGCAACACTTCCGGTCCGCCGTGGTGTTCGAAAATGACGGCTTTCATCGCAAGCTCCTCAGTCACAGGGTGGTCCGAATTATAGCCCATCTGCCGCCACGCTCTGACCGGACTCCAACCTTCCGGGCGCTCCAGGTCGTTACGCCTCGGTTACATCTGCGTAACATGATTGCCCCGCCGTCGCCCCGGTTGTATAATCAGGTTGACGCTCACCGAGTACAGCCATGCTCGATTTCATCAATCAAGTCATCGAACTCCTCAGTCGATCACCCGGCGATCTGGTCTATTACCTGATCATCCTCTTCGCCCTGGAAGCCATGCTGGGCCTGGCGGTGATGCGCGCGCGCCGATCGGGTTGGACGCGGCACCTGCGGCTGATCCTGCTGGCCGCCTCGGTGATGCTGATCGGGCGCGTGGTGCTGGTGGTTATCTCGCTGCTGGCGTTGCAAGGGCCGCGCCCCGACGTGCCGGTGGCCGATGCACTTCTGCCTCCGCTGGAACGCTACATCGATCTGCTCAGTCTCACATTTCTGGCTTTGGCCTTCGTGCCGCTGCTGCGCGAGCGCGGCCAATTGGGGCTGGCCCTCGCCGCCATCATGCTGGTGGCCGCGACGGTTTTCTACGCCGTCAGCGCCACGCAGTGGTACAACCTCTCGGCGGCGCCCAATCAATTCTACAACGCCACCCCGCAGGAAACGATCTGGCAGGCGTGGTCGTTGGCCGTTGCCGCGCTGGCCGCGCTGGGCGTGTGGCTGAAACGCGATGAATCGACGGGCCTGATCTTTACCGCCTTCTTGTTTCTGGCCATCGGCAGCGGACTGCAACTCGTGTGGAACTCGCCCAACTCGAACGTCGCGGCGTGGGTCCGTTGGGCGCAGCTAATCGCCTATCCCATGTTCGCCATCGTCGTGTATCAGATCACCGAAGTGGCCGCCCCGCCGCAGCTGGCCGCCCCGCCGAGCTATCCGCTGCTGCCCGCGCGCTCCGCCGCCGCCGATCAAGCGTGGCTCACGCTGACCACCGTGCAGAACCTCAGCACCAGCACCGACCTGGGCGACGCCTTGCAGCGCACCGCCGCGGCCCTGGCGCAGTTCCTGCAAGCTGATCTCTGCGCAATTGGCCTGCTGCGCGAAAATACTGGCGGGCGCGAAAATACCGGCGGACGCGACACTGCCGGCGTGCTCGATTTATTGGCCGTGTATCATCCGGGCGCGGCTCCGGCGCACGGCCTCGCTTTGCCGCTCGAGCGGTATCCCGCTCTCAAGCGCACGCTCGCCGCCCGCGATGCCCTCAATCTTGACAAAGACAACGCGCCCGCCGAGATCCGCAACATCTACGGCTTGCTGGGATCATTCATCGTCGGGCCAACCATCGTCGCGCCGCTGGTGGATGAACGGAATCCGTTGGGCGTGGTGCTGCTGGGCAACCCCGACAGCGGCCGCAGCTGGTCGCCGGCCGATGCCGAGCACGCACAGACGCTGGTCGATCACATGGCCTTGATGCTGACCGCGCGCGAGAATCGCCAGTACTTTGCCGGGCGCGTTGAAGAGCTGGAGAACTCGCTGCGCCAGCAAGAGCTGGAAGCCACCCAGCGCCGCGCCATGCTGGAAGGATTGTTGCAGCAATCACAGGCCGAGGCGCAGAAGATGGCGGTCAAGTTGACGGCGCTGGCCGCCCTGCAGGAAGCGCAGCACGGCGCCGAGCGCGAGCAAATTCAGCACCTGCAAGACGAACGCACACAGCTGCAGCGCCAGACACAGGAATACCAGGCGGAATTGAGCAGCCTGATTCAACTGCAGTCCGCCATGGAGCTGCAGTTGAAACAGGCGCAGCAGGATATGGCCGCGCTGCAAGATCAATTGAAGCGCACGCCGTCAGCTGCGCGCAATACCGGCAACGGCCACAGCGACCAGCAGACGGAAGTCATCGCCTCCATCGCGCAGGAACTGCGCACGCCCATGACGTCCATCGCCGGCTACACCGATCTGCTGCTGGGCGAATCGGTGGGCATTCTGGGCGCCATGCAGCGCCAGTTCCTGCAGCGTGTCAAAGCCAACGTCGCGCGCCTGGAAGGCATGCTGGCCGATCTGGTGCAGATCACCGCCATCGACACCGGGCAGATCAAACTGGAAGCCGCGCCCAGCGACGTGCCGGAACTGATCAAAGACGTTGTCATGTCCGCCGCCACGCTGTTCCGCGAACGTGAGCAATCCATTCGCCTGGAGCTGGCCGACAACCTGCCCAAGCTGCACATCGATCGGGAAAGCCTGCAACAAATCCTGCAGCACCTCCTGTCCAACGCGGCGCTGTGTTCGCCCAACAATGCCGAAGTGGTGGTGCGCGCCCAAGTGCCCGTCGAGATGTCGGAGTACATGCTGTTCAGCGTTACCGATCAGGGCGGCGGCATTTCACCGGAAGATCGACAGCGCGCCTTCCACCGCATGTACCGCGCCGATCATCCGCTGGTGCAGGGGCTGGGTGAAACCGGCGTCGGCCTCTCCATCGCCAAAGCGCTGGTAGAGGCGCAGGGCGGGCGCATCTGGGTGGACAGCGAAATGGGGCGCGGCTCCACCTTCACCTTCATCCTGCCGCTGCAGCCCGTGCAGCAGGAAGCGTAGGCGGCAAACATGGGCGGACTCAAAAGCCTTTCCAGCGGCCTGTTCGTTGGCGTGATCGTAGCGGCCACCGTGTTCGGCGCGCTGGTGTTGTCGGTTCGCGGCAGTCAGCCCGTCACCATTAGCCAACTGCCCATCCCCACGGCCACCATTCAACAAGCAAGCGCCTCCCCCACGCCGCTCGCAATCAACACGCGACCGGCCTCCACCGCAATTCCCCTTGCGCCCAGCGACACGCCCACGCCTGCGCCCACCAGCTGCCCCATCCCGCCGGGGTGGCAGCGTTACAGCGTGGGGCCGTTTGATACGCTGATCGCGATCGCCCAACGGTTCAACCTCACGCCCGATCAGCTGGTGCAGGCCAATTGTCTCAGCGCCGCCAGCGTCATCATGGGGCAAACCATCTACGTGCCGCCGTTCCGGCCCACGCCCACCACGGCGCCGTGCTTCCCGCCGTTCGGCTGGTTCGTCTACATCGTGCAGCCGGGTGACACGCTGAGTTCGATCGCGTACCGCTATGGCATCTCGCTGTACACGTTGATGCGCGCCAACTGCCTGTCGACAACGTACATTTATTACGGACAGCCGCTCTATGTCCCGCCGATCTATCCGATCGCGCCGCCGACGCCGACGCCGCTGCCGACGTTCACCCCCACGCCCCCGATCGGCACACTCACGCCGACGGTCCCGCCGACTGAGACGCCGACGCCGCTGCCCACGACGCCCGTGATCACCGACACACCCGGCCCGACGGATACACCGGAGCCGACCGCTACACCGGAACCGACAAGCACCCCGGAACCGACCGTCGCGCCGACGGATACGCCGGAGCCGACGGTGGCCCCGCCGCCCACAGAACCGCCGCCGGCCAGCACACCGGAACCACCGCCCACGGAAAATCCAACACCATGAAATCACCGCGCGAACAGATCTCCAACAACGTCTCCGAAATTCTGGAAACGCTCATCGTCAAAGGCACGGGCATCTTTCCCGGCGTCAAACCCAACCCGGCCGAAATTGTCGATCGCGTCAACACGTTGACGTATTATCAGCTGCGCCTGCGCGAGCCGATCGATTTCTTTGAGCCGCAAGTGGACGTGAATGTGCTGGAGAAAGTCGCCAAAGAGCAGACGCGCCGATCGCAAATGGTGGCGGTGACCGCCGGGGTCGGCACCGGCCTCTTCGGCATTCCGGGCCTCGCCGTCGATCTGCCGGTGCTGGTGGCCAACACCGTGGGCCTGGTGCGGCGGCACGCGCTGACCTACGGCTTCACCACCATCGAAGACAGCAGCAGCGACCCAACGCCGCTGCTGCTGGCCCTGGGCGCCTCGGTCGGCGCGGACATGGTGATCGATCGGGTGGGCATCAAAGTCGGCGAGAAGGTGGGGCTGGAGTTGGGCACCAAGCTGGTGGAGAAGTACCTGGTGAAGCGCGTGTCCGAGCAGTTTGCGGCGCGCCTGCTCACCAGCTGGCTGCCGCGTATGGTGCCCATTATTGGCACGATCACGATCGCCGCGTTGGATACGGCGTTCCTCACGCTGGCCGGACGCGAATCGAGCCGCTACTTCCGGCAGCGGCATATGGACGTGCGGAAGTACATCGTCGCCACACAGATCGATCGCGCGCAGTGGCCTGGGGTCGCGGCGGGCGCGGCCCTGAACTTGCCGGGGGTCGAGCCGCCGATCTTGCCGCCGCCGCAATAATCAAAACCGGATTTCTACGCCGGGGGATTCAATCCCAGCCAGAGCATAGAAACCCGGTTTCTTTTTGGTCTGAAGAGCCTGCCGAAGTCTTGTGAAACTGCGGAAGTCGGCAGCACGATTTCTCTTTACGGCTTGGTCGGAACGCGATCGTCCCACGTCAAGATGACGGCTTGCGGACGCCGCAGGGCCAGCCAGGCTTCCACGGCCTCGGACTGTTCCTGCGGCAAGAAACCGGACCCCAACGGTTCCAGGCCCTTCCCCGTAATAAACCCGATGTAGGCGGCTGTGCCGGCGGTGTTGGAGATCAGGCCCGTCGTCTGGCTGATGGGCGTAGCGAACAGCGCCTGCGCGACGGCGGGTCCCCATTCCGTAGTGTTAGAGATGGCCTTCAACGGCACCCAGGTATCGATGGCCTGCGCCAGCACGCTGCTGCTGTACGGCACGGTGTTCGACAGGATGGCGGCATACACACTGGCAAAGCCGTCCTGCTCCAGCGCGGCCGAGACCGTGGGGATCGCCGCCGCATCGACGCGGATGAACTGGAAGGTGATCTGCTCCGTTATCGTCGGCACCGTCGAGCCGATCGCTTCGCGCATCTTCTCGCTAAACAAGCTCAGCTCCACGTATTTGCGATAGTCGGCGTCGGTGATGCCCAGCGACGTCAGGTAGCTCTGATAGTTCTGCGCGGCAGATTCCCGGCTGATGGGCGTGCTGGTGGGCAGCGGCGTCGGCGGCGGCGTGGCCGTCTGCGTCACACTGGCCGAAGCTGTGGGCGTGGGCGCCGGCGTGCGCGTGGGCGCCGGGGTGGGCGGATTGCGCTGATAACCGCCCACTTCTTCCACCCGCTGTTCGATCTCGTCCGGCGACACCGTCACGCCGAACTCACCCGCGGCCTGCTTCAACAGGATTTCATCCACCATGCTGTTGACGATCTGGCCGCCCAGCGTGATGGGATCGTCCAACTGCGCCTGAATCTGCTGCGCTGTCTGAGTGTCTTGCAGCGTGGTCGCGTAGAACTCTGCCTGCTGGCGCAGCTGCGCGCGCGCCAATTTGACGCGGCTCTGGAAGTCGGTGGTGGAGATCAGTTCGCCGTTGACGTTGGCTACCGGCTGGCTGAGCCGCACCTGCGTGGAGATGTTCTCATACAGGAAGCCGCCCACGATGATGACGACGACCAGCGCCAGCACGCCGCCCACGGCCAGGTTGATGCGGCGGCGCTGGCGATCATCACGCTCCTTGCGCGACAGCTGCTTGCGCGTGGGTTCGTTGGGCACTTGCACTTTGGCGGTAGATTTGTTCTTCGACATACGTCCTCAATCCGATAGAGGAACTGGTCAAGCGGCGCACTCATCCCACCGCGCCGCAGCGCCGTGATGAACAGCCAGTTGACCAGTTCGAGGTGAATGACTCGGTTGTGATCTAGCGGGCCTGCGTGCCGACGAAGGGCAGCAGGGCCAGGTGCCGCGCGCGCTTGATGGCCAGCGCCAGGTGGCGCTGATGGCGCGCGCAGGTGCCGGTCTGGCGGCGCGGGCGGATTTTGCCGCGGTCACTGACGAAGCGGCGCAGCTGCTCGGGCGCCTTGTAATCGATCTTCTTGGTCTTCTCGACGCAGAATTGGCACACCTTGGGACGCGGGGCAAATTTGCCGCCGGGGCCGCGGCGTTCGGTGCGCGGGCCGCGCGGGCCGCCACTGTACGAACGGCGCTCGCCAGACTGCCCGCCCGACGGGGCGGGCGCGGCGGCGGGTGCCGCGGCGGGAGCGGGGGCCGGAGCCGGGGCCGCTTGAGGTTGTTCTTGATCAGACATGTTTAATATCCTTCATGACATCCGATGAGGTTCAAGAGAACCGATCGGGTGACACACTAAAATGGAAACTCTTCCATCGCTCTTCAACCGCGTCCTCGCGGTTAGGCTCGCCCGCGAGGACGCGGTCGAGGAGCGAGTTTTGAAACGGTCGCTAAAACGGAAACTCTTCTTCTTCGGCTGAAGCCGCTTCGCCGAACGGCTCGTCGCCGCCCTCGCGCTTGTCGCTCAACATGATCATCTCGTTGGCGACAATCTCGGTGCGATAGTGCTTCTTGCCTTCCTGGTCATCCCAGCCGCGCGTTTGCAGCCGGCCTTCGACGTAGACGGTCTGGCCTTTGCGCAGATGCTGCTTGCAGATCTCGGCCAGGTTGCCCCACGCGACGACGTTGAACCATTCCGTCTCTTCGCGCTTGTCGCCGTCGCCGGCCGTCCACGAGCGGTTGACGGCTACGCTGAAGGCGGTGACCGGGCGGCCGTTGGGCGTATAGCGCATTTCAGGATCGCGCCCCAGCCGTCCGATGATCATGACTTTGTTCAATCCACGGGTCATCGATCGCCTCCTATTTTCAGCGGGCCTAGTCGTCGACGCGGACGATCAGAAAGCGCAGGATCTCTTCGCTCAGGCGGAACTCGCGTTCCAGCCCGGCCAGAGCCTGCGCCGGCAGATCGGCCAGAAACAACACGTACTGGCCTTCAGTCAGCTTGTTGATGGGATACGCTAGACGGCGGCGGCCCCAGACGTTGGTCTGTGTCACCGTACCGCCCGCGCTGGTCATCCAACCCTTAACCTTGTCTACAACCGCGGTGAACGCGGCTTCGTCCAGGTCGGGGCGGAACACAAGCGTGACTTCATATGGGCGTGCATTCGCCATTTGTCAAACTCCTTTCCTCGGGATATGCCCCCGGACCTTGGTGCCGGGAGCGGAAAGTGCAGCGGCTGCGTGCGCTATCCTTGTGCAGACCGTGCAACGGGTCGGGATTCTATCACGCGGGTGGGGATTTGACAAGGGTGGGGAAAAGCACGTCATGCCCGAGTGCTTTCATCGGGCATCCAGACCACTGAAGACAATATGCGCTGGTCAAATACTGGATTCCCGCCAACTGCGCGCGGGAATGACGTTTCAACGCTGCGCGCGGCGTGTGGCCGATGGATTCCCGCCAACTGCGCGCGGGAATGACGTTTCAACGCTGCGCGCGGCGTGTGGCCGATGGATTCCCGCCAAACTGCACGCGGGAATGACACGTCACGCCGCCAGCGCCCTGCCCGCCAGCCAGCCGGTGGTCCACGCCGCCTGAAAATTGAAGCCGCCCGTCAAGCCGTCGATGTCGAGGATTTCGCCCGCGAAGTGCAGACCGGGACAGACGCGGCTCTCCATCGTCTTGAAGTTGATCTCGTCGAGGTTGACGCCGCCGCAGGTGACGAATTCTTCTTTGAACTCGCCCTTGCCGCGCACGTCATACACGCCGCGTTTGAGTTGATCGATCAGCGCGGCGAGGTGGCGCTTGGAGACTTCCGTCCAGCGGCGATCCGCGTCGAGACCGATCGCTCCGATCAGGCTCAGCCACAGGCGCATGGGCAAACCGAACGGCGAACTGCTCCCGACGTATTTCTTCGGTTGATCGGCTTTGAGAGATTGCAGGGTGTGGCGCACGTCGTCTTCGCGCCGATCGGGCAGCCAGTCGATGATCACCGGCGCGCGATATTGTCGATCGTGCAACACGCGCGCGCCCCACGCCGAGAGTTTGAGAATGGCCGGGCCGCTGAGTCCCCAATGCGTGATCAACAACGGGCCGCTCTGCGTCAATGATGTGCCTGCGATCTCGACATGCGCGTTGGGGACGGAAACGCCAGACAAGCCTTGCAGCCGCGCATCATCGCTGGTGAAGGTGAAGAGCGACGGGACGGGTGGCTCGATCGTGTGGCCGAGGGCCGCCGCCCACGCATAGCCCTGCGGATTGCTCCCGGTCGCCAGCAAGACCCGATCGGCCTGCAGCACCTCGCCGGATGTCGATCGCACCACAAAGCCCGCTTGATCAGATCGCTCGATCGAGTTGATGGACACCTGCGTGCGAATCGTCACTCCGGCCTGCTGCGCTGAGTTCAAGAGGCAATCGACAATCGTTGCGGATCGATCGGTGACGGGGAAGACGCGGCCATCGCTTTCGGTCTTGAGGGGCACGCCGCGCTGCTCGAACCAGGTGATGGTGTCACGCGGCTGAAAGCGCGAGAACGGGCCGCGCAGCGCCGCACTGCCGCGCGGATAGTGCTGCACCAACCGGGCCGGATCGAAACAGGCGTGGGTGACGTTGCAGCGCCCGCCGCCGGAGATGCGCACCTTGCTCAACAGTGCGCGGCTCTTTTCCAGAATGGTCACGCACGCGTGCGGATTGGCCTCCGCGCAAGTGATAGCGGCGAAGAAGCCCGCCGCTCCTCCGCCGAGGATGAGGATGTGAGACATGTGGGCACACTCCCGCAGTAACGCAACGCGGCCGCTGATGATCAGCGGCCGCGTTACAGATTAGCGTTCGAAAAGTGAACGGGACAATCCAGATTGCCGGATGATGCCCGTCAATGTACCCAGTTTGAGTTCATCATGGTCGGGCACGGGGACGGTGATAGTTGTGTTACCCGAGGCTTTCTGCATGATGATGTGGCTGCCTTTGCGCCGCACTTGCTTGAAGCCGTGCTGCGCCATGATGCGGCAGACCCCCTGTCCGGACAACACGCGGAGTTTAGGCAACTTTCGACCTCGCCGTGGATTTTACACGCGGTTTCGGCAAAGTCGGCAGAATCGGCAGGATGTAGGTTTCCTTCTTCAAGCGGCGCTTGATCTCCGACTGCGACGCGACTTCCAGAAAACCTTCCACCGCTTCGACGAGATTCACCCGCGCCTCTTCCACGGTATCGCCCTGGCTGACGATGTCCAGTTCCTGGCACGTTGAAACATAGCCAGCGCCTTCGCGTTCGATCACGGCGGTTAGTTGCAGCACTTTGTTCATCATGTGGCCCTCGCTCTCAATCATCGCCCAGTCTATAATCATTATACCGCAGGTGCACGAAGCGGATGACGGTTCCCTCAACGGACTTTGAAGCGGACACATGCGGTGCAGTGCTCTGCAAGCGGATGGTTACCAGGGCCTTAAGATATCAGTGCTGCGTTGTATCTAACCAGGAATTTCACCGTCTTCAAGGAAACTCACGTTGGTATAGCCGGCCTCCTCAACGAACTTTTTCACCTGTTCCGTACAAAATATCCAGCGTGGATACTCGTAAATGTGAAAAACATCCTCTTTGCCCCAGGTTGCTGTGTCCAAAACAAGGAATCGCTCTTCAAATGGCTTCTTCTTGTAGATTTTCCGCCCACATGTCAAGCACTCTTTTTCAAAGGTTATGCCAGAGCGCGGAAGATCGAGGGAACACCACGCAGTCACCCACACGTCCCACAGTGGAGGCCCATCGTAAGGCAGCCAAATTCGAGGGCTTGTGCGTTTAGTAATCCTCTGTGGCGGCTTGAGTTTCGGATCTTGCCACATTTCGATTGCCCTAAATTCAAATTCTCGAAATCGCCCTTCAAGTGCATCTCTTACTGATTGAGTAACTACTAGTTCGTCGTCTGCTCCAAGCCAGGCAAAGTCTCCGATTACATTCGAGCCAGGCTCCCATGCCAAGACCAATGGCGGCACTCTTTTTTGACGCGAAGCTCCGCATTCTGAACATACTTTAACTCCAAGCGGATACCAGGTACCAAGTCGTCCTGCTTGTGCAAAACGGAAATCAAGCGGGTTATGAAAGTGAAAGAGTTTTTTCACGTTACTTTCTCCAAGGATTGAGGCCGAATTCATCCACCAGCTGGTCACGAAGCGCCCGAACAGCCCCCGGTGTAATTTCATCGAGTTTCCCAATCTCCTCAATCCAGCGTCGATTATAGTCACCGCCACGTCCTGAGCCGCTATAGTATTCCTCTTTTACAACTATCACGATCGCGAAGATAATTACGCTGCG
>CAYNML010000076.1:5418-24648 GCA_964398185.1 uncultured Anaerolineae bacterium | reverse complement strand
ACCAACTGCCAGCAACCAAGTTATAATACGGCCATGCACATCGCACTCGACGCGCGGTTGGTGTACTATCGCCGCTACAGCGGCATCGGGCAGTACATCGTGCACCTGGCGGAGCAGCTGCCCAGGCTGGATGCCGGCAACGACTACACGATCATCCACAGCCGCAAGGATCGCACTCCGCCGGGAAAGTCCCCCGCGCGCCTGTGCGCCGCCTGGACGCCCAGCCATCATCGCCTGGAGCAGATCGCTTTTCCGCTGGAACTGCGGCGCGTGCCGATCGATCTGCTGCACAGCCCCGATTTCATTCCGCCGTTCAGCGGCCGCTTCAGGCGCGTGATTACGGTGCACGATCTGAACTTTCTGTACTATCCGCAGTTTCTCACGGCTGAGAGCCGGCGCTATTACAACGATCAGATCGAGCGCGCCGTGCAGGTGGCCGATCACATCCTGGCCGATTCGCACGCCACACGGTTGGATCTGATCAAGTTACTGAATGTGCCGGAGGCGAAGATCACGGTGGTGTGGCTGGCTCCCAACGTCGAGGTGTATCACCCGTTGAGCGAAGCAGAGCTCGCGGCCGCCCGATCGCGCTGGCAGCTGCCCGAGCGGTACATCCTGTTTGCGGGAACGCTGGAACCCCGCAAGAATGTCGCCGGCCTGCTGCGGGCCTATCGGTTGTTGCGCGCGCGTGAAGCGCAGACGCCGGATCTGATCCTGGCCGGTTCGCGCGGCTGGCTGTTCGACGAGACACGCGCGCTGATCGACGAATGGCGTCTCACCGCCCACGTCCGCTGGATCGACTCGCCGCCGGATGCGGATCTGGCGGCCTTGTATGCAGCCGCGTCAGTGTTCGTGCTGCCTTCGCACTACGAAGGCTTTGGCCTCACCGTGCTGGAGGCGATGGCCTGCGGCGCGCCGTGCATCATCAGCGATCGCGGCTCGCTGCCGGAGATTGCCGGCGGCGCGGCCCAAGAGGTCGATCCCGACGACAGCGACGAACTCGCCGCGGCCATCGCCGGGGTATTGGCGGATCGTCACTTGCAGCAGCGCATGCGTCAACGCGGCTTTAAGCGCGTCGCCGACTTTTCGTGGGCGCGCTGCACGCGCGAGACGCTGGATGTTTATCGACGCGTGTTAGGGCAGGCCTAAGACGATTACGCTGCTGCTCGACCGCGTCTCGCGGTGGAGGTAAGCCGCGCGGACGCGGTTTGAGAGCACCCTATCAATCATGCGTATCCTCTTTCTCACACCGCAATATCCATACCCGCCGCACAAAGGCACCACGCTGCGGAATTACAACATCATCGCCGGGCTGGCGCAGCGGCATGAGATCGATGTGTTGTCCTTCGCCGACGCGCCGCCGCCTGCCTCGCCGCTCGATCGACTCTGCCGTCGTGTGGCTACGACGGCGCGGCCGCCGCGCCCCACCTGGCGGCGCGCGCGCGATACGCTGCTGTCGCCGTGGCCGGACATGGGGCTGCGCTTGTGGTCGCGCGATTTTCAACGGCAGCTCGCCGCCTGGCTGAGCGACGGCGCGTATGACGTCGTGCAAGTGGAAGGGATCGAGTTGGCCCGCTATGCGTTGGCCCTGCCGCACCAGGCTGACCGATCGGTGAACCAATTCCTGCGGGTGTTCGACGATCACAACGCGGAGTATCTGCTGCAGAAGCGCCTGGCCGAAGCTGAGAGCGCGGCGCGCGGTTGGACAGCGGGCGCGGTGTACTCGTCGATTCAATGGCGCAAGCTGCGGCGCTTCGAGCGCCGGGTGGTCTGCCAGTCCGATCGAGTGGTGTGCGTTTCAGCGGCGGATGCGATCGCACTGCAGCAGATTGCTCCGCACCTCACGGCGCACGTCATCCCCAACGGCGTCGATACCGAGTTCTACCGGCGCGAGCACGTCACGCCGCTGGATCTGCCGCCGCGTTCACTGGTCTTCACCGGCACGATGGACTTCCGCCCCAATGTCGATGCCATGTTATGGTTCGCCGCCGAAGTGTTACCGCTGCTCAAGCAGCTGGCGCCCGACGTGCACGTCTTCATCGTGGGGCAGCGTCCGCATGCGCGGCTGGATGTGCTGCGCGCCGATCCTGCGATTACCATTACCGGCGCGGTGGATGACACGCGGCCTTATATCACCGGGGCGAGTGTTACCATCGTGCCGTTGCAGACCGGCGGGGGCACGCGGCTGAAATTACTGGAGGCGTTCTCACTGCAAGCGCCCATTGTGAGCACAACTCTGGGCGCAGAAGGTTTTGCGGTGACGCACAATGAGCAGCTGCTGCTGGCCGATGACGCCGCGGCCTTTGCCCGATCTATCGAGGCGCTGCTGACCGATCGCGTGCGGGCGCAGGCGCTGGGCGCAGCCGGCCGCTCGTTCGCCGTGCAGCAGTACGACTGGCGCAGCATCGTGCCGATGTTCGAAGTGGTCTATCGCGCGTAGGAGAACTACGAGGCGCTGACATACGAGGCCGTCATCTGCCGGATGACGGGCGAGAGCAGATCGGGGAACAGGCCGAAGATCACGCACAGGATCAGCGCGCCCACCAGCAGCGCGATCGTTAAGACGGATTCACGGGCCGGCTGGTGGCCGAGATCATCGATCGGGCGGAGCACATACTGCAAGCCGCGCATCGTGCCGGCCACCACGCCGATCGAGCTCAACACCAGCGCCAGCGAGATACCCAGATCGCTGCCCGCAGCTTGTTGCAGCGCACCCCAGCGTCCGGCAAAGCCGGCCAGCGGCGGCACGCCGGCCAGCGAGAAAGCCCCGACGATCAGGCCCACCGCTGCCCACGGCCTGCGCCACGCCAGGCTCGTCATCGACGTGAAAGTATCATCCGGCGCTTCTGTGCGCGCCAGCGCCAACCCCATCGACATCAAGCCCAGCCCGAAGGTGCGCAGGAACACCACGAACAACGCCGCGCTGAGGCCGGCCGTGGTGTTGGTGCCGAACGCGACCAACGCCACGCCAATGTCGGCCAGGACGGCATAGCCCATGATGCGCCCGAAGTCGCGTTGCGCAAAAGCCAGCACGCCGCCCACCAGCGCGGTGGTCAAGCCGGCCAGCCGCAGCACATCAAACACCAGCGGGTTTTCGTGCAACAGGCGGATGCCGCTGACCAGATCGAGCATCAAGAAAAAGGCGGCAACGTTGACGACGCCCAGCACAAAGGCGCTGGATAAGGGCGGCGATTCACTCGCCACGCCAGGCAGCCACGAATGGAATGGAACCACGGCCAGCCACAACAGCAGGCCGAACAACAGCAGGGCCGTCGCCGTCTGCGCCAGGTTCACCGCGTCGGGACTTTGCGAATACTGATCGAGAATCCACGCCGCGGCCAGAAAGACCGGCGCAGCAATCACCATGAACGTCAGATAGCGCAGCGTGCCGATGGTGACGCCGGGCTGCCCGCCCTGCAGCGGGAAGATGGTGAGCACCGCGCTAATGGTGAACAGCAGGACGGCATAGTTGAACGGATCGAACGGGCGACCGCCGACAACTTCTACGATAATGGGGCGCGCGCCCAGCGCGGCGGCAATGCTGGCCAGGGCGACCAACGCCACCGGATAATAAGTCCAGCGTGCCGTAGTGCGCCACACGCCGAGGAAGGTGGCCGCGGCCACCAGATACAGATAGATCAGCGCGTAGCGATCGGGCGTGGTCAAGTAGAGATCGCGGCCCAGAAACGGCAGCGGGTTGTTCAACGGGTAGACCACCGCCATGAGCGCGGCCGCTGCGGGGCACAACGCCGCAATCAAGGCGCTGAGTGAACTCCAGCGGCGCAGCAGCGCTGTCAGCACGGCAGCGATCAACGGCAGCGCGATGAGCGGCAGCGGGCTGAAGATCACGCCGCCACCTCGCTGCGGCGCGAGGCCCACGCCGTGGTGAGGTACGCAATCGCCAGCGCCAGGAAGAGATTGGTCAGGCCCAACAGCCCGACGATGGTCAGGGTTGGTTCCACCGCCGTGTAGAACAATTCGAAACCGGCCAGGATGCTTAACAAGCCCAGCCCCACCTTCAACGGGTTTTCGGCGAGCGCGGCATTGATCAGGCCCAACAAGATCACGCTGAACGCGCCCGTGGTCAAATCGCGCGAGATGGCCTGATCGCCGACGATGGGCAGCGGATTGCGTGAGGCCAGGCCGCTGCTGATCGCCACCGCCAGCACGGCGATGATCAAGCGCACCGGCCAGCCTGCGCCCAGAATGTGCCACCAGCGACGGCGTGGCCGGGGGGCTGGATCTTCTTCGGCGTCGTCTTCTTCCGGACGGCCCCAGTTGACGCGCCGCGCGGTAATGTACAACACCGGGCAGATCATGATGCCGACCAACGCCTTCACGGCCGCCAGTTCGATCGGCACGACGCGCGTCAACATCAACCCGATGAGGATGTACTGCGCCCCCAGCGCCAGGATCAACAAGCGCCAGTTGATCAGGATCACCAGCAGCGCCGCGGCGATCAGCAAGCCGATCAGCACGGCAGTGCCAGGCAGGGCGGCGACGGTTTTGGCAATATCGACGTTCATGCAGAAACTCAAGCAGCGCGCGAGCTACAGCGCGGCAGTATAGATCACGATCACTACGACGATGACGATCACCGTCCACAACAGACCGCCTTCGCCTTCAAACAAGCCAGCGGCGGCGCGCAGCAAAACGGTGAGCCGATCGATCAGATAGAACAGCACGGCATTGACCCAATCCAGGCGCAGGAGGTGTCCCCAGGCGGATTGGCCGCCATCGCCTGCGCCGCGCGCGAGCAGCGGTCCGCGCCAGGCTAATACGGCGCCGATGACCAACGGCCCGAACAGGGCCAACACCCCGATCGGACTGAGCTGCCCCAACAGTTCACTCGTCGACGGCAGATCGGGCAGGATGTTTGCCGACAGCGCCAGGCTCAGCAACGGCAGCGCGCCGCAAGCCAGGGCCAGCCCCCAGGCGATCTGGCGCGCCACCTGCGTCGGCGCGCTCTCGATGGCGGATGACAACAGCAGGCGCAGTGCGGCCGCCAGTACGCCGATCTGCGCGAGGACCACCACGAGCAGAATCAGCCACTGTTTCTGATCGACAACCATGGTCACAATGCCTTGCTGGACCACGAACCCCAGCGTGCCGGGCAGGGCGGCCAGGCTCAAGAAGGCAATTAACGATCCGAGCGACCAATAGGGCTGACGCCGATCGAGGCCGCGCGCGATAAACAAGCTCACCGAGGTGAACATCCAGCTGAACGTTGCCACCGTCAGCTGCGCAGATGTCGCGCCGCCGGCCGCCAGCAGCGCGACCGAGCCGGTGAGGCACAGCGCGATGAAGGGCAGTCCGCTGCGCGCCTGTGCGCTGCGCCAGGCCAACAGCGCGCCCACCAATAAACTCAACACGGCCAACAGCGGCACGATCGACTCGGTGGGCAGGGCCCGGGCGATGGACATGCGCACCCACAGAGCCAAACCGGCGGCGGTAGGCATGATGAAGATGATCACCGCTCGATCGGGTTCTTTGCCCAACTCCACCGGCATCCACTGATGAAAAGGGTAAAGTCCCACGCGCAGCACAGCCGCCGCCATGAGCCAGGCGCGCGCATCTTCCGGCGCGTTGAACAAATGCCAGTACAGACTGCCCTGCTGATTCTCGATCAACAACGCAGCGATCCAGACGCAGACCGTGGACGCGGTGTTGACCACAATCGCCAGAGCCGCGCGCCGTCCCACTTCTGATCCCCCGCGCACCAACAGCGCCACGACAAACGCCAGATCGAGCAGGCCCCACGCCACGGCCAGGGTCAGCAAATTGCTGGCGAAGATGCCGCCCAGAGCGGCTGCCGTCAACAACAGCGCCACAGCGCGCGGGCCGGGGCGCTCCTGTCCCGGATACGCCGCCCACGTCAAGGCCGTGGTCAACAATACCAACAACAGCCCCATGGCCAGCAGCCAGGCGGTGTTATCGACGCGAAAACTCAGCGGCACGGTGAAGACCGAGACCGGCTGCCAGGCGGCGATGATTTGGGTGACCGGCAGGGCAGCATTGCGCAACGTCCACAACGCGGCCAGCGCCAGCAGTGTGGTGATGAGCAGAATCACGGTGGGACGCCGCAGCCGCGCCAGTTCGCTGGCGCCAACGGCGAGCGCGCCGAGGATCAGGAAGATGATGGGTATGGTGGGAGGTAAGGTCATGATGATCAGGTATGAGAGCCGCCGAATTGTAACTCGTGCAGGTCATTCTCGCAACCGAAGGGGATTGGTGACTGCCCACAACTGCTCCAAGCCCGCCTCGCGCGGGCGTCCGCGAGGACGCGGACTGCGAGCAAAATTAGCGATGTGGGAAATCTCCAGAAAAGGATTCGCGATTTTGCCGTGGTTGATGCTATAATACACGCGCTGATTCTACCTTCATGCTGTAGCTCCGCGGCGGCCATGAACATCGAGTTGTTTGGCGGGCTAAATTTTTTCATCCAATTCCCCGTGCGTCCCGAGGGCATGCTCCTGCTCGGGATTTATTTGTTCACGACACTCACCATCCTGTTCCTGCTGCGCCGCTCGATCTTTGCCATGCGCCGCCGCGAGTGGCTGATCTTCCTGGGGTTGGGCGCGCTCACGCTGATTCTAAGCAACGTGGTTTTGTGGCGCTTTGCCGCACCCGATTTTCAACCTGTCCCCGAAGTGCCGCAGAACACATCGGTGCCGGCTGCGCCGTTGTTCGCCGCCGTGCCGCTGCTGCTGGCCGCGTTATGGCTGGGCATGGGCCCGGCAGTTTTGCTGAGCGGTTTCAGCGCGTTGATGCAGGCTGGCTTGCAAAGCGGGCAGATCACCCAGCGCTACGAAGTGATCGCTTACGGGCTGGTGGCCAGCTTCTTGATCGATCAATACTATCGTGGCAGGCTGGCCGCCATGCTGCGTCGGCCATTGTTCGCCAGCCTGTGCGGCGCGCTGGTGGCGTGGGCGATGATGCTGCCATCGTTCTTTGTGTACACACAGGGCAGCCCGCTGGAAGCGCTGAACTACGCGTGGCCGTTGTATCTGGGCGCGTTCCTGCCCATGCTGGCGCAAGGTTTTGTCTCGGGCCTGCTGGTGGAGATCATCAACACCGTGTGGCCGCGCCTGCGCCGGCAAAAGGAGATAACGCAGGACCCGCTGTGGAATCGCACGCTCAGCCGCCGCTTGCTGGTGCCGTTCATCGCTTTCACGCTAATCGTGATGGTGATCCTGCTGACGGTGGTCAGCGCCGTGGCGCTGCGGCAGGCCACCCGGCAGGCCATTACGCAGATGGCGCGCGACGCGCAGGCCGCTTCGCGCGACGTGGATGATTTCCTGCGCGACGGCCAGAACCGCTTGCAGTCCATCGCCGCCGAACCGGTGTTGCTCAACGGTACACCGTCGCTGCAGGCGGGGCAGCTGACCTCTGCCCTGCGCCAGGAACCCTTCTTCGCGCAAGTGTTGTTGTTCAATACCGCCGGGCAATTGATCAGTTATGCGCCGCTCGATCAGCGCGCGACGCCGACGCTGGAAGAACAGACGCTGGTGCAGAATACGCTGCTATCCGGCGCGCCGCAGCGCAGCGAAGTCTACCTGCTGGACAATCAGGCGCACGTGTCGTTTGTGGTGGCGGTGGGCGAGCGGCAGAGCGCGCTGGTGGGCCGCGTTAACCTGGCCATGAATCCGGCCACGGAACGGCTGCGCAATACTTTGCAACAGACGCTGGGCGCCGGAGTGGGCTACGTGGTGGACGAAAATCAGCGCATCATCATCCATCCGGAAGCCGGGCAGGTGTGGCAGAACTGGCCGCTCGATCCGGAGACCCGGGCAGGTGAACCGACCAACGGCGGGACGGTGTATAACGATCGGTTCCCGGACGGGACGCCGCGTTTGTTGTATGTGCTGCCGGGCGAAGGCAGCAGCTGGACGGTAGCGATCGAACTGCCGCGCATCAGCGTGCTGGAACTGGCGCTGCAAATTTCCGCTCCGCTGCTGCTGCTGCTGTTCTTCATCATGCTTTTTGCGGCGCTGGGGATTTTGATTTTGACGCGCGCCATTACGCGGCCGATCCAGGAATTGTCGGCGGCGGCGGAGAACATTACGCGCGGCAATCTCAACCAACCGATCGGCATTCAGCGCGACGACGAGGTGGGACGACTGGCGCAGTCGTTCGAGCAGATGCGGTTGAGCTTGAAGGCGCGCGTCGACGATCTATCGCTGCTGCTGCGCGTGAGCCAGAAGGTGTCGGCGTCACTCGATCTGGCTCAGGGGGTGCCGCCGCTGCTGGACGATGCGCGCGAGGCAACCCCGGCGCGAGTGGCGCGTTTGATCATCGTGCCGGCGAATGGCGAGCCGCGCGATCTGTTTTCGAGCGGGGAGGGGCCGACGGAGTTGACGCCGCTCGATCGGGCGGTGGTGAAACTGAGCGCCGCCGGCGGACAGCCGATCCTGATCGACAACGTGACCAAGGCGCGCGCGCGGGCCATGATCGATTCCAGTGTGATCGGGCCGGGTATCATGGCGCTGGCGGCGTTCCCCGCGCGGCGGCAGAGCGAAACGATTGGCGTGATGTGGCTGGGCTATGCCGAGGCGCGCGTGTTCGCCGAGTCGGAAGTCAACGTGCTGGCGACCATCGCAGGCCAGGCCGCCGTGCTGATCGAGAATGCGCGGTTGTATGACGAGGCGGAGGGCGGACGGCGCAAACTGGCGGCGGTGCTGGCCAGCACCAACGATGCGGTCGTGGTGACGGATGCTGCCAATCGGGTGTTGTTGTGCAACCCGGCGGCCGAGCAAGCTTTTGAGATCGCCAGTGGATCGGCCATCGGCCAGGTGGTCACCGAGTTGTGGACGGAACCGTCGGTGGCGCGTTTATTCCCGATTGACGGCAGCACCGAGACGCGCACGGAAGAGATCATGCTGAACGACGGGCGCACGTTGTACGGCAGCGCCAGCGCCATTAGCGATGGCGACGGCGAGGTGCTGGGCCGCGTGGCCGTGATGCGCGACATTACGCACTTGAAGGAACTGGACGCGATGAAGAGCGAGTTTGTGGCGACGGTAAGCCACGACTTGCGCGCGCCGCTGACGTACATGCGCGGTTATGCGACGATGCTGCCGATGGTGGGGCCGCTGTCGCCCAAGCAGCAGGATTACACCGAGAAGGTGATGGCCGGCATCGAGCAGATGACGGAGTTGATCGACGATTTGCTGGACCTGGGCCGCATCGAAGCGGGCGTGGGGCTGGTGCGCGAGATGTGCTCGCTGGCCGATATTGCGCGCAGCGTGGTGGAGGCGCAGAAGCCGCAGGCGCTGTCGCGCGGGCTGCTGCTGCGCACCGGCAAGTTGTCCGAGCGCATCATTGCGGGCGATCACGGTCTGCTGCGCCACGCCATTGCGAATCTTGTCGAGAATGCCATCAAGTACACCCCCACCGACGGGACGATTACGGTGTCGGTGGAAGAGCAGCATTCGGCGATGGTGATCGCAGTGAAGGATTCGGGCATCGGCATTGCCGCGGCCGATCAGGCCCGGTTGTTCGAGCGGTTCTATCGCGTGAAGCGGCGCGAGACGGTGGACATCAAAGGCTCGGGGCTGGGCCTGGCCATCGTCAAATCGATCGCGCAGTGGCACCGCGGGCGCGTGTGGGTGGAAAGCCAGGTGGGCGAAGGTTCCACGTTTTTCATCCTCGTTCCGTTCGAGGCGACGTCGGAAGCGACGACGGTGCGGTAGCACGCTGCTCCGCATTCCAAATTCTACGGTCCTCCTGTCGCACGGCGTGATATACTTTCTATGACCAATCGCTCGATTGGCGAAATCTTCTTTCAAAGGGAGCGACTCATGGCAGACATCATTCGAACGGCAACGGCAGAGTGGCAGGGCGATCTGAAGAGCGGCGGCGGCACGACTTCGACGACGAGCGGGGCGCTCAAGGATACCAAGATCACGTTTTCCGCGCGCTTTGAGGACGCCCCCGGCGCGAACCCCGAAGAGTTGATCGCGGCGGCGGAAGCCTCGTGCTTCAGCATGGCGCTGTCGTCGAATTTGAGCAAGGCGGGCTTCGTGCCGACCTCCATCAACACCACGGCCACGCTGACGATGACAACCGAGGGTGGTTTCAAGATCAGCGCCATTCATCTGGACACGGTGGTCAGCGCGCCCGGCCTCAGCGCGGAGAAGTTTGCGGAAGTGGCCGAGGCCACCAAGGAGGGCTGCCCGGTGTCCAAGCTGCTCAAGCCGGGCTTGCAGAGTTTGACACTGTCGGCTAAACTGGCGGCGTAGAGTTATACCATCAACCTTCAACCAGCCGAGGCGCCCATGTCAACTTTATCTCCTCAAGTGGCCGAACTCAAACACCTGCGCGATCGACGCGATGCGAAGTTGTATCCCATTGTGCGCGACTTCAAGCCGGCGTGGATCGTCGATATCAGCGTGCATCCCGGGCGCGAGGAACTGGTCTTTGATCTGATCTTCCGGCCCTACGCCGGACGCGGCTGGATCAAGCGGCGGTATCGCTACGACGGCGAGGTGGATGTGCTGCACTACACGGGCGAGGTGGAGTTTCCGGAGAGCGAGTTGGCAAAGTTGTCGGAGACGGCGTTGATCAAATGAACAAGTCACAATGAACAAGTAACAAAACGGGTCGGCTGGGATTCAGCGGCCCGTTTTTGTATTCGTGATAATTTGCGGTGAAGTTCCACGTGTGCCATGTTGTGGCAGCTGTCAATGATCAATGATCAATGATCAATGATCAATGATCAATGAGAAATGGACCTTTGGAAACAACCGCCGGTCAACCCGATCGATCTGATCCGCGCCCCGGCGTTCGATCTCGGCCCGCAGGCGCGCGGCGTCTGCCAGCAGGCGATCGACGTCGATGCCCTGGCAGGCGGGGCGGAACGGTTGCAGCCACTTCACGGCCCGATCGATCATCTTGAGCGCGCCGATCGCATTGCCGCGTTCCACCTGCAAACATCCCACGCCGATCTGCAGCACGCCGCGATACAGATCGCGCACCGGGCGCAGTTCGGCGCGCCACACCAGCTCCAGCGTTTCGTGCTGCTCAAAGTATTGCCCGGCGTTGAATTCCTCAATTCCACGGATCACGCCCGCGGGCAGCGGCTCACTGCACGGATCGTCCGTCGTGTCGCGCACCGCCGCCGCGATGATCTCGATCAGACCCTCGCTGAAGTTGGAGCGCGCCATATACCGATCGACGCCCGCACCCAAGGCGCGATTGCGCAGCGCGATGTCTTTGTGCGAGCCAAATGCGAGGATGGGCACGACCCCGGTGGCGGGATCGTCTTTGGCCGCGCTGACCCAGTCGAGCCACGGCACATTGTCTGCGCCCGCGTCGATGATTGCCAGCCGCGCGCCGTGGCGCAGGGCCGTCAGGAACGCCGCTTGATCGATCGGGCTGAGGACAGCCGCCTTGACTGCTCGCGCCGCATCTTCAATCCGCGTGGCAAACAGCAAATCGGGAACGATCATGATCAGACTGGGTTGATCGGACATGCTTTCATTGTACCTGATGCGCCGCCGCTCGCTCATTCCAGCGGCGTGATGTCTTCGAGTTCCAGCCACTGCGGCTCAGTTACATCGAACAGGCCAAATTGAAACGATCCAGTCGGCGTGACCACGGCCAGCCGATTGTCCAGCCAGGTCACAAAGCACATGGGGCCGCGCGGCGCGCGATCGGTTTGCAACACGATCTGATCATCCACGCGGAAACAGGCGTGGTCGCTGCCCCACTCGATGGTGTAGGTGTGCCACTCGGGCAGCAGCTCAAGCGGCAGGGCTTTCTCTTCGATCGCCAGATTCTTCTGCACAAAGGGCCATACGCGGCGATACCATTTTTCCGACCGGTTCAGCAGCATGACGGGCAGGGCCAGCGGCGTCATCGCAAGCGCGCCCAGCGTGGTAGCGTCGATCATGGCCGCCTTCCAGCCGCAGCCGGGAACGTCCAGGGCCAGATCCATGTGCGACGGCGGCGAGGCATAGAAGAACCAGATGGCGCGCGGCAGCGGCACCGGGTTGCTGGGCGCGAGCAGGGGATGATTCCAGAAGCCGAAGCCGGCCGTGCCCAGCAGTGACGAGCTGGAGAAGCGCGCGCGCAGCGTCAGGCGCAGCGGCGGCTGATGAATCAGCGATCGGTTGGGGTGTACCAGCTGATCGTCCAGCTGCGCATCGGCGTATCGGGTGCGCGCGGCGTGCGGCACGATCAGCCGCGTGACGGACTGCCAGACTTCGATGCGGCCGGTGCCGGTGAGATACGGTTTGACCTGCAGGTTCACGTCATTCATCGTGTGCCGTCCTTCCTCTTTAGGGTATAATACCCGCGTCATCCAATTCGATCAATGGAGAAGATTTATGCCTGTGGAAATTACCTGGCTGGGCCATAGCTGCTTCCGGCTGCGCGACCGCGCGGCGACCGTGGTGACCGATCCCTATGGCAAAGACCTGGGCCTGAACCTGGTGCGCGTGCGCGCCGACATCGTGACGGTGAGCCACGACGCTGACGATCACAACTACGTCAAAGGCGTGAAGGGCGACTTTCAGGTGCTGACCGGTCCCGGCGAGTATGAAGTCTCGTCGGTGTTCGTGACGGGCCTGGAACTGCGCGGCGATCGCAAAGCCAAGAAAGAGGCCGCGGCTGGCCCGCGCAATACCGTGTTCCTGTTCGAGTTTGATGATTTGACGGTGTGCCATCTGGGCGATCTCAATATTGTGCCGACGCAGGCGCAGGTGGAAGAGGCGCTGGGCGAAGTGGACGTGCTGCTGATTCCGGTGGGCGGCGGCGAAACGCTCAATGCTTCGCAGGCGGCGGAAGTGGTGAGCCTGCTGGAGCCGCACATTGTGATTCCCATGCACTATCATGTGCCGGACAGCACGCTGAAGCTGGACTCGGTGGTCAAATTCCTGAAGGAAATGGGTCTGGATAAAGTTGCCCCGCAGGAAGTGCTGAAAGTCAGCCGCAGCGGCCTGCCGGATGAGACCCAGGTGGTGCTGCTGGAATTGAAGACGAAAGAAGAAGCCGCGTAATTCACTGGCCGACACTGGCAATTCAACCTTCGACCTTGCGAGGCTGATGTGTCTTGCAAGGTCGCGCTATGGAAGGAGAAGTCATGCGCAAACTAATCTGGCTGGGTGTATTTGTCGCGTTCTTGGCGGCCTGCGGCGCACCGGCCCCGCAGACCACCTTGCCTCCGGCGACGGTTCCCGCTCAAGTGAGCACAGCGCCCACGGTGGACTTGAGCGCCGAGTTGAATGCCTTGCAGGCCGGCGACATCGCTACGGCGCTTGCGGGTCTGGAGAAAATCCTGGCCAACAATCCTGCCTCGGCTGAAGCGCACTTGTTGCTGGGGCAAGCTTACTACCGCGCCGATCAGAAGGATCAGGCGCAAGACCAGTTCATGGCGGCTTTCACCCTCAATCCGGGCGCGGTCCCGCCGTTGGAAACGCAGGACGCCGACGAGTGGCTGAAGTTGGGCAATGCCCATGCTTCGCTCAATCAATTGGATGAGGCCTTGGCGGCCTATCAAACGGTGCTGCAGATCAAGCCAGACAAGGCGGCCGCCCACACCAACATCGGCGTGGTGTATTACCAGGCGGGCAAATTTGAGGATGCCGTGCAGCAGATGCAGCAGGCCCTGAAGATTGATCCCAATGATGCCGAGACGCATTATATGCTGGGCGCCACGTACGTGCAGCAGCAGAAGTGGGAAGAGGCCGAGCAAGCCTTCAATAAGGCGGTTGAACTGAAGCCTGATCTGGCCGCCGCCTACACTGGTCTGGGCAATGTACAGTTGGCGCGCAAAAACTACGCTGACGCGGCTGCGACGCTGCGGAAGGCAACTGAATTGCAGCCCGATCAAGCAGAAGCGTGGCTGGCGTTGGGACAAGCCGTGGCCCAGCAGGGCAGCAAGACCGAGGCGATCAATGCTTTGAACAAATGCCTGGAACTGAGCCAGCCCGGTCCGCTGCGCGCGCGCTGCGAGCAGGTCTTGCAGCAGCTGGGCACTCCCTGACGGTGCGCCCGTCAGGCGTGATACAATTCTGGTGTAAGCACATCATTCCGGTTTAGGAGCAATATTGTTTAGTGAGCGCTCACCAACCGCGTCCGCGCGGGCGGCCCAACCGCGCGGACGCGGGCTGGGAGCCTTATCTAAACAGTATTGGGTTTAGGAGTGTCATGGTCAAACTCTTGATGAGTTGGGACATTCAGGCGGGCAACGAGGCCGAGTATTTTCAATTCGTCATCCAGGAATTTGTGCCCGGTCTGCTGAAGATGGGCCTGCAGCCCACCGAGGTCTGGTTTACGGCCTACGGCGATTGTCCGCAAATTCAGGCAGGCGGACTGGCGCCCGATCTGGCGACCCTGGATCAGATCGTGCACAGCTCCGACTGGGAGGAACTGCGCCAGAAGCTGGAAGCCTATGTCACTGACTTCCGGCACAAGATCGTCCCGGCGGTGGGCGGCTTTCAACTTTAGCCGATGACCTTTAAGCAGCAACGGCATCCCACGGCCGTTGCGCGAGGCGGGCAGGGGGGTGCTCCGCCTAAGAACTGCGTAAGGTCAGCGAGTCAATCAAATCAAAACGGGCGAGAGTGTGCGCTCTCGCCCGTTTTTGCTGTCACTCGACCGCTAATCGGAACTGGATGATTTGCTGTCTGACTTGGCTTCCGACGAACCGGCGCTCCCTTTGCGCGAATCGTTAATGTACCAGCCGGATCCCTTGAACACGATGCCTGTGGGGTGAATGACGCGCTTCACGTGCCCCTTGCAGCGCGGGCAGGTCTTCAACGGCTTGTCGCTGAACTTCTGCAACTGCTCGAAGTGATTTCCGCAGTCGTCGCATTTGTACACATACATTGGCATTGCCCAATATCCTCCGTTACAGTGTTAAGCCCAAAAATTATACTCGTCTCGCGGGGCAGTGGCAAGGGCGCCGTTTACGGCGCGGCGATGATTGTCAGCGGCGTCACGGGAATGGCCTCGCGCCGATCGGGCTGGCAGCGGACTTCAATGGTGCTGCCCGTGGTCAGCTTCTCCGCCGATTCGCGCCGCAATACGACGTTGCGCTCCATCTGGAATGGCGGTTGATCGGCGGGGCGCACTTCCAGCCACAGACGCGCCGCCGTGACAGGCTGACCGCGCACCGTCATCTCGCCCAGCCGCACCAGCTGCTGCACGCGCGCCGGCGCCGGCTGGCCGCGCTCATAACGCCAGCGAATGACGGTGGCGGGAATGAACACCAGCCAGTTCCAGCCGATCCAGCCCGCACCCAACAGCGCGACGAACCAGCTGTTATTCGTCAGACCCCAGATTAGTGCGACCAAACCGATGAGCGTGTAGCTGGCCAGCAGGGCCAGCCCCAGATTGTTGATGGGCTGGCGCAGCAGCGTGCGGCGGGTCAACTGCTGTGCCAGATTGTCGATGGCTTCACGCGCGGCGGCGGCCGAGACTCCGGCGTGCTGCGTGTACAACGTGATGGCGTCAGCGCGTCGTCCCTCCAGCAACAGTTGATTGATCTGCTGCAGCACATCCGCTGTGAGTTCGCGCTGCTCGATCGGTTGCGGCAGCACCCCGGCGGCCAGCTGGATGCTCGATCCGCAGTACAGGCACAGCGCCACGGTCTGGCCTTCTCGTACCTGAAGCGGCGCGGCGCAGTTGGGACAATTCAGGCTGGTGGACATGTTGATCTCACTTGGCTAGATCGGTCAGCGCCTGCTCGATCTCGGCTGCCAGCTCAGGATCATCGTAAGCGTAATCTTTGGCTTTCAAGTAACTCGCGCGCGCCCCGGCTAAATCGCCGCGTTCTTTCAGCAGCTCGGCTTGCAGGATGTAGGGCTGCGGCCAGAATTTTTCCTTCTCCAGCGAAGTTGTCAGATACTCCTGCGCGGCGTCAAGATCGCCAGCGGCCACGGCAGCGCGTGCCATATCGTAATGGATCTCGCGCCCGGCGCGCGGATTCAGATACGGCTCGGCCATTTCGTAAAGCTCAGTCGAAGCGCCCCGGGTGATCGGTTCGAACTCCTGCAGCGCTTTGATCGGTTCACCGTCTTCCAACAACAGCAAGCCTGTCACGTACCGCGCGGCGAGCAAATTGGGTTCCAGCGCCAGGGCGCGTTCCACGGTTTGCCGCGCGGCTTCGGTATCGCCGGACAGCAGTTCGACGTAGGCGCGCTGCGCGAGGTAACGCGGCTCGCCCGCCGTTTTGTCGATCACCTGCTCGTAGATCTCCAACGCCCGATCGTACTCCTCAGCCTGCACGGCGTACACCGCCGCTTGCTGCAAGTGCTCTGGCCAGTTGGAGATTTTGTAGGCCGTCTGCAGATCGGCGATGGCCCCGTCGAGATCGTTGTCCCGTTCGAAGCGATAGCTGGCGCGCCGCGCGTGCCAGGCATCGAGTTGTTCCCGGTTGGGTTGCAGCTCGATGGCCTGATCCATGTCGGCCAATCCGTCTGCCACGTTGTCCAATGACCAGACGCGGAGCTGCGCGCGTTGATAATAGGCATTGGCGCACAACGCCGCTTGATCGCCGCAGCTTTCGATCGCTTGCGTGAATTTTTCTTCTGCGCCTTGTTCATCCAGCTGCTCAGCGCGGGTGTACAACAGGCCGCGCGCGTAGTGCACCAGCGGATCGTCAGGGATGCTTTGCTCGGCTTGTTCCAGATCGGCCAGCGCCGCCTCAATGTCGCCATAGCGGCTTAGCTGCGCGATGGCCCGCCCCACACGCGCATACGCATCGTCGGGCGCAGCTTTCACCGCCTGATCGAAGAAGTCGTGCGCGGCGTTGTTGTCGTCGGAGAGGAACAGCTCCTGGAAGCCCGCGTTCACCAGCTGGGTCACCGCCGAAGCGGGGGTTGGCGCCGACGCTGGCGCGGTCGGTGGAGCGAGCGGTTCGAGCGGGCTGACGGTGTCACGCGGACGGAAGATCAGCACCAACGCCGTGCTGAGCAGCACCAGGCTGATGAGCGCACCGCCGATCACGATGGCCGGTTTGATCCGGCTTGCGTGCGGCGCAGCCTGCACTGCGATCGTCGGACCGGGGACAGCATCCGGCATCTTCGAGGGTAGTGGTTCGATCGGGGGCAGGGTGGGCGCCGCCGATGCGATCGGGCGGGTGGTCTGCTGCATCCCGATCGCGCTCTGCGCCCCGCGCAAAGCATCGCGCAGTTCGGCCATGCTGGCGAAGCGATCGTCCGCGTCTTTGGCCAGGCACTTCAGCACGATGCGCTCCACCGCTTCCGGCATGGGTGTGGTCAACAGGTGCGGCGGCGTGAGCGGATCGTTGATGTGCTTGAGGATGATGGCGTAGGGCGTGTCGGCGTCGTAGGGCGGCTGGCCGGTGAGCATCTCGTAGAGCACGATGCCCAGCGAGTAGATGTCGCTGCGCGCGTCGATGCGCTCGCCGCGTCCCTGTTCCGGCGACATGTAGGCGGGCGTGCCGATCAACATGCCGCTGATCGTCAGGCCCGATTCGTTCATCAGGCGCGCGATGCCGAAGTCGCTGAGCACGGGTCGATCGAGCGAGGCCAGCAGCACGTTGGCGGGTTTGATGTCGCGATGGATCATGCTCAGGTTGTGGGCGTAAGCCAGCGCATCGGCCAGCTTGGTGACGATGTCCAGCGTCTGCTCGATCGGGAGACGCTCGCCGCGCTCGGCCAGCTGCTGCAACACCTGCTTCAGCGTCTGCCCGCCCGCGATGTACTCCATCACCATGTAGTAGTTTTCGCCTTGCGTGTCGAAGTCGAAAACTTGCACGATGTAGGGATGGCGCAGCTCGGCCACGCTCTTGGCTTCGCGGCGGAAGCGCGTGATGAAGTTGGCATCCTCGGACAGGTGCGGATGCATCACTTTGACGGCGACGTAGCGATCGAGACCCGGCTGATAGCCCTGGTACACGTCGGCCATGCCGCCGCGCCCGAGGCGTTCGATCAGTTGGTATTTGCCCAGCGTTTGACCGGTCAGGTCAGACATGCCTGCGCTCCTGAGTGCCCCCGCACGAATGATGCTCGTCTATAGTTTAACCGCAGACGCCCTGTAGCACAATCCCTCGCGCTCAGAAAAATTCCACGTCTGGCACACCACAGCCACGCCTTCCGAAGTGTCGCAGAGCACTTCGGAAGGCTTCAGTCCTGACCGTGGCGACCCGTCAGCGCCGAACGTTGGGCAGGTACAGCAGATAGACACCCGGACACGTGACGCTTCCGTAATTGGCCGCGCCCAAGCCGCCGGTTTCACGCGCCCGCAGCGTATAGGCGTATGAATTGCCCAGCCCGTTCGCCTGGCGCGGCCCGCAGGCCACTTTGAAGCCAGCGCCATGCATGTCGTTTGGAATGTACATGTACGTTTGAAAGAAGCCAGCGTGGTAGGCCACCAGGCGGTTGTCGATGCTGACCGTCAGGCTGATGATGTATTGCGACGTGCTGGCCGTCACGTACAGGTAGTTCCACTGGATGTAGCACGTATTCCGACTGCTCTCCGGCTGACTGCACGTCGCCGACGGGCTGTCGATGAAGGAGATGGCGGGTTGTTCGATCTCACCGTTGGTCTGTACTTCGCGGCGATTGCCATCTGCCTCTTCCACGATGACGGGGCCGAAGAGACCGGCGGCGCGCGCCGTCAGTGCGCTTGCGCCCAACACCAGCCCGATCAAGACGATGCGACCCAGCTGAGTAAATTGTCGTTGAGGTGGCATGCCGTCCCCCGCGCGCTAGGGCGTGAAGGGCGGGCAGTACACCGTCCCATAATTGGCCGAGCCCAGATTGGCCGAATCTCGCGCGCGGATGGTGTAAGCGTAGGCATTGCCCAATTGCGGATTGCCGCCCGCGCCCGCATTACCACACGGCACTTTGAATCCCTGTCCCAGCATATTGTAGGGCACGTACATCGAAGTCTGGAAGAAGCCCTGCGTATGCACCACCGGGCCAAAGTCATTCAAGAAGGCCGTCATCGTGATCATATAATTCGGGCTGGCATCGACCGAGAGGTAGTACCAGTTGATGTAGCACTCGTCACGGCCCGGATCGGGCTGGTAACACGTGGCGGAGGGTGAGTCGATGAAGCCGATGTTGGGTTGTTGAGGCGCGTTGCCATCTGCCGGCGCAGTGATCTCGCGCACACTCTCGCCCTGCGTTTCGCGATTGATGATCTGTGGACCGGAGCCTTGCCCCCGCGCGACTCCGATCGTGATGAAAGCCGTTGCCAGCATCAGTGCTGCGATCGTCAGCGGCAAAGTAAACTTACGCATGTTGTCTTCTCCCT
>CAYNML010000076.1:0-5318 GCA_964398185.1 uncultured Anaerolineae bacterium | reverse complement strand
ACTTGAATGTTCACCGCGCACGCTTTGAATTCCGGAATCTTGGCGAACGGATCGAGCGCGTCGATGGTGAGCAGGTTGGCCGCCGCTTCGACGAAGTGCATCGGGATGAAGACCACGCCGGGCGAAGTCTTGGCACTGACATTGACCCGCAGCACGATCGAGCCGCGCCGTGAAGAGACGCGCACCATGTCGCCGGTCTGCAACTTCAACTGCGCCGCATCGACTTCGTGCAGATCGATCAAGGGGTGCGGAAACAACGCATCGAGTTGCGAGTGGCGCGTCATGGTACCGCCGTGCCAGTGCTCTAGCAAACGGCCCGTGGTCAGAATGAACGGATATTCGTCGTCGGGTTCCTCCGCGGTGGGCACGTGCTCCACCGGGATGAACTTGCCGCGCCCCGCGGGGAATGTGTCGGCGAAGAGGAACGGTGTGCCGGGATGGGATTCATCGGGCACGGGATATTGCAGGCCGACCTGCTCAATCCGATCGTAGGTGATGCCTTTCAACATCGTTGCCACATGCGCCATTTCGCGGAAGATTTCTGCGGGGCCGGCGTAGTCCCAGCGGGCCGTGGTAGGCCGATCGAGCCGCTGTTCAATCCGCTGTGCCAGATCGCAGATGATCTCGTAATCGGGCCGTGATTGGCCGCGCGGCGCGAGCGCTTGCCGCACGCGCTGCACACGCCGATCGGTATTGGTGAACGTGCCTTCCTTCTCGGCGAACGGCGTGGCGGGCAGGAAGACATCGGCAAAGGCTGCCGATTCGTTGATGAAGATGTCCTGCGCGACGAGGAACTCCAACTGCTGCATGTGCGCGCGCGTGACGTTGAGGTTCGGCTCGGTCATCATGGGATTCTCGCCCATGATGTACAACGCGCGCACGCCGCCGGGATGAGCGTGCGACAAAATTTCGGTGGTGGTCAGGCCGCGCTGGCGACTGAGGCCGCCCGGCTCGATGTTCCACGCCTGCTCCCACTGTACCGCTGCGGCTTCATCGTCCACCGGCATGTAGCCGGGATAGAAGAACGGCATTGCGCCCGCGTCGGACGCGCCCTGCACGTTGTTCTGCCCGCGCAGCGGATTCAAGCCCGTGCCCTCGCGCCCGATGTGGCCGGTGAGCAGCGCGAGATGGATCAACCCCAACGCGCTGGCTGTGCCCGACGATAGTTGCGAGATGCCCATGCCCCAGTAGATCGCGCCGTTCTTGGCTTGAGCATACAGCCGCGCCGCTTCGCTGATCAAGTTGCGATCGACCCCGCTGATCGATTCTGCATATGCGGGTGTGTACGTCTCGATCGATTTGACGAACTCGTCGTAGCCTTCCGTGCGCGCGTCAATGAATGCCCGATTGATCAATCCCTCTTTGACGATGACGTGCGCCATGGCGTTGAAGACGACGACGTTGGCGCCGGGCTGCAACGGGAGAAACAGCGTGGCGTACTCGCACAACTCGATGCGGCGCGGATCGATTACAATGAGTTTCGCGCCGTGCTTCTGAATCGCTTCTTTCATGTGCAGCGCGATGATGGGATGGTTCTCGGTGGTGTTTGAGCCAGTGACCATGAAGACATCGCTCTTCAGGACTTCGGCGGCGGTGTTGCTCATGGCCGAAGTGCCCAATGACTTCAACAGCGCCACCACCGATCCGGCGTGGCACAGGCGCGTGCAGTGATCGATGTTGTTGGTGCGGAACAGCGCGCGGAACATCTTCTGCAAGAGGTAGTTGTCTTCGTTGGTCGCCTTGGCGCAGCAGTACACGGCCAGTGCGTCCGAGCCGTCGCGCCGGTAAATGTCCACCAACCGATCGGCAATGAGATCAAGCGCTTCGTCCCAACTCGCTGCGCGCCATTCCGATCGATCGAAGGCCTGCGTGCGTTCGCCGGGTTGCTGCGGCGATTTGCGGATCAACGGCGTGGCCACGCGCTGGGGACTGTAGATGAAGTCGTAACCGAAGCGGCCTTTGACGCACAGGTTGCCGTGATTCACCGGGCTGTCAAACGGCGAGGTGACTTTGTAGATGGTGTCGCCGGTAAGATGAAGTTGCAGGGTGCAGCCGACCCCGCAATAGGGACAGGTGGTGGCGACGATACGATCGGGGTGCATGGTCTTCCTCCGCTGGGCTTAGAGCGAATTCCAGTTTAGTTTACGACTGCGTCGTTCCCGCATGCTGTAGGCGGGAACCCATAGAACCGCTCAAACTGGATGCCCGATAGAAGCGCTCGGGCATGACGTTGCTAGATCGGATCGTAAATCAACCTGGAATTTACTACAATGGTGATTGTAGCGCACTTTGCTTGCAGATGAGGTTAGAATCGTGTCGCCCGCGCAGTTGTGAAAGTTGGAACCGGCACGCCTGATTATTCAAGAAGCCGAGGTATCGCGGAAATCCAACCGCTAGATTGGCCGGCATTGACAAACAGACTCCTCGGTGCCCGACACGCCCTGTCCGCGCTTTGCGCGGGGGCGCGCTCGCCCAGCGCGTCGCCGGCACTGCGTGCCGGGTACGACGTGGCGCAGCACTCGGGCATGACGGGGCGGCAGCGTCATTCCCGCCGCCGACAAAAAAAGACCTCGCCGATCACAGCGATCGACGAGGTCTTTGCTTGTACTACAAACGGCGCGTTTAGCGGCGAATGAGCGGCAGATAGACGTTGAAGACATCCACGTGCTTCACATTGTCCAGGTAAAACTCGCCGCTGGGCGCGGCATCCGAACCGGCCAGATCGAAGCGATAACCCTGCGCGGCCGTCAGCGTCAGCCCGTCATTGGGCGCACCGGCGGGCTGCGCCGCGCTGCGCGTGAAGGCGCTGAACGGCAGCGTGATCTTCTTCCAGCCCACGGTATCGTCCACAAACGCCGCCTCAAAGCGCTCGGCGGTGTCGGGGGCCTGATACACGCGCACGTAGTCCACCTTCATCATCTGCGGCAGCACCGTCGTCGCATCCGGGTAGCCGGGCCAGTTGCCGCCCACCGCGACGTTCAGGATGAAGAAGAACGGGTGATCGAAGACCCAGTCGGCGCCCGGCGGGAGCATCGCCTGCGTCGCGGTGAAGTAGTTGTACCCGTCCAGGTACCAGCGAATGCGCGTCGGTTCCCATTCCACGGCGTACACATGGAAGTCGTCGGCCAGGATGGTGGGGCTGACGTTGTGCGAGCCGCCGATGCCGCTGCCGCCGGAGTAGCCGGGGCCGTGGATGGTGCCATAGACCTTGCTCTGCTCGCTCGGCTTGCCGATGTTCTCCATGATGTCGATCTCGCCGGACGCGGGCCACGGGTTGGTGGTGAAGATGTCGTTACCCAGCATCCAGAAGGCCGGCCAGATCCCCTGACCCCTGGGAATCTGCAAGCGCGCTTCCATGCGGCCATAGGTGAACTCCTGCTTGCCCGCCGTCAGCAGACGCGCCGAGGTGGCATAGCACGGGCCGCCGGGGCCGGTGGGGCTGGCCGCCGTGCAGATGTTGGCCGGGTTGGTGTTGGTCAACGCCGTGATCACCAGATTGCCGCTGCCGTCCAGCGCCGAATTGTCGCGGCTGTCGGTGTAATACTGCCACTCGTTGTTGCCCCAGCCGCCGCCGCCCAGATCGTACCGCCAGTTGGCGGGATTGGGCGCCGCGCCCGCCGTGCCGCTGAATTCATCGCTCCAGGCGATGTCTGTCCAGCCGCCGGGGCCGGGATCGGGTTGGCCGTTGTCCAGCAGCGTTACCGTGATGGACTTGCCGGAACCGCTGCCGTAATACCAGAAACTCAACGCTTCCGATTGACTGAGATCTGTCGGCGCATCAAACATCCGATCGAACCCGCCCGTAAACCCGGCGGGCAGCGTGTACGTCACGTGCAGGATGCTGTTGTCAGGATCCTGCCCCGGCACCGCCAACGGATCGGTGGCGAGGACGGTCTGCGTGATGACGGTGACCGCGCCGAACGGCTTCAAGGCCGTGGGCACGCCGTTCTCAAAGTCGTCGATCATCCTGGGATCGGGCGTGTCGTTGTCGATGATGACCAGTAGGCCGCGGCTTACGTAGCTGATCGGCGCGCCGGTGCTGCCGGTGAGCGCGAGCTTCATCTGTTCGCGGGCTTCCGGCTTGCCGTCATCGACGGTCGGCACACTGATCGTCTTGGCCGTTTCGCCCGGCGCAAAGACCAGGCTGCCGGACAGCGGGCCGGTGAAGTCGAGGCCAGCGGTGGCGGTATCGGCGGTGATGACGTAGGTCACGGTGACCGTGGTGGCCGCGGCGCTATTGAGCACGACGCGGGCATTGATGGTTTGGCCTTCGATCACGCCAAAGCCATAGGCCGCCAGATTCACGCGCGTTGTCGCCGGATGCGCGCTCAGATCGCCGTACAGTTCCACCTGATCGACGTAGTAGATCGTCTCACTGGTCACCGACGGCATGTTGAACGCGAAGCCGGAGACCTCGGTCAGGTTCAGGCCATCGGCCGGCGCGCCGCCGGGTTGATAGTCGGTGCGGCGTTGGAAGAACGCGAACGGCAGCGAAATCTGTTTCCAGCCGCTGAAGTCTTCCGTGAAGCGCTGATAGTAACGCTCCGCCGAATCGCCCAGATTTTCCAGCTGGCGATTGTCGAAGATTTCGATCTGGATCTGCTTGCCGCTGCCGGTGCCGTAGAACCAGAAGCGCAGGCCGTCGTAGCGGCTCCAGTCCTGGTGGCCCCACGAGTCGCCGTCCTTGAAAGCATTAGTGAAGCCGCCCCAACTCTCGATGTTGCTCGTCATCTTCAGGACAGTGTTCGGCAGCGTGCCGCCGGTGTACGTCATACCGCTGGTGACGGTGATCGCCACGTTGCCCTGCGTGGAACCCCATGTCGAGTAGCCGAGTTTGTTGTTGAAGATGTCTGTGCCGGTGGTCAGGCCGCTTTCAAAGTTGTCGATCAGCAGCACGTTGGGCGGGGCATCATTGTCGACGAGGTTGATGGTCGTCGGGTTGTAGAGGCCGATCGTGGCCCCGCTGGCCCCGGTGAGTGACAGCACGATCGTCTCCGCCAGTTCGTAGGCCGCATCGTCGGTGATGGGCACCGTCGCCGTCATGATCGTCGCGCCGGGCGCGAAGATCAACGTGCCGCTGACGGGCGTGTAGTCCACATCGACTGTCGCCGTGCCGCCGACGGTTTCATAATCCACCGTCACAGTGGTGGCCGAAGTGGCATTCAGCTGCACCGGAACCTGCGCATTGCTGCCTTCGCTCACGTTGTAGGTCTGATTAGGGAAGCCCGCCTTGGGCAGTACCGTGCTGCTGGCCGAGCCGTATAGTCCAATCTGATCGAGGTAGAAGGAGCCCGAGCCGGTACCCTGCGGGGCAAAGG
>CAYNML010000075.1:0-24695 GCA_964398185.1 uncultured Anaerolineae bacterium | reverse complement strand
TGGCAGTTCCAAACGACAGTTTTATCCTACCCAATCCTATGACAGCTCGCAAGTAGCCCCCCGTCGCCTCTCACACGAGAGGCGTGGATTGAAACCCGGTGCGCCTGACTAGCGGGCTAATCACGTTTGTCGCCTCTCACACGAGAGGCGTGGATTGAAACCCCGTAAATCTCCCCGGCCAGCACCTTTTGACAGTCGCCTCTCACACGAGAGGCGTGGATTGAAACGGGGTGCACTCGCGTTGCGCGGACGGGTACGCGGGTCGCCTCTCACACGAGAGGCGTGGATTGAAACGTCTTCGAATAACCGATCTCGCCCCCCCCCTGGTCGCCTCTCACACGAGAGGCGTGGATTGAAACGTGTTGGTGTTGGCGTATCTGGTGTTCACTAATGTCGCCTCTCACACGAGAGGCGTGGATTGAAACCGGTGACCAGTACACGCCCCGCCCCGTCAACGGAGTCGCCTCTCACACGAGAGGCGTGGATTGAAACTTAGGCCAGCTGACTACTCAGGTGGGCGCGTTGCGTCGCCTCTCACACGAGAGGCGTGGATTGAAACGACCTTGGATGATGTCACCAACCAGTCGGTTGCCAGTCGCCTCTCACACGAGAGGCGTGGATTGAAACGGGACCGCTGCGCGCGCCCAACATGAAAGGGGCTGTCGCCTCTCACACGAGAGGCGTGGATTGAAACCTCCTGCAAAATGAGCAGACCTTGGTCACCGTGAGTCGCCTCTCACACGAGAGGCGTGGATTGAAACAGTACTCCGCCCCCCTACTAGGTGGCTGGAACAGCGTCGCCTCTCACACGAGAGGCGTGGATTGAAACTCCGCCAACTTTGAGACGCGCGGCTGTCTGCACACGTCGCCTCTCACACGAGAGGCGTGGATTGAAACAGCTGCTCCATACGAGAGCGCGCCGCTTGCCGATGTCGCCTCTCACACGAGAGGCGTGGATTGAAACTGCACGGAGACTGGAATCAAATCTCCGGGCCGGGTCGCCTCTCACACGAGAGGCGTGGATTGAAACCTTGAGCTTCTCCGCCATCTGACGAATAGCGCCGGTCGCCTCTCACACGAGAGGCGTGGATTGAAACAGTTCTCCGAGCTCGCACGTCGCTCAGGAGTAGCGTCGCCTCTCACACGAGAGGCGTGGATTGAAACTAGTCGCCTGCGGTCCTCCGGCAGGGCCAGCCGGTCGCCTCTCACACGAGAGGCGTGGATTGAAACACCCATTTCCGGCGCTGTGATCGGTTGGTCACTTCGTCGCCTCTCACACGAGAGGCGTGGATTGAAACCGTGATTTTGGCCTGCTCACTGGCGCCAGTTTTGGTCGCCTCTCACACGAGAGGCGTGGATTGAAACTCGTACTCTTTGGCTGGGTGGTCGTTATGGCGGGTCGCCTCTCACACGAGAGGCGTGGATTGAAACAGCATGTTCGTATTCCAGCGATAACCGATTTCGGCGGGGGTGTGTCATCTGGTCATCCCTTCGCCGTGTCATCTTGCGCCGCATCCTTCGCACTCCGCCCAAACGTCTCCAACTGATCGCGCACCTTCTCCGTTGCGGTGTACGGCGCGTAAATGCGGCGCGTGGTGCTGATGTCGGCGTGGCCCAGATAGGCTTGCAGCACGTCCAGGTCCATGCCTTCGTGCAGCAGCTGCTGCGCGCGAAAGTGCCGGAAGGCGTGTGGCGAAGTGCCTTTGAACAGGCCCAGATCATTCGCCGCCTTCTTCACTACTGACCACAACGTGCCGCGCCCCAGCGTCTTGCCCACGTCGCGCCCGTGCGAGACGAACAGCCCCGGCGCTCGATCGCCGATCCGATCGCGTTCACGGCAGTAGGCCGCAATCGCGTTCTGCGCTTCCTTCGTCAGCAGCAGCAGGCGATCCTTGTTGCCCTTGCCGGTGATGCGTACCTCGGCTTTGCGTCCATCCAACACCATCTCGCGCGTGAGCGAGGCAACCTCGCTGACGCGGCCGGCAGAGGCGTACAGCGTGTGCACAATCGCTCGTGCCCGTAGAATCTCCAGCCGCTTGATCTGCCCGCGTTTCTCGTCGGGAGAGGGCAGGGGGATTTCGTCGTAGTAGGTCACGATGCGCGCCAGACCTGGATCGGGTTCGCGTCCAGCCTTGGCAATGCGTCGATTGCCGCGCGTGGCGCGCAAGCGATTAACGGCCTTGCCGACCTGGAAACTCGCCGTCAAATGATCGTTTGCATCAAGCCAGATCAGGAAGCGTTTCACCACGGCCAGGTAACTGGTCAGCGTCTGCTCGGCATATTTGCGCTTCACCATCCATTCGTAGAACTTAACCAGCACATCGTCGCGCAGTTCACTCGCCGCGTAGGGTAGGGAGGCTGACGTGTAATGTGTGTCGGCGATAAATTCCGCCAGCCTGCTCAATCCGTAGCGATACGAGATCGCCGTGTTGCGGCTCGATTGGATTGTTTCCAGAAACGTTTCGGCAAATTCAATCTCTGTGGCAGAATGCGCCGACATTTCCGAGGCATTCTGAGTTTTGCGTTTGGTTAGAGCGGCTTGAGTTTGTTTTGGCATAGTTTTGAACTTAACGTGCAATATGTTTGATAGTATTTTAGCACAGAAAAGCCACTTGTCAACGGGATTTCACGCCACTAATCTGTTTTCCTCGATGGTTCGGTTACCGATAAAGCCGCCTGACGATAACGGCCACGCGCAGACGTCGTTGTCGCTTGTCGCGATCTAGTAGACCGAGTTGCAACACAACCTGCTCACTTCTGCGTGGTTATGCGTTTGATGATGGCAACCGCAGTAGTCAGAAATGCACCTACCGCCACACAAATCCAACAGCATTCCGCTACGCTGCGGGTGTATGGCCTGTGCATCGGCTAGTCGGCGTGGGCCGACTTCGCGTCGTTGTTGGCGCGACTTCGGTCGCCAAGGCGCGCTGACGAACCAAGTTGCCCCACACTCAGCACTTAGCAATCAACAGTCGCCAAACCACTTGCCTTTTCACTCGAATCAGAGATAATACGCGCCGTTGCGCGGCAGGATCGATGTGCAACATTCCGATCTTGATTTGTTAGAACATCTGTGCTACACTTCAATCCGCCATTCAAAATCTAAAATCAGAAATCTACAATCCACAATCAACATGAGCCGCATCACACGCGTCGACGGGACACCCACACAACAACGCAATGCCATTCGCCGCACCATCGCCGAGATTCTGCGCCGCTTGATGGACAAGAAAACCATCGACGACGAGACCAGGGACATGCTGGCCTTCATCGTCGTCGGCCTGCGCAGCATGGATCAGTCGATCGATCAGTCAGCCACCGCCTGGGAAAAACGCGATTACTACCTCAAGGCCGATCAGTTCCGTCGTGAATGGTTGTGGCTGCCGGATACCGCCAAGCGCCTTGAAGAGATTCTGCGCAGCAACGATTGGGCCACGGCGCCGATCGAATTAGCTGGCCTTTCTGCGCGCTTCTCGGACATCAAGGTCACAACCTACACCAAGTCCCCTGCCCTGTGGCAAGGCGCGTATAAGAAACTGCTTGCTTCGCCAAACGGTAGGCGTTAGCACAAGACCTGGCAGGTTTCACCCACTCTGCTTCGCTGCGGGGTGCTTCGCAAAACCAGCAGGTCTTTCCGATCGATCATGTCACGCACCATTCTGCACGTCGATCTGGATGCCTTCTTCGTTTCGGTCGAGCTGCTGGAACGGCCCGATCTGCGCGGCAGGCCCGTGGCCGTCGGCGGCCGTCCCGATCAGCGCGGCGTGATCGCCTCGGCTTCATACGAAGCGCGGAAGTTCGGCGTCCGATCGGCTTTGCCGACCCGCACGGCCTATCAACTCTGCCCCGAATTGATTCTGCTCCCCGGCCGGCACGATCTTTACGAGCAACACTCGCGCCAGGTCATGCTGATGCTGCGTGAGATTACACCACAGATCGAGCAGATCTCCATCGACGAAGCGTTCCTCGATATCACCGGTACTGAGCTGCGTTACGGATCGCCGGACAAGCTGGCGCGTCTGCTGCACGATCGCATTCGCGACGAGTTCGGACTGCCGTGCTCCATCGGCGTGGCGAGTAACAAGCTCGTCGCCAAGATCGCCACAGAACAGGCCAAGCCCAACAACATCCGCCTTGTGCCCGCCGGCGAAGAAGCGGCTTTTCTCGCGCCGCTGCCGGTGCGCGCGTTGTGGGGCGTCGGCCCCAAGACCGCCGAGATCCTCAAAGGGCTGGGCATCGAAATGATCGGGCAGATCGCGCAGGCTCGATCGGACGTGTTGGCCTATCGGTTGGGCAAGACCAATGCCGACGAACTGATGCGCCGCGCGCAGGGCCTCGACGAATCGCCGGTCGAAGACGAGCGCATCGTCAAGCAGGTCAGCCAGGAGACGACGTTCGCCAAAGATGTCAGCGATGCCAAAGTGCTGCGCGCCACGCTGCTGGAACTCAGCGAGGGTGTGGGGCGGCATCTGCGCGAATCCGATCTCAGCGCGCGCACGATTGCGATCAAGCTGCGTTACGGCGACTTCAGCACGTTCACGCGCCAGACCACCCTGCCCCAACCGACCAACCTCGATCAAGACATCTTCGCGCACGCCTGGTCGTTGCTGGAACGCAATTGGAATAAGCACGCCATTCGCCTGATTGGTGTTGCTGCGCGGCAGTTGAGTCCATCTGCACGCCAACTCGATCTATTCGAGCAGCGGGACGATCGAGTTGAACGCCTCACCCGCACCGTGGATGACATTCGCCACAAGTACGGCGCTGAATCACTGAAGCGGGGCTCGACCTTGCGTCCGCCGAAGAAGCGGGGCGTGTAGATTTCGCATAGCGTTTTTTCTTTTCAAGAAACGTTAAGTTGCTCGCGTGGGCATGTCGATCTGCCTACGCGAAGTCCCGCCTCGTGCTAAAATGACCTCATGCGCACGCGACGAACTTTCTTAGAAGGTCCGGCAGGAACCGGCAAAACCGATCGGGCCGTGGCGCATTTGCGCGAGTTGCAGCACGCCAATCTGCACGGCGACGGCGTGCTCGTCATCGCACCACAGCGCAGTCTGCTGCGCCCCTATCAGGATTTGTTGCGTCGATCGGATCTACCCGGCGGCGCTGAAGTTGAGACGCTGACGATCGGCGGTCTGGCCAAACGCTCGGTCGATCTGTGGTGGCCGGCCATCGCGCGCGAAGCGGGCTTCACCAAACCCGATCGGCCTCCCACCTTCCTGACGCTCGAGACCGCGCAGTATTACATGGAACGTGTCGTGCAGCCGTTCATCACCGAGCGTTACTACTTTGAAGAAGTGCGTCTGTCGCATGAACGCATTTACAGCCAGCTGCTCGACAATCTCAACAAGGCGGCGCTGGTTGATTTTCCTTACACGGAAGTTGGCAAACGCTTGATTGGCGCGTGGGCCGGGCCATCACAGCAGACTGTCACTTTCGCGCAGGTGCAGGATTGTCTCAATCGCTTTCGCGCCTATTGCCTTGAACACAATTTGCTGGATTTCTCGTTGCAGATCGATCTGTTCCGCGGCCTACTCCAACACGATTGGTTTCGCGACAAACTCTACGGGCGCTATCGCCATTTGATTGTGGACAATGTGGAAGAAGACACGCCGCTGACGCACGATCTGCTGCGCAAGTGGATTCCCCACACGGCCTCGGCGCTGATCGTGTACGACAGCGACGCCGGTTATCGATCGTTTCTGGGCGCAGACGCCCGATCGGCCTACGCACTCCGATCGGTGTGTGATCAGATCATCGAGCTGCGTGAATCGCATGTGATGTCGCCCGCCGTGCAGTCGCTCGAGGCGATGGTGACGCATGTGCTGGATGATGGCGATCTGCCTATGCGAACGGGCGATCTGCACGAAGCGCTGGCCTATGGCGGCGGACGCTTTCACCCGCAGATGCTCGATTGGACGGTGAAACAAATTGCCGATCTGATTCAACAGCAGCACGTCTCGCCGAGCAAGATCGTCATCCTCGCGCCGTTCCTCGGCGATGCGCTGCGCTTTGCGTTGGAAGAACGCTTGCAGCGTCAGGGTATCCCCACGCGCTCACTGCGGCCTTCGCGGTCATTGAATGAAGAAGCCGTCACGCGCGGTTTGCTGACACTGGCCGCGCTGGCGCATCCGCAGTGGCAGATCGTCCCGCCGCAAGCCGATGCGACCCAGGCGATTATCCTCTCGATCGATCATCTCGATCCGGCGCGCGGTCATCTCATCGCCGAGCGGTTGTACGTCTCACGCTCTGGCCGCGCCGAACTACGCCCGTTTGACAACCTCAAGCCCGATCTGCAAGAGCGCATCGGCTTCGAGGTCGGCGCGAAGATCGATCGGCTGCGCGAGTGGCTGCTGGCTTACGCGCAGACCGAGCCATCCCCGCCGCTCGATCTGTTTTTCGCGCGGCTCTTCGGCGAAGTGCTCTCGCAGCCCGGCTATGGCTTCCACCGCCAGATCGATCCGGGCCGCATCACGGCGCAGATCGTCGAATCGGCGCGCAAGTTCCGCCAGACCGTGAATCCCGATCCATATGCCCCCACGATCGATCCCAACGTGGGACGTGACTACGCGCGCATGGTCAGCGCGGGCGTCGTCGCCGCGACCTACATCGAAAGCCCCTACGCCGAAAAGGCAGATGCTGTTCTGCTCGCACCGGCGTACACATTCTTGCTGAGCAATGAATCAGTGAGCTATCAATTCTGGCTAAATGCGGGCAGCCCGGCGTGGTGGGAACGGCTGTATCAACCGCTGACGCATCCCTACGTGTTGAGCCGGCAGTGGCCGCCGGATAAAAAGTGGGGCGACGAGGATGAAGTTGCCGCGCGGCAGGCCACCCTGCTCCGTCTGGTGCGCGGCCTGCTGCGTCGCTGCCGTACGCGGGTTTATCTCGCCATCAGCACGTTGAACGAGCAAGGCTTTGAAGAGCGCGGGCCGCTGCTGACGTTGGTGCAGCAAGTCTTGCGAGAAACGCAAAGCAAGTAGAACGCACATGGCATCACCCTCTGAACTGAGGTAGAATAGAAACGGAGATGGTGACAGTCCACGAGGAGGCGCGCCATGGATAAGCGGATTTCTATCAATCCACAGATTTGCCACGGGCAGGCCTGCATCACAGGCACCCGTATTCCGGTTCACCAGATTATTGCCATGCTCGCCAATGGCGATACGATTGAAGACTTACTGGCCGAATATCCGTCCATTACACGAGCCGACATTCTGGCCTGCCTGGATTACGCTGCCGCACTCGCCGAAGAACAGATCACGCCGTTTGAAGCGCTGGCGGGAGCCGCATGAAAATCCTGGATGTTGTGGTGCGCGATGCATCTCAAAGTGTGTGGCAGGCAAATAAGCCGCAAAAGTGACCGCGCCAAGTATGGCTGCCTCTCAATGGAGCAACTCGCCAGCGCGGGAAAATCAAGCAACAATGCTAACAGACTTGGCCGTTTACATCCGGAAGTCCATTAAGGCAGGTCGATATCGGTTTAGTTCACACGCAGAGCGAGAGCGGCACGCCGACCGTATTATCATCGCTGAGTTTGAACATGCCGCTGAGAATTGTGAGATCATTGAAGACTACCCAACTGACCCGCGAGGCGCGAGCTGCCTGATCCTTGGCTATACGGCAGCAGGAAGTCCATTGCATGTCGTTTGTGGGTTATCGATACCTGATGTCATTATCATCATCACAATCTATCGTCCAGATCCCGATGAATGGCAGCCTGACTGGAAGACAAGGAGATAAGCAAATGCAGCATTGCTATTTTTGCAAAGGCAAGGTGGTCTCAAAACGTGTGCGCCACATTCACGAATGGGGCGAAAGAGTATTTATCTTTGAGGATGTGCAAGCTGACGTATGTCAGCAATGCGGTGAGGTCTATTTCGGGCCGGAAGCACTCAAGCGCATGGACGAAGTCGTACTGGGGAATCAACCCGCTGCCACTCAGCTTAGTGTGCCAGTATTTTCGTTGGCCGCCTGATTCAACTGAGTTCTCGCGCACCAGAAACGGAGCAACTCGCCATCAGGGTTGTTCCGTTTCTTGTCTACCGCGCTGCCCGATACCAACAACCAACAACCAACGACCAACAGCCAACAACCAGCTACTAACTACCAGCAACCAACCACCAGAATCATGCACTCTGAATTCGCCATCCAACTCAAATGGGCCACCCGGCGCCGCGACGACGCCACGCGCTGGGTGCTGGCGCACGTCTGGCGCAACAAACTCTGGATCGCGATCATGATCATCGGCGCGATCGGCAATGCCGCCGGGGCTGCGTTGATGCCGCTGTTCATCGGGCAGGCCTTCAACGCCGTCATCGCCACGCCGCCCGACTACGCCCTGCTGGGCGCGGCGGCGTTCGGCATCATGCTGTCGCAAGCGGTGCGCGGCGTCTTACAGCTGGGCCGCAATTTCGGCAACGAGATCATCGGACAGCGGCTGGAGCGCGATGCGCGCCACGAGCTATACGCCAGCCTCATCGGCAAGAGCATGACGTTCCACGATCAGCAGACCGTGGGCGATGTGATGGCGCGCGCCACCAACGACGTGCGTGAAATGAACCTGATGCTGAACCCCGGCGTCAACCTCGTCGTCGGCTCGTTCATGTTCCTGATCATGCCGGTGCTCATCGCCCCGGCCATGTATCCGACACTCATCATCACGCCGCTGGTCTTCTTGATCATGTACTTCATTTCCCTGCAGCGCCTGCTGCGCCAGTTGGAACCGGCCACGCAGACGGTGCGGCAGAACTTTGGCAGCATGAACGCCGCGCTGGCCGAAACCATCGAAGGCATTGAGACCGTCAAAGGCGCGGCGCAGGAAGAGCAGGCCGTCGAGAAATTCGACACGACCGCGCGCGCCTACCGCGATGCCTTCGTCCAACAGGGCTACATCGAATCGCGCTTTCTGCCCCTGCTCTGGCTGGGCATCGCCAATGCCACGGCGCTGGCCCATTCGTTGATCTTGTATCAGCAGGGTCTGCTCGATCTGGGCCAGGTGGTGGCGTACAACGGCTTGATTCTGCTCTTCGGCTTTCCCACCTTCACGTCGGCCTTTGCTTATCCGCAAATCGCGACGGGGCTGGCCGGCGCGCGCCGCATTCTGGAATTGATCAACGCCGAGAGCGGGCTGGACGAAAACAAAGCCGGTTATGCCGGTGAGATGCGCGGCGCGATCGAGTTCGATCACGTGACGTTCACCTACCGATCGGACGCGCCCGTGCTCGACGATGTGTCGTTTGCCGTGAAGCCGGGCCAGACGGTGGCGCTGGTCGGCCAGACCGGATCGGGCAAGACCAGCATCGTCAAGCTGCTCAATCGGATTTACGACGCGACAGCGGGCCGGGTCTTGATCGACGGCGTGGATGTGCGCGACTGGCAGATGGCGGCGCTGCGCCCGCAGATCTCCATCATCGAGCAGGACTTGTTTTTATTCTCGCGCACGGTGGCGGAGAATATCAAGTTCGGCCATCCCAGCGCCACACAAGAAGAAGTGGAATCTGCAGCGAAGGCCGCACAGGCGCACGACTTCATCATGAACTTTGCCGACGGCTACGACACGGTGATCGGCGAGCGCGGCGTCACACTATCGGGCGGGCAGCGACAGCGGTTGGCCCTGGCGCGCGCGCTGCTCACCGACCCGAAGATTCTGATCCTCGACGACGCGACCAGCGCCATCGACAGCGCCACCGAAGATCAGATTCAGCAGGCCATCTACACGGCGGCGCGCGGTCGCACCACTATCTTGATCACGCATCGCCTCTCGCAAATCCGCTGGGCCGATGTGATCGTGGTGATGAAGCAGGGCCGGGTGGCAGCAGTCGGCTCGCACGACGAGTTGATGGCGACTAGCCCGGCGTATCGCAATATTTTTGCGCGGTGACAATGTCCGTCATTGCGAGCGCTTCCCAGCGAAGCAATCTCGCCGTCAATCAAGGAGATTGCTTCGTCGCAGAAAGCGCTCCTCGCAATGACGCTTTTACGCATTACGTTTTACGCATTATTACGGAGTTCCTATGGGTTTCTTTGGCGGCCTCAACACCGAGGCATATGATCGCAACTACACCGATCGGGCGCTGCTGGCGCGCATCTTCCGCTACTTCAACGCGTTTCGCACGCGCCTGATCTGGCTGACGGTTGTCACGTTGGCTATGGCCGTCTTCGGCGCGCTGAATCCGCTGCTGGTCTCTAGTGGTGTGCAGGCGCTGGTGCAGACGCGGCAGGACTGGTATCTGGTCGGACTGGTACTGGTCGTGTTGATCGTGGGCGTGCTGAACTGGGCGGCCAACTTCGCGCGGCGCCGCCTCTCGGCCATCGTCACGGGCGACGTGGTGTTGAATCTGCGCCGCGACGCCTTCAATGCGGCGGTCAATCACGACCTGTCTTTCTACGACGAATTCAAGACAGGCCGCATCATCAGCCGCATCACGTCGGACACGCAGGAATTCGCGCAGATGGTCAACCTCGTCACCGATCTGGTGAGCCAGGTGTTGACGGTGATCATCCTGCTGCCTATTCTGCTGAGCATCAACTGGCAGTTGACGTTGTTGATGCTGGTGATGATGCCGATTGCGTATGCGGTGGCGGCGGGTTTCCGTTCGCTGGCGCGGCGCACCACGCGGCAGGGTTTCCGCGCCATGGGCGAAGTGAATGCCGCGGTGCAGGAAGCGGTGGCGGGGATTCAGATTGCCAAGAATTTCCGGCAGGAACAGGCGCTGTACGAGCGCTTCATCGACATCAACGATCTGTCGTATAAAGTGAACTTGCGGCGCGGCTTCGTGCTGTCCAACGTCTTCCCCACGCTCAACGCATTGACGGGCGTGGGCACGGCGATTCTGGTTTATTTCGGCGGCATGGCCGCCGCGTCCGGCGCCATCTCGATCGGGGCGTGGTATCTCTTCGTCGCCAGTGTCGATCGGTTCTGGTTCCCCATCATCAACATCGCTGCGTTCTGGAGCCAGTTCCAGGCGGGACTCTCCGCCGCCGAGCGCGTATTTGCGCTCATCGATGCCGAGCCGGTGGTGCGCCAAACCGATCGGCTGATCGCGCCCCCGCTGCACGGCGCGATCGATTTCGATCACGTCGCTTTCCGGTACTCCTCGCAGGAAGCGGTGCTGAACGATTTCTCGCTGCACGTGCGCGCGGGCGAGACGCTGGCGCTGGTGGGTCATACGGGCGCGGGCAAGAGCACGCTGGCCAAACTCATCGCGCGCTTCTACGAATTTCAGGCCGGCCGCATCGCCGTCGACGGGCAGGACATCCGCACGTTCGAGTTGAACAGTTACCGCAAGCAGTTGGGCATCGTGTCGCAGACGCCGTTCCTGTTTGCGGGCAGCGTGGCCGATAACATCCGCTACGCCAACGCCGAGATTTCCGACGCGGAGATCGAAACCATCGCGCGGGAAATCGGCGGGGGCGAATGGCTGGACACACTGCCCAACGGCCTGCACAGCGAGGTCGGTCCGCGCGGCGCGCGCCTGTCATTGGGCCAGCGGCAACTCGTCGCATTGATGCGCGTGCTGGCGCAGCGCCCGGCCATCTTCATCCTCGACGAAGCCACCGCCTCGATCGATCCGTTCACAGAGAGCCAGATCAAAGAGGCGCTCGATCTGATCCTGAAGAACAGCACTTCAATCTTGATCGCGCATCGCCTCTCGACGGTCAAGACCGCCGATCGCATCATCGTGCTGAAGCAGGGACAGATCATCGAAGAAGGCCATCATGATCAATTGATGGCGCGCGGCGGCCACTACGCGGAGTTGTATAACACCTACTTCCGGCATCAATCGCTGGAAGCGATTGAGGCGAATCCCAACCTGAAGTTTGCAGTGCAAATAGCAAACGCAGCAACAAATATGTAGTGGATAAACGAATACGCTGGCGCAATCCGTTTATCCGCAATCTATCTGCTGCCCTGCCTTTGAAGCGTCCATTCCAGCAGCATCTCGCGCACCCGCGCCATGTTTTCATCCCAGCGGGGCCGCGCCAGAAACGCCTCGCGCGCGGCCAGACTCAGCTGCGCCAGCTGCGCCTGATTGGAAGCCAGGTTCATCAGGCAATGCGCCACGGCGGCCGGATCGTTCGGTGGAATGAGACAGCCGTTCACCCCATCGTTGATGATCTCACTGGCCGCGCCGGACGTCGTGCCGATGGCGGGCAGGCCGAAACCCATTCCTTCCAGATAGGCCGCGCCACAACCGGAATAACTCGCCGGGACGGCCATGAGATGACTGCGCGACAGGATCGCCGCCAGTTCTTTATCGTCAATGACGCCCGTCAACGTCACGCCCGTTAGCTGCGTCACCATCAGCAGGTGATATACCACACGCAAATGCAGTGCGTCGAGGTTGGTGTCGCCCACCACAGTGAGTTGACATGTCCCCGACGGCAGCTTCAACAACGCTTCCAGCAAGATCAGCAGTCCCTTGCGCCTGATCACATCGCCCACAAAGACCACGCGCAGCGGTCCCGGTTCGTGTGCGCGCTGCGAAATGATCTCCGGCGTCAACACTTGCTGAAAGCGATCGCCCCCCGGCGGCACGACGACCGATCGGGTTAGCTCAGTCCGATCGAGCAGGCGGCAAACCGCTTGCTGCGTTGTTTCACTCTGGCAGATGAAACCAGCGACGCTTGCCAGGTAGCGGCGTTCGATCGGTCGATAAACATCCTGCTCAGCGCTGCGCAAACGGCGGACGAGTGAGACAATGGGCAGTGTGCCGCGCAGTTGACGATTCAAGCGCAGCAGGGCGGGATGCGCCATTTCGTCCTGCAGCAGCACGTCGAGTTGTGCCGCTTGCACGCGTTTCGCCAGATCGCCAGATAGATTGTCGAGCAACTGGCGCGAATAACCGGCGTGCGGCAGCGTGAAGACCTCGACGCGGTCGCCGCTGCCCCGTAGATGCTCGACGAGATGACGCGCGTAAAGATGATGGCCCGACCTGGTTTCCACATCGCCCGCGATGATGAGACCGACTCGCATAACACAACCTCCGCGATAATTATCAGGCAAAGCGACAAAAGCATCAAGCGCCGTCATTTTGATGTATACTGATTGCAGAAGATTTCACCTCACAAGGAGACGCCATGATCCCACTCGCCCCGTTTGGCCGCACCGGTCATCACAGCACCCGCGCGATCTTCGGCGCTGCCGCGTTCTATTCCACCACGCAGCAGTCCGAGGCCGATCCGGTGCTGGATCTACTGCTGGAATACGGCATCAACCACATCGATACGGCGGCCAGTTACGGTGAAGCCGAGAAACGCCTCGGCCCGTGGATGCCGCGCCACCGCGATCGGTTTTTCCTGGCGACCAAGACCGAAGAGCGCACGCGGCAGGGCGCGCGCGATTCGCTGCATCGCTCGCTGGAGCGTCTGCAGACCGATCACGTCGATCTGTTTCAGATTCATAACTTAAGCGATCCACAGGAATGGGAAATTGCATTAGGGCCAGGCGGCGCGCTGGAGGCATTCATCGAGGCGCGCGCAGAGGGATTGACGCGCTTCATCGGCATTACGGGACACGGCGTCAACATCGCCGCGCTGCACCGCAAGGCGCTCGATCGCTTCGAGTTTGATTCGGTGCTCCTGCCGTACAGTTACATCCTGCTGCAGAATCCGCAGTACGCCGCCGACATGGAAGAACTGCTCAAGGCGTGCCGCGAGCGCAATGTCGCCGTGCAGACCATCAAGGGCATCACGCGCGCGCCGTGGCATGATAAGCCGCATACCGCCAATACGTGGTACGAGCCGTTGACGGATCAGACCGACATCGATAAGGCGGTGCACTGGGTGCTGGGCAACCCGATCGCCTTTCTCAACACGGCGGCTGAGATTTCGCTGCTGCCCAAAATCTTCGCTGCAGCCAGCAGATTCATCGCGCGGCCATCCGAGGAAGAAATGCAGGCCCTGCTGCGCGGGCAAGCGATGGAGCCGCTGTTTGTATAGACGGCAAGGCAACAGATAATCAGCGGATAAACGAATAGTCAACTGGCACATCCGTTTATCCGCTGCCTATTCGTTGCGACGAACAAGAGGCTACTCGATGAGCGCGCGATGGAGCCGCTGTTTGTATAGACGGCAAGGCAACAGATAATCAGCGGATAAACGAATAGTCAACTGGCACATCCGTTTATCCGCTGCCTATTCGTTGCCGCTCTTACGATTGCTCCACCGTCGCCGCGCGCGCCATCGTCTCGATGCAGATGGCCGAAAGCGCCGCGGCATAATCCAGATCGATATTCTCCACCGTGTCGTGCGTGTCGTGATAGCCGGTGCGGCTGATGTCGTAGTCTTCCATCACCAGGATGCACGGCGCGCCGATGTCGCTGAAGATTTGCACGTCGGTGTTGAAGACGGAGCTCTGCGGATTGTCGAAGGTGCGCACCTCGCCGTCGAGCTGCGGATGACGCACGACAGCCGGTATCTTCTTCGGATCGGCGCTGCGTTCGCTGGAACCTCGCCCCTGGCGCTCTGGCCGCTGATTCCACTCAACCGTTTTCGCATTCCAGACTTCATTCGCCAGGTGCGCCTGATAAGCCAGCCGAAGTGAGGCCGCGCTTTTGCCCGGCGAGATCTGGAAGATGTTACGGGCGTTGTCGCGGTTGTGGCCGATCATGTCCATCACCAGCGCGCCGACCACTTTGGTTTGCGATAGATCGATCCAGCGATCGTCTTCGACGAGGTGCAGTTTCAGCGTCTTCTCGATCAAGGCCTGGCAGAACACCCGCGCGCCCATACAATCCGACGGGAACTCCTCGCCCGTCAGATGGATGAGCCACACATCGCGCTCCAGTTTGCCTTCCTTCGCCAGCTGCAAGAAGATGGGCGCGCCTTGCAGCAGCGTCGCCGTCGCGGAGTCGTTGTCGTCTGCGCCGTGCGCGCCGATGCGCGATCCGTCGCCGCCTCGATAGTCGTAGTAATAGTCTTCCATGTACGCCGTGTCGTAGTGATCGCCCATCACCACCGCTTCGCCGCGATTCTTACCGGGAATCACCACGAGAATGTTGCGTTCGTATTCCTTGCCCTCCTGATTGCGCACCCAGCCGTCGAACTGCGAGAAGTCAAAATCGGTTTCCCACTTGAACGGCAGTTCGCCCACGAACGCCCTGCCCTCCATGCCGGCTGCCGCAATTGCCGCTTGATGCCGCTCGATCAGGTAATCGCCCAGCGCGTGCAGATCGCGGTGCGGATGCTTGATGCGCTTCCTGGTCGGCTCGTCCTGCACCACATCCGAGTTGACCTTATTGACGAATTTACCGTGCGCTAACGTGCTGATGTCGTTCCAGTAGGCTTCTTCAAAAGCGCGCGTCGCAGTCGCGTGATACGTTATCGGATCGGGCAGAGGCCGATCGGTTTTCTCCACGCGCCGCTCGATTTCGCCGATCAACCGCTGTTCCGCCGACGGCTGCGTCGCGCGCTCGCGCACGATGTCCAGCCAACTCCGCAGTCGCTCATCCTTTGCCATGCGCAGCATCTGGCGCGCCAAGCTGCGCGGCAGGCACGGCTCGTGCCACAGCTCCGCCATATCCAGAATCGTGAGGATGTTCAGCGCGGTCTGATGCCGATAATGATCGCGTGTTTCGTCGAGATGGCGCAGCGCGCTGAGATATGCGGGGCGTTCCAGCAGGCGCGGGTACAACTCGATCGGGTGGGCGAGGTCCGGTTGTGTGGAATCGTAAGCCGTGAAATAGCCAGGCAGACGCACATCCAGCAGCTGCGCCTCATCCTTTTCGCGCGACCAGTACGCGGCCATGGGGCGGTGCCAGAAGACGCCATACTTACCCACCAGCATGGTGGGATAGCGGAAGAAGTAACGGAACAGGCCGCCGTCCAACACATCTTTGGCCGCGCGTAGAATATCTTCGCGGGTGGCGCGGGGACCGTCGAGGACAAACTTTCCATCGGGTGTCCACAGCTGCACGTTGTGCGCCAGCGGCTTGTTGTATAGATCGAGATCGGCCAGCGCCGTGCTAAAAATCGCCTGCGTGACCGTCGCCACCCGCGTGCTCTGCGCCAGCGCATCGTCATCACGCTTCACCCGATCCCAGCGATGCGTGCGCTTATAGGAATTGAGCACCAATTCCTCGGCAATTTCCAGCGTTTTTCCGGTCCGATCGGGTTCGCTCAACCACGCCGATTGCGGCACGCGGATGCCAGCGCCATCGTGACGAGCTACCGACGCCATGATGGGATACTGCATGGTCAGCGGAAACAGATCCGCAGCCTCGCGAAAGGGCCGCATGCCCCAGTGAAGCAAGGTGACCGGGCTGGGGATGAGCGCTAACTTTTCAGCCAGATATTTTTCACGCAGCGGCGCGGGCAACTTGCTGAAAGGCCGGAACGTCAGCAGATAAAAAATGTCGTCGGCGGGTGTTTCGGCATTGATGAGAAAAGGCTTGGTCCACTTCGGCAGCGGATCGACGTTCCAGTAAGGGAAGCGTTCGTCCTGCCCGGACGGCATGATGCGGAAGCCCAATTGCAGCAAGTCTTCCACGGTGCGCGCGGTTTCGCCATAAGCGTCAGCTAACAGTTGGCTGATAAACGCCAGCGATTCACTAACGGGAATTTCTTTCTTGGGCGCGGTGTAGAAACTCTGCCAGAAGGCGCGCTCCGGTCCCTGCTCGCTGTTGCCGAACAACGTCCAGCGCACGCGCCCTAAATAGTCCTGCGATTTCCCCAGGGCCAGTGGCATCAGGCTCACAAAGCGCTCGCGTTCAAACGAGCCCAGCCGCGCCTCGAGTTCGGGCGACCAGTACGGATTCCCCTCAAGCATTCGTCGACCGCGTCCGACGACGCGATAATCCTGGCTGCCGCGTGCGAAGCGTACCAGATAGCCCAGCGCTTGCTTCGCAATCTGCGCCATGCCTGGCCGCAGTTCATACTCCTCTTCAATTTCGGGCACGCGCCAGCCGTAGGCATCAGCGGCGGCAAACAGCGTGTGATCAATCTCGCCGCCATACGGGCTGATCCCGACGCGCGGCGAGGGCATGAATTCCGAATAAGCCGGAAGCGGGTAGTTGCCTGCGCCTTCAAACCACGGGTACCCCTCAACGAGTTTCTGCCAGCCAACTTTTTGTGTTTTGCTCATATTGAGCCTCCTCACTGTACGCCGCCAAAGCGTCACGCCGCGCCAGTCTCCATTGTAGTGTTTCATGGGGAAAATGACCAATCGGGCACCCGGTGATTATTTGACGCCCCCTCTCTTTGATCATACAATGGCTTGCTTCTGGCGCCCCTGCTTCACACACGCTTACCATCAACCTTTTGGAGGATGCAATGGACTACGTCGCACTTGGCCGCACCGGCCTGAAAGTCAGCCCGCTCTGTCTGGGCACCATGAACTTCGGCCCGCACACCACCGAAGAAGACTCGTTCGCCATCATGGATCGCGCGTTGGAACTGGGCATCAACTTCTTCGATACGGCCAACGTCTATGGCTGGAAAATCGGCGAAGGCGTCACCGAGCAGATCGTGGGACGCTGGTTCGCGCAGGGCGGCGGGCGGCGCGAGAAAGTCGTCATCGCCACCAAGGTCTTTGGCCGCATGGGCGAGTGGCCCAACGAGCGTTTCCTCTCAGCGCTGCACATCCGCCGCGCGTGCGAGGAGAGTCTGCGCCGCCTGCAAACCGATCACATCGATCTGTACCAGATGCACCACATCGATCGCAATACACCGTGGGAGGAAGTGTGGCAGGCGATGGAGGTGCTGGTGCAACAGGGCAAGGTCATCTATGTCGGCAGTAGCAATTTCGCGGGCTGGCACATCGCACAGGCGCAAGAGGCGGCGAAAGCACGCCACTTCATGGGGCTGGTGTCCGAGCAGAGCCTCTATAATTTGCGCGAACGCTCGATCGAGTTGGAAGTGATCCCGGCGTGTCGCGCCTATGGTCTCGGCTTGATCCCGTGGAGTCCGCTGGATGGCGGTATGCTCGGCGGCATGTTGCAGAAAGCCAAGTTGGGCCGCCGCGCCAATCCCGATCTACAAAAGCGCGCCAAACCGTATCTGCCCAAGATTCGATCCTACGAAACAAAGTGCAAAGAATGGGGCGAACAGCCCGCCGATGTGGCACTGGCGTGGCTGCTCCACAACCCGATCGTGACCGCGCCCATCATCGGCCCGCGCACCATGGAACAGCTGGACGGCAGTTTGCGTGCGTTGAAGATCAAGCTGAACAAAACGCAGCTGGAAGAACTCGACGCGATTTTTCCCGGCCCCGGCGGCGAAGCGCCGGAAGCGTATGCGTGGTAGGCGGGTCTAAACCTGGCAGGTTTCCCGACGACTATTAGCGAGAGCGCACAGCGCGCCAGTATTGCCGGACAGCTCAGCTGGATTATCTGGGGAAACCTGCCAGGTTTTTAGAGTACGACCATGTCGCACACCATCCCACTCATACCCGGTCAGTTCTATCACATCTACAATCGCGGCAACAACGGCGAGAATATCTTCATCGCCGAGCGCAACTATGGCTACTTTCTCAGCTTATACTTCAAGCACATTGCGCCGGTCGCCGAAACATTTGCGTACTGCCTGCTGCGCAACCACTTTCACATCTGCACGCGCATCCGGGACGAGAGACCTGGCAGGTTTTCCAGCGCTGACCAGCCAGTGCTCGCTGCGAGCAAGTCCGTTCAGGTTGCCCGGCCAGAAGAGCTGGGGAAAACCTGCCAGGTCTACTCACCTTCGCAGGCGTTCTCGAACCTCTTCAACGCCTACACCAAATCGATCAACAAAGCCTACGGACGCACGGGCAGCCTGTTCGAGAAACCGTTCCAGCGGCGTGTCATCACCGCGCCGCAATATCTCTGGCGCGTGATACACTACATCCACTGGAATCCGCAGAAGCACGGCTTCGTCGCCGACTTCCGCGATTGGTCGTATTCATCCTACCATGCACTGCTTTCGGATAAGCCGACGCACCTGCAGCGTGAAGAGGTCCTCGCCTGGTTCAATGGCCGCCTCGAATTCGATGCCGTGCATCAGATGTTGACCGACGAGAAAGAAATCCAAGATATGATTGGCGACGACGAAGACTAAAGACCTGGCAGGTTTTTCAACGATGATCAACTGGCGCTCAGCAAGAGCGAGTCCGTCCGGGCAGTTCAGCCAGCATGTCTGGTGAAAACCTGCCAGGTCTACATACACAAGGAGCCTGTCATGACCGAAACCACCACCAACATCACCCTGCCCTTCCCTGAAGCCGCCGATCGCAACTTACGGATCGCCGTGGGCGCGTGCAAGCTGAAAGTCGCGCCGGGCGCTGCCGAGCCGTGGGTCGTCGGCGCCTACGTCGATCACAGCAACGCGCTGCCGCCGTTGATCCAACAGGAAGGCGGCGAAGCGCGCATCATGCAGAACTATCAGGCGTTCAATCCCTTCGGCCTGCTCACCAGCGTCCCTCTGATCGATCTCGCGCTCGGCAAGGCGCAGCCCTATGCGTTGGGCGTCGAACTCGGCGCGAGTGACAACACGCTCGATCTCGGCGGCTTGCCACTCACACGTCTGTCGATCAAGCAGGGCGCGGGCAAAGTGGATGTAAACTTCTCGGCGGCCAACCCACAGCCGATGAGCTTACTCCGCCTCGAAGCGGGCGCCACCGGGCTGGAGATGCGCAACCTCGCCAATGCCAACTTCACCAACATGATCCTGGAAGGCGGCGCGGCCGGCTACAAGTTCGACTTCGGCGGCACACTGCCGCGCGATGCCCACGTGCGCCTGACTACGGGTATGTCCGGCGTGGAGATCAGCGTGCCCGCTACCACCGCAGCAAAAATCAAAGCCGAGATCGTGATGGGCGGCGTCAACGTCGGCGACGGCTTCACGAAAAAAGAGGGCGCGTTCTGGACCGAGGCAGCCGTCAGAGGGCAGACACCGGTGCTGACCATCGAGGCCAACATCTCGCTGGGTGGATTGACGATCAAGGTTTCTTGAGAATAGAAGGCGACAGTCTGTTTCCACCGCTCAGCACTGCCGCACGCAGGCCGCGGGTGTTTCCATAGCGCACATGATTGACCCAGCCCTGCACACGCGGCGTCAGATCGACCGCCTGGATCAAGCCGGTCTGCCAGAGCCGGTACAACGCTTGCAGGCGTCGCTGAAAGTGGATACCCTTGCGCCGCTTCAATCGCCGGCGCTCAGGAAAAACGTTGAAACCCAGGAATGACAGGCCCTCGGTCACTGGCTGTGGCTGTGCGCCCGCGTGGATGACGAGCCGGAACCGAGCCAGGCGCTCAACCAGCGCAGCTTTCCATTGCCAGAGCAGTGCTTTGTCGTCTGCAAATAAGAGAAAGTCATCCACGTAGCGCAGATACGCCGCGCAGCGCAGTTCACGTTTCACGAAGTGATCAAACGGATTGAGATAGACATTGGCCCAAAACTGGGATGTCAAATTGCCAATGGGCAAACCGCGCGGCCTTTCCGCGGCAAACAGATCGTCACCGGGAAAATACGCCATCTGATAAACATCGCTCAGTACGCCGATACCGCTAGCGAGTATTTGATCGATCAGCCACATCGCGTCGCGATCGCTGATCTTGCAGGCAAGGATGGCAGAAAGAATGGCATGATCGATCGCCGGAAAGAACTGTTGAATGTCGCAGGCCAACACATAGCGGTAGTGCCGCGCAAATTCCTGGCAGCGATCCAGCGCGCGATGCGTGCCCTTGCCGACGCGATTGGCGTAAGAATCAAAGATAAACGAACGTTCGAAGATCGGCTCGATGAGGTTGCACAACGCGTGATGCACGACGCGATCGCGAAAGGGTGCGGCAGAGATCAGCCGCCGCTTTGGCTCATGGATGAAGAAACTGGTGTAGCGGCCCGGCGCGTAAGCCCGGTTCAGTAATTCAGTCTGCAAGGTGAGCAGATTATCTTCAAGCTGATATTCAAACGCGGCAACGTTGGCCTGACCGCGTTTGCCTTTGCTCGCGCGCCGATACGCCAACAGCAAATTGTCCCAGCTGCAGATCTGATCGTACATGGTCGGCGGCGCCCCGCTCCAGGGACGCGCCCAGGGAGCGGGGCCGTTGTTATTCGCCCGGCGACCTCACCCCCACCCCTCTCCTCAGAGGAGAGGGGAGAAGGCCGCGCGGCCAGGAACCGTCCCCGCCGTTTTTCAGGCCTCGGCGCGGCAGGCGCGCTGTTCAGCGCCCCACCGCGCAATTCCGGCAAAGTGGAAAAGCGTGACGACCACCAGACGACAACCGTTGTTCCTGTTCCTGTTGTCGGGATTGTTCCTGTTGCGATAGGCACAGCGCGCGTTCCTCGCATTGTTGTTGAACGCGCCGCCGCGCACCACCCGGTGGCACGTGTGGGACGGCCCCCACAACTTTTGCTGGCGTTCAACACGCCAGCGTTTGTTGTCTCATTTGATGGTTTTGCGCCAGCCACCCAACAGCCGGCCAATCTCAGTGATCATTTGGGCAACGTGCTGATATTGCCCGCCGGTCAACCAACCCCACTTGACTGCAAGGCGCAGGTAAATCCGCACGCGATCCAACGCTTCGTCGGCCCGATCCAATCGTTCCAGCCGCGCCCGATCGCGCCGGTGATTGGCCTCCTCCAATCGTTCCTGCAGATCAAACGCGGCGTCTAGCAAGCGCCGCGTGAACGTGTTGCGGTGCGCGCGTGGAAAGTTGTTCGTGGCCGGCAGCAGCCACGTCAAAAAATCATACGTCCGGGTAAAAATGATCATTTCCTCAGGCATACATTCCTCTTTGCATAGAGATCAGAGATGCAGAGATCAGAGGGACAGAGTCCAGAGTCACAACGGGACGACCACCAGACGACAACCGCCGTACCTGCCCCCGTCGTCGGGATCGTCCCCGTTGCGATAGGCACAGCGCGCGTACCTCGCACTGCTGCTGAACGCGCCGCCGCGCACCACCCGGAGGTCTTGTGACGTCAGGTCTTCGCGACCATCGTTTGGATCGTATGGGTAATCCTGGTGCCGACTGCGCGTCCATTCCCACACGTTGCCGCTCATCTCTTCGCAGCCATAGGGACTCTGTCCTAAAGGAAAACACCCAACGGCACTGGTGGCATTGATCCTGGTGTCGTCGTAGTTGGCGCGGTTGGGATCAGCCTTATCTCCCCAGGTAAACACCCGGCGCGGCAGTTCGTTACGCCGCAGCGTCACCGAACCAAGCGCTTGAATCGATCCGATGATGGGTTCCGCCGGAATCTCTACGCCGCCGCGGGCAGCCTTTTCCCATTCGGCTTCATTGGGCAGGCGTACCTCCCAGCCATCACTCAAGATATGCTGCGCGCGCCAGCGCTCGGTCAGCCAGCGCGTAAAGGCCAGCGCTTCATACCACGATACCCCGACAACGGGATGATTCAACAGATTGAATGGCTCGCCAAAATCAGCCGGCCGGTCACGCGGCGCGTCATCGAATCGTCCTTTGAACCGGCCCGCTTGCCACCAGCCCTGCTCACTGGCTTCGCGCCACAGGCGGGCCTCGCCATAACCGCCCGCTGCAACAAAGGCAGCAAACTGCGCATTCGTAATCGGGTAGCGTGAAATCCAGTAGCCATAGTTCAGTGTCTTGTTCGTGTGTTCTTTCGCGCCCTCGCCGCCCATGACAAATTCACCCGGCGGCACGTAACAAAACTGCAGTGCGTCAACCGTTGTTACTTCCTCGCGCGGATCGCCGAGGCGCGCCAACGTGTTGCCGCCGCTGGCGCGTTCCCGCGGCGCGAGTTGACTGCGCGTCAGCATGTCGGCCAGGCGCTGCTGCACGCGCTCCAGTAGATCGCGGCCCAGCGCACTGTCCGTGACGCGATTCGCGCCGATCTCCACCAGCGCATCGCCGGCCAGCCAGGCTTTGCGCCAACCCAGGTCATCCTCACGCGGTTGCGCCGGGCACAATTCACCCACCAGCGCCAGCGGCTTGGCAGTATCGCCGGACAGATACACCAGGCGGCCCACGGCCATCAGACTGGCTTCGCGCCACAGCGCGCCCTGCTCCGCCAACCGGCAGGCGGTCTGCGCAAAGTTGGCCTGTGCCGCCAGGTGCGCCCCCGCCAGATACTCTTGAAACGTGCGGTGCGGAAAGGTGAACACTTCCGGCGCGCGTTCCAGCAGCAGACCGGCGCGGAACTTCATCGCTTCGATCATTTGACGCGCCCAGTTGAAGTCTTCGTTATTCAACGCGGCCAGCGCCTTCTCCAACTTCAACTCGCCGATGTCGGCCAACTTGTCTTGTTCATCGCCATCTTTGCCCTGCGCGTGGGCCTCGTAGGCCAACTTCCACAACACCGCTTTGAGATCGATTTCAGTACGCTTGGCCTCCAGCAGCAGTTGGCGCAAAGGCGGGCGCTCATCGTGACCGCCGGTTTTCACCTGCTCCCAACGCCACAACAGAATATCCACCGTCTCTTCGTACAACAGGGCGCGCGCATCGGGCAGGCGGCCTTTGTGCGTGTGCACCAGCGCCATCACGGTCAACAACAACGGATTGCTCGCCAGCCGCCACAGATCGGGCCGCCGCACCGCCTCGCGCAGTTGGCGCGTCAGGCCGTCCACATCTTGATCGCGCACCACGCCCGCTTGCGAGAGTTCCTTGTACCACGCCGTGATAAAGCGATCGATCTTCGCTTCGTCAAAGGGCGCCAGCTCGTGCACGGGCACACTGACCAAACGCAGATCGGGCGCATCACGTTTCGTCGGCGCTTGATACGACAGCACGCGGCAGGTGATCAAGAAGCGGTTCTGGCTATAGCGCCGCATGAAGGCCGTCACCGCATCGCGCACGAAGACGCGTTGGGCGACCGTGGGGACTTCGTCCAGGCCGTCCAGCAAGATCAGCGCCCTACCGTTTTCCAGCGCTTCCTCAAGCGGCTCTTTAGCAAATGCCAGATTCTGCCCCGTCAAACGCTCGACAATGAAATCCCATAGCACTTTGGGCTCGGTGCGAGGTAACGTGTTTGGCAGACCGCGCGCGAAGTCCCGCAGAATGATCACGATGGGCAGCAGGTCTGTTTCAAACTTCGGCCACTGCGCCAGATGATCGATCCATTTTCCTTGCGGCTCGATCGCGTTCATCGCCAGGCAGAACGCGACGTGATTGACAAAGGTCGATTTGCCGCCGCCCGGGTCGCCCAGCAGCACCAGCTGCCGATTGGCGATCAATGCCTCCAGTGCCCCCAACGGGCGCGTCTCGTCGTCGCCGCGCACAGCCGCTTCGCGCTCGCGCTGTTTCTTTTCTTGCGCGGTCAACTTGACGCGCGACGTCGTATCCAGATCGACGTACACGTTCGCCAATCCCAGCGGCTTTTGCCCGGTGGTCGGATCGGCGGCGCCCACGTCGACGCCACGCAAGGGCAGTTGTCCACACGCCGAGGCGACGACCGCCCGGTAAATCCGCAGCGCCTCGGTCTGATCTTTGGGCGGCGCGCCGTAATAGACATTACCGATGATCTTGTCGCGGCCCACCACATCGCCCTGAATATCAACCACGTTGGCCTTGACGTCGACGCCGCCGCTGCGCGAAGAAGGTATGGTAGGCGTTTGCAGTTGCGCCAGCAGGCGCTGTCGTTCTTCAGGCGACAACGCCGCCAGGGCTTGCAGTGCTTTAACAATCTGATCGCTGGATTCGTCAGACATTATTCACCTCGGTAATGAGCAACAGCAGTTGTTGGCCTCAATCTCCAAAACAAATTCCCAGTTCTCGTCCCGTCAAGATCGTATCGCAGTCGAG
>CAYNML010000074.1:11058-27499 GCA_964398185.1 uncultured Anaerolineae bacterium | reverse complement strand
TGTCTCAATGCCCTCGCGGGCATTTTTGTTTTCTCACCCCCTTACGCCGACGCGCTACCCGTCTTCCATTTTCCACCTCCTTTCGCCGTGTTTACCGGCCAGGCGCCCCATTTTACGGCTGTTTTTCCGTGCGTGTATCACCATCTCTCCCACCTCCGCGCGCCGCGCGCACCCCCCCGCTGTGAAACACCCTGCCGGCCTGGCTGGCGAGGGGGGTACGCGCCGGCCGGTTAGCCGCCCGGGCCTGTTCGGTGGCGCGGCGCGCAGTATATCACACGATGACCAGATCGGGCGGCCTGACGATTTTGCTCTGCCCGATGATGTTCACCACGCCCGCGCACTCGCCGCACAGCCGATAGAACCGCACGCCGTCCACGTCCGTGTCGATCAATTTGACCACCTGCTCCTGCAGACGCGCCAGCGCCTTGTCGTTCAAGTCGGCCTCGAACACGCTGCCCTGCACCCGCTCGGCCACGCTCTCCAGCCGTTTGGCCAGCCGTGCCCGGCGCCGATCGTCGGCAATATCATACGCAATCACGTATCTCATTTAAGATTTTAGATTTAAGATTTTAGATTTGAAATCTGCAATCTGCAATCTGCAATTACCGAAAGCCCATCGGGCTGAAACCGGGCCGATCGGACTGGATGGCTTCCGCCACCTGCCGCGCCTGCGCCAGCAAACACTGCCGGATCGAAAGTTTCTGGCTGAGTTTGGGATGCGTGAAGGTCTCGGCCATGCGCCGCTCGTACGCCTCGATGAAGCGCTTGCGCGCCCGATCGGACATCACCACCGGCCGATCGGGATCCGTGCCCGGCGTAAAATCATCGGGCGTAATCTGGCCGCCGTTGCAGCACCACAACACCACCCCGTCCACCAGCGGGCGGAACTCCTCCATCACATCCAGCGCCAGGCTGGGCCGGTTATAGTCGATGCTGTGCAGAAAGCCCGCGTACACATCCAGCCCCGTGGCCGCCACCGCCCCCTCGGCCGCATGCGCCAACAGCGTGTAACCGAACGAGAGCAGCACATTAATCGGGTCCGGCGGGGGCCGCCGCTGGCGCTTCGTAAACTTCCAGTCCGCGCTCAGCAGTTGGCGCAGCCCGCCGAAGTACGCCGCCGTCGCCGATCCTTCCACGCCCGACAGCGACGGAATGGTGGTGGTGCGCGGTACACGTTGCAACTGCTGGTTGATCAACTCTGCCGCGCCGCGCAGCACCTCGTCGTTCCGGTCGCGATTGTGGCGCTGCAGCAGCGCGCGCAGATGCTCCAACTTGGCCGTCACACAGGCCTGCGCCATCTTCTGGGTAAAGGCCGCGTCGCCCTGCGCCCGGTACTGCTTGCGGCGCAGCGCCACGTGCGGCGTGCCCGGGCCGATCAGCCGCCCGCAGTACTGCCCGTCGATCGTCAAAAACACCACGTCGATATTTTCCTTGAGCAGCGACTTGATGGCCGGCGTGGTCAGGCCCACGTTGCCCAGCAGCACCACCTCGCTGACGTGCAGCAGCGGCACGTTGGCCAGTTCCCGATCGGCTCCGGTGTCCCGATCGGTGGCGCTGACCACCGCGCGGCGGTTATCGATATGCAGTTTCGCGCCCTGTTCGGTAACGTATAACGGTGGCATAAGGATTTCAGATTTCAGATTTCAGATTTGCAATCTGCAATCTACAATCTACAATCTGCAATCATCTCTGCCCTTTGGCCGTGCGCAGCGACGCCACAAAAATCGCCGTCAACTCGCCGGCCTCCTGCGACAGATCAGCCACGCGGCGCGGTGGCAGCAGCCCGCTCTCCGCAATCAGCTCCAGCCACAACTGCGTTTCGTCGCACTCTTCCAGCACGATCCCCAGCTTGGCGATGAACTCCGCTTTACTGCGTCCCCGGCACGCCGCACGATAATTGGCCGCCACCGATGTGGCCGAACGCAGCACCTGCTTGCCCAACACCTCGCCCGCCGTCGTCTTCGGCAGCGCCGCTGTCAGTTTAATCACCCGCAGCGCAAACTGCTTCGTGCGGTTCTGCAACTCCGCCTTATCCATCGCACGCTCCTTCAATTTAAGATTTTAGATTTGAGATTTGAGATTTGAAATCTACAATCTCTTCAGGCGCGCCGCATCGCGCACGTTCTGCAAATTGATCACCTCGGCCACGTCATAGCGCGGGGGCAGCGCTCCTTCCACCGGGCGCAAGCGCACGATGGGCGGGAAGTACCCCATGCGGCCGTGCAGTTCCGCCAGCACCACCGCCGCGATGGCATTGAACGAGGGCAGCACCACCAGCAGCGGCGCGCTCTGCCACTCCTCTGGCGACAATTCCACCCCGCTCAACAACTGCTCCATCTGCGGCACAAACGGCTGCTGCTGGTCGAACTGCGCCGGCAGCGGCAGGATGCGCTCCACGCTCCGGCCCAACTGCTGCTCGATCGCGCTCACCTGCTCGCCCGTCAAGGGATGTGAAAAGTTCAAAATGACCATCTCGCTCATTGCGCCTCCAGCGCCCGGCACTGCCCGAAGCCCATCGTCGTCTGCGCGCCCACGCCGGCGTAAAAGGCGAACTCGCTCAACAGATTCAAGGCGCTCAACAGCGTCTCGTCGGGATGCGGCGCGGTGTACACCCCATAACCCACCGCCCCGAACTTGACCGCGCCCGGCTTGAAGGGCACCGCCACGGTCCGCAGCTCATAGCGGCTCAGCGCCATGCGCAGCGCCGCAAACTCGCGCACGGCTTCGGGCAGCGGCACCGGCGCAAACGCATTCCAGCGATCCAGCAAACCGCCGAACACCCACTGCGGCAGGGGCACGGGCACATTCATGTCGTTGCTCTTGAACGTCACCGGGCTGGCAAACTCAAACGCCAGGCGGATTTCCGGCTCGGCCTGCTGATACAGCCACGGCAGGGCCAGCGAACCATAGGAAGTCTGCCCCGCCCAGGGATGCTGCTCGCGCCGCGTGGCCGCCCCGGTTAAGCGCAGCTTCAGCCCGTCCAGATTCAGCACGGCATCGGGTCGCAAGCCGCCCGTGGCAGCGGCCTGCGCCAGGGCGCGCGCGACGCTCGGCGTCAGCGCCGTGAAGCGCAGCGTCAACTGTCCCTCGTGCTCAAACAGATCGGACACCGTAAACGGTTTGGGGCCGCTGCTATCGTGGATAGCCTGCGCCAGCGCCGCATCTTGCTGCTGCAAGGTGCGCAGCAAAATCGCGTGCAGGGCGCGGCCCAGCGGGCGCGGGCGATAGTCGCGCGTCAGCGGCTGTGCCGTCAGCACCAGGGAGAGGAGGGCGGTGTTGGCGTCGAGCAGCGCCGTTTGATCACCCGTAATCGAAGGAGCGAGGATGGGCGTGTTCATTTCTTCTTGTTCTTTTTCGCTTCGCGCAGTTGGCGCTTGCGTTCTTCTTTGGCTTCCTCTTCAGGCGATCGCTTCCCCAACTGCGCCAGAATTTCATTCGCCAGGGGATTGACAGCCGCCTCGGTCTTGGGCGGTTCAGGCAGCGGCGGTGGCGCAGGTTTCGCTGCGACCGTCGGTTTGGGATCGACACGCACGGGACGATCACTCTTGTCCGGTCGGCTGCGCTTTTGCTTAATGGCGTCGCGCAGCTCTTTCGGCGGCTGCGGCGATGAGGTTGGCAGCTGTCCGCTTAAAACGACCTGTGGGGTTGGCAGTACGGGGCGTTTGCTAAAACCACCATCCTTGCCGACAAATTCCTGCAAATTCATGTAGCGAGTTTTAGTCGGCGACGGCGGTGCCTCCCAGTTCAGCAAGGCCAGCAACTCCTTGACGCGCTCCAGTTCTTCAGTCGTCTGCGCACGCCGGGCCGGATTGATCTGCGGATGATCGAGGAGCAGCCGCGCAAACGCCTGGCGTGCGTCATCCAACTTCTGCGCCGTTTCAGTGGTGGACAATGCGCCCGCGTGCCATGCCTCAGCGCTAAACAACGTCTGGGCATAACGCGCCTTGCGATCCGTCAAATGCGCTGTGGCCTGAATCGCCACGGCACCGAGGCCGTAAGGCTTGCCCATGCCCAGCTTCAAGCGATAACGCGCATCGGCGGCCTTGTCCAATATCCACAACAACGCGCCCAACTCGGCGGGGTGCAAATTCTCAAAGTGGATGTCGAAGACAAAAGTCTGATCAGCTTTCACCGGCTTCAGCGGCGGCGAAAACTGCTTGGGCGTCTTATGCACAGCGTCTGCATCAGCGCGGATGTCTTCAAGCCGGACGCGGCCTTTATGCCAGTAAAGCTTATGCCCGCGCAGCGTACTCTCGGTGTTCGGGTTGCTTTGATAGTGATCCAACACGTCGTTGTGATCAGGATAACGCTGCGTGAGGTAATGCTGCACCGTTGTGGCCTTGGGGCCTGACAGCACCTTGAGGGTGATCGGCTCGGTCGTCAACAGCGCCTGCCGCCCATCGCCTTGCAGCCGGGCATCAGTCACAAACACCCGACCGGCCACGGTGGTTTTGTTGACCTTGTCTGCCACACGTCCGAACATGGCTTCAGCCAGATCTAACCTGTCCGTCACCCGCAGCGTCTGCGGAAGCATGTCAGCCGGTGAATTCAAGTAAGGCAGCCGAAACATCATCGCGCGCCCGAAGAAGACGACCTTTTGGCCGTCATCACTCGGCAGATAAAAGACCGGATCGCCGTCTTTTAGCCAGCCGTCGCGCTTCCGCCCATTGCCCTGCGGAAAAGCATCTTTTTGATGCTGAGTCAACTGATCATCATCGTTGAACATTTCCAGCTGCTCGTCGGTGACAACCAGCTTTTGACCGGAGCGCAGCGGGACAAACACGAACTCCTTTTTCTTGCCAGGCATATTGCCGGTGATGACCAATTTCCCGCGCTGCGGCCCACGAGTCGGGTCAGCATCAAACTCTTCCACCAGCTGGAACTTGTTCAAATTCTCGCCAGCAGTATCCTTCAATTTCACAGACACGTCGCGATATTGCAGGTCAGATCGCGGCACGGTACGCTTGCGATACAATTCGCCGCCAAAAGCGGCGTGTAAGCGCTCTTGTTCCACCCGCGCCACAATCGCCGGCTCAATCCAGGCTTCCCGAGAGTTCTGATGGAAGAAGCCACCGCACACCTTGTTCGTCATGCGGCTGCGATAGCCCGCCCCGACAGAGGTTTCATCGACGGTGCGGAAAAACAACTGTCGCTCGTTGACAGGCGCGATCTTGCCGTAGGCGATGATCTCCACCATCATGCGCAGCATGCCGCGCAAACTGCTGCCGGGAATGATGAGATCGAGTTTCGTTTCACCATAAGCCGATTCACTCGGCACAATCGTATCCGGCTTACCGTCTTTGTCACGATGATTGTATTCATCGAGTGTTTGCGGTGCGCGGACGTAGAGCGGCGAGGCCGTCGTCAAGGTGCAGGTCAACTTCCCCGTCAACAGATTCTCATCAAAGACATTGTGCGGCGGCAGCGCATCTGCCAGCACGACCCCCTCCGGCAGCGGCACAAAATTATACGGCGCAACTGCTGCGCGATCCTGGCGACTTGGATTCACGTGCTTGGGAATCATGCTGCACCTCCGTTCATCACATCCACCAGACGACTTACCCTCACAAACGCTGCGCCTTCACGGTCAAAATCCAGATAGTGCCGCAGGCGCAGCTTCAGCGTATGGCGTTTGTTGAGTCTCAGCGGCGGCGCGTGCTGCATGCCCAGATCGCTTTCCACCGCCAGCCAGAAACCGTTATTCTCTTGCTGATCGCCATCGTTCGTGCCCCACAAAATCACATCTTCGTCAAATGCTTCCGCGCTCTCGCCCGCGTTCTCGGCAATCTCGCGCTGCTGCCAGCCCGCGTCGGTGTGCCAGACCAACACCTCGCCCGCCGGGCCAAACAGCCGCGCCTGTTGCAGCGTCACCGCCCGCAGCGGCGGCGACACTGCGGGAAACGCGCCGTCAGACGTGATCAACTGCCCGTTCTGCACTCGTCCCCAGATCACGCCATCATCGGCGTGCGCCAGCAGCCACGCATAGCGCCCGCTGGCCGCCGCCTGTTGCAGCGCCATCACCGGCTCGGCTACCTCGCTCTTCGTCATCATATAAGTCGTTGAAATCTTCTGACGTGCCTGACTCATTGCCCGCCTCCCAATGCCGCCGCAAATTTCTCCAGCGCCGCGCGATCACCTTCAATCGTCAGTTTGCCGTCCGCCTCTCGCAGTGTCCAGGCTTGATTCTGATAACGCAAATCAGCCCGCAAGCCATGCAGCCGTCCACGACCCACGCTGGCCTCACCGCCCAGCGGCAGATCGCCTGTCCACAAATCTTTCAACACCTGCAGCAGCAGGCCAATCTCTTTATCGTCCGGCTTCCGTAATTCGATCTTCACGCGCAGCTGCGTGTGCCGCCCGCCAAAGACCGGCTGCTGATCAAACAACGCGCCCGGATACGTGCCGCCCGTAAACCGATCGATCTTCACACGACTTTGTACGCGCTCGATCGGTTCAGTGATGATCGACTCGGCCACACCCACGCGGCTGGCGCGCTTGTTCTTGCTCCGATCATGTTCGCCATTAAAGCGTGGCCCGAACATCTCCTCGATCAAACGCTGCGGATCGTCCAGCGCCATCACCGTGTTAGCGATGCGCTGCGCGCGCGCGCGGATGGCCCCCGCCAGGCTGGTGCCGGACACGATGGGTACCGACTCCCCCTCGCGCTTCGAGTGCAGATGCACCATGTCGGGTGAATCGGCTCGCCCGCTGCCCGACCGGATCAGCAGCGACGACTCAAGGTGAAACAGCGCGTCCAGTGTAAAGCGCTGTCGCTTGTCGTCAGGCAGTTGTGGCACACTCAACTTCTCGGCAATCTTCTGGCCGGGCTGCACCTCGCCGGGTCGGCCGGCGATCCAGTCCACCAGACCCCGGCGTGTCGTGAAGTCATAGACCTCCACCTGCCACTCGGTCACGCGGCACTCGCCCAGGCCGCGCCGCTTGCGCGCCCCCAGGCCGATCTCGCCGTGCTCGAAACCTGTCAGCGCCACCGCCAGCGTCCGGCGCAGCTCATCTTCATTCTGCGCCGTCACCGTCAGTTCAAAGCGCAGCGGAAAGCGCGTGCCGGCTTCCAGCAGCTCGTAATCGTACAGTGCGCCCGGCTTTGCGGTGCGAGTCATCGGCTCAATCGCCACGCCGTTACGCAGTTCCACGCCTTCGTTCACGGCCAGCGCATCATCGACGATCAGCCAACTCTCTTCGCTGGACTTTTCTTTGCCCTCATCGCGCACCGTGCCAAACAAACCATGAACAAGACGCGCGCGCTTGTCGTCCTGCTCGTAGCCGTACAGCCATTCGCGTGCGTAGTTCCGCAGCGCACCCGCGATCGACGCGCCGGTCAACAGCGCCTTGTTTTCCTTCGGATCGCGCGCCAGTGGCATGTCGGTCAACTCTTCAGCGTCGCCATTGCCAAAGCGGGCGGGCGTCATCAATTCCAATTGGCCCGTCACGACGATACGCTTGACGAGGCCGAGGCCGCGCTGATCTTGCCAACGTGCAGTCATGATCGTCCCTCCTTCATCGCCTGGTGCAGCACCCCGTCGATCAGGCGCAGCGTGTACTCGCGCCGTAGATTGTCATCGATGGTGCTCTCCTGTCTCGCGACTTCCTCAGCGTGATACTCGCCGCCAATAACCTTCAAGCCATCGTTGTCTTTGAGGCGATTCTCCAACCAGTTCACAAAGCGTTCGTTGCTGCCCTGTACACGCGCCCGCTCAAATTGTTGGCGCGCCGTGGATTTAAGGTTCTTCAAATGCTCGTGCAGTGGTTCAAACGAACGATCGGGGGTCAGCAGCGCGCGGCGCACGGCCAGCCGCAGGCGGCTCAGCTGGTGGTTGCGCGGCGGAGTGGCAATACTCAGCTTGTTCAACACGGTCTCGCGCAGCCGCTCGTCCAGATCCGCACGCAGCATGCGCTGGGCCATTTCACGCGCCAGGGCCTGACTGCCCGCCGCCAACTGCTTCCCGAACGGCGTAGGATCGGCGGATAATTTTTCTTGCACGCGCAGCGACTCGCGCCCCGGCCAGTTGACGGCCAAGCGGCCAAAGCCGTCCACGCGCCGTTCACCCAGGCCATCTTCCGCCAGTCGTTGCAGTTCGGCTTCACTGAAGGTTGCCGCGTCGTACACAAACACGCTGCCCATACCCACGGCGCTGTACTGAATCAGCGGCAGACGCCACTGGCGGTTAAAGCCGCCCACTCGCACGGGATTCACAAAGGCGCGTCGATGCTCGATCGGGCGGTTGAGCAACGCGCTCAGGGCCGGATCGAGGTTGAGGGTGGGCTGGCCGTTATCATCGCGCAGCAGCGCATCGCTCAACAGCGTGATCGTCACTACGTCGTCCGCTTCACCCAACGGCGCTTCCTCGACCGGCCTGTCTGTCACGGTCAGTGTTACCTGCCCGTAACCGGCGGAGCGCGATCCGCCCAGTGTGGCCTGCCGCTGATCTTTAAGCAGGCGGCGAATGTCCTGCAGGTCGCGGGCCTCGTCGGCCAGAATCAAAGCGGCCAGCGTTTGCCCGGCGGCTAACGCCTCGTATTTGAAGACTGTGCTCTTGCCCTTCTGGACTTTGCCCCGCTCTTCGCCGCCGATGTGGATGTTCACGACGCGCGCCGGGTCAAAGACCTCCACCGGTTCGTCATCATCAGTGAAGCGGCAGAAAGTCTTTATCACACGCTCCGGCGAATCAAGTTCATTGAGGGTCAAGGCGTGATCTTGCGCTTCCGGCTTGTCTTTCAGGCTCGCGTTCTTTTCCATCCGCCAGCTGGCCGGGGTGGGCAAAGCGCGCACCTCGCGCACCAGCGGATAAGCATTTAAGTAACGCACCGCGCCGGAGAAGAACAGGCGCTGCGCGCGCGCGTCAATGGTGTCCAGTTTGCCATTGGGCGCATACAGCCGCACCAGCAGGCCGCGCAGCGCCGCGCCGGGAATGTACTTCAGCGTGCGTGCGCTGTTTTCATCGCCGTTGCCCACGGCGGTCAGCAGCAGCGGTGTATCCAGAGTGATGTTGACTTGCAGGGCGTTCATGCCAGTACCTCCTGCTCGAAGGTCGCCCACCATTCAGTCGATAAATCGCGCGCCTGAGCGGTCGCGGCGAACTGGGCGGGGTCCAACGGCCGATCGGTGAGGCGGGCCTGCACGCGCCCCTTGCCCCGATTGCGCCCCGTCCCGATGCGGCGCACGGCCAGCACGCAAGCCGCCAGCAATTCGCGCTGTTGAACGGTAGGCTCCTGCTCGAACAACAGCGGTGCGTAGAACGTCAGCCCGCGCAGGATGACGCGCGTGGCGCGCAGCGTTTGATCTTCAGGCGCGCCGCGTTCGTTGATGCGGGTCTGCCGCCGGATGGCGGTGAGGCTGGATAATATCTTTTCCGGCGCGGGGCGTTTCGTTTCGGATTCGCCGCGCAGCTGCGCGATCAAATCCGGCGCGAGGGTGGCCGGGCCGATACTCAGCCCGGCGGCAGCGTCGTCGGTTTCGCCGCGTTCGCCAAAGAGCGCGCGCGCCGCATCATGCCATTCGCCGCCGTGCGTTTGTCCCAGCGCGTGCAGAATGATGGCGCACTCGTTGACCAGCAGGCCCTTGAGGGCGCGCCCGCTGATCACGGGCAGACCCAGCTCGTCGTGCTGCACCTCGGCGTCCACCAGCCCGGCCACGCCTTCGCCCCGACCGGGCGTGGTGTCGCTCAACAATTCCAGTTCCAATGTGTATGAAGTTGACATCAGGCACCTCGCTTCAAGCAGGTGAAAAGATCGTCGGCTTCCACGGCGTCAAAGTAGACGCAGCGGCCGCCGTACCATCCCGTTTTCCGCGCTTCATCCGCCGACAGACCAAGCACTTCAGGCAGATCGCCGTGGACTCTGGTAAACTCGCGGACCGCCTCTTCGCCGTCACGCAGCGCCGTGCGCAGGGCTTTGAGCTTGTTGCGGCGTTCACGCCATTCCTCGCGGCGAAATTGATCGATGAGAAAGTCGAAGGTTGCCCAGCTGCGCCACTGTTCAAACGACGCATTCTGTGCGGCGACCAGCAGCGGGCGCATGATCAACTTGCCCTGCCGGTATTCGCGTGTGCGGATGTCCTCCCAACTCGATAGCAGGCCGGACGTGGCAAAGTGCCAGTTGATCAACGACGCGCCAGCCTCAGGGCTGTCGCCCACTGCTTGCCGCGCTTCCTGCTTGGCTGCCTTGCACAATTTGTCGGCCAGATCGTAAGCCTGCGCAAAGGGGAAATGCGTGTGGACGATGGCAACGCCCGCGCAGGCAAAGGCCGGCTCCCCGTCGATCAACGGTTCGTCGTCAAAGGCCTGCAAGAACTGCGCGGCCAGCGTCAGGCCCAGGCGGCCATCGCACACCAAGGTCACGTCGTCGCCGCCGAAGACAATCGGGCGCAGGGGCAGCCGGTGTTCTTTCAGCCGGATGCGCCGATCGGAGGTCACCTCGCCCGGATGTCCTTTGTCGAAAACATCGACGATGTATTCACGTTCCCCGTCGTTGCGCTCGATGTGGCTTGCCAGTAAATTGCAGACGGCCTGCAGCGCCTTCAGGCCCTGCGCGTTGACCGATTGCGAGAAGGCGCGCAGCCGGTTCACGAAGTCACGATTATTCTTGCCCTCTTCACTCCACTTCTTCAACCGTTTGCCCATGTTGTTGCCATCGGCATGCACCACGGCGATGAAGTTGGCGCGGCCTGCCTCGCCGCCCAGATCATCGAAGCGCGTGGGATACTCGTAGCCGGACACCGGAAGCAACTCCGTTAAGCGGCGATGATTGGCAGCATCATACTGCCGCTTGGCCGCCACTTCCGCAGAGATGAGAACTTGTGCGCCTTGTTCGTCACCGGCTTCCTCGACCGCCGGGCCGCCGGTGTACGCGCACTGCGCCGTGACGCCCAGTCCGCTAACGGCCTGCGGGAACGTCGCGCCATCTTTGCGGCGCGGCATGACTTCTTGGTGCATCTTGTCCCACGCCCGCGCCAATGATTGCGGCTGATCCCAATCGAAGTCGACGTGCCCCACGGCGGCTTCCAATCCCGGCGCGTCCAGCCAGAGCCGGGTGGTGTAGCGCTGCGTGAAAGCCACGGCCTCAGCGTGCGAGGCAAACACGATCGCCACATTGCCGCCGCCGGCAAAGATCACCTCGGCGCGCAGGCCGTCTTTCTCGATCTGGCGCGGGCTGTTGTCGGCGCGATCGGGCGGCGGGAAATAGTACGATGCCCCGCAGGTATCCTGCAGCGCATCACGAACAAAGCGATCGGTCGCCTGCTCCACCAGTTCCGACGCGCCAGTGATCTGCTTGAGTTCGTTCGCGCCGAAGATGTACTGCTGCACGCGGCGGGTATCGATAAGGGTAAGGGTATAAGTGGGCATTAATCCTCCTTAAACCAGGCCGCCAGTTGATCGGCCAAATTCGGTAGTTGAGTCAGGCCAAAGACGCGGATGCGCGAGCGGTGGTGGTTGCCCCAGACTTCCGTAGCTTGTCTCTGAAGTTGATCCGCCTTGTCACTAAAGGTGATCAATGCGACGCGGGCCTCATCGCCGCCCATCTGTTGCGCGCGCACCGTGATCTCCATCAGTTTTAGCTTGTTCAAGCCATCAATGTCGGTCGTCGCAGAAATGGCGAACATGCGATAACCTTGCATGACCACAATATCGACCTCAAAATGGGCAATACTGCGGGGCTTGATAGAGCATCCAACATCGTTTAAGTGCAAGTGCTTCGGCAAAGAATTGATTTCGGCCAGTACATAGTGTTCCAGCCACTTGCCATGCAGCCATTCACCGATCTGCTCAGCTTTTTTCTGCGGCTGCCATGTAGCTTCGAGATCGGCAATCGTTTTTCCTCCCAGTACGGGCTGTAGACTGTTTGGAATATCTACCTGTCGCGCTTGCTGATTGGTCAGATTCTTTCCATTGCGGCGCAAAGCAGCCGCCCAGCATGACCACGCTTCGCGCTGAACCTTGTCCTGACAATAGCTCACGATTTTCTTGCAGACTTCCGGTTGATAAGGCTCAGTTTCAGGTGAAGCAGATAGAGGGCGACCATACATCTTCAACAATTGCTCAATGGAAACATCCACTTTTTTGTGCGCCTTGGGGCGCTGCACGGCAGGATACTTGGGTGATTCAATCACCATTTCCAGCGTATCGGCATCCAGATAACTGTACGTACCTTTTTCGCGCGGAGTCGTCAGGACCGCTTCAGCGGCGCGATAGGCATGCGTCACCATGCTCTTCTTGCCGCCGGTATAGTGTAAGCCCCAGCTGCCCGGCGTATTCGACACGCGCTCCTGCACCCGCTCAAAAATGGCGTCAGGATCAGATGAGGGCACATCCAGATATAGTTCCTCATCCTGAGGATATCGCCCTAGCAATTCCAGCAAGGTCTTGGGCGCCCCTGACTGCATGATTTCCGGCGTGACGACCAAGTGCAACCGCGTATCTGGTTTCGCCAGCAACCGGGCCGCCACGTAATTGGGCAACGGATTCGTACCCATCAACAGCATTAAGTTATCGGTTTGAAATTCGACAAAAGGTGAATCGGTCATGTGTCCTCCTGGTGAATATGCCAAGTGGTTTCAGTATATCGACATGCCACATAAAAGTCATGCGTAAAACTACCCAATTTCGCCGTCAACTGTCACTTTGCATGCGAGGTGGGCGTCTGCAAAGCAGGCGTCTGCAAAGCAGGCGTCTGCAAAGCAGGCGTCATCGAATAGTACAAATGCACCAGCGTGATCAACTGCGCCCGGTTGACACTGGAGAGATCCCAGTGCGCCGCCGCCTTGAGGTAGATCTCGCCCAGATGCCGTTCCACCGTGCGCGGGGAGAGGGATAGCCGCACCGCAATCTCGGCATCGGTCAGGCCCTCACGCGCCAGCAGCTCCGCCACGCGCTGTTCTGCACCCGACAGCGAACCCAGCACAAAGGTGCGCGCCGCGTCCCACCTCTCGCGCAGGCGATACTGGCGCAGCCGTTCCGTTGCCTCAAAGGGATCGGCCACCGTGCTCAACTGCTCGAACACGGGCGACAAGCGCCCCCACAACACCACGGGAATGGGAATCAGGCGCGCCCACTCGCCCGGCCCGGCGTGCAGACGACCGGATGCTTCGAGCTCAGGCTGCGAACTCAGATGCCACAGGCGATCGCCTTCATCGAAAAGCAATTGGGCCGTCGCCATGCCGAAGACCGTCAAGGTGCGGCGCCCGCCGGCGATCTGCATGTGCACCACCCGATCGGCCAGCTTGGCCGCGCGCACTTCGGCGTACAGAGCGCGAAAGGCGCACGCCACTTCCTGCGGCGCGGTGACGTCGCGCAGCGGGCCGGACTCGCCGCAGAGCTCCAGCGTGCGATAGGTCAGCCGGGGATAGGTGAGTGGCAGATCGGCCTGCAGGCGCGCCAGCGCCTGCGCCGTCTCGAAGCGATCGCGCCAGGTGTGCACCACCACCACCTCGCCCGGCAAATCATTCTGCTGTTGAAGCAAATCGAGCGTCAGGGTGACGATTTGAGCCTTGCTGCCGAGGGTGGCAATGAGGATCGAGTATGAAGGCTGAGACAAGCGGAACCTCTTCTCAAGGCGTTGATCGGGTGAAGATGCGTAGCCAGTTTAGCACAAGGTACAGCTGCGGGGCAAATGAACGGGAAGGGCAAACAGAAACGCCCGGCCTGTCGCAGCCGAGCGTTGAGTGTCAATCATGTAAAAATACCTATTGGCAGGAGCCTTGCCCGCGAATCGAAATCAATCGCTGATACACACGCCGCCATCCTGCTGACCCATGCTGCGGATGATTTGATCAGCGTTCGGTTCCACGCGCTGCCCCGACAGTTCACTGGCGATCACCCGAATCAGCAGCTGATCCAGGCGGGTCACGGTGTAGCACGGTACTTTCGGTTCTGCGTGAGTATTACCCACGCCGGAATCGTCGGTCAGGAAGAGGTAGCGGCTGTGCGTCGTCGCCGCCATCAGGCGCATCAGGTATTCGGCGGTGTCGGCCACGCCGCTGGCAGCCAGCGGATAGATGCGCAGCCCCATGTGACGGGCGGCCTTGGCCTTGTCCAGCGTAATCCCTAAGTTCTCATCATGCGGCGGCGCATCCGCCACCAGGAAGAGCAGCCGAGCCGTGTTGCCGCCGCGCCAGGAGGCGTCAAGTGCCCGACCGAGCGCCTGTTCCATCGCTTCAGGATAATCTCCGCCGCCGTTGGCGCTCTGCTGCGCCAGTTGAGCCTGCATCGTTTCCAGCGAGTCGGTAAAATCAAAACTGCGCACCACATACTCATCGCCCAGATCACGATAGACCACCAGCCCAAAGCGGGTTGAGACACCAGGGAATTGCGACTGGATCGCCGCCACGATGTCGCGGAGTTCAGTGGTGAGATACTCCATCTCATCCCCCATGCTGCCGGTACTGTCGATCACCAGCATCACGTCGAGGGCGGTGGGCAGCGCCGCCGACACGTCAGCCAGTCGGACGTCGACGGTGCGCGTCGCGTCGAGGTCGGACAGGTTGAATGAGACGATCGCGGCGGGTGCGTCACGGTCAGGTGGGCGGACTTGGGCCGTGAAGCGTGTCACGTCACCTGCGCCGTCGTAACCCGGGAAGAACCGAAAGACACCGTCCGCTCCGGCGACTGATTCCAGTAACGGCGGCGCGGCGTCGCCGGCCAGAATGCTCACGCCGGCATTGGCCACGCCCCGGCCTTCACGATCGACAATCCGCAGCGTCACGCGGTCGGCTACCGGCACAGTCGGCAGGACTCGCCCCGAGTCAGCTTGAAGCATGGAGTTGAGATAGCGTTGAAAAGCCGCGAAGTTGAGGTTGTCGTCGATGTCGCCAGCCGTGAGCGTGCCTGATTGAATGCCTCTCGAACTGGACTTGCCCGCCTCACCGGCGGCTGACGCTTCCAACGCAGCAGGCGCGGCAGCGGCGCTGCTCGAAAGACTCCCGCTGGCGCCGGGAGCAGCGGCAGGGGCACTACAGGCCGTCAAGAGAACTCCAGCGATGAGCATGACGGATAGCAATAGTTGACGCATGGCTTCTTCTCCTTAGGTTTGAGATCACAGTCTATGGAGTAGACGTCAACCACGCCAGATTGTTCCCGCGCCAAACGGGATTGGCGCTGCTTTGGCAAGAGACGCGCGCCGATCAAATCTTTAAGTCCACTTCAGGTCAGGGCAGACGATTCGCTAATATCCCGATCATCTCGTCATGAATGAGTCCATTGCTGGCGACAACTTGGCGCGCAAACAGCTCGAGCGGCGATCCGTCTGGCAGCGTTACTTGCCCACCGGCCTCGGTGACCAGCAGCACGCCGGCAGCGATGTCCCACGGATTGATCTTGAACTCCCAGTATCCGTCCAACCGTCCGGCGGCCACAGCGGCCAGATCAAGCGCGGCGCTGCCCAGACGCAGCACGCCCTGCGCGCGCAGCGAAAAGTCGGTGAATTGCTTGATGTTGTTGTCGGGATTCGTGCGGCGATCGTAGGGGAAGCCGGTCACGAGCAGCGCCTTATCCAGCGTGGGGACGGCTGATACGTGTAAACGTTCGCCATTGAGGAAAGCGCCCTGCCCGCGCTGCGCTGTGTAGAGTTCATCGTAAATCGGATCGTAGGTGGCGCCCACTTCGATCACACCGTTCACCAGCAGCGCCAGCGTCACGCTGAAGATAGGCAGGCCGTGCGCGAAGTTGGTTGTGCCGTCGAGGGGATCAGCAATCCACAGCGCCGCCGACTTATTCGCGCTCGCACCGCTTTCTTCAGAGAGGATCGCACAGTCGGGGTAAGCCGATCGGATGCGGTTGAGGATCAACGCCTCGGAGGCGTGATCGGCTTCCGTGATCAAATCGATCTCGCCCTTGTACTTCACCGTCACACCGGTGCGATAGTAATCGCGCAGCACCGCGCCCGCCTCGCGTACTGTCGCCACGGCAAAACTCAGCGCTTCATTCAAATCCAACACGTTCCATACTCCTGAGCAAGATGGGGCAAGCATACCAGAAAACAAACAGAGCCGGGCAACCTTGCCGGCTCTGTCGCAATTCGGTCACAGATCTCACATGAGCGAGGTTGGCTTTTTCGACACCAGCACCGCATCGCCTTCCACTTTTACCGCATACACGGGAATTGGCGTAACGGCCGGCAGCTGCCTGGCCTTGCCGGTGCGAATGTCAAACTTGGCGCCGTGCCGCGGACACTCAATGATGTAATCGTCGAGTTCGCCTTCGGCCACCGGGCCATCGTCGTGGGTGCACACATCCGCAAAGGCGAAGAACTCACCATCGACCTTCGTCAACCCGATCGGCGCGTCGCCCACCCGCACGACCTTCACCACGCCTTCTTCAATCTCATCGATTTTTGCCACTGCCACGTAGTCACTCATTGCTCTTCATCCACCATTGCTCATTGCTCATTGCTCATTGTTCATTGCTCATTGCTCATTGCTCATTGCTCATTG
>CAYNML010000074.1:0-10958 GCA_964398185.1 uncultured Anaerolineae bacterium | reverse complement strand
TCATTGCTCATTGCTCATTGTTCATTGCTCATTGCTCATTGCTCATTGCTCATTGATCATTGATCATTGATCATTGATCATTGTTCATTGTTCATTGTTCACTCTTCGTCCTCACCCGGCCAACCGTGCAGTCCATACGCGCCGGCCTTCAACACCTTCAGCGACAACAGCGCGCACTTCAAGCGCACCGGCCCCAGCGGGATGCCCAGCAGATCGAGCAGATATTGCTTGTCGATGTGCTGCACTTCCTCCAGCGTCTTGCCGATGATCTCCTCGGTCAGCATCGAGGCCGACGCCTGGCTGATCGAACAGCCGTGCCCGCTGAAGCGCGCCTCGATCACGCGCCCGTCTTTGATCTGCAAGTCCATCCGAATCTCATCGCCGCAGACAGGATTACTATCTTCGTAAGAAATGTCGGGGTGTTCCAGCGTCCCATAATTGCGCGGGTTCTGGTAGTGATCGATGATGTTGTCGCGATAGAGGTCTTCCACGATGGGTTCTCCACAACCTCCCGGAGGCTGCGAGCCTCCGGGAGGTTATATTCAGCGCTTGAAGATCGTCTTGGCCTTGTACAGCCCATCCACCAGCCGGTCGATCTCTTCGCGCAACGTATACACGTAAAACGAGGCGCGCGATGAAGCCGGTATGCCCAGCTTCTGATGCAGCGGCTGCGCGCAGTGATGCCCGGCGCGAATGGCGACGCCTTCGTGATCGAGAATATCGGCCAGATCGTGCGGATGAATGTTGTCGAGCGTAAACGTCGCCACGCCGCCGCGTTGATCGGGATCATCGGGGCCGATCATCGTCAAGCCCGGCACCTCGCTCAAGCGCTCCAGCGCATACGCGATCGTTTCGCGTTCGTGAGCGCGGACGCCGTCCATGCCCAGGCCCGACAAATAATCGACAGCCACCCCCAACCCGATCGCTTCGGCGATGGCCGGCGTCCCGGCCTCGAACTTCCACGGCAGTTCGTTCCACTCTGCACCTTCAAAGGTGACCTTGCGGATCATGTCGCCGCCGCCCATGAAGGGTGGCATTGCTTCAAGAAGTTCACGCCGCCCCCACAACACGCCGATGCCCGTCGGCCCGCACATCTTGTGGCCGGAAAAAGCAAGAAAGTCGCAATCCAGCGCTTGCACATCGGTGGGCAGATGCGGCACGCCCTGCGCACCATCGACCAGCACCAGCGCGCTGACCGCGTGCGCCCGCGCGATGATGTCCTGCACGGGCAGTATCGTGCCGAGCACGTTGGACATCGACGCAATGCCGACCAACTTTGTTTGTGTCGTCAGCAAGGAATCCAGCGATGAGGTATCGAGATACCCTTTAGCATCCACAGGGATGTAACGCACCTTCGCGCCGGTCTCTTTGGCCACCATCTGCCACGGCACGATGTTGCTGTGGTGCTCCGATTCGGTCAGCAGGATTTCGTCGCCCGCTTTGAGGTTGGCGCGGCCCCATGTGAACGCCACGAGGTTAATCGACTCCGTGGTGTTGCGCGTGTAGATGATTTCGCGGCTGGATTTGGCGTTGATGAACCTGGCGATCTTCTTGCGCGCGCCTTCGTACTGCTCCGTCGCTTCTTCGCTCAGCGTGTGGACGCCGCGATGCACGTTGGCGTGCGTGGTGCGATAGTAGGTATTCATCGCTTCGATCACGCACGTCGGCTTCTGTGACGAAGCAGCACTGTCGAGGAAGACCAGCGGCTTGTCGTGCACACGTCGTTCCAGAATGGGAAAGTCCTGCCGGATTTTTGCTACGTCCAAAGATGAGGCCATTGAGTCACCGTAAGCGATCCACTAAGTACACGAAGGAACACGAAAAAGACAGGGCAGCTCAGGCGTCATTCCCGCGTGTGGTTGGCGGGAATCCCGAAGCTTGACAGCGGCAGTTCTCGATCAGTGTGCTGGATGCCCGACAGAAGCCTTCGGGCACACATGCACCCACTGCGTGCAGTGCGGTGTGACGGCCGAGCAGTACAAAAACTGAGTGTCCTTCGTGAACTTCGTGGATCAAGAATTTTTCAGCATGTGTTCGCGTTCGCGCTTGCGGATGGCCGCGCGCAGCGTGTCGAGCGAGAGGGTGGCGCAGCGTGTGCGCTGCTGCACGATCTCCCTGCCGAGATTTTCCATCAAGGCTTCATGATCGATCGCCAGCACTTCGTCCAGCGTCTTGCCATTTACTTCGTCCATCAAGTAAGAGGCCGAAGCCTGGCTGATGGTGCAGCCCTCACCCTCGAAGGTGGCGATGACGTGTCCGTCGTTCACTTTCAGATACACCTTGATGATGTCGCCGCAGCCCGGATTGCCGCCCTCGACCATTGCCTCGGCATCGGCCAGCGCGCCTTTGTGGCGCGGATTCTCGAAATGATCCAGAATAAATTCCATCTGTTCCTGGCGGGTCAACATGGTGCAATTCTACCAGAAAGTAAAGCGTAATGCGTAAAACGTAATTTACCGCTACGTCTTACGCATTACGCTTCACGCTTTACGTGTCACGCTTCACGTATCACTTTTCAATCGGCGCGCCGACCAGATTCCCCCACTCTGTCCACGAGCCGTCGTAGTTGCGCACGCTGGGATAGCCCAGCAGATACGTGAGCACGAACCAGGTGTGGCTCGATCGTTCACCGATGCGGCAGTAAGCGATGATGTCCTCGTCAGGCTCGATGCCCTGCGCCTGATACAGTTCCTTCAGTTCCGCCGCCGATTTGAATGTGCCATCTTCCTGCACGGCCTTGGCCCATGGAATGTTTTTAGCGCCCGGAATGTGCCCGCCGCGCAGCGCGCCCTCCTGCGGATAGTCTGGCATGTGCAGCAATTGGCCGCTGTACTCGCCCGGCGAGCGCACATCGACCAGCGGCTTGCTTTGCTGAATGTGCTCCTGCACTTCTGCGCGAAAAGCACGGATGCGGCTGTCATCGCGCGCCGGGGCCTGGTAATTCGTCCGGGGGTAAGTCGGCACGACTTTGCTCAACTCGCGCCCTTCGTCGATCCACTTCTTGCGCCCGCCGTTCATGATGCGCGTGTCCTTGAAGCCAAAGAGCTTGAAGACCCACAGGGCATAGCACGCCCACCAGTTGTTTTTGTCGCCGTAGAAGACTACCGTGGTATCGGCGTCAATGCCCTTAGCCTGCAAAAGCGCCGAGAACTGATCGGCCTTCAGGTAGTCGCGCACCAGCGGATCGTTGAGATCGGTGTGCCAGTCGATCTTGACGGCGTTGGGCACGTGGCCGATGTCGTACAGCAGCACATCCTCGTCGGTCTCGACGATGCGCACTTTCGGATCGTTGAGATGCTGCGCCACCCAGTCGGTGGACACCAGCACTTCGGAATGAGCGTATTCGGTCATAGATGCAGCTCCTTCTTCATTCCCCGATGAATGAATTCATCGGCTGACAGTCCAAACACGTTAAAACGTGTTTCAACACGTTTACGCTAGCAGACGCCGAATGAATTCGGCGGGATTATTCAGCCAGCCCCATCTTCGCCGCAAACGACGCTTCCAGCCGCACGCGCACGTTGTCCATCGGGATGCGATCGAGCACCGGCTTGAAGAAGCCGTTGACAATGAGCTGCTCGGCGATTTTCTCGGGAATGCCGCGCGTCATCAAATAGAAGATCTCTTCGCGATCGACCTGGCTGATGGCCGCGCCGTGCGTGCAGCGCACATCGTCGGCTTCGATCTCCAGGCCGGGAATCGAGTCGGCGCGCGCCGCGTTGCTCAGCGAGAGGTTGCGGCTGGCCTGATACGCATCGGTGCGCTGCGCGCCGGGATACACGTGAATGTTGCCCTGCCACACCGATCGCGCTTCGTCCTTCAACGCGCCCTTGTACAACAGGTCGCTGGTGGTATGCGGCACCAGGTGGTTCTGCTCGGTATCGTAATCAAGATGCTGGTTGCCGTCGACAAAGTACGCGCCCGACATCAACGCCGACGCTCCCGGCCCGGCCAGATTGGCGTCCATGAACGACTTGGTCAACCTGGCGCCGAGGCCCGCCACGATCCAGTGCAGCGTGCCGTTGCGCATGATCCTGGCGCGCTCGTGCGTGAAGTTGTAGACGTTGCGTCCCCAATCCTGCCAGTTCACGTAGTCGAGCTGCGCGTCGTCGCCGACAATGATCTCGATCGCGCCGTTGTTGAACGCCTGCCGCGCGTCGGTGGCGGAGGCATATTCATCGATGAACACAGCGCGCGCGCCAGCTTCCAGCACGATGAGGGTGTGCGGGAAAGACGAATGCCGCGGCTTCAACCACATCGCCGCACGCAGGGGCAGCGGGACTTCCACGCCCCTGGGTACGTACACGAACGTGCCGCCCTGCCAGAACGATCCGTGCAGCGCCGCAAAGTAACCGTCGTTGGGCTTCACGATCTGCGTCATAAAGATCGGTTCGAGCAGATCGCCGTGCTTCTTCAGCGCCGTCTCCATATCGGTGAAGATCACGCCCTTGCGTTTCAAGGCAGCATCCAGCGTCGAGGCGACGATCTGCCCGTCTGCCGACACGATTGACCCCGACGCCCCCTTGCCGGCGATCGCTTCTTTGATCGAGCGGGGCGCGCCTTTGAGGGCCGCTTCACCATCGGCCCTGGGCATGACCACTTCCACTTCGTCGAGCTTCAACGCGCCGAAGTCGGTGCGCCGCCACGCTTCGTCGTTGCGCGTGGGCAGCGGCGTGTCGAGCAGCACGTGGAATGCGTCGCGCCGCCGATCGCGCATCCATTCCGGCTCGAATGAACGCGAAGCCAGCAGTGCTTCAAAGGTCTCGACGCTGAAGCCGATCTGTGGGGTCGTGATCTTTACGATCGGGCGTCTGACACCCGATTGCTTGACTACCTTCTTCGTCGTCGTCTTCGCGACAGTCTTCTTGCTTGATGTGATCGCCTTCTTGGCAGGCTTGGTTTTGACAGGAGCCAATTGAAAACCCTCCCGTAAAACGTAAGGCGTAAAACGCAAACACCTTACGCTTCACGTTTTACGTTTTAGCCGACGGTTCCTTCCATCTGCAACTGGATCAACCGGTTCATCTCCACCGCGTACTCCATGGGCAGTTCCTTCACCAGTGGCTCGATGAAGCCCGACACGACCATCGCGCGGGCATCCACTTCGTTGAGGCCGCGGCTCTGCAGATAGAACAGCTGCTCGTCGCCGATCTTGCTGACGGTGGCCTCGTGGCCGATGGTCACGCGATCGTCGTCGATTTCAATGTACGGATAGGTGTCGGTGCGGCTGGTCTCGTCGAGCAGCAGCGCGTCGCACTGCACGTGCGACGACGATCCTTCCGCGCCTTTGTAGACCTTGAGCAAGCCGCGATACGAGGCGCGCCCGCCGTCCTTGCTGATCGACTTGGACGTGATCTTGCTGCGGGTGTGCGGCGCAACGTGCACCACCTTGCCGCCTGTGTCTTGATGCTGGCCCTTGCCCGCAAACGCCATCGAGAGAATCTCGCCGCGCGCGCCCTTGCCCATCAAGTAGGTGGACGGGTACTTCATCGTGAGCTTACTGCCGAGGTTGGCATCGGTCCACTCCATAATGCCGTCTTCTTCCACCATGGCGCGCTGCGTGACGAGGTTGTACACGTTGGTTGACCAATTCTGAATCGTCGTGTAGCGGCAGCGCGCGCCCTTGCGCACGATGATCTCGATCACGCCGGAGTGGAACGAGTCGGATTTGTAGATGGGCGCAGTACAGCCTTCCACGTAGTGTACCTGCGCGCCTTCGTCCACGATGATCAGCGTGCGCTCGAACTGCCCCATGTTTTCGGAGTTCAAGCGGAAGTAGGCTTGCAGCGGCATTTCAACGTGCACACCTTTGGGCACGTACACAAACGATCCACCCGACCACGTGGCTGTATTGATGGCCGCGAACTTGTTATCGGTGTACGGCACCACCGTGCCGAAGTATTCTTTGTAGATGTCCGGGTACTGCTTCAAGCCGTCATCGCTGCTGAGGAAGATGACGCCCTGCTTTTCGAGATTCTCGCGGATGGAGTGGTACACCATCTCTGAGTTGTGAACGATCAACCCTTCGGCGACAAAGTTGTGCGGCCCGTCCACTTCGATGTCGTAGACGGCGTCCACCCCTGCCGGCTCAATCGAATCGATGCGCACATAGCCGATGAAGTCATTGACGTGCGTGCGGAAGGTGGTACCTGCCGCGCTGGACTGCCGATGATGGAATTTGCGCTTGCCCAGGCGCGCCGTTCGCTGCGCCGAGCGGCAGCCCAACCGCTCAAAGTCGCCGCTGAAATTCACACGATAGCCGACAATGATCTTGTCCTCGTCGTGCGGATGGCGCGACTCAAAGCGATGCACGTTTGAAGTTGGCAAACCGCACTCCGCTGCCAGATTACGCACATCTTGCAACAAGTCAGGATTGCCACTGGTCAGCACAACGTCACGGTTCTTCGCATGGTCGCGCACATAGCCATCAGCGTCCACGTAACCGCCAAGAAATGCCAGAATCTGCTCCTGCGGCAGCGAACACACCCAGTGCGGCACACGCTTCTCCCACGCGCCGCCCGAAAAACCATTAGCCTCCAGATACCGCGCCACAATCGTTGAATTGACCGCCATACGATAAGGATCACCATTTGTCGCCGGCAGATCAAACAACTGTGTGGTGACATGCTTCAATTCAGAACGCAGGTGCTCGTCCGTAGCCGGAATGGCAAACTCCACCCGCGCTTTGTCAGCGTCCGCTTGACGATGAATAAAACCGTCGCCGATGTACAGACCGAGCCACCACATCAAATCAGCCGAGGTCTCGCGCGGCAGAGTCACCGGGTTGTAACGACCCGAGATGTCCAACGCATACTCGATCGACTGATTGCGCCCAACGACTTCCGTTTTGATGATCGGCTGCTCTAGTTCATGCGGTCGCCCCACGTCCGGCAGCGTCTTAGCCACGGCAACCAGATCGCCCGGTTTCAGATCGCGCAAATACTTCCAGGTGCGGGTATACCGTCCGCGCTGACGGCCCGGCTTGCGTTGGTATTCCAGCGTCAGAAATGGGTGGTTCTCCGTAGCGCGAATGGTGCGCGTGCCGGCCTTAACTTCAAAAATTGGTCGCTCGCCTTTAGGCATAGTGGCTTTCACCGGAGCGGGCCGCAGTGCATTCGTTTCTTCGTCAAAAGCAAAAACGGTATCGCCAACTTCTACTTCACGAATGGGCACGAGACCGCGCGCCGTGAAAACGCGCGCATCGCCGCTCAAGCATTCATATTGTGCGCCCACACCCGCCAGAAATTTGCGTTCCGCTTCGGGAATGCCCAGCTTATCAAAGGTGCTCTTGATCTCCTGTGGCACGTCTTCCCAACTGCCCTGCGTCTTTTCCGACGGACGCACGTAATAGTACATGTCTTCCAGATTCAGGCCGCTGAGATCGCCGCCCCACGTGGGCGTGGGCCGCTTGCTGGCGTGTTCATACGCCTTCAGGCGCAGCTTGCGCATCCAGTCGGGTTCACCTTTCTGGTGCGAAATCTCCTCGACGATCTCGCGCGTGAAGCCTTTCTTCGATCGATAAATCGCTATATCCGGATCACTGAAGCCGTATTTGTACTCGCCGATCCCTTCGAGTGCTTTCTCCATTTCGTCACTGTTTGCCATCGTCATTCTCTCCCAGAAACCTGCCGAGTTTTGCGGTACGTCAACCCTCCCCTGGGCTGCAATGCAAAACCCGGCAGGCGTCTAAACACCGATCCGGTTGCTGATTGCCCCGCACAATCTGCGGCCGGGTGGACCAGCTCCAACCGATCGGTGGTGTGAAAACCTCACGCCAGGATCTTATCGCCAAACTGCTGGCGGATCATCTCATACCCGGTGCGTTCCAACTCCAAAGCCAGTTCGGCGCCGCCCGTCAGCACCACGCGGCCTTCAAACAAAATGCTGATGCGATTGGGTTTGATGTAGTCGAGCAGACGCTGATAGTGCGTGATGACCAGCGCGCCCATGTTGGGGCCGAGCAGGCGATTGACGCCATCGGCCACGATCTTCAGCGCGTCGATGTCGAGGCCGGAGTCCGTCTCATCCAGAATGGCGATCTGCGGTTCCAGCATCGCCATCTGCAAAATCTCGTTGCGCTTCTTCTCGCCGCCGCTGAAGCCTTCGTTGAGATAGCGGCCCGCAAAGGCCGGGTCCATGCCCAGCATCTTCATCTTGGCCATCATCAACTTGCGAAATTCGGGAATGGAGATGCCCTTGGTCTTGCCCGCCGCCTGCGACGCAACCAGCGGCCCATGTGCGCCATCCGGCTCTTGCGCCTTCAGCCGCGCGTTGATGGCCGTGCGCAGGAAGTTGGCCACGGTCACACCCGGAATGGACACGGGGTATTGAAACGCAAGGAACAGGCCCGCTCGTGAACGCTCATCGGGCGAGAGTTCCAGGATGTTCTGGCCTCTCCAGATCACTTCACCGCCCACCACATCGTAGCCGGGATGCCCCATGATGCTGTAGGCCAGCGTGCTCTTGCCTGAGCCGTTGGGACCCATCAAGGCATGAACCTCGCCCTGCTCGACGGTGAGGTTGACGCCCCTAAGAATTTCTTTGCCTTCCACATTCACCCGCAAATCGCGGATTTCAAGCACTTCACCCATGAAAAGATGCCTCCGTGAGGTAGATGTTCAACTTTCGTAACGATTATAACAGCTGGATCTGGGGGTGTCAATATTTATCAAAATTATCTTATTTATTCTCGACAGGAAAAGGCTCACGGCCTGCCCCACTTCGCCCGCGCATACAGCCGATAGAACAACGTGCTCAACAGCGTGCCATCATCACCGCTGAGGTCCCACGCCATCGCGCCGCCCAGGTTGTTATCCACGATGTAATCGGCCTTGAAGCCGATCGATTCGGGATCATCGTAGGTGATGAAGACCTGCTCAGTAGGATTGTACAGCCACGGCACTTTCGCCTCGTCATCCCAGTAGCGCGTGAAGCCGTTCTTGTCTACGTAGCGCGTGGGCAGATCCCAGTAATCGTAGTAGCCGTAAGTGAACGTACCCACTGGCGGATTGCCGGTGCTCTGAAACAGGCCGTTGTTCTGCGCCGACACTTCGCCCCAACCGCGCCCGTAAAACGGCACGCCCAGGTTGAGTTTTTCCGGCGGCACACCGGCAGCCAGGTAATACTTCACCGCCGCATCGACGTTGTTGGTTTCACTCGCATCGCCGGCGGGTTGATAGAGCGCCGCATTGAAGTTGGTCGCCGTGCTCCACGCGCCGTAAAAATCGTAGGCCATCAAATTCATCCAGTCCAGCACTTCACTCAATTCTCTCAATTCAAACTGATCGGCCAACTTGGGGCTGGCGGGCACGGCGGCCGTCAACAAATACGTGCGATCGTTCTGCTGGCCCAGTTCGTCGAGTTGACGGCGGAACTCCTGCATCAGCAGCGTCATGTTGCGCTTATCCTCCAGCCGATAAGTGTTGGTTTCCACCCCGCCGCCCACCGGATATTCCCAGTCGATATCGAACCCGTCGATCACGTCGGGATAAACGCCGATGTACAGATCGATGCACGACTTGACCAGCTTGGCGCGCGATTCGTCCGTCAGCGCCGCGTCGGAGAAACCGTTGGACAGCGTCCAGCCGCCTAGCGAGAGCAGCACCTTGAAGTGTGGATATTCCTGCTTCAAGCGGCGGAAGTCGCCGAAGTTGGCATCATCCACCGGCGGATCGACGTAGACGCATTCCAACGTGTTCGGGTCGATCTTGCCGAAGGCGTAGTTGATGTGTGTCAAGTGCTGCACCGGCACATCGACCGGGAAATACTTGCGCGCATACACCGCCCACGACGGATAATAGCCGATGATGCGATACGGGAAGTTGCTGACCGCCGGCACGCCAAAGGGTGTGGGCGTGGGCAGCGGCGGACGCGTGGGAGCCGCAGTCGGGGCCACAGTCGGCGGTGTCGTCGGGGTCGCAGGCTGCGGCGTAGCCGTCACCTCCACAGCCACCTCGACGACGGTCACGGGCGGCGGCACTGGCGCAGGCGCGGCGCAGGCCGCCAGGATCAATAGCACAACACTGAGAAGCAGCCACAAATAACGCATGAGTCACGCTCCTATCACACGGGCAGTTCGACTCCTGTTGTGGCGCGGCTCTCCCCACCGCGTCCCCGCGGTGGGGCGCCCGCGAACCGACAACTGCATTCGGCCTCTTCGCGGACGCGGGCGATGAGCGTACACACCGTGAAGCCGACGGTTTCTTTGAATCTCAATCAATGCGTTCCATCCGCTCGACGGGCAGGATGAACACTGTCGCGCCGCCCACCTCCACCGGGATCGATCCGAGGAAGCGTTCACGCGCTTCGAGGTTGGGCAGCAGCGGATACAGGTGGCGCGTGCGGCGCTTGCAATGTTTCTTCAGCAGGCCGAGGATCGTATCAACCTGATCGTCCTGCACCGCGATCATCATCGTCACGTTGCTGGCGCGCAGAAAGCCGCCGCTGGACCCGATGCGCGTCGAACCGATGCTGGCCTCTTCCAGGGCCTGCACCAGCGCGTCTTCGTCTTCATGCTGAATGACTGCCATGATCAGTTTCATCGCTGCACTCTCCCTGAATGATTTCGTAGGAAGTCATCGTTCAACCGTCACCCCACTTGCCGAGCCACGTCATTCCCGCGCGCTGTTGGCGGGAATCCAGTAATTGACCGCTACACATTGTCTGCGGTGGTCTGGATGCCCGACTACGGCACTCGGGCATGACGCGGCTCACGGGCGCGGCGTCGGCGTGCGCGGCACGGGCGTATCCAGATTGGTTGCGCACAAATTGGCTAACCTTTCGCGTTTTACACTGTCAAGTCTAGCACATTTTCAGACTAGTCACTCTCTTAACGGATGTCCAGCATAATCTTCATCATGTCCAATGACTCATGCCCTTGTCACGTTAGCACATTCAAGGTGCTATGATAGAATAAGTGTCGGCTTCACAAAAGTGTTTTGAGATTAGAGATCAGAAGG
>CAYNML010000073.1:0-28213 GCA_964398185.1 uncultured Anaerolineae bacterium | reverse complement strand
AGCGCGGCGTTCTGCGCGCCCACCGTGCGAATGTGCCGCACCAGCGCGCGCGTATCGACGTCGCTGATCGCCACGACGCCGCGCTCGCGCAGATAGTGATCGAGCGATTTTGTCGCGCGCCAATTGCTGGTGATGGGACTCGCCTCGCGCACCACAAAGCCGGACAGCCACGCCCGCGGCGATTCGTCGTCTTCGTCGTTGACGCCCGTGTTGCCGACGTGCGGCTGCGACATCACGACGATCTGACCGTGATACGACGGGTCGGTGAGGATTTCCTGATAGCCCGTAAGGCTGGTGTTGAAACAGATTTCGCCGGTGCGTTCACCGATGGCGCCGAAAGCGCGGCCCGGCCATAACGTCCCATCGGCCAAAGCGAGGAGACAGGGGATGACAGTTGGCTTGCCCAAAACACACGCTCCCTTGTTTTGGAGCGCCAGTATATGGGCAATTCGTCAATTCGCCAACCGCGCGAGCTGACTTGTTGTGACAACTACTGGCGTTCCACCTCCACCTTGAACAAGATCGCGCGATCCCCTGCCAGGCTGCCATCGCGCCCGATGATGGGCACACGGCGCTGGCTGGTCATGCCGTACATTCCCGTCTCGATGAAGTAGTCGCCGGGGGGCAGATCGTCCGGCACGGCAATCTGATATGGATCAGTCACCGCCTGTCCCGCGATCCATTTGGGAATCCACAAGTGCGTGGGGAACGCGCCGCCCATGGGGGTGTAATCACGCTGCGCGATCAGGCGATTGCTGCCATCGATCAGGTGCACGAAGATCGTGTACGACTCGTCGACTTGCTGCAACGCCAGCCAGTTCAACCCCAACCCGATCGTTTCTCCCGGCTGCACGGTGATCGTCGGTAATTCCGACGCACTTCGCGTCCCATTAGCCGATGCCCCCGTCAGCGCGATCTGCGCGTTGAAGTTCGCCAGCGCAGCGGCGGGCACATCGGCGTGAGGGCGTGTTGCTTCGGTCACGCGCAGTGATTGCAATGGCATAGGTTGCAGCACATCTTGCCCGGTCGAAAGATCGCTGAAACCTAATCGTAGATCGTAATCACCGACGGGAGTATCAAACGCGATCGGAATTTCATAGCGTTCCACGATCACTTCCTGGGGAAGCCATTCCGGCGTCAGCAAACGCGAGTCCGTCGTCCAGCGAAATTCGCGATCGCCCAACCTGGCAAACGGCATCAGGATGTGCGTCGGCGTGAGCGGCGCGCGCATGGCGAGTGTGAGATACGCCCGTTGTCCCGCTTCGACGGAATCGTGATCGAGCGAGTAGCCCAGAATCTCGATCGTATTCTCACCCCCGCCGATCTTCACGTTCAACGTGTGATCGAACGGCGGCACACTAGTATCGCCCGGTGGCACGACGCGCCACAGCGATCCTTCGGGACGCAAGCGGAACAAGCGACCCTCGACGACCGGGCGGCGATAATCCGCCAGATACACCGGCCCCGCGTTGAGATGCGCGAAGACGTTATCGAGCCACGGATTTTGCGAGGCCGTGGTCACGTAGATGGGCGTCACGTCTTTTGGATCAAGCGTGCGCCCCTCAACATACTGCGCCACCCACAACGGCGTGTTCGCTTCCCACGGCGCGAGCAAGATCGCGTGTTCGCCCTTGCCTGCGAAGCGCTCGAAGACTGCGTTGACCCAATCAGCACCGGCAGTGTAGTTGTTTAGCGCGACACGCGAATACGTCGAGACGAGTTGGCCGATCGGGAGGAGGAGCAGCGCCGCGAGGATCAAAACCTGCCAGGTTTTTACGCGGTAGACCTCGGAGGTTTCCGCAAACCTCCGAGGTCTAAACGTGACCAACGCCCACGCGCCCAACCCGCTGAACACGGCGATCATCATGAAGGGCAGCATCAGGTAGGCCATCACATCCTGCACGGTGTTGATGATGAAGAAGTACAGCGACAGGAAAAACACCGCGCACAACACAAACGGCTTCCAGGCTGTGCGCGCCAGCCAGATGGCGCCCGGAATCACGAGCAGAATCCCAATGATCGAATACTGCAACTTGAGCAGTTCAAAGAACACGCCGAAGCGCGTGAGTTGATCGCTCAGACCATAGTAAAACAGATTGACGCGCAGGCCCTCGGCGCTGACGAAGTGGATGAACGATTCCAGTGACGTGATGTCCGTCGGGCCAAAGGGCGCGCTGGGACTGCGCAGCGGATAATAAAGGAAGACGCTCAACCCCAGCGCGAAGCAGCCGACCAAGCCGAGGATCTTTTTCGGCTGAATCAACAAGCGGGGTTTCACCAGCACGATGAAGATCGCATAAGCCGGGAAGGCGAACACCAGCAGCAGATGATGCGGCGGGCTGAAGCCGGCGATCAACGCGAAGAGGTACAGCCAGCGATCCTTCCCGGAACTCCACCATTGAATCAACAGGAACACGCTCAGCGTCGCCAACAGCAGCGTGATGATGTGCGCGTTGGCGTGAATACTGTGCTGCCAGATGTCCGCTGCCGCGGCCAGGGAGAGGCCGGCGAAGAGCGCGGGCAAATGCTGAATGATTTTGGATTTTGGATTTTGGATTGCTGACTGTGGAATCAACCGCAGGACAATTAGATAAACCAACGTCGCCGACAAGGCCCCGGCCGTGGCGGCGAGCAGGTGTGTGCGGAACGCCACCGATCCGATTGGGAGGAGGTGCTGCCAGAGCGCGGCCAGCAGCGTGTAGAAGCCATAGCCCGGCGGATGCGCGATGCCCAGCATCCACGGGATGAAGGTGTACTCGCTGGGATCGCCAAAGACCTGCACGGGGGGCACGGTGGAAGCGTAGGTGGTGAAGACGACGACAAACAACGCCGCGCCCAACAAGGCTGTGAGATGATTATCAAGAAAATGTAAAAGACGAGTCTTCATTGTTTGGTGTGTGAGGCAATTAGCCGGGCAACATTCCGGCAGCTGGACGCTTCGCGTGCACCTACAATTACACCAAGCCGCGTCCTTCGGACACCTTCGGCCTGCGTCGGCTGGCACTCAGTCGGCGCAGGCCGACTTCGCGTTGTTGTTGCTGCGATTTTAATCGCCCGGCGATTATAGCATGTCCGATCGTTGTAACCATCGCCCAAGCGGGTGCATCTAACCTTAACGGGTAATTGACTTTGCGCGCTCGACTGGTACAATTTCAGTACTTCGTGCGCTCATCGCTATTCCATTCCATCTCAAGGAGACCATCATGCCAGCCAACACATTGACCATTACCGACAACCGCACCGGCAAGTCCTACGAAGTCCCGATCGAGCACGACACGATCAAGGCCGATGCCCTCCGCCAAATCAAAGTCAATCCCGGCGACTTCGGGATGATGACGTATGATCCGGCGTTCATGAACACGGCCTCGTGCAAGAGCGCCATCACCTACATCGACGGCGATGCCGGGATCCTGCGCTATCGCGGCATCCCGATCGATCAACTGGCCGAAAAGAGCACCTACCTCGAAACGGCCTATCTCATCTTCTACGGCGAACTGCCCACCAAGGAACAGTTGGCAACGTGGACGTATGAGATTACGCACCACACCTTCTTGCACGAAAACATCAAGCACATCATGCAGTCCTTCCGCTACGACGCGCACCCGATGGGCATGTTCATCAGCATCGTCGCCGCCATGTCCACGTTTTACCCGGAAGCGCGCAATGTCAAGGACGCCAATGTGCGCTTGAAGCAGATTTACCGCCTCATCGGCAAAGTGCCCACCGTCGCCGCCTTCACCTATCGCCACCACCGCGGCCTGCCGTATGTCTATCCCGACAACGACCTGAGCTATCCCGGCAACTTCCTCAATATGCTGGACAAGATGGCCGAGGCGAAGTATCAGCCCAATCCGGTGAAGGAACGTGCGCTGGACATCCTCTTCATCCTACACGCCGATCACGAGCAGAACTGCGGCACCAACGCCATGCGCGCCATCGGCTCATCGCTGACCGATCCGTATTCGGCCATGGCCGGCGCGGCGGCGGCGCTGTACGGCCCGCTGCACGGCGGCGCGAATGAAGAAGTCCTGCGCATGCTGACAGCCATCGGCAACGTGAAGAACGTACCGGCCTTTATCGAGAAGGTGAAGAAGGGCGAAGGCCGCCTGATGGGCTTCGGGCATCGCGTCTACAAGAATTACGATCCGCGCGCCAAGATCATCAAGCGCACCGCCGATGAAGTCTTCGCCGTCACCGGCGTCAATCCGCTGCTGGAGATCGCGTTAGAGCTCGAGCGCATCGCGCTGCAAGACGACTACTTCGTCTCGCGCAAGCTCTACCCCAACGTCGATTTCTATTCCGGCTTGATCTACGAAGCCCTGGGCTTCCCGGTGGAGATGTTCCCGGTGCTGTTCGCCATTCCGCGCACCGTGGGCTGGCTGGCGCAGTGGGTGGAAATGATCAACGACGCCGATCAGAAGATTGCGCGCCCGCGCCAGATCTATCTGGGCTACGACGAGCGTGATTACGTGGAAATGGACAAGCGCTAACCGTTCAGCGTAAAAATAATCACGGAGGCCCAAGGGCACAGAGATTTTCAAAATCTCCGTGTCGCAGGGCCTTCGTGGTTTGCTTTTGAGTCCCTGGCGATCACAAGCGCGGCCGCCCTCGATACGCCCGCACCAGCAAGATCAATCCCAGCCCGATCAAGATCGCCGGCCCGACGACCGCCGTCGCCACCGGCCCGGTGATCAACACCAGCGCGCCGATGCCTGCCAGGATGATCGCCACCCAAGTAGCCCAGCCCATGTAGGGATTCGATCGGGTGGCGAAGCGCAGCACCGCAAACACCGCCGCCAGCCCGAAGAGCATGAGGGCAGCCACGACCTGGCCGTTCACATTGCCGACCACGAACGTCATCAGCGCCAGGAGGCTCAGTATTCCGCCGGGAATCAGCGCCCACCACAGCCGCCGATCGACCAGATAGATCAGCAGAAACGGCAGGCCGATACTGAAGAGGAACAGCCCGCCTGCCTGCTGCGCCGTGATGAGCTCGTTCTGCTCATTGACGATGATCAGCGCCGCACCCAGCAAAATGCAGCCGGGGATCAAACTCCACCACTGCCGCCGATCGGCGAAAAACGTGACCAGAAAGATCAATCCCAGCAGGCCAAAAGCGAACGCCCAGAAAGGCAGTTGCAGCGGGCCAAACAAGCCTAATTGCTGCGCCAGAAAAAACGCGCCCATGGCGACGAGCGCCACACCCCAGATCAAGCGACTGCGCATGGTTGCCTCCTGGTTCACATCCCGCTGCCCCACCGTCATTGCGAGGCGCAGCCGTATCGCACCGAAGCAATCTCCAGGCCAAGAAGAGATTGCTTCGCTTCGCTCGCAATGACGGATGATCAAGGTTGATTTCTGATGTCGGGCAACTTGCCCTACATCATTCCTGGCTGAACGTCCGCAGCGTTTCGAGATAATGCTCTGGCAAACCGATGTCGTACCGTTTGCCATCCACGATCAGCCCGTGGAAGCCGTCTTCCTGCCGCAGCCGATCGAGTGCCGAGGTCAGTTGGAACTCGCCGCGCTCGCGCACGTTGTTTTTGATGTGCTCTTCCAAAAAGTCGAAAATTTGCGGCTTGATGATGTACTGCCCGAACAACGTCAGGTATTCATTCTCCGGCAGACCCGGCACCAGCAAGTGCGTGCGCGCATAATCGATGGTGGGCTTCTCGGCAAACTCGTTGATGTTGAGCAGATCGCCGCCTTCCAACCACACACCTGCCACGGTGCCAAACGCCGCGATGTCCTCCTCCGGCGTGCGGCGCAGCCCCACCAGGCTGGTGCCGTGCTGGTGATACGCCTCCAGCAGCTGCTGCGCGCACGATCGATCCGTGTTCGACCGATAGAGATGATCGCCCAGCAGCAGCAGGAACGGCTCATGGCCGATGGCGTCTTTGGCGCAATAGACCGCGTGGCCGAAGCCTTCCTGCGCGGTCTGCGTCACGAATTTCACGTGCCGCCCGATGTCCAACAGGCGGCGCGCGTAATCCTGAAAGTGGCGCGGCAGCTTGTTGTAATTCTCGATCGAGATCTGCTCGTTGAAGAATGACTTGAATTCGTGCAGATCGTCTTCCTGCACGATGATGATCACTTCCTCGATGCCGGCGTTCAGCACCTCTTCGACGATCAGCAGGATGGCCGGTTTCGCCACGCCGTCGCGATCGATGACGGGGAACAGTTCCTTCTTGGTCGCCTTCGTCGCGGGGAACAGTCGGGTTCCATAACCGGCCGCCGGGATCAACGCCTTGCGCACCTTGCGCGCCGGCTGCAGCGTCAGCTTCAGGCACGACATGCCCAGATCCCGCTCGATGATTTCCATCACAGCTTGCTGATCGGCGGCGCTGCGCGCCAGGAACTGCGCGGTGCCGTCGCCCTGCGAACCGACGCCCTTGCCGCCGTAGATGTGCGGCTTCAACGGTTCGTAACCCAGCACCCTGTGCAGCACCGGCGAAGTCAACTCTTCCGGGCAGATGGGCGTGGCATAGCGATCGAAAAAAGCCTGCGCTTCCACCATCAGCCCCCCCAACCGTTCCGCATCGCCTGCGCGCAAGGCCTCCATGGCCTGCTGCACAATGCGCTTGTTGATGGGGCCGAGCAATTCCTGCACCCCGCGCTCGACTTCATTTTCCGCGGTTGGATAGCAGCGATTGAGTTTCTTCAGGATCTCCAGCGTGTCTTTGCGGGCGTGCAGATCGACGATAACGTAGTACAGTTCCCGGCTGACTTGGAGCTCCTCGGTGTCGAGCCGATCGCCGTCGAACGTCATCAACACCGGGCGGTTGCCGAAGGCGCAACCCTGATCCATGCGGCCGCAGCGCGACGGCGTGGTGATCTCGCCCTGATAGGCCAGTTCCATCTCGCCGCGCACCGTCATCTTGAGATCATACACGCGATTGAACGCGCGCGCCGTCAACACGCAGATCGCTGCGCTGGACGACAGGCCCTTCTTCATGGGCAGGTCCATCTTGTAGTTATCGATGGTCAAGCCACGCACCCGGTAGTTGGTGATAACTTGATAGGCCACGCCCGCCGCGTAACTCCAGAAACCGCCCTTGCTGGCTTCTTCCAGGAGGGCGCGTGGCTCCATCGGGATTTCGTATGGGCCCAGGCGCTGGCCGTCGGGCGTGGTGGTGGTCAGCACCAGCGAAGTGGGATGCGGGGCCGCCTCGGCGTGAATGCCTTGATCGGTGCCGCAGATCAGCGTGTAGCCTTTTTCGATGTCGGCGTTGATGCGCCGGTAGCCGCCAGCCCAATCGGAATGTTCGCCAAACAGGCAGATGCGTCCGGGGACAAAGATTTTCATGAGGGTATTCCTGGCACGGGATGGCAGCAAGTTTAGCCGGGAGAAAGGGGACTGTCAAACCGGCCGCGGCTCGCCCGGATGTTCTGCCCGGCGCGCGGGGGGTGTTTGACAATCTTCTAACCTCGTGTATGATTTGGGCGCGCCAAACCTGGGCGCAATTCTGACACAGGGGGATTACGCATGTTTGGCAAAGAGAAAACCGCTACGTCCTCAGCCAGTCTGCCGACCATCACTGCCACACCCAGCGGCGGCAGCGCCTCCACCAAGATCGAGACCGTCATCGGGCCGACCGCCAACTTCAAAGGCACGGTGCAGAGCGACGGCGGCTTGCGCATCGACGGCATCTTCGAGGGCACGATTCAGATCGCCGGGAATTTGATCATCGGCGAGAGCGGCAAGGTCATCGCCGATGTGACCGCGCAGAACGTGTCGGTGGCCGGGGCGCTGAAGGGGTCGGTGAAGGCTGCCGGCCGGCTGGAAATTCTCTCGAATGGCCGCGTGTGGGGCGACATCTCCGTGGCGTCGTTCCTCATCGACGAGGGCGGCTTCTTCCGCGGGCAGAGCATCATGCCGGGCGAAGCCGATATGCCTATGCTGGAAGCGCCGGTCTCCGCCGCGCCCCGCTACACCAACGGGCAGTAAATTTCATTCCGCAGCACAGACGCCGATCGGTGGATCGGCGTCTTTTTGATCTTTGTCATCGCACATAGCCTGCGTTGCGCGGGCGTTATAGGCCGACCGCAGGGATGCGGTCGGGGAGCGTTCACTCCTGCTTCTGCGTCTGTGGCAGATGCAAGCGCATGATCCACGCGGGCAGGTTCAGCCCCAGCGTCCCCCACCCGGCCAGCGCAAACCCGATCGAGTAAATCAGCAGCACGCCGGTCGAGATCGCTTCACCGGCCTGCCACATCAACGCCGCGGTAATCAGCGTGTAAAACGACAATCCGATCTCGATGATCGATTGCCACGTCTGGCGCGGATCGCTGTGCAACGCCGCCTTGCCCGCGCCGCGCTTGGGCGTGCGCTTAAACTCGCCCGATCGCTTGATCAAACCCTCCAGGACGTTCAAGCCGTTGTTGAAGGCCATGCCGAAACCCACGGCCATGAGGAACGGCAGGAACAGCAATTTGCGGAAGCCGCCCCTGCCGTGCAAGCCAAACTGCGAAGCGACGTACTCGATCGGCAGGCCGAGGCCGCCGAAGCCCAGAAAAGCCAGCGGCATCTGCTTGAACAGCTCGGGCTGCAGCGCCAGCGGCAGCCACAACACGATCACGATCAACATCATCAAGTGCGCGGCATAACCGCTGAGGTACATCAAGCCGCCCATTTTCTGCGCGGGCGACAACTTCGATCGCAGTAGCGGCAGCGAGAGTTTCTTCAAGCACTGTGCGCCGCCCTTGGCCCAGCGGCCATGTTGGCTCTTGATGTGCGCGATGTGCTCCGGCTCTTCCTGCGGCACGGCCACGTCCGGCACGAAGACACACTGCCAGCCCTGCATCGCCGCGCGCAGGCTCAAGTCCATGTCCTCGCACAACGTGTCGCCTGCCCAACCGCCGCTCGCCTCAATGCACGCTTTGCGCCAGATGCCCGCCGAGCCGTTGAAGATCATCGGCAAGCCCGATCGATTGCGCGCCGTCTGCTCGACGATGAAGTGCCCATCGACGCCGATCGCTAATCCGCGCGCGAACGGCGACGAGGTGGGGAGGTGATCCCAGCGGGCCTGCACAAACCCGATCGAGTTGTTTACGAAATGCGGCAGCATCGGCTTGAGGAAATCCGGCGCGGGGATGAAGTCCGCATCGAAGATCGCCACGAACTCGCCCTTCGCTATAGTCAACCCATTGGCCAGCGCACCCGCTTTGAACCCGCTGCGATCGCTGCGATGGATCAGATCGATGTCCACACCGCGCGCCCGCTGAAACTCCACGCGCGATCGGGCCAGCGCCGTGGTGCGATCGGTCGAATCGTCCAACACCTGAATCTGCAAGCGATCGCGCGGCCAGTCCAGATTCGCCGCGGCATCGATGATGCGTTCGACGACGCTGGGTTCGTTGTACAACGGGAGCTGCACCGTCACGATCGGGTTGTCAATGAGATCGATCGTGCGGGGTCGATCGTGCCGGTGCCGCCAGTATTGAATCACCAGCAGCAGCACGTGAAGGCCGTAAATCGCCAGATACGTCGCGGCGAGCGTATAAAGAATGACGAGCAGCATATGAGTCCTTCAGTTCCTGCCTTGTCATTCCCGCGTGCGGTTAGCGGGAATCCAGAAGCTAGATGCCCGGCAACAGCACGCGGGCATGACGGGCGCCGTGGACAGCAGGCAAACAAAACCGCGACGGGCCGTCGCGGTCTGGTCAAGTGGGGGTGATTATATCAGGCTAAAGAGAGTTGGCAACCGTGCGGGGAGTTATCCCGAAATCTGCGTGCCCAGCACCTTGAGGAACTGCGCGATCCAGGCGGGATGCGCGGGCCACGCCGGGGCCGTGACCAGGTTGCCATCGGTCACCGCCTCGGTCACTTTGATGTCGGCATACGTGCCACCGGCCACTGTGACATCGGGGCCAACGGCGGGATAGCACGACACGGTGCGGCCCTTCACCACCCCGGCGGCGACGAGCACCTGCGCGCCGTGGCAGATCGCTGCGACGGGTTTGTTGGCCTCAAAGAAGTGCCGCACGATTTCGAGCACACGCGCATTCAAGCGGATGTACTCCGGCGCGCGTCCGCCCGAGATCACCAGCGCGTCATAGTCTTCCGGCTTCACGTTAGCGAAGGTCGCGTTTAGCGCGAAGTTGTGACCGGGCTTCTCGCTGTAGGTCTGATCGCCTTCAAAGTCGTGAATGGCCGTGCGGACGTGATCGCCCGCCTTCTTGTCCGGACAGACGGCGTGCACCGAGTGACCCACCGCTTGCAGCGCCTGGAACGGCACCATCACTTCGTAGTCCTCCACGTAATCGCCGACGAGATGCAGAATTTTCTTGGGCATGGTGAATTCCTCCATATTGAAAGGTGCTCTCAGTATAGGACGATCCGGCCACGCAAGTCAACTAAGAAAACTTAACAAACAGCCGCCAGCGAACTTTTCCCCACTGACGGCTGTCCCCATTGGTCATTCGTTCAAGGCAAATGCTCCAAATCGTTCAGGTCTTTATGCCGACCACTGGCCTGTTTGTTCATCTTCAAATGACGGAGGCTGATAAGATTGACTTCCACATCATCAAATGTATCGATGACCCGCTCGGCAAAACAATCATCGAACGTAACGCCCGAGATCGCCGTTGTGACTTCGATGCGCAAAGGGGTTTCACCCATGCGGATAATGTGTTTGTCTTGCAGGAAAATGCTAGCCTGCACTTCTGGTAGATCAAATCCGAATTCGCGCAAGACAGCTGTCATGCGCTCGGCGTTATCGGGATGGACAGCAATCCAAATGTCGAGGTCGTTCGTGGCGCGCGGGTAACCATGATATCCGACTGCATACCCGCCGATGAGCAGATAGCTAACCCCATGAACGTGGAGCAATCTCAAGAAGTCTTTGAAGTCGGGTGGCAGCTCGATATCCATAGTTGATCCGCCGCAACATTTCGAGATGGCGTAAACGCTCAGCCGGCGTCCGTGACAGCCAGTAAGCCTTGTCGTCCGCTTCGTCAAACAGCGGCGCAAGCGAAAAAATTGTTTTGTTCAGTCTAGGGAGAGGATCATCCGTTGTCATGCTTTCAACCCCACTACTTCGTACACAATCTCCGGCGTCGAGCGGCCTTTCACCTGCAGCGGCGGCAATTCGATCACGCGCACAACATCCTCCACGTGCCGATAGGCCGCCTCGCTGATCAAAATCTGCCCGCCCTTCGCGTTCTCTTGCAAACGCTTGGCGTAATTCACCGCATCGCCGATGGCCGAATAGTTGCGCTGCTGCTCCGTGCCGATGTTGCCTACCACCGCTTCGCCCGCGTTGATGCCTACGCCGAAATTCAAATGGCGATCCTCGCCCGTGCGTTCGTGATAGATCTTGATCACGGCCTGCATCTTCAGCGCGGCTTTCACCGCCCGCAGGGTGTAGTGCGTCTGATCGAGCGGGACGTTGAACAGCCCCATCACGGCATCGCCCACGAATTTGTCCAGCACGCCTTCAAACTCCAGCACGGCATCAGCCGCCATGGCCAGATAAGCATTCAACACTTCCACCAGCTGTTCAGGCATCAAGTGCTCGCTGAACGCGGTGAAGCCGCGGATGTCGCTGAACAAGATCGCAATCGGCTTGCGGATGCCGCCCAGCTTGAGCTGAGACGGATCGCGCAGCAGCTGTTCCACCACGGCAGGCGGCGCATACCGCTTGAAGGTCTCGGTGATGAAGCGCTGCTTGGCTTCCAGGCGACGTCTTTCCGTCAGGTCCTCCACGACCAACGCCACGCCGGACACCTCGCCCTCGCTCTCGCCGCGCAGCGGCGCAAAGTTGACGCTCAATTCCACCTTGCCGCGCTCGGGCAGCACGCGCTCCACTTCGCGCGACACCACCGAATGATGCTGCTTCACCTCGTCGATGCCCAGCTGCAGCTCCGCCGCCAGCGGCAGCGCTTCGTGATACAAGTGCTCCAGCGCCTGCTGCGACGCGATGCCCAGGATCAACTCGGCCGCCCGATTGAACAACGTCACTCGATCATTCATATCGGTGGTGATGACACCCGACGTGATGGACGCGAACACGTTATCCATCAAGTTCTTCATCAGGGTGATCGCGGCCAGCTGCTGCTTTACCCGATCGAACAGGCGCGCATTCTCGATGGCCAGAGCCGCCTGCACCGCAAACGCCGCCAGCAGATCGCGCTCTTTGTCGCCGAACAGCCCCGTGCGGATGCGATTGTCGGCATAGATCACGCCCGTCACGCGATCGCGCACGATCAGCGGCACGCACAGAATGCTGCGCAGTGAATAGGCCACCACGCTCTCCTGCGCCGCAAAGCGCGGATCGGCCTGCGCGTTGGTCGTGGCGATGGCCTTGGCCTCCGTCGCCACCTGCTGCACGATCGTGCGGCTCACCGCGAAGTCCGCCTGGGCCATCACCGCCCGATCGACGTTGCGCGCCACGCGCACTTCCATCTCGCCGCTGGCTTCATCCTTCAGCATCAAGAAACTGCGCTCAGCCCCGGTCAATTGAATGATGCGATCCATGACCTGGTTGAGCACCTCTTCCAGTTCCAGGGTGGAGTTGACCGACTGGCCCACTTCATACAGCGCGTGCAGCGCCTGCCGCTCGTGCGCCAGCGCGTCCACGGAAGATTGAAAGCGCGGCATCAAGCTCTGCATTTTCAATAGCGATTGCTGCGCCTTCAGCACCTCGGGCGAGGCGGGCAGCTTGGTCAGCACGGCCGCCTGTTGGTGCAGTTGATTACCCAGCTCAGTCAGCAGCGCCGTCAAATCGCCCTGCGCGATGGCGGTGCGCAGCAACAGCGTCGAATCAGACAGGGTGGTCAGGGACGGATTGGAAGTTGAGGTAGCGGTCACGGCAGGCACTCCTCGCGCTGATACCGCGTCATGAAGTTCAAAGACTGTGGTTCGTCAAAGATTATACATCACCTAACAGGCAAAAGAAACCGGGTTGGCATCATGGCGCAACCCGGTCTCGATCATCATGGGCGGACTTGACGCCTGAAGCGCTCCCACAATCTGTGCGGGGCGGACAGCACGCGCGGCAGCCGGCGCTTCACCCCGGCTTGCCACAACGACCAGTGAAGGCGCTGCCAGATCGATCGGGTTTCAGCGGCAGCGATTTCAACGCGGCCATAGCGCTCGCGCACGTAACAGTCGGCCAACTGATCGATCTCATCCCGGCGTTTCGGCACCACCGCCCCGATCGTTTTCGCCTGCTCGTAGGGCGTATCCGCCGCCGACAGAGTGAGCCGCAGCCAGCGCGTCATGCGCGACAGGCGCGCATACGCCCATATGCCACCGCTGGCCTGCTTCGGCACGCCGCGCTGCTCATACCAGCCAATCGCCAGAAAACCCCCGCCAGCCATGAGCAGGACCAGCCCAACCAGGACGACCGCCACGAGGACGGGGGTCGGCAGAGCCGATGGGGCAGTTGCGACCGCGTCCAAGGGACCAAGCATGCTGGCCGGGCCTGTGTTGGGATCAAACTCCTCGTCTGCCGGTTCGCGACCGCCAAAACGTCCACGATCGTTTTGCTCGCGATCGGAAGCGCTTGGGTTGCTCGCCGGGTTCACATCTTCCGGGCGCACAATCGACGGCTGACTCGCGGTCGGCTCGAACTGAATCCAGCCGTAATTCGGAAAATAGACCTCAGCCCAGGTATGGGCATGGTATTGCCGAACCACGTAAAGATTGCGCTGCGAATCGAACTGTCCTTGAGCAAAGCCGGTCACGATGCGCGCCGGAATGCCCAACGAACGCGCCATCACGGCAAAAGCGGAAGCATAGTAATCGCAATAACCTTCCTCGGTCTCGAAGAGCATATAGTCCACGCCATCTCGACCGGGCGCTGGCGCGCTGATTTGATCGTTGTACTTGATGTTGACGCGCAGCCACAGCTCCAGGGCAGCGGCCTGATCATAGGGATTCGTCGCGCCGGCCTTGGTTACGATGTCCCGCGCCAGCGTGCGCACCCGCCCCGGCAGACTGTCGGGCAGCTGCAAATATCGCTCGCGAATTTCGGCGGGATAACGCTGACCGGCGGCGCGCAGCTGCTTGATCGACGCCTGACTGACTGCCGACACGACCTGGTACGATTCGCCGCCTGATAATGGAGTCAACATTGACCACAGCGCGGTCTCGTTGTCTGAAAAATTTTCGGCCTTCGATGGCCGATTAATGGACACAGGCTGTGGCGCGGCGAAGATCTGCGTGCTGTTCGGGAAGAAAACATAGAATGTCTGCGTGATAAGTGAACGGCTGCTGCCGAGCGCGGGACCAATCGCCTGACCGGCGGCCACGTCTAGGGTTTGAGTGCCGGAACTTTGAAACGCGCCATCTTCGTAGTGATCGTAAACAACCGCCTGCCAATAGCTGGCCTCCGGCGCGCGCACCTCCAGCACCAACTCATCGCCCAGATTGCGCTGCCCGGCCAGCGCCAGCGTCCGGCCAAACGGGTTGGCATACGGCAGACCGTGCGGCTGCAACCCTGTAAACAAGCGACTAAAAGTGTCTTCCATCCAGCGAATTGGGCCGCTGATCTCGCGCCACAAACCTGAGATTTGCGGCGCACCCGCAAATGTCGGCGCGATCGTCCCAAAGAGCACGGCAGCAATCGCGATAACGCCGCCCAACTGTAGAAAGTCGCGCTTGATCTCAGGGTTGAAACGCATGCGCTGGAACTGCCACTGCTGTTCCTGGTTCAAGGTATACAAGCGCGCCATATAAAGCAGAACAGCCGCCAGATAGATCACAAGCAGCGGCAGCAGTGATCTTTCGCCGCCGTAGTAGTACATATTCACAAGGAGGATAATACCAGCCGGAGCCACAGCCCCCCACAGCTGCCGCCGCAAGACCGTGCAGCGCACAGCCACATAGGCCACCAGCCAGAAAATTGCGGAGAGGATAATGAGGAAGATGGTGTTGTCAGTGCCAACCCCGCCACTCAGCGCTGCTTCGCCCCAGATGTAAATATGCTCGCCCAGCCTGACCAACAGATGGCGCAGCGTATCCAGCCAAGTGAAGCCATACACCTTGTCGGGAATATACGACATCGCCACCAGAGTGATCCACGCTACCCCGTAGGCAGCCATCACCGCCACCGCGAAACGCTGGCGCCAGGGCCGCGTGGCGATCACGGCCCCAAGGCATAGAGCCGCCACCGTCGTCAGACCTATCAAATCGAGGCGGGGGACCCAGTCGGCCACGGCCAGGCCCCAGGCCGCGCTGAAGACAATCACGCTGATCATGGAAAACGCCAGGTAATCCAACGGCTTGGGTTTCGCTTGGTCAAGCATGAGCGCTCTCACCGGCATAGACTGTCAAGTGCTTGAAATTTCAACATTGCTACTTCCAGGCAATCCTCAAGGTTCATTCCTGATACATGATATATTGTAGCAGCTGCGAAACTCACCCCGGTCTTTGAGATTCAGCCGTCCCTGTGACACACTTCTGCCAAGGCTGGCGCAATTAGTTGCCGACCGCAACAAACGTTTGAACCCAAACCGGTTCAACCACCTTAAAATTCCGGTTAAAATCGTATTTTAGCTATTGACTAGCAAACCGGTTTGTGCTACATTAAGGCCGTACTCCTGAAATCGCCCAAGCCCAGGATACCCGGCGTGACGCCACGCAAATCAAAAGCACGTCCAACCATTAACGAAGTCGCCCAACGCGCCGGCGTCGCCAAGACAACGGTCTCGCACGCCATCAGCGGTAAGCGGCCGGTGGCCCCTGCCACACGCGAACGCGTCTTCAAGGCGATGCATGATCTGCAGTATTCGCCCAGCCCCATCGCGCGCCGCTTGGCAGGCAGCCCCAGTCACACCATCGCGTTGGTGCTGCCATTGGCCTCGCCCACCATCGCCGATGTGGAAGTGCGCTACATCGCCAGCATTGGCGCGGTGGTCAATCAGCACGGCTACACCTTCCTGACCCTCACGGCGCCGCAGGTCAACGTCGACGACTTGCGCCAGATCGTTTACTCCGGCCTCGTCGACGGCGTGCTGCTGATGCGCATCCAGCAAAAAGACGAACGTGTGAAACTGCTGCGTGAGACGGACATTCCCTTTGTGCTGATTGGCCGCACGCGTGACAACAAAGGCTTGACCTACGTCGATCTGAATGGCGAAGCCGCCATCGGGCTGGCGGTGGATTACCTGGTCGAACTGGGCCACCACGCGATCGGCTTCATCTGCCCCGAAGATCTCAATTTTGGCTTTGCGCAGCGCATCTTCAAAGGCTACGAGAAGAGCTGCACCAAGCACGAACTGCCGCCGATCACGGCGCCCGCGGCCTGGTCCGCCGATGCCGGTTATCGCGCGACGTTGGCCCTGCTCGAACAACACCCGGAAGTCACAGCCATCATCGTGTGGTCGGAAGTGGTCACGGTCGGCGCCGTCAGCGCACTGCGGGATGTGGGCCGCAAAGTCCCGGAAGACATCTCGGTCATCTCATTCGATCGATCGGAACATCTGCATCTCGCTTCAGCCGATCTGACCGTTATCGATACCCGGCCGGAAGCCGTAGGCGGACAGGCCGCGCAAATGCTGATCAGCTTACTGGAAGGCCAATCGCTGGAACGCGAACAGGTGTTGATGCCGCCGTTGCTGATTAGCGGCAAGAGCACCGCGCGCTGCACAAATGGAAAAACGGCCTAGCTGACGACCCTGTAAGATACGCTACCTGATCTGTACTGGTTTTCAAGAAAAGGACCATCACAAGGAGGTGATGTCTAACGTCCAGAATCGGAAGAAGATTGACAACGCCCGCTATCGATCATGGCTTGCCCGCAAATACCCTGCGCCCGACGCAGTGCGGGAAAGCAGCTGTATCCAGGAAACACCTTAGGAGTGAAGAAAAATGAAGACTCGCTATTCGCTCGTTGCCCTGCTCGTCGTCATCGGCCTGCTGTTGGCTGCCTGCGGCGGCGCGGCAACCCCGGCCCCGACCCAGGCGCCCGCGGTCGAGCCGACTACCGCCCCGGCTGTTAAGCCGACCACTGCGCCCGCTGCGACCGGCCCCAAGGGCGAGATTACACTGTGGAACGCCTACGGCACCGGCGGCGCGGAAGAGAAAGCGCTGACCGAAGCGTTGGCCGCCATGGCCAAGAAGTACCCCGATCTGAAGGTCAACGTGTTGCAGATCCCGTTCGATCAGATCTTCAACAAGTGGGAGACCGAAGTCGCGGCGGGTGGCGGCCCCGATATGTTCACCGCCCCCAACGACAACACCGGCAACCAGATCCGCGCCGGCCTGTTGGCCGACATCACCGAACTGCTGAAGGGCAGAACCGATGCGTTCCCGCCCAGCAGCTTCGACGGCGCGACCATTGACGGCAAGGTGTACGGCGTACCAGGCATCATCAAAGCCGTGGCGCTGTATTACAACACGGACACCGTGCCCAACCCGCCCAAGACCACTGACGAACTGCTGGACCTGGTCAAGAGCGGCAAGAAGATCGCCATCAACCAGAACAACTACCACAACTTCGGCTGGCTGACCGGCGCGTTCGGCGGCAAGCTGATGTCCGGCGACGGCACCTGCATTGCCGATCAGGGCGGCTTTGCCGAAGCGCTGCAGTTCATGAAGGACCTGAAGGCCGCCGGTGCGAACTTCGAGACTGACGGTGGCAAGGCCGACACCGCCTTCCGCCAGGGCGACGTGGACATGATCATCAATGGCCCGTGGATGCTGGGCGACTATCAGAAGGATCTGGGTGACAAGCTGGGCGTCGCCCCCATGCCCGGTGGCCCCGCTGGCGCCGCCACCCCGCTCGCCGGTGTGGACTACTGGTACATGAACCCCAACGTTAGCGACGAGCAGAAGGCACTGGCGGTTGACGCGGCCTTGTTCCTGTTTGGCCCTGAAGGCGCGCAGATCTACGCCGATGTTGCCGGCAGCCCGATGGTGGCCAAGGGTGTCAAGGCGCAGAATCCCCTCGTGACCGCCTTCGCCGAAGCGGCCGCGGCCGGTTATCCGCGCCCGCAGTCGGTTGAATTCGGCAACTGGTGGGGCCCCTTCGGCGATGCCGTGACCAAGGTCATGGAAGGCCAACTGGAACCCGCCGCGGCAGTGGCCGAAGCCTGCGCGGCCATGAACAAGGCCAGCGGCAAGACCACTGAAGCTCCGGCTGAGGATCTGGCCGGTGAAATTACGCTGTGGAACGCCTACGGCACCGGCGGCGCGGAAGAGAAAGCGCTGACCGAAGCGTTGGCCGCCATGGCCAAGAAGTACCCCGATCTGAAGGTCAACGTGTTGCAGATCCCGTTCGATCAGATCTTCAACAAGTGGGAGACCGAAGTCGCGGCGGGTGGCGGCCCCGATATGTTCACCGCCCCCAACGACAACACCGGCAACCAGATCCGCGCCGGCCTGTTGGCCGACATCACCGAACTGCTGAAGGGCAGAACCGATGCGTTCCCGCCCAGCAGCTTCGACGGCGCGACCATTGACGGCAAGGTGTACGGCGTACCAGGCATCATCAAAGCCGTGGCGCTGTATTACAACACGGACACCGTGCCCAACCCGCCCAAGACCACTGACGAACTGCTGGACCTGGTCAAGAGCGGCAAGAAGATTGCCATCAACCAGAACAACTACCACAACTTCGGCTGGCTGACCGGCGCGTTCGCTGGCACCCTGATGGACGCCGACGGCAAGTGCGTGGCTGATCAGACCCCCGGCATGGCCGAAGCGCTGCAGTTCATGAAGGACCTGAAAGCTGCCGGTGCGAACTTCGAGACCGATGGTGGCAAGGCTGACACCGCGTTCCGCCAGGGTGATGTGGACATGATCATCAACGGCCCGTGGATGCTGGGCGACTACAAGAAGGACCTGGGTGACAAGCTGGGCGTCGCCCCCATGCCCGCCGGCCCCGGTGGCGCGGCCACCCCGCTCGCCGGTGTGGACTACTGGTACGTGAACCCCAACGTCACCCCCGAGCAGCAGAAGTTGGCGGTGGGTGCGGCCCTGTTCCTGTTCGGCCCTGACGGCGCGCAGATCTACGCCGATGTTGCCGGCAGCCCGATGGTGGCCACCGGCGTCAGCGCCAAGGATCCGCTCGTGACCGCGTTTGCTCAGGCGGCAGCGTCGGGCTTCCCCCGCCCGCAGTCAGTTGAATTCGGCAACTGGTGGGGCCCCTTCGGCGATGCCGTGACCAAGGTCATGGAAGGCCAACTGGAACCCGCCGACGCAGTAGCTGAAGCCTGCGCGGCCATGAACAAGGCCAGCGGCAAGTAATGCGAGTCGTAAACCTGGCAGGTCTACCCAGACCTGCCAGGTCCCTGTAGCAAGCAGCACCCAAGCAAGGCATGCCTGTCACAGCGACATGCCTTGCTTGGCGCCACGTTTTGTTAGATAATACCCGTAACCCCTCAAGAGGAGCACTGCAATGGCGGCGATTACGCAAGAAAGACAAGCCCCGCCCAGCGGCTTCCGACGCTGGTGGCACCGTTCGTCAACAACCCGCACGGCCTGGCTGTACCTCGCTCCCGCGTTCATCATCATGGCCGTCATCACCTTCTACCCGCTGATCTATCAGGTCTGGATGTCCTTTACCGATTACGGCATCAAGAACCTCCGCTTTGATGCACCGCCGCCCAACGTGGTGGGACTGCAAAATTACGCCCAGATTTTTAGCGGCGAACTGCCAGTAGCAATTGCCAACTTCAATTTCTGGAACGTACTGGCCTTCAATTTGATTTGGACGTTCACCAATGTACCGTTTCACGTCATCATTGGTGTGCTCATCGCCGTGCTGCTCAACGTGAAAGGACTGTGGTTCAAGCGCCTCTATCGCGCCATCTACATTCTGCCCATCGTACTCCCCTCGCTGGTCATCGCCGTAGTCTGGCGCAACATGTTCGACTCGCAGTATGGCGCGATTAATCAAGCCCTGAGCGCTATCGCCAAACTCTTTGGCGGCGATCCAGTCACCTTGCGCTGGCTGGAACAAGTCGACCCAATCCTCAAGTTGGGTCCGCTGCCGCTGCCACTGTCATACTTCGCTCTGCTCTTGTCCAACATCTGGCTGGGCTGGCCTTTCATGACCATCGTCGCCACCGGCGCCCTGCAGAGCATTCCAGGCGATCTCTATGAGGCGGCCTCCATCGACGGCGCCAGCTCGCGCCAGTCATTTTTCGCCATCACGGTACCGCTCTTGCGCCCGGCCATGGTCCCGGCGGCGGTGCTGGGCATTGTCACCACCTTCAACCTGTTTAATTTGATCTACCTGCTCTCCGGCGGCGGGCCGCTGCGCCAGACTGAAATTCTGGTGACCACCGCGTACCGCCTGGTCAACGAACAACGGTTGTATGGCGTGGCGGCTGCGTTCAGCGTGATTATTTTCTTTGTGCTGCTGGGCTTGACCTTGCTGACGAATCGCATCACCAAGGCCACAGAAAGGTATGATGCCTGATGACTACTTCAGCCGCCTCTTTACCACAAACTGCGCCCAAGAAACACCGGCAGAAGCGCGAACTCTCGCTGGGCAAGCAGCTGCTTTATCAAGCCCTGCTGCTGTTCATTTCTTTCATCGTGTTGTTCCCCATTATGTGGGTGGTCAGCCTGTCGCTGGACCCGCGCAACATTTCGCGCCCGACTGAATTGAACCTGATTCCGCCCGGCGCCTCGTTCAAAGCCTATCAAGCCGTCATGGATAAACCGACAAACAACCCGGTCACCTTTGCCCAGCTGGCCTTCAACTCGCTCAAATTAGGCTTGGGCATTGCGTTCTTCTCGGTGTTGATCGGTGTCAGCGCGGCCTATGTGTTCTCGCGCTTTGACATACCGGGGAGACGGTTATTGATGCTGCTGGTATTAACAGTGCTGATGCTGCCCGCCATCGGCACCATCGCGCCGCTCTTCGTGTTGCTGAACAAAGTCCAGATCGGCCCCACGCCGGCCGACACATTGCGTAATTCGCTGCTGGGCGTCGGCCTCGCCATTATCTCCGGCGCGCTGCCCTTTGCCATCTGGAATTTGAAGGGCTATCTGGATACCATTCCGCGCGACCTGGAAGAAGCCGGCCGCATCGACGGCGCGTCGCACAATCAAGTGTTCTTCCAGATCATCCTACCGCTGGCGGTGCCCGCGCTGGCCGTTACCGGTTTTCTAGGCTTCCTCACCGGCTGGACGGAATTCGCGTTGTCATGGCAATTCCTCACGCGCCCCTCGGACTTCACATTATCCATGGCGCTGTGGAACATGACCGGTCAGTATGCCGGGCAAGTGCCGTGGTCCAACTTCGCGGCCATGTCCATCCTGGTCGCCATTCCGGTCGCCGTGGTATATCTGGCCTTGCAGAAGTACATCATCGGCGGGTTGACGCTGGGCAGCGTGAAGTAAATTGAACCTCCCGGAGGTTTGCGAACCTCCGGGAGGTTCAATGCTGATGACAGCCCATGACCCGCTTCATGGGCTGTTTTGTAACAAGACCTGGCAGGTTTTCACGGCCTGACCGGGCTTGATCGATGATCGTCACGATCGATGATCCGGCATCGCTTGCCGGTATGAGAAAACCTGCCAGGTCTGCGCCCTCCAACCATGAAACGCACTCGACTGCTTGCCCTTATCTCGATCGCGCTGCTCGCCGCCTGCACCACGTCGACGCCAACCGTCGCGCCCGCTCCGCCCTCGGCCATACCGGCGGCTTCGGCCACCTCGATCGTTACACCGCGCCCAACGGCCACAGCAACGGCTGTGCCCGTGCAGCCCGTCGCGCCGATCGCTGGATTGCCGCAAGGCACCGACGGTTATCCGTGGTGGAACGATAGTGTCTTCTATGAAGTTTTCGTGCGCAGTTTCTACGACACGACTGGTGACGGCAACGGCGACCTGAACGGCCTTATCGAAAAACTCGATTATCTGCAAGACCTTGGCGTCACCGGCCTATGGCTGATGCCCGTTCATCCCTCGCCGTCTTATCACGGCTACGATGTCCAAGATTACTACGACATCAATCCCGACTACGGCACCCTGGATGATTTCAAACGCCTCGTCGCCGAAGCGAAGAAACGCAACATCCGCATCATCATCGACTTCGTGCTGAATCACACCTCGCGCGAGCATCCGTGGTTCGTCGCCTCGCAGGATCCGCAATCGCCCTATCGCAGTTGGTACGTGTGGAGCGAAACCGATTCCGGCCAGCCCAACTGGCACCGCGCCCCCACCGGCGACTACTATTACGGCTACTTCTGGGAAGGCATGCCCGATCTGAATTACAAGACCCCGGAAGTCACCGCGAAGATGAACGACGTAGCCCGCTTCTGGCTGCAAGAGATCGGCATCGACGGGCTGCGCCTTGATGCCGCCAAATATCTCATCGAAGAGGGCACGGTCATTCAGAATTCCGACTCGACGCACCAGTGGTACGAAAACTTCAGGCCGGAGTACAAACAATACAACCCCACCGCCCTGACCATCGGCGAAGTGTGGGACATCGTTTCCGTCTCTGCCGACTACGCGCAGGGCGACGAACTCGATCTCACCTTCGACTTCGATCTGGCGCAGGCCATCGTGACCGGCGTGCGCGCCCGCCGCGCCGACGGCATCACCCGCGCCTTCAAGATCAATCAAGGGGTCTTTCAACCGCTGCAGTTCGGATCGTTCCTCACGAATCACGATCAGAATCGGGTGGTGTCGCAGTTGGCGGGCGATGTCGATCGGGCGAAGTTGGCCGCCGTAATCTATCTCACCGGGCCGGGCGTGCCCTTCGTCTATTACGGCGAAGAGCTCGGCATGATCGGCAAGAAGCCCGACGAGGACATCCGCACGCCGATGCAGTGGACGCCCGAGAAGCACGGCGGCTTCACTACCGGCACGCCGTGGCGCTTGCCTTACTCCGACTACGACAAGAAGAATGTCGAAACGCAGAGCGCCGATCCCGATTCGATCCTTTCGCTTTACAAACAGCTCATTGCGCTGCGCAATCAACACGCCGCGCTGCGTGTGGGCGACTACGTGGAAGTGCAGACGGGCAACAGCGAGGTCTTCGCCATGCTGCGTGTCAGCCAGGAAGAAGCCGTGCTGATCATCGTGAATCTGGGCAAAGACGCGGTGAGCGATTACAGCCTATCGGTGGCGAAATCGAATGTACAACCCGGCGAATATCGCACCGTGCCGATGCTGGGACAGGCCGATCCATCAGCGCTCACGGTCAACGCCCAGGGCGGCTTTGAGAAATTCCAGCCGCGGCCCGCGCTCCCGCCGCAGAGCTATCTGGTGCTGCAAGTGCAGAAGTGAGTGGTAGACCTCGGAGGTTTTAACCTCCGGATCGCAACACTTGCCGTCAGCGTTGATCGATGACCACTTCCTGCCTGCCGATCAAACAAAACCTCCGAGGTCTTTGTCGTCCGTGAATAATCCGTGGCATCCGTGAAATCTGTGTCCAAGAAATCTGTGAAGCGTTTTCTCTTCATCGCCGCCGTCGTCGCCGTGACGTTGATCGCGCTGAATACGCGCTTAACCGCCGTCGATAAACTACCCATCGACTACGACGAAGACGATTATCTGCGCGCGGGGCAGCTCTACGCGCAGGGCTTGCAGCAAGGCGATTGGTCCGTCTTCACGCGCGAGAACTACCGCACCGAACATCCGCCGTTGACCAAGATCGTCAACGGCTTGATCATGGCGGCGCTGCCGCCCGCGCCCGAAATTCCCGATCGACCCACCACCGCCGATCCAGCCCGCGCGCTGCCGCAGCCGCACCTCGACAACGTCCGCACCGCGCACGCCCTCTTCGGCACGCTCGCAGTGTTCGTGCTTTCGCTCATCAATCCGCTGGCGGGGTTGATCCTCGCCACGCACACGTGGACGATCAAGTACACCAGTCAGGTGATGTTGGAAGCGCTGCCCGCGTTGACGAGCCTGCTCGTCGTGGTGTTTTACTTGAAATCAAAGGGCAGGTTCAACCGCTGGTCATTGTTGTCGGCCATCATGCTGGGCCTCACCGCCGCGTCGAAGTATCCGTACACGATGGTGGGCGTGACCGTGCTGATCCACTGGCTGTGGGAATCGTGGCCGGGCCGATCGGATGACGACACCCGATCGGTTGGGCAGTGGCTCCGGCCGATCCTCGCCTGGGGCGGCATCGCGCTGATCGTCTTCTTCCTCGCCGATCCGTATCTGTGGCCTGATCCGATTGGACGCCTGCGCGACTCGATCAGTTATCACGGGCGCTACGCCACCACCGCCGAAGAAGTGCAAGACGCCAACTTTCCAATCTGGCAGCCGCTGGTCTGGCTGGCTCAGTCGGTGCCGTGGCATCCCGGCGTGTTCGCCATTCCCCTCGACGCGATCGTTTTACTGTTTGCCGTGCTGGGCTTGAAGCGCCTGTGGCAGCGGCATCGCGTCTTCGCGCTGTGGTTGATCATCATGACGGTGTTTCTGTTCTTCTGGCCCACCAAGTGGCCGCAGTACATCTTGATGCTCACCGCGCCGCTGGCCTTGTCGGCGGTGGAAGGACTGCGGCTGGTGATCTGGGAGCCGTTCAGCCATTGGGTGCAGCACGTTCGATCGGATGGTGTGCCGCGCCCGACAGGCGCGCGAATAAAAACGGCGTGGCGCGAAACGCGGCAGGCCTTTCCGTGGATCGTGCCGGGGCTCATCGCGCTGGGGTTGATTGCGCTGTTTCCGCTGATCTATCAACTGGCCATGTCGCTGACGGATATGAGCACGCTGTCCTTGCGCGACGGGATGCGCGGCGGCGTGTGGCGCGCCGTGGGCGAGGGCTTGACGGGACAAGCCAAGCCCGTCGAAGTCGGCATCTTCGAGCGGCGCACGTCGAATCAGGTGAACTATGCGGGGCCGCAAGTGTTGTTAGCGTTGGTGACGGGCAGCGTAGCCGATCTGGTCATCTGTGAGGTGGTGTGGACGACAACCGCTGTCTTTTTGCAGACCGCGCTGGGCGTGGGCGTGGCGCTGATGCTGAGCCGCGCCGGCGTGCGCTTCAGGGGCTTCTGGCGCACGCTGTTCATTGTGCCGTGGGCTATTCCGGAATTCGTCGGCGCGATCGTGTGGTTCAACATCTTCGAGCCGACCAACGGCTGGATCAGCCTGTTGCTGCGTAAGCCGTTTGAATGGCAGCAGAGTCCCACTGTAACGCTGCTCGTGTTGTTGACGGCCGCGCTGTGGATGGGCTGGCCGTTGATGATGCTGGCCGCGCTCGCCGGGTTGAAGATGATCCCGCCGGAGGTGTACGATGCCGCCGCCGTCGATGGCGCCAAAGGCTGGATGCGTTTCCGCGCGGTGACGTGGCCGCTGCTGCTGCCGGTACTGACGCCGGTGCTGATCATTCGCGCCATTCTGACGTTCAATCAATTCTACTTGTTCTACGTCATGCAGGCGGGCTATCCGTCGTTCACGTTGTCAACCGTCGCGTTCTATTTCTTCGACGCGACCAGCGGCTTTGGCGGACAGTTCGCGGTGGCGGCGGCCATCAACATCTTCACGGTGATTCTGCTGCTGGGCTTTGTGATCTGGTTCAGCAGCCGCAAGCAGACGCAGGTTTCGGAAGTGTATTAGCGATCTCACGCACAACGCGCCACGGATGGCAGATCGCGTATTGCGTGGTGCGTGAGAAGACAGGCAACGCAGCGCCATGAAAAAGATCAAATGGTGGCAGCAGCTCCTTTATCAACTCGGCTTCGTGCTGATCGCGCTATTCGTGATCGTGCCCATCTGGGGCATGGCGCAGATGGCGTTCGATGCTTCATTGCGCGGCTGGCCCACCGAGTTTCGCCTGCTGCCCGGAGAATTCACGCTCGCTGTTTTTCGCGCCGTGTGGGAACGGCCCGCGCAGACGCTGTCCTTTCTGGGCGCGCTGAAGAACAGCCTCATCGTCGCCGGCGGCGCGGCCTTGATCGCCGTGGTCTGTGGAGCGAGCCTGGCCTACGCCTTTGCGCGTTTTCGTTTTCCCGGCCAGCGCGTGGGCCTGTTCGCTTTGCTGCTCGTCGCCTTGCTGCCGCCCGTGGCGTTGATGACACCGCTGTACATTCTGCTGTCGGCCATCGGCCTGCGCACAACGTTGTTCGGCATCATGATCGTCTATGCCGCCATCTCCATGCCGCTGTGCGTGTGGAATATGCGCGCGGCTTTTCAAGCCGTGCCAAAGGAGATCGAAGAAGCGGCCTTCATCGATGGCGCGACGTTGTGGCAGACGTTCCGGCAGGTCACTTTGCGGCTGGCCCTGCCTTCGATCGGTGTGGCGGCCCTCGTCGCGTTTCTGATCGGCTATTCGGAATTCGCCATCGGCTGGTTGTTCGTCGACAAGCCCGCCAACGTCACCCTGGCGATGTCCATCTCCGGCCTGCAGCGGCAGATCGGCACGGCGTCGTGGAGCAATCTCGCCGCCGCTGCGATCATGATGAGCATCCCGGTGGTGATCGTTTTCATCGTGCTGCAAAAATACATCCTGCGCGGATCGCTGTTCGGCGCAGTAGATGAGTAAACCATTGGAGAGACCATGACCATCATCACCCCCGACTGGGTCAAAGACGCCGTCTTCTATCAGATTTTCCCCGATCGTTTTGCCAAAAGCGATCAGCTGCACCGCCCCGGCCTGCGCCTGGAAGACTGGGATTCGCCGCCCAATCCGTTCGGCTTCAAGGGCGGCGATCTGATCGGCGTGACCGAGAAGCTGGACTATCTGCAAGACCTGGGCATCACCGCCATCTACTTCAATCCGATTTTTGCGTCAGCCGCCAATCACCGCTATCACACGTATGACTACACCAACGTCGATCCGATCCTGGGCGGCAACGGCGCGTTCCGCCGTCTGCTCAACGAGGCGCACGCGCGCGGCCTGCGCGTCATCCCCGATGGCGTCTTCAACCACGCCAGCCGCGGCTTCTGGCAGTTTCATCACGTACTGGAAAACGGCGCCGGCTCGCCCTACGTCGATTGGTTCCACTTCGATCCCGATCGGCTGCACGGCAAGAAACATTTCGCGCCCTATCCCGATTCTCACGCGCAGCAAATGCTGGATCACGGCAAGGGCAGTTTCAAAGCCATCGGCTATCAGGCGTGGTGGGACTTGCCCGCGCTGCCCAAGTTCAACACCAGCACGCCTGCCGTGCGCGAGTTCATCTGGAACATCGCCACGCAGTGGATCGAGTTCGGCATCGACGGCTGGCGGCTGGACGTGCCGCAAGAGATCGACGACGATGATTTCTGGCGCGAGTTCCGCCGCCGTGTGAAAGGTCTCAATCCTGAAGCTTACATTGTGGGCGAAATCTGGGATCAATCGCAGCGCTGGCTGCAAGGCGATCAGTTCGACGCCGTGATGAACTATCCCATCACGTTAGCTTGTTTAGGCTTCTTCGGCGGGCACAACCTCGATCTGGAAGAGACGCGCAAGGCAGGCGGCTATCGCGGCGCGCGGCCCATGGATGGCATCGATTTCGCTTCGGCCATCGACACGGTGCTGGGCTGGTACGATCCGCAGATCACCATGGCGCAGCTCAACCTGCTGGACAGCCACGACACGCCGCGCTTCATCACCAGCGTGCGCGAGGACTGGTCGGCGCTGAAGCTGGCCTACCTCTTCCTGTTCACCTATCCCGGCGCGCCGTGCATTTACTACGGCGACGAAATCGGTCTGACCGGCGGACACGATCCGCATTGTCGCGGTTCGTTCCCCTGGGATAAGTCGCGCTGGAATTACGAGCTGCAAGCGCACGTCAAGCAGCTCGCCGCGCTGCGCCGGGCCTACCCGGCCCTGCGGCGGGGATCGTATCATCGCCTGTATGCCGATCGGGAGGTGATGGCTTTCGGACGCTGGCTCGATCAAGACCGGCTGGTCATCGCGCTGAACACTTCTACGGCGACCAAGACCATCGATATTCCGGTACAACCGATCGGGCTGCTGGAAGGCGCTATGAGTGATGCTTTTCAGGTCGATCATCGCTGGCCGATCGCCCACGGCAACCTGCGCCACGTGAAAATCCCGCCCCGATCGGGGTTGGTGCTCGTGTAACGCTCGTCTTACGCCCGATCGGCCCACAAACGTCGATCGACCCGTCAGAACGTGACAGTTGCCACTTGCGCGGAACGGGCATTGTGCGGTAAACTTGCCCCAATAAAAACAGGCCCTTGACGGCCGATAATCTAGCGGAGGCAGCCCCATGGCATCAGTGACTTTTGAGAACGTCGTGAAGCGGTACGGCAATGTGACCGCCGTCAATAACCTGAACCTGGAGATTCCGGACAAGGAATTCCTGGTGTTCGTCGGCCCGTCGGGCTGCGGCAAGTCCACCAGCC
>CAYNML010000072.1:0-28321 GCA_964398185.1 uncultured Anaerolineae bacterium | reverse complement strand
AATGAGATCGATCGTCATACAATGCTTGCCAGTCCATGAAAACCTCCGAGGTCTTAACATCGTTTTGCGCCATGTTGGAGATATGCTATTATCCTCGCTAGCAGCGAAATCCGCATAGGCATGTTATTCAACAAGATTCGTTGAATACCGCCATAGCCAGGAGCCACAAATGGATTCGGGAATCGAGGACTATCATAGGGAACTCTCTGACGAGTTCAGCGTTTTTAGTTCGGAAGTGGATTCAGGGCACATCGTCGGTGGAGGTGCAAGTCAGTTTCTGTATGTTACCAAAGGCACCCGAGGAGTTGAGCTCTATCGTGGCGATGCAGACAACGTAATCATTGATCCGGCGCTTGGCGAAGAGCTTCAAGGAGAAATCAGTTGTTCGTCCTATGCACACGCCTGTGAGGCAGCACTTCGTTGGCGAAATGGCTGTAGTCTTGAGGAACTCTTGCCGGAAAGCAGTGTCCAATAAACCAACTTGCTACGGTTGTTCTGAGCGAATCATCACCGTTGCGTCTCCGCCAGCCACTTCTCCCGATTCGCCGCGCGGGCGATCTTGCCGCTGGAAAAGTAGACCTCAAGGGTTTTGAAAACCCTTGAGGTCTTTTGTCACCACTCCTCTTCATTCAATCTTCACGCCAGATCCTCTTGTGCCATTTGCTCAGACCAGCGGGGCTTAATGCCTGCAGCCCGCGCCTGCCCGATCATTTCGGATCGGGACAGTCCGGCCAATTCAGCCGCACGCGCAAACGAAATCAAGCCCCGCTTGTACAGCAGCAGAGCCTCTTGCGCCTTGAGTTGATGCAAGCCGAGCAGCATCAACTCCGGCAGCCGATCCTGGTAGGGCGTGAGTTGAGCCACCAGTTCATCTGGGACTTCTACAATCATCTTTTGCATACTGCACCCCCGGCACATCGATTCAAGCGCATTATATCATGTCGAGATGAAACGCTGCGCGCTTCCGTTTGAATCCGTTAAAATTCGTTTGTCCGTTTCAACGTCCGTTGACGACCGTCTCCGCCAACCACTTCTCTCGATTCGCCGCGCGGGCGATCTTGCCGCTGGACGTTTTGATCAGCCAGCGTTCGCCCACCAGATGCACGTACGTCACCGTGACCATGCTCTGCTTCGCCACCGTGTTGCGAATCTGCGTGGCGAGGTGCTTGCGCTCCAGCGGATCGTCCACTGTCACCTCGGCCACCACGCCGATCAACTCCGTGCCTTCGCGTTCATCCGCCACCCCAAAGACCACCGCCCGGCCCGGATATACGCCCGGCACCGTGTTGACAATCGCTTCGATGTCCTGCGGATAAACATTCTTGCCCGCGTTGATGATGAGGTCCTTCAAGCGCCCGACGATATACACTTCCCCCTCGGCGATGTAGCCCATGTCGCCCGTGCGATACCAACCCTCCTGAAACGGCTGCAAATCAGGGCGTTTGTAGTATTCGCTCAACATGCAATCGCTCTGCACGACGACCTGCCCCACCGCTCGATCCGGCAGCGTGTTCCCCGCGTCGTCGATAATCTTCATCGCGGTGTTGGTGATCGCCGGGCCGCACGAGACGCGAATCTGCGCGTTGGGGTGATCACGCTCGACGGGTTTGGCGAAACGCTTCTGCTCCAACTCGATCCGATCGACCACGTCCAAACGTGCCGCCTGCCCCAGCGGCGTCTGTGTCACCGCGAAGGTGTTCTCCGCCATCGCGTAACTCACCGCCAGCATTTCATTCGTCACGCCGTTGGCCGCAAAGCGCTCAAGGAACAGCTGATGGCTCTCATAGCGCACCGGCTCGGAGCAATTGATGAACAGCCGCATCGAGGTTAGCGACACGCCCTCGCTGTCGCGTTGGCGGATGCGGCGCGCGCAGTGATTGTAGGCGAAGTTCGGCAGCCAGCACAACGTGCCGCGATAATCGTTGATGGCGTGTAATAACAGCGCGGGATGCGCCACCCAATCGAACGGCGACATCATCACCAGCGGCACACCCTGCACCAGCGGCAGGATGAAGCCGGCGATGAGACCCATGTCGTGATACAACGGCAGCCAACTGACGATCACATCATCATCGTTCAACGCAATCGCTTCGCTGTAACTCGCCACTTGATTGAGCACCGCGTCGTGCGACAACGCCACGCCTTTTTGCAAACCTGTCGTGCCGCTGCTGTGCTGCAAAAACGCGACTTCACTCGGCGCGGCGACGCGCCAGTCGGCTTCCAGCCGACTTCCATTGTCAGCCATCGAGTTCACTCGATGGGATGGGCGATGATCGTCAACCACCGGGTTGCCCCGCGCGCCATTCGCCACTGCCACCGACCGCGCCAGATGCTCCGATCCAAAGACCTGGCACGGCACACGTGCGGCCAACTGCGGCTCGAACTCATCCGTCGTGAAGATGGCGCGCACCTCGGACAGCCGCGCCAACTCGGCCATGCTGTGCATGTAGATCTCGGGATCGAGTTTCTCCGTCAGCGTGGGAAACATCGACGGGATCGCGCCGCACCACAACGCACCCCAGAACGCGAAGATGCTCTCCAGATTCTGCGTGTGCGCAATGATCACCAGATCGCGCGGCTTAATCCCCATATGCTGCAAGCCCGCCGCGTGCGCCTCGACGGCCTGGCGAAACTCACGCCGCGAGATTGTGATCGGCGCATGATCTGTCTCGAGGTAGATGATCGCCGGGCGCTCGTCGTGTTCGTCTTGCAGCGCGACGGCGTCGAGGAGTGTGTGGAAGTTAGAACGGCTAGAAAGGTTAAGCATAGCAAAACGTGAAACGTACAGCGTAAAACGTAATGATCTCCTTACGCTTTACGCCTTACGTTTTACTATCCGCGCATGACCCGCGCCACCATCTGATCGAGCGTATCCATCTTCGCCACGGTCAGATCGGCGTCGGGGATGTACACGCCGAATTCCTTCTCCACGTACACGGCGAACTCCGCCAGCGCGAACGAATCCATCAACCCGCCGGTGATGATGCCCTCGGTGTCCGACAGCGGGTAACTCGCGTCGCGGATCAGTTCCTTACAGATGTAGGCGCGGAGTTTCTCGCGCAGTGCTTTCTCCTCTACCATGTTACCCCAATCTCGGTCCACGAATTACACGAATCGACACGAATTATTCGTGAAAATTCGCGTAATTCGTGGATCACTGTTTTTCTTCCAGGCGGAGAATCTCTGACCCTACGGCTCGTGCAAACTGCGCCATGCCGTTGGGTGTCAAATGCACCGGTGTATCGGTAAACTCGTCGGGCGCAATGCTATCCCATAAATCGAGAGTGTGCCAGTTGTTCGCTGCCGCCTTATCGTTCAGCATCGCGCGGAACTGATCATACGCCCAGCGCGGATAGAATGAATTGTAGCGCAGGTCGCTGTTCTGTCCGTCGCTGATGAACATCGGCTCGTTGACGATGAGTACCGGCACATCACCGGCCATGCTTAATCCTGCTTCGAGCACATCAAATGCCAAGTCGTCTTCGGTGAGTGTTGTCGGTTCTTTGAAGTCCTGCCAACTGACGTCTTTCTCAAAATCCGATTGGCGCAGCTTGATCTCGGCGGGTATCGCCTGATCAATCCGCGTGGCCGCCCACGCGAACCCTAGCGTCTGCAAGCGCAGCCAGTCCGCCAGATTGCGCCGCTGCCCGACGATGGTCTTGCCCAGAAAATCCGGATCGACAAAGCGTGCATCGTTAGGATCGAGATTCAACTGATAGCGCTCGATCAGCGATCGGGTGCGCGGCGCATTGTTCTGCACGATCGACGGAAAGACCTGCTTCGCGCGCGGAAACGATTCGAGCGTCACCGGCCACACGATCAAATCCGGTTGGTACTTCAGCGCCTCTTCCAGAATCAACACATCCTTGGTCAGCGCCATCACGGGATAGCCGAGGTTGTAGGCGACCACACGCTTGCCGTCGGCGGTTGTCAAGTTCTGCGCGTTGATCTGCCCGGCCAGCGTCTCCTCATTGTCCAGCAGCCAACCCCACGTCCCAGAATCACCAACGACGATCACGCGAAACTCGTCGTCGGCTTTGGGCCGCGCGATGATGTGACTGGCAAACAGCGCCGGGATATTATAGGTGCTGAGGTTGTACGACTTGGCCGAATCCTCGCCATACGGCAGCCGTTCGCGTCCGGGCAAGACGATGTTGTACAACGACACGCGCCCCAGCGTTTCCAGCGGATTCAACGCCACGAAGATCACGTTGCACGCGAAAAACATCAACAGCGTCATGATCAGCACACGCGCAATGGTCAGCCACGTATTCCGTTGTCGAGGCTCAGTTCTTGTTGTCATCATTCATCGAGGACGAATGAACGGATTAAGCGGATAAGCTTGTTACGTCCGTTCATTCCGTTTATCCGCCTCGGAGCTGTTCATCCACAACACCCATCCTTACCACCATAAACCGAACAAACGAGCAAACGTCGGCAGCGCCAACTCGATCGGCAGGGCAAACCACACCCAGCCCAGCATCACAAATTGAAATGTAACGAACCACGACACGATCGTCCAGACGCGTTTCTGGCGCGGCTTATCGTTGAGACCGCGATACCACTTGCGCGTGCGATCGCTCCACTGTTTGTGAAGCCACAATCCCACGCCGTGCCACACGCCCCACAGCAGAAAATTCCACGTCACCCCGTGCCACAACCCGATGGTACACATCGTCGCCAGTTGCGCAATGAGTACGATCAGCGTCGATGATGGTTTGTGCTTCCGCATCAACAGCCAGCGCGAGAATGGCGTGAACACATAGAAGCGCGCCCAGCTGCTCAGCGTCATGTGCCAGCTCTGCCAGAACGCCGTCAGCGTCGTCTTCACATATGGGCGCTGGAAGTTTTCCGGCAGCGTGATGCCGAACAGGATGCCGGTGCCGATGGCGATGTCGGTATAGCCGCTGAAATCGAAATAGAGTCGCAGCGCGTAACCGTACAGCAGCACCCACAACCACAGCGTCGATTCGGTCTGCGCCGCATTCTGCGCCGTGAGCGACATCCCCACTGCCAGACTGTCCGCAATCACGAATTTCTTCACCAACCCGATCGCGATTCTCGTCCCGCCGGTCATGAAGCGCGATCCGTCCAGTCCTTGCAAGCCCGGCAGCGCGCGAAAGTCCGTCACGAACCGCTCTGCCCGATCGATCGGGCCGGCCACGAACGACGGCGCGAAGATCACATAGGTCACGTATTCACGCAGCGACAGCACCGGCAGAATGCCCGTCTGCCGATCGCGCAGGGTGTGAATCAAACGAAACGCGACGTACGAAAAGCCCAGCCATGACAGATCGACCAGACTCGCCACCGCCGGATCCTGGCCGGTCATGGCGCGCCACAACCGGCTGAGCTGCGTCGCCAGCGATTCTGTAGTGAGTACGGCAAAGATGGCTATCAAGAACAGGATGCAGCCCGTCAACACGCGCCGCCGATTGCGGTTGCGCGTCAGCCGATCGATCGCGGCGACGATCAAGAACGCCGCCATTAACGCGATCAACACCGCGAACGGCTCGGGCGGACGCGCCGCGGAGATGAAGCGCCACTCGGGAGGGAGCAATCGTTCCAGCGAGAGCACCAGCACGATCGCGGCCACGACGATCAAAGTGAGGCGATCTTCTTTGAGTGACGCGATCTGATCGGGATGCGGCGCATCGCGCGAGAACCACCACATCGCCACGGTGAGAATCAGCGTTGCCGTCGGGAAGATGAAGGGACTAAAGCGAATCGGCGCACTGGGTTGCAGCCAGTAGATGGCGACGACGCTGCCAACCAGCAAGGCCCAGGCGCGCGCGCGCCTGGGCAGCAGACCAGCATACAACACCGCCGCAACAATGAAGATGAGGATGGCGCGGAGATCGAAGGTCATGATCGCTCGGTGCGTCATTGCGAGGAGCGTTGTTCAGCGACGAAGCAATCTCCACCGGGCGGGTCTGAGATTGCTTCGCTTCGCTCGCAATGACGATCCTTCAAAATCCTTGATAAATCCACTGCGGGGCGCTGTCCGTCGTCACGATAATCACCAGGATGATGATTACGCACAACGCTAACGCGACCAGAAATTCACGTCGCAAATTCCGCATTCAGCACTCCGCATTCAACCCTTACTTCGTCTCCCCGCACCACTTCCACTCGCCGTCTTCCTGCACCACGCGATAGGTGACCAGCGGAAACTCATTGATCTCCGCCCCATACTGCGCGGTGATCTTGCCCTCGCACTTCACTTTGTTGTCGCCAATCGACGCGCACTTCATCCCAACCAGCTGCGGTTGATCGACGCCCAGAAAGGTGGTGGCCTCCGTCTCAGCGTCCTTTTCTTTTTCAGAGCACAGCAGTCGGCGTACACCATCCTGATCCACTTTGACTTTCGCGGTCAGGTAGGCTTCCACGGCCTTCGCCGCCGCCTCGTCGCCGCCGGGCGCAGCACCTTGCGTTCCGCCGCCACACGCCGCTAACAGGGCTACCACGATCACCATCAACAACATCTGCCACTTGGTCATTTCGTTGTCCTTTTACGCATTACGTTTTACTGCTTCAAGCCCAGCAGCCGCCACAGCTCGTCGAGCATGATGACGGACGTCAAATCGTGAAGGGCATGGCCTTTCGTGAAGGCCACCGGCACGGAGTAGTCGTGGGCGTAATAGAACGTCAAATGCGTGCCGTCCGCCGGATCGATACCGCGATTGGGCATGGTGCCGGCAACTGCGTCGAAGTCTAGCAGGGGCACGTTGAACTTGGCCGCCGTTTCTTTCAGGATGGTGTTATTGGTATTCTTCTCCGGGTGGTCCCCGTCCTCATGCCGATCGGCCTTGGTGACGATGATGGGAATGACGCCCTGATCGATGGTGAACTGCACCAGCTCTTCCATGCTCTTGCGGAAATATTCCGGCACGCCCACATCGTTAGAGCCCAGCACGATGAACGACACGCTGGGCTTGAAGACGCGATATTCGCAGGCAATGGGGCCTTCGTCGGGCAGGCATTGGTCCTTATCGGCCCAGGTGGGGTTGTTCCACGACCACGAATGCAAACCGCGCCGCACCGACAAGCTGTTGCGCCCATACGAACCGCGATAGTAATTCAGCACGTCCTGCAAGTAAGCGTACTGCCCCAGATTGTAATCGGGCGTATCGAACTTCACCATGTAGTGCGGATGCTCGATGATGCTGTCACCCACTTTGCTGAAGCGCTGCGCGTTGTTGCCCAGCTGCTGGCCTCTGGCAAAAATCTGTTTCACATTCTCTTGCACGGCGGGCGGCATGATGACAAATTGATCGAGTTTGATGCCGTTCACGTTGTCCGGCGGCGGCGGGGTGGGCGTAGGGGTCGCGTTGGGATCGACGGTCGCCGTCGGCTCGGCGGGAGTCGCTGTGTAGACGACGATAGTCAGAGTCGCCGGAACAGGCGACGGCGTAAGCGTCGGCGTCGCGGTCGGCTCTGGCTCGGTGGTCGCCTGAATATTGGGAATGGCGATCTTCTGCCCCACGGTGATGGCATTCACATCGGTGATGGCATTGGCCTGCGCGATGGCCTGCACCGAGGTGCCATACTTCCGCGCGATGCGATACAGGTTCTCGCCGGTCTGCACGGTGTGAAAGATGGACATGCCGGAAGCCAGGCCGCCTTTGGTTGTCGGCGGCCGCGCCGCCATGCGTGTGGCCGCCGTGGTCGCCGGCACAGCCGATCGGGTTGTCTGCTGGACGCCCGCCGCCGCGCCGGAGTTGGCGCAGCCGCTCAACAGCAAAAGCGCGATCAGCAGCCCGATCGCACTCAGTTCCGCCCGGCGGTTCGCCACTTGTCGTTCGAATACTCTGCCCATAATTGGCGCCATTGTAATACAAAACTGAAGCCCCGCGCTGTGCGGGGCTCCGGTACTGCCGGTTGTTTTGTGTGGTGCCCGCGAGAGGACTCGAACCTCCACGCCTTGCGGCACAGGCCCTCAACCTGCTGCGTATGCCAATTCCGCCACGCGGGCAAGACAGCGCGTATTATAACCGGAACAAATGACTTGTCAATGAAAATGCCCGCGCTACGCCGGAACCACGGCCTTGAGATCCGGGAAGAACTGCTTGACGGTGCCCTCCACCCAGCCGTGCAGCGTCTCCGCCGACAGCGGACAGCCCGCGCACGCGCCATCCATTTTGATCGTCAGGACACCGTCGGCATACGCTTCCATCTTGACCGAACCGCCATGAAAGTATTCGATGTAGGCGCTGAGGGTTTCGATCAGCGCGCGCATCCGATCGGTTTCCGGCGCATCGACGGGCACGCTGTTCAGATCGGGCTTGAGGTTGGAAAGCGTGTCGGACATGAAACGGCCTCCTGTAATGTGCGGGGTGCGAACCACTTTCAGTATACGATCGTTCACGGAAAAAGTCATCCCCATTTTGCTGGTGGTATGATTCGAGCTGGGCGATGATGAAATCCACCGTCGGGCCGCGGGTTGCAGGGCGCAACGAATCGGGTACAATGGCGGCATGGACACCCTGCCGCTGTTTCCGCTCAACACCGTGCTCTTTCCAGGTCAACTGCTGCCGCTGCACATCTTCGAGCCGCGTTACCGCCAGATGATGGGCGAGTGCATCCAGCACGGGCAGCCGTTTGGGGTGGTGCTGATCCGATCGGGGGAGGAAGTGGGCGAAACGGCCGAGCCGGTGGAAGTCGGCACCACGGCGCACATCGTGCAGGTGGAGAACGTGGACGATCGCATGAACATCCTGTGCGTGGGCAAGGCGCGTTTTCGCATCGCGCAGCTGCTGCACGATAAGCCATATCTATCCGGCCGGATCGAGTGGTGGCCGTGGGAGCCATATCAGGCCGGCCGCGCCGAGGTCGATCGAATCCGGCGCCAGCTCGATCGGTACGTGCGCGCCCTGGCGGAAAGCGCCGCCAGCCAGCTGGACTTGGCCCTGCCGGACGAACCGGCCACGCTGGCCCACATCGCCGCCTCGGTGCTGCAAGTGGACTTGAGCGAGAAACAGCAGCTGCTCACGACCGCCTCGATCGGCGATCTACTGGCCGACGTGGCCGGGTTGTTGCGGCGCGAGCTGCGCGCCTGGCAGATTGTGCAGGCCAGCCGCCAGTTGTCTCCCGACGAGACCTCTTCCTTCTCCTTGAACTGAGCAAGAATCTGGCGCGTGTTGAAGGCGCGGATTTTTCTGGTACAATGCGGCGGCTTTGACCCAGAGCATGTTGAGGTGAACAACGCATGAAGATTGTCGTTGATGCCATGGGGGGCGATCACGCTCCCGGCGTGGTGGTGGAAGGCGCGGTCATGGCCGCGCGCGAGTTCAATGTAGAGATCGTCCTCGTGGGACGCGAAGCGGACGTGCAGCGCGAACTGGCCCGGCATAAGACCGACGGGCTGGCTCTGTCGATCGTGCCCGCCAGTGAAGTGGTGGAGATGGACGATCACGTCAGCGCCGTGCGCGCCAAGCGCGACAACTCCATGAGCGTGGGGCTGCGCCTGATCAAAGAGCGCCGGGCTGACGCCTTTGTGTCGGCCGGCAATTCCGGCGCCGTGATGGCCGCCGCGCTCTTCGGCGTGGGGCGCATCCGCGGCATCGATCGCCCTGCCCTGGCGTCGATCTTTCCCGCCAGCAAGACGCCCGCCGTCCTGATCGATCTGGGCGCCAATGCCGATCCTACCCCGCAGAATCTGGCGCAGTTTGCCCTGCTGGGCAGCATCTATGCCGAGCGCGTGCTGGGCATTGTCAGGCCGCGCGTCGCCATCGTCTCCAACGGCGAGGAAATCGAGAAGGGCAATGAGCTGGTGAAGGCCACGATTCCGCTGCTGAAGAGCAGCGGCCTCAACTTCATCGGCAGCGTGGAAGGCAAGGACATCTCGAAAGGTGTGACCGATGTGATCGTCACGGATGGATTCACGGGCAACGTCATCCTCAAGCTGACGGAAGGGCTGGTCTCTTTCCTGGCGAAGACTCTGAAGGAGTCTTTAACCGGCGGTCTGCTGAACCAGATGGGGCTGGTATTGATGATTCCGGGCCTGATTCTAATGCTGCCCGGCCTGTTGTTGTTGCTGCCGGCTGTGCAGCGGTTGCGGAAACGCATGGATTATCGCGAATTGGGCGCTGCGCCACTGTTGGGAGTCGATGGGGTTGTATTAATTGCGCACGGCCGCTCGGACGCCAAGGCGATCCGGGGCGCGATCCGCTCGACCATTCGCGCGGCGGAAGGGCAGCTGGTAGAAACCGTCAAAGAACGGCTCAGCCAGGCTCAACCGCCCGCGGCCCAGGCGTAAATTCGACTCGGTAATAGAGGATAGTGAGGCAGTGAAACATGGAACAACGACCTGATTCGCAACGTGTAGTGGTGACCGGCCTTGGCGCACTGTCGCCGTTGGGCTTGACGGTCAGTGAACTGTGGGACGGGCTGGTGGCCGGTCGATCGGGCATTGGCTTGATCACGCAGTTCGATCCAGGCGATATGCCGACCAAAATTGCCGGCGAGGTGAAAGACTTTGATCCCACCAAGTGGATCAACTTCAAGGAAGCACGCCGCATGGGACGCGCCACGCAGATGACCGTGGCGGCCGCGTGCGAGGCGCTGATCGACGCCGGCTTCGAGACCGTTCTGCCCGAAGATGTTCAAGAAGAAACCGGGGTTTACATCGGCACAGCTTATGGGCCGTTTGACAAAGCCGATGAGGAAATGCAAGCCTTCGCCAAAAAAGGCTGGCGCGGCGTCAGCCCGTTTGCGCTGTCGTCGGCGTTGACCAGCATGCCCGCGTTCCACGTCAGCCTCATGGCGCAAGCCAAAGGCCCCATTGGCACGCCCATCAACGCCTGCGCCGCCGGCACGCAAGCCGTGGTCGAGGCGTCAGAATACATTCGCCGCGGCCATGCGCAGTTGATGATCTGCGGCGGCGTGGAAGCATCGATCCATCGCTATGGCATTGCCGGGTTCAGCGCCATGCGCGCGCTGTCCACGCGCAACGACGAGCCCGAGCGTGCCAGCCGGCCCTTCGATAAAGACCGGGATGGTTTCATTCTCAGTGAAGGCGCAGGACTGGTGGTGCTGGAAAGCTTGGACCATGCGCTGGCGCGTGGGGCGCGCATCTATGCCGAGGTGCTGGGCGGTGCTTCTTCGGCTGACGCCTACCATGTGGCTGCGCCCGATCCCAAAGGCGCGGGCGCGGTGCGCGCTATGAAACGCGCGCTGCGCGATGCCGGCGTGGATGTGATGGATGTCAATTACATCAACGCGCATGGCACGTCGACGCCGTTGAATGACTTTACCGAGTCGCTGGCCATTAAGACCGTGTTCGGTGAACAGGCCTACAACGTGCCAATTAGCTCGACCAAGTCCATGATCGGCCACTCCATGGGGGCCGCGGGCGCGTTGGAAACCGTGGCCTGTGTTAAGACCATCGAAACGGGCACGATCCATCCCACCATCAATTACGAGAATCCCGATCCGGAGTGTGATCTGGATTACGTGCCCAACACGGCGCGTCAGGCCGATGTGCGCGTGGTGCTTTCCAACTCCTTCGGGCTGGGCGGCAACAATGCCTGCGTCGTGCTGGCCAAATATCAGAACGGACAACATTAAGATCATGCAAGTCTATCGCAACGATCAATTCATCCACCGCCGGGCCAAGATCGGGCGCTATGCCAATCTGGGCGGCATGGGTATCCTGCTCTTTGGCCTCATCGTGAACCTGTCCATGCAGATGGAAGGTCTGCTGGTGTCGATGCTGGCGCTGATCATCGGCTTCGCCCTGTATCAGGTGGGCATGTACTACACGCTGCGCTTCGGGCGGCCCGATCGGCCCGATCAGATCTTGCAGAAATCCCTGAAAGGCTTTGATCATCGCTATCATCTGTTTCAGTACACCAGCCCGGCGGGCAATGTCCTGGTAACGCCCAATGCGTGTTTGGTATTTACGCTTAAAATGCAGGGGAAAGGCATCCAGTACCGGAATGGCAAATGGCGCCATCTGCTGGGCTGGCAGAAGTTCTTCCTGTGGCTGGCCGGTGATAGTTTGGGCAATCCGTCGCGCGAAGCCGCGGGCGAGGTCGAAACCCTGCAGCGCTATCTGGCCAAGAAACTGCCCGGTGTGGAAATTCCCCTGCAGCCCATCATTGTCTTTGGCAACGCGACGGCGGAAGTGGATGCCAGCGAGTGCCCCATCCCGGCGCTGCACTACAAAAAGCTAAAGGACTGGCTGCGCGGGCCGGGCAAGGCCGGCCCGTTGTCCGCCGGGGCGCGCGATCAGCTCATCGGGTTGTTGAGTCCGCCCAGCGCCGTGGTAGAATCGGCAGATGAGGAAGAAGAGGAAGCAGCCTAAATCTCAACAAGACGATCGATGAAGCCTGACACATCGATCGTATTGTCGTCAGGTGAAAAACATGAACACCCATCCGAACTCGAAAACGCGCTGGCTGGCCCTGGTGATCGGCGGCCTAGTATTGATTGCGCTGGCGGGCCAAGTCGTCAGCGCGCAGCCGCCGAACTCTGATCTGAAACCGCCCTTCCAGTTTGCAGAACAGCCGGCGCGGCCGGACGCGCAACCCCTGCCCCCGGGCAGTACGTTGTTGATGACTGAAAACTTTGGCGGGTCCTTCAATCCGGTCACCACCTTGACCGGCAGCACCCCGCAATGGCGCACCATCGTCAATCCCGGCGATGGCGCCGGTTACGCATGGGATCGGACGGATAAGAATGTCACCCCGCCGCCGGCCTTCGCCAACAGCGCGTGGAGCGCGGCGCGCCTGTTCACCGCCACGCAGGTGTTGACGCCGGGTGTAAGCACCTATCCGGCCGGACAAGACGCCTGGCTGATCTACGGCCCGATCAATCTCAGCAAGTTCACGTACGCGCATGTCAGTTTTGAGTATTACCTTGACTCGCAAGCGGGCGACACGCTGTTGTGGGGTTTCTCCACGGATGGGCAGACTTTCAACGGCAACATGCAGAGCGGCCTGCCGGGTGACTGGATCACCAATACGTTTTCGTTTCCCACCAACGCTTCCTCCCAGTCGGTCTATTTGGCCTTTGCGTTCGACAGCCAGACCACGCCCCAGGGCCTGGGCGCGTTTGTGCGCAGCGTGCGCCTGACGGCCGAGCCACTCAAATACGTCTACGCGCCGCTCATCATGAATAACTATCCCCCCACGCCCACCCCCACCCCCACGCCGCTGCCGCTGTATGGCCCCTACACCTTTGACGTAGGCACCACCGACATCGATCGGTTCGGCGGGACTTATAACGGCGTCGGCTCTGGCGGCGGCGGCCAGTACGGCTACGGGCAATTCGTTCGCACCAATCCGCCCCACGGCAATCCGGGCAAGAGTCTGACTTTGTATAACGGCGCGTACTGGGTGATGACGGCCTCCTCGCCCAACACCGATCAACTGCCGGGCGACTTTGAACTATCGGTGGATATGTCGCCGTGGGTGATCTATCCCAAGGCTGATTGCGGCATGTCCTGCGATGGCAGCAACCTCGGCAACATGTACGGCGTCATCTTCAACGCCAGCGCCAACACCTTTGGCAGCAATCCCAGCCAGTTCAACTTTAACGGTCAGTTCTACATGGCCTTCTTCTACACCATCGATGCCACCAAGCCGATCGGCGTGAAGCTGCGGCGCTGCAGCGGCGGCAACTGCGTCACGCTGCGCACCAATGAAAGCCTGCCGCCCGGCCTGCTGTACGGCAACGCCGCCTACTGGGACAAATTCATCATCAAACGCGTCGGCGCCAACATCGACATCAGCCTGAACGGCGTTTCCATCATCAACATCAACGATGCGTCGTTCCTGAACGGCCGCTATGGCATGTTCATCTTCCCCTCCGATGGGAACTACCCGGCCTTCCCGGTCGATCTGGGCTATGCCATGCAGGTTGATTTCGACAACATCAAAGTTGAGAACCTGCCCTAGCGATGAATCTGGAAGAGTACGAGGTCATGTATCGGGTCGAGGACACCCACTGGTGGTACCTCGGCATGGCGCGGATCACGCGCCGGCTGGTAGAGCGCGCTCTGCCGCCCGATCGGGATACGCGCCCCCTCAGGATTCTGGACGCGGGCTGCGGCACAGGCGCCGTCATGAAATACCTGGCGCGCTATGGCGTGGTGACCGGCTTCGACTTCTCCGCCGAAGCGTTGAAATTCTCGCGCCGACGCGGACATGTGCGGCTGGCGCAAGCCTCGGTGATGGATCTACCGTTCGCCGACAATCAATTCGATCTGGTGGTCTCGTTCGACGTGTTGTGCGAAAGCGGCGTCGACGACGTGCAAGCCCTGCGCGAGTTCGCCCGCGTGCTCAAGCCGGGCGGCGTCGTGTTGCTGCGTCTGCCCGCCTACTCGTGGATGCGCGGGCGGCATGATGTCGCCGTGCATCTGGCGCACCGCTATACGCGCGGCGAAGTCGAAGCCAAGCTGCGCACTGGCGGGTTGACACCGCTGCAGGCCAGCTATGCCAATACTTTTCTCTTTCCGGTGGCAGCCGCCAAACGCTGGAGTGAGCGTTTCCTGCCGCCACAGGCGGGTTCAGACCTAACGCTCAATCCGGGGCCTGCCAACGCCATACTGCGCGCCATCCTGAGCGCAGAGGCGCCGCTGATTGCGTCAAGCGGGCTGCCGTTGGGCCTGACCGTCGCCGCACTGGGCCGTAAAGAAATCGAATCATGAAACTTTCCAGCATCACAGCCTTCTTCCCCTGCTACAACGACGCGGGCACCATCCCCACGATGATCCTGCGCGCGCTGCAGACTCTGCCGCAGCTGACGGACGACTATGAAGTAATTGTCATCAACGACGGCAGTCAGGACGACTCGGCGCTGGTGCTGGACGAAATGGCGCGGCTCTATCCGCAGCACGTGCGCGTCATTCACCGCGCGCAGCCCAGCGGGTATGGCGGCGTGCTGCGCGGCGGCTTTGCGGCGGCGCGCAAGGACTGGATTTTCTACACCGACGGCGACGCGCAGTACGATCCGCGCGAACTCGCCCTGCTGGCCGACGCCGTGAGCGACGGCATCGATATGGTCAACGGCTACAAGATCAAGCGCCACGATCCATTCCACCGCGTGATCATCGGCCTCGCCTATCAGTACTTCGTCAAACTGTTATTCGGCCTGGTCATCCGCGACGTGGATTGCGACTTTCGCCTGATGCGGCGGGCCATCTTCGATCGCCTCCAGTTGGAATCCACCACAGGCACCATCACGTTTGAGATGGTGAAAAAGATTCAAGACGCGGGCTATATTATTACGGAAGTGCCGGTGCATCACTGGTACCGGCAGTATGGGCAGTCGCAATTCTTCAACTTCCGCCGCGTCGGCAAAACGCTCATCGCGCTGGTGGGCTGGTGGTGGCGGCTGGTCGTGCGCAAAGCGCACTTGCAGGCAGCCGCCGTGCCAGCGCCCCCCACCAAATCGCTTGAGTAAGGCGGCGATCGGCGGCCCCCCTGCGGTTCCCGTTCAGCCAGCATGATCACCATGAACTCCTCAGAATTGGATCCATATTTTGCCCGCCAACGCATTCTGATCACCGGCGGTCTCGGCTTCATCGGCAGCAATCTGGCCCGCCGCCTGGCGGATGCCGGCGCCCGCCTGATCCTGGTCGATTCGCTGATTCCCGCCTACGGCGGCAATCTCTTCAACCTCGATGGTTATGCCAATCGCGTCACCATCAACATCGCCGATGTGCGCGACGAGTACAGCATGGATTATCTGGTGCAGGGTCAGGACATCCTGTTCAACCTGGCCGGGCAGACCAGCCACCTGGATTCCATGCGCGATCCGTACACCGATCTGGACATCAACGTGCGCAGCCAGCTGTCGATTCTGGAAGCGTGCCGCAAAAATAATCCGGCCATCAAGATTGTGTACGCCAGCACCCGCCAGTTCTACGGCAAGCCTGACTATCTCCCCGTAGACGAGCGCCACTTGCTCCACCCCACCGACGTGAACGGCATCAACAAGATGGCAGGGGAGTGGTATCACATCGTCTATAATAATGCCTACGGCATCCGGACCACCAGCCTGCGCTTGACCAACACCTATGGTCCGCGCATGCGCGTCAAAGATGCCCGGCAGACTTTTCTGGGCATCTGGCTGAAGCAGGTGCTGTCCGGCGAACCCATCATCGTCTATGGCGACGGGCAGCAGCTGCGCGATTTCAACTACGTCGACGACGTGATCGACGCTCTGCTGATCGCCGCCAGCGATCCGCGCGCCGACGGGCAAGTGTATAATCTGGGCAGCGCCGAGCCGCCGATCAGCCTGATCGATCTGGCCCAACTGCTGATTGCCACCAACGCTGGCGGTGAATACCGCTGCATCCCCTTCCCGCCTGATCGCAAAGCGATCGACATCGGCGACTACTATGCGGACTACGGCAAGATCCGGCGCGAGTTGGGTTGGACACCGCACGTTCCCCTGGCCGAGGGGCTGCGCCGCTCACTCGACTACTTTCGCCGCACCTTGCCGCACTACCTGTAGCCTTCGGCCAAATACCTTTCGCATTGAGGAGGAAGTATGACCAGCACTATGCAGTTGTCACGCCGCGCGCAGCGCGTCGTTCCCGCCATCGTCATTGTCCTGGGCCTCGTCTTGATCAGCGCCATCATGTTTCAACAGGTCGCGGCGCAGCATGACAGCGGCCTGACACCGCCCTTCAAGCTGCATCGACCGGCTCACGTGCGCGCGCCGCTCAGCGGCGTGCCGCCGCTGCCGCTCAGCGCGCCCATCGTCATGAGCGAAACCTTCGACAGCACCTTCACCCAACGCTTCAACTACAACGTCAACGACACCAGCAAACCGTGGCACCTCGTGAACGCCAATGGCATCATCGACAGCAGCTACACCTGGGGACGTGTGGCGGGCGCGCCGATGACGGACACCTTGTGGAACGCGGGCACCAATTCACTCGGAGCACCGCAGATCACTGCCGGGCAACCCTACACCAAGAACATGCAGGCCTATGCGATCTACGGACCGCTCAACATGACCGACTACACCAGCGCCTTCATCAGTGTCACATATGCGCTGGATACGCTCCCCGGCGACCTGTTCGGTGTAGCCTATTCCACCAACGGTACAGACTTCACCTGGTTGGCGATCACCGACGGCCGCGATCCGTCACTTGCCGCTCGCACCAGTTACTATCCCATTCCGGCTGCCGTCTTGCGCGAACAGCAAGTCTGGATTGCACTGGTCTTCACCAGTCAGGATAATGACAACATCGATGCGCTGGGGGTGTTTGTCGAAGATGTTGTCCTGCGCGCAAAACCCGCTATCAAGATCTATCTGCCGCTGATCCGGCGCGATCCCACGCCGACCCCCACCTGGACCCCGACGCCCACCGTGACGCCGACGCCGGCCATCGTCTACCGCTATAACTACACGTTTGGCTCGGGTGCGGCCAATGATCCAGACTTCCTCCAGTGGGGGGGCAGCCTGACCACCGGTTGCGGTACCAATTGCAGCTATCAGCAAAGCATCTCTGCCGAGGGAAATCCGGGCGGCGCCATGGCGTTGTTCCTTGACGGCACCAATGCCAGCGGCGGCATGTCGCCCGCCGCCGCCACCCCCGCCGCCGTGACGGCCGCCAACTTTGAATACAGCGCCGATCTGCTGCTGGCCAACGGGCAAGTGGACGCACGCTACGGATTGATCTTCAATGCCAGCAATTCCACCTTTGGCGCCAACCCGCCGTTCCAACCTGACCGTAATTACTACCGGCTGGAGCTGCAAATCTCCACCACCGATCGCACCCAGGTGAAGAGCTATCAGCTGCACCAGTGCACCAATGGCGCCTGCGCCGCCATCACGGCGGACACCAATCTCCCCAGTGTCATCACCACGGGACAGTGGCACAACCTGAAGATTCGGCAGCAAGGGTCGCTCATTACGTTCTACCTGAACGGCAATCCGTTGGTCAACGCCACCTACGACGTAAACTGGGGCAATGATCGGCGCGAGTTCGGCGTGTACGTGCGCGCCAAAGCCACCAACCGCGTTGGCGGCCCGCTGGGCATCCGTGTCGATAACGTGCGCGTCATGGATCTGCCGTGAAGTGACACCGTTCATTCCTGCCGCCAACCCCCAGGCGCAGTACCTGAGCCACAAATCCGAAATTGATGCAGCGATTGCCGCCGCCCTCGACGGCAATCGCTACATCCTCGGCCCGCAGACGCAGGCCTTTGAGCAGGAGTTTGCCGCCTATCTGGGCGTGCGCTACGCCAGCGGCGTCGGCTCGGGCACCGAAGCGCTGCACCTCGCCCTCCGCGCCTGCGGCCTCGGCCCCGGCGACGAGATCATCACCGTGTCGCACACCGCCGTGGCCACGGTGGCCGCGATCGAGTTGGCCGGCGCGACGCCGGTGCTGGTCGATATCGATCCACTGACGTACACCATCGATCCCGATCAGATCGAGCGCGCCCTCACGCCGCGTACCAAAGCCGTCATCCCCGTGCACCTCTACGGCCTGGCGGCCAACCTCAACCCGATCGTCGATCTGGCCCGGCGGCACGGCCTCAAGATCATCGAGGACTGCGCGCAGGCGCACGGGGCGCGGTACGCCGATCGGGCCCTGGGCAGCCTCGGCGCTGCGGCGTGCTTCAGCTTCTATCCGACCAAAAACCTCGGCGCCATCGGCGATGGCGGTCTCGTCGCCACCGACGATCCGCAGATCGCCGAGAGCCTCCAACTGCTGCGGCAGTACGGCTGGCGCGAGCGCTACATCAGCGAGATCGCCGGCTGGAATACGCGCCTTGATGAACTGCAAGCCGCCATCCTGCGCGTCAAGCTGCGCCATCTCGACGCCGACAACGACAAGCGCCGCAGTCTGGCGGCGATCTATCACGAACAGCTCGCCGGGGTCGTCACCTTGCCGATCGAGCCGGCGCACCGCCGCCACGTGTATCATCTGTACGTCATTCGCCATCCGCAGCGCGACGCGTTGATGTCCTATCTGCATGAGCGCGGTATCGGCACGGCGATCCATTATCCGGTGCCCATTCACCTGCAGCCTGCCTATCGCGGCCGTCTGGGCGATGTCGGATCACTGCCGGAGACGGAACGCGCCGCGCGCGAGATCGTCTCGCTGCCAATGTACCCGGAGTTGAGCGAAGATGATGTACGCACGGTAGCCCAAACGATCAGGGCATTTGCGGCATAGTAACCGTTTGGGGCGAGCGCCTGGCTCGCCCTTTTCTATCGATCGGGAACGTGCTCGCGCAATGGCCGGGCCTGCGATCAAACAAGGCGACACGGTGCTGCTGATCGGGCGGGGACGCTTTCGCTGTGTGGGCCTGCCGCTCAAGATTCGCGGCGGCGCCGGCTCACCAGTGCGGGCTGTTGCGGTCTTCGAGAAGTAATTACGCTTTTACAAAGTTGTGTCTGACATCGAAGATCCAGCTCAAGGCACTAATACAAGGGAAGCGTGGTTGCCCTTCCGTCATGACCGAGTGCTTTCGTCGGGCATCCGAGTTTCCCGCAGGCAATTCGCGCCAGTCGAGCAACTGGATTCCCGCCTGCAACCGCGGGAATGCCGTGACCGACACAGTAACTTAACGCCATGAGGCTAACGCCTCGACTCCGGCTGCACAAAAATCCAGAAGAAAGATGATGAGCGGCAGTTCAATAACCTGCCGCCAGGTCAATGCGATTGGGCATGTCCGCGCCGCGCGCGGCTGTGTTGAGCAGCGCAGCCACGTGCTGCATCCGCAATTCATCAATGCCCACTTCATCGCCGCCGCGATGCGGACTCAGCACCACGTTGTCGAGTTCATGGAACGGGAACCGTGAAGGCGGCGTATGAGTCTGCGCGGCTTCATCGCGCGGATAGTGGTACCACACGTCGAGTCCGGCCGCCGCCAGCTGCCCGTTCTTCAACGCTTGATACAACGCCTCTTCGTCCACAATCGCCCCGCGCCCGACGTTCACCAACAGCGCGCCCTGTGGCAATAACGCCAATTCCTTCTTCCCGATTAAGCCTCTGGTCTCCGGCGTCAGCGGCGCAGTGATGATCAACGCCTGAGCGCGCGGCAGCAGCTCCGGCAGATCGGCAGCCGGATGAAGTTCGGCGATGTCATCCTGCTCGCTATGCGTGCGCCGCGTGGCGAGCACCGTCATCTCCAGCGCGCGGCAGACACGCCCCACCCGCCGACCGATCTGCCCGTAGCCGACGATTAAGGCCGTCTTGTCGTGCAGACCGATTGAAATCGATGCCGCATAACGCGGCGACCAGTCGTGCGCGCGCAGACGCTGATCGATGGGTACGATGAATTTGGCGGCGGACAACAATAGCGCCAGCGCCATCTCGGCCGTGGCGGCGGCGTTGTGGTGCAGGTTGTGCAGCGTGAGACGCGGAAAGTCGCGCAGCAGCTCGCGCGTGCTTTCGGGCACGCCCGCCCACGGCACGATGATGGCGCGCAGTTCAGGACACGCCTGCAACTGCTCGCGTGTTGGGCGTCCACTGATGAGGATGTGCGTATCCGGCGGAATGATCGATCCAGTGGTGACCTGAATGGATCGATCTAGGGACGTGCGCAAAGCCTGCAGCGCCGCCTCGTCGAAATCTTCCAGCAAATGGGCCTTAAGTGTCATAGGATATTCCTGGCGGTGGAAAAATTGGTTTCTGGCAAGCAAGCGTTCGATGCCAGTGGAATGGCAGAAGCCCGGTTTCGCAGTACGCATTACTCGTCACGCGTTACGATTCTGGCGAGGCCCCCGGCCCCGACGAATTGATAGACCCCGCCATCGGCCGCGCGTAGTTCAAAGATGCCTGACTTCGGCAGCCACGTACAATCGGGAGCAAAGTAGCCTTGCGGATAATAGATCAGCGTGGTATCGAAGCCGAGTTCTTCATCAATGGCCCAGCCGAGCTCGTCACGCAGCGGGCCGTACGATCCGCCGCCGAGCCGCCACGCTGCGCCGAAACCGCGCACCGGTTGAAAGCGATTGGCAGGTGGCGACAGATTCGGATCGGATTCAGGCTGCCCGTCTGACCATGTGTCAGGCAGCACGCGCCAGTAGAATTGATCTTTCAGCGGCGCATCGATCAACGTCCAAATTTCATTGCGCGTCTGCAGCCAGAACAGCAGGCCATGTTCGAAGTGCTGCACGGCGGCGAACGTCGGCGTAGCGCTGGGCGCCGGCGGCGGCGGACAGGCCGGGAAGGTTGAGAGCGGCGCGGGGGTCGGCGCAAGCTCGATCGGGGTTACTGGCCCGATCGGTTTTGTGACGACCCCCGGGCTGGTCGCCGGGATCACGGCGCTGCTCGTCGGAGTGAGCTCAACCGATCGGGTTGGGGAAGCAGCCGCCGTATGTTCGATTGGCACAGAAGCGCGCGGCGGTGACGATCGATCACCGGCAGCACAGCCCGCCAGCCCAAGCAACAATCCGATCAGCGCGAAGCGTTTCATGCGCTCCCTGGTGGAAGAGCAGCCGGGCGTCTGGTTCCTGCGGAGCAGGCGACAGCCGGTGATGACGTTTACGGGACGACGTATAACTCGAAGGAATTGTTCAGTATTCTGAGAATGGCTGTCTGCGATGGCAAGCGGCTGAAGCGCAGCGTGAAATTCAAGGCGTCGTTGGGATTGAGCCGCCACGGCAAGCCGGGATCAGAGCTGTTTAAGGTTGCCAGCACGCCTTCCGGGGTGCTGAGGACGATGTCGGCCGGGCCGACGGGGATGAGTGAGCCGGTCGGGTTGGCGATGCTGCCCACGATGACGAGCTCAGATTGATCGGACGTGTAGTAGGCCTGCGAAATCTGCGCGCTGACTTGCGAGCGCGGATCGGGTGTGGGCGTGGGACCCAGCAGCGGCACGGCCACGCTGGCCTGTCCTTTGAAGGCGGGGGTCGGCCGGAAGACCCAGGTGAGAATGGGGCCGGTGATGTTGCTGGGCACTTCAAAGCCGGACGTGAAGGCCCCGCTCAGCCCCGGCAGCAGTTGACCGCCCGGCGCCGGATTGGGGCCGAGCTTGCTGGCGGTTTCGGACATTTGCCATTTCTGGCGCGCGTAGTCCAGCAGTTCGATCTGAAAGTCGGCGGCGTTCAACGTTTCTTCGCCGATGTTCTCGGCCGTGAAGTCGACCAGGTAGAAAACGCTGCCCACCGGAATGCCGGGGGCGTTTTCCACCAGCCGCCCGCCCAAGACTTTGATGCGCGCCGGGCCGATCTCAACCGGCGTGTTGATGGCGACAACGCTGCTGGGGATGCTGCGCTGCGTTTCACTGTCCACGTTGTAGTTGCCCGTCACGACCAGGCGTTGTTCACCGTCGTCGCCGAGCAGGAGCAAGGTGATGCCGGGATGCTGCTGCGAGAAGATCTGCTCGTCGTTCGGGGACACCAGCTGCTGCGCGTCGAACTTGAACTCGATGGTCTGCCCGTCGGAGAGTTCGAGCGTGATCGCGTCGGCTTCGCTGATGGCTTGCAGCAGATCCTTGTTTTCCGAGCTGTTCGGCAAGCCGATCAGGTAGTTGACCAGTGAGCCGAAGACCCACGTGGCAGTAGCATCGTCGCCGGCGCTAACCGGCCATTTGCCTTGTTGCACGGCGACCGGGGTGATCGCGAAAGACCGATCGCGCACATAGAGTTTCCTGGGCACCAACGGGCTAGTCTGGACGACGGGACAGTTGGGGCCGGTGCACACCGGCGTGGGCGTCGGCGCAGGCGGCGCCGCTTCAGGTCCGCCGATGAGCTGGATCACGGCGATCAGCAGCAGGATCAGGGCGATGCCCACCGCCCCAAAGCCAAAGATGAGCGTGGGGCGTTTGGCGGGATTATTCCAGGACTCTTTCAGACGATTATTCATAGTGGGTGGTGGAGGAGGCGATGCAGGCGGCGTTGAGCCGGGTGACTGCTCGCTGTCCGGCGAAGTGGACATGCCTGAACGGCTCCGCCCTTATGGAATGGCGCTGGGCAGCGCGCTGGGACTGACGCGAATGGTCACGGCCTTGCCCGACGGCAGGATGATTTCGCTGCGATTGAGAAACGGCACGACCAGCTGCACGGCCCCCGGCGCGCTGACGGTGAACGAGACGCGCCCCGTGGTATCGGTCAGGCCCTGCGCCAGCAGCTTGCCGGTGGTCAGGTCGATCACGCGCGCCGAGATGCCCACGATGCCTTCGCCGGGATCATATTTGTTGTTGCCGTTGACGTCGTAGTACGTCAACAGGCTCACCGGCACTTGCTGCAAAGGCAGGCCGGGCGGCGTGGCAGTGGGCAGCGGCTTCACGCCGATGAAGGGCGGCGTGGGCGTGAGCGTGGGCGACGGGATGGGCGTCTCCGTCGGGACGGGTGTGTGGGTCGGCACGTTGGGCGGGAACGTCGCCGTGGGGCCGGGCGTGGGCGTGGTCTGCGTGGCGATGGTGCACTCGTAGCTGTAACCGGTGCCCGCCTGCTCGCTGCGCGGCCGCGCAAAGCCTTCGCCCACCAGACCGTACAACCAGCCTTCGTACGTGACGAAATAGCTCACACTGCTGCTCAAATCGCCGGCGGCGCGATTGACGTCGTCGCTGCCGTTGATGCCGTTGAGGTTGTTGTCGTACAGGATCAGATTCGTGTCCGTGCCGGGCGTCAGTTGCAGCGTGCGGCAGGTGACCAACATGCCGGGCTTGACGCGCACGCGAAAGAAGTCATTGTCCCACTCGTTCGAGTTGATGTCCCACTGCACGAAGTTGAGCTTGTCGTATTTGACGTTCAAGCCGATGGTGGTGGCTTGATCGAAGTTGTTGTTCGGCTCGAAGACATCGACGCTGGGCGCGCCGGCGTAGGGTGTGGCGGTGGGGCCGATCGTATTGGTGGGTCTGATCGTGCCGGTAGGGGTGGGGGTAGGGGTTGAATTGGTGAAGATGATGTTGTAGCCGCCGCCGGTGCACTGCGTGGCCGCGTTGAGCTGATAGACCTGGAAAAAGATCCTGCCGGTGAACGAGGCGACAAAATTCGCGCTGGCGCTGAAGTCGTTGGTGTTTTCGTCCAGAAACAACAGCGGATATGGCGGCGCTGCATTGCGGCCGTCAAAAACCGCCAACCCCAGGTTATAATTCCCGGCAGCCGCATTGGCCGGAGACATGGAGACGTTAATGGTGTTGCCCGTAATCGCGTTGATGAAGAAGAATTCATCGAAACTCAGCACATTGACCTGCGTGCCGGGCGGGACATTCGTTTGTGGCACTAACGATCGACCCGAAGCACTGCTCAGCAGCGTGGCCGTGCTAAAATCCTGATTGCCCTGCGCGCCTACGGTCTGGGTGGTGCTCAACGTGCAGGTCACACCGGCCGATGGTGCCAGCAGACTGCCGGCACCCACCGAGTGCGGCAACGCAGCCAGGCCGGCACGGCCTGTTGACGCTTTGGAAGTGGTCGAGGCTTGCGCCTGCGGCGTAAAGACGGTCGCCATCAGCGCCAACACGGCCAGCAGACCGCCCACCACGACGACCAGCGTACGATTCCTCATCATCCTTAATCCTGCTGCCAAGATAAACGACTGCCCAGCTACTCGCCTCGCATTATACCTGTTTTGAACAGGGGGGACAAACTTGCAGGCGCTGGCCCGCCGCACATTTCCCACAACGTTCCTGGGAGCCATCGCGGCAACGTCAGTCCCGCGTGCTTGCGGCGGGAATCCAGTGGCATTGCCGGTGGAAAACCTGGGCCTGACGACTGAACAGCCACCCTGCGGCTCACTTCGGCACTTCGACCGGCACGCCCTCCAATGTTTCGCGGCAGATGTGCTCGACGACGGCTTTGAGATCCCCGTCGGAGGCGTGGAAAGCCGCCAACTGCCGATCGGCGCTGGTGCCCCCCTCGATGATCTTGTAGGCGTACTCCACCGCCGAGCGTGATCCCAGATCGTCCACGACTTCATCGACGAATTCCACCAGCTCGGGCAGCAGTTGACGGGCTGGAATGGCCTGCTGCTTGCCAAAGTCGATCAGCGATCCGTCCAGGCCGTAGCGTACCGCGCGCCATTTATTCTCGTTGATCAACGAGCGATTGTACATGCGAAAGCTCAGGTTTTTCTCGAACAGCCAGAACAGCTTGACGAAGATCGCTTGAATCAGTGCCGCCACGGCAATCGCTTCGTCGACGCGCGTGCAGATGTCGCAGATACGCACCTCGATGGTGTGGAAACTGGGATGCGGGCGGATGTCCCACCAGATCTTCTTGCCGTTGTCGATGCAGCCGGTCTTCACCAGCAGATCAACGTAGGACTGAAATTCGGCGTAGGACACAAACTGGCCGGGAATGCCGGTGCGCGGGAAGTTGGAGAAGATGATCGAGCGATACGATTTGAACCCGGTGTTGCGTCCTTCCCAGAACGGCGAGCTGGTGGACAGCGCCAGCAAGTGTGGCAGAAAATAGCGCGCCACATTTTGGATCTGCATGCCGGTTTCCAGATCGGGCATGCTGACGTGGACGTGCATGCCAAAGATCAACAGCTGGCGCGCGGCATCCTGCATTTCTTCCAGCACGCCATAGTACCGCTCGTGCGGATACACTTCCTGCGTCTGCCATGACGAAAACGGATGCGTGCCCGCCGCGGCGATGGTCAAGCCCTGCTTGGCGGCCAGCCCTGCAATCGCGCCGCGCAGCCGCACGATCTCTTTCCGCACTTCGTCGGCGGTGCGGCAGACGTGCGTGCCCACCTCCACCACCGACTGCATCATCTCCGGCTTGAGCTGCTCCTGCAAGATCAGTCGACCCTCTTCCAGGATCTGCGTCACGTACGATCGCAGCTCACCGGAACGCGGATCGATGATCTGATATTCCTCTTCGATGCCGATGGTGAATGGAAAGTCCTTGCTCAACGGATCGTAGTAGCTCATCAGTTCCTCCTCGCCGGGCAAACCTGGCAGGTTTTCGCGCGATCGTCTTCCCGCAGCACTGAGAGGCCGTGAAGTCAGACAACGTCGCTCAGCATCTGGCAACAACCTGCCAGGGTTCTAGTCGATCAGAAACGTGGGCACGGTCGAACCGCCGCCCGCCGTTACATTCAACAGCGTCACCGTCGAGAGGCGCGTCAGGCAGCCCTGCACGCGCGTGTTGAACAGATACGGATCGGTATCCACCAGCCGCCGGCCGATATGCAGTTTCCCCTCGACGCACTGCGGATAATCTTCGTAGGCAATGTGTACCCGCTCCTGCACGACAAACGGCGCTTCGCGCGCAGCTTGCAGCGCTTCAGCCCACTCCTCCGCGCTGGTCTCCCACCCGATCGTGATTCCCTTCCCGCCGTATTCATCGTTGGGTTTCAGCAGCAGGCGATCTTGGTAGTCCTTCGCAAATTGCAGCAGATCGATCTCCTGCCCCTGGTACGTGGTGCGCGTGTTCTGCACCCGGCGCGTCCACGGGACGTGCTGCGCCAGCGCGCTCTGTGTATCCCGATCGATCCCGGCGGCGTCCATGATCTCCGGATCGCTCAGCAGGCCAAAGATCATCTTCTTGTGCAGCGGCTTGGCCTGAAAGCTGTTGACGAGGCAGATTGCACCGTCACGATACGCCTGTCCCAGCGGATGTTCGAGCGCATGATCCTGCCCGTACTTTTGCAGGAACTCGCTGGTCAGCACGCGTTTGTAGACCAGGTTGACCGGCTGCCCGTCGGCGTACAACGTCCGATCGGAATACGTAAGCTCATCGGGTGAGCAGATGACCGTGGGCACGCCCTGCGCTTCGAGGTACTTCTTGAACATCACAAATTCGGCCTGCGTGGGCAGCCCTTTCCAATCCACAATGGCCGCGCGCGGATCGTTGGACTTGCCCCATTCGCGGAACTTCTCCAGCAGCGTGTCCACCATGGGCGGCGCGGCGGGCACTTTAGTCAAGCGATACTTGCGCCCAAATTCCTGCATCACCGGCAGCGTGAGGAACACCTCGGAGAGTTCGTCTTCATAGGCCATGCCTGCCGGGCTTTCCGCGTTGTACTCCACGAATTGCAGCGAGCCAGTATGATTGTCGAAGAATGAATCGAGCCGCGAGGAGGCGCTGGGTTCAGCATAGCCGGAGTCGAGCGCCAGCAGCGCTTCTTCGCCGGGCGTGAAGGCCATCAGGTCGCGCGTCGGCCGATCGGACAGCATGAACTTCACCACTTGCCGCGCGGCGATCGCCACCCTGCTGCACACAGCCTGCAACTGGGCGTAATGCTCTGTTCCCAACAACCTTGGCCGCAGCACGATGCAGATGGGCCGCGTGCCGAAGAACAAGCCTTCGCGCTGCAAAGCGGCGCTGAGCACGGCATCGTTCTCACGCGCCGTTTCATCGTTGAACAAACTGTGGTAATACGCAATCGCTTCCGTTAGCATGAGCAGGCCCCCACCCCGTTACTCAACCACTTTTTACTCATTACGATTTACGCATTACGCATACATCAACGCAGCCCACTGGGGCCGCGCCTGCGCGCGCTGCCGCCTGCCCAACGCCAGATCGATGCACAGATCCGCCATCTTCTGCACGGCAAACGGGAAGTAGTGATCGGTCAACGAGGTAACCTCAAAATCGGGCGCGGGATTGGTGAAGTCGATGGCGTACGGCACGCCGTCTTTGATCGCAAATTCGGTGGTGTTCATGTCGTAGCCCAGCGCCTGGTTGATCTGGATCGACCATTTGATGATCAGATCGCGCAGTTCGGGTGAAAGGAACTGATCATCGACGACGTACCGATTGGGCCACGGGCGGTTCACGTCGAACTTGATGGGCAGGATGTCCTGCTGGCCGATGCACAGGCAGCGCGCGTAATTGTCCCAGTCGATGAACTGCTGCAGCACCATGCACTCGGTGCCGGTCTGGTTATACGCCTCCCACAGTTCCTGCAAATTGTTGATCTTGAAGACCTGTTTGAAACCGCCGCCCCATGCCGGTTTGAGGATCAACGGAAAGCCGCCCAGATACTCGATGTGCTCTTCCCACGGCACGGGATACGTGAGATTGCGCAGCGATTCGGTCACCACCCCGTCGACGTAGGAGTGCGAGGGCAGCGCCACGGTTCTGGCGTGACTGATGCCCAGCTTAGCCAGCAGACATGCGCCAAAGAATTTATCATCGGCGCTCCACCAGAAGGGATTGTTGACAACGACCGTGCCTTGCAGCACCGCGTTCTTCAAGTAGGTGCGATAGTACGGGATCTCATGCGAGATTCGATCGACGATGACGGCATACGGATTCGCTTCGTTCATGCGCGTGCCGCCCAGCTTCACGTACTCGGCCACCACGCCCGCGTTGCGCTTGTTCACTTCGTCGATAAATGCGGGCGGCCATGACCATTCTCGACCGACCATCACTCCGATGCGCTTCATTGCGTCTGCCATGCGTGCCCCCTCTGGTGGTAGTTGGTTGTTGGTAGTTGGTTGTTGGT
>CAYNML010000071.1:25805-28927 GCA_964398185.1 uncultured Anaerolineae bacterium | reverse complement strand
AACAAATTGGCCCGATCTTCTTCATTTTGAGAAGATCGGGCCAATCCAGTGTGCAAACCCATTGTCCCGGCGTGACGTATGCCAGAAATCTAGCCTGCAGCTTTCATGCCCACCTCCTTCTTGATCACGAGAAGAGTAGAGAGCGAAAGTTGAGGTAGGCGTCCTGGCTTACGATCATCATTTGATGATCGATCACAGTTGCGGCACAGCGCTGGACTTTGAACGCGATCGCGTTCAGCACCAGCTTCCGCCTTTATGCCCTAGCATCCGGGCTGTCGGGTCGCCTCAACGTGGTCAGCCACGCAGCAACTCGGGCTGACCTATTCAGTTGTTGGCTGAGATTATAGGCCGCGTTGTCGGGTTGTCAAGGCAGCGACTCAGTTGACACGCATTCAGCGCTCAAGTAGAATCGCGCCGGAAGGTGCACGATGAAGATCGCAGTGATCGACGGGATGGGCGGCGGCATCGGGGTGCAGATCGTAACTCAACTGCGGCAGGAACTGCCGTTGGAGACGGAGATCATCGCGCTGGGCGCGAACGCGGTGGCGACCGATCGGATGATGCAGGCCAAAGCGAGCCGGGGCGCCAGCGGCGAGAACGCCATCCGCGTGTCGATCAATCAGGCCGACGTGATCCTCGCGCCGATCGGGGTGGTGATCCCCAACTCGATGATGGGCGAGATCACGCCGGGCATCGCCGAGGCGATCGCGGGGGCGCCGGGCCGCAAACTGCTGCTGCCGGTCAATCAGCCGCATTTCGAGATCGTCGGCGTGGAATGGAAAGCGTTGACGAAGCAGATTGCGGCAGCGATTGACCTGATTCGTCAGTCGATGTCTCAATAATGCGATTGACGTCACCGCTCAGACGTCATGCCCGAATGCCTGCGAAGCGTGTCGGGCATCCAGATTCGCAGCTGACACGGCCTCTGGATTCCCGCTAGAAGCACGCGGGAATGACAGTCGTCAGCAATTCTCATTTTGACTTATCGCAATGGGCGGGCGACTGGAAGTCGCACCTTTAGAGCCGTTGGCTGAGCGTCCACCTACGTGGACGCGGCTTCGTCGGCGTAGGCCGACGGTCGGTGGCACGCCCTTCAGGCGCGATTTCAATCGCCAGCTGTCAAATTTAGAATTGCTCGGACAGTCGTAACTCATTGACTTTGAATTGAAGCGTGGTATAGTTGCGGCGCTGAGAAGACCTCAGCGGACGCCGACATGAAGTTGGCGCACAGATCATGAAGATCGCCATCACGGGCCTGAAGGTCCGCTCGATGGCGGTTGTGTTTCTTGAGGAGGTGCGTGATGTGTGAAGCGAAAGTCTTTTTGATTGAAGATCAGACCAGCCAACCGGTGATGAAGGATGTGGTGTTGATTCAACCGGAAGGCGACGCCTACCTGCTGGCGAATTTGCTCGGCGAACAGAAACTGGTGCGCGGGCGCATCGTGAAGATCGATTTTTTGCGGCACGTCGTGCAGCTTGAACCACTGGCGGGGACGACTGAAACAGCGTAAACGCGCGCGGCGTTAGCCGACTCTCGACAATCGCATCCAACCAACGGCCATGAAGGCCACCCTGCGGCATGAAGCCGGGTGTTCTTCGTGGCCGTTTTATTTTGAATCTCGTCCGCCTTGGGCAGGAAATCTTCGGCTAACGTCATTGCGAGCGAAGCGAAGCAATCTTCTAGTCGAATGCGAGGAAGCTGCATGACCTGCTGGCCGATCGGCTGCCGTGAATTGACTGGGCTGCCCCGCGTGAATCGCACATCACGCGCTCACTTTTCTAGAACAGAACGATCCATTCTGGTTTAGCCCATGTCACAGTCCGGTTTCAATTTCGCCCGGCATTGCCCAAGATCAAGATTTTTGTGATACAACCTTATTGCAACTAATCGCAATAAGACTTATTTGCCATTACGCGAGGTGTACATGGTTCAGTCTGTCGGCGATTTTGCCGCTCAGCTGCATTCGCAGGGTTACCGTTTAACGCCCCAGCGCCAGATGATTCTGGACGCCGTGCGCCAGGCCGCCGATCACGTCACGCCGGACGAGGTGTATAAGCACGTTCACCGGCAAAATCCGGCCATCAGCCGCGCCACCATCTATCGCACGCTCGACTTCTTATGCGAGCTGCGCTTGATTCATGCGCTGTACTGGGGCGGGCAGATGTATTACGAAATCGCCGACGAGCTACCGCACCACCACCTGGTCTGCCGCGCCTGCGGCGGAATGGTGGAATGCGCGCACGACTTGCTGCAAGCGGTGTTTGAAGCGGCGGAGAAGAAACATCGCTTTACCATCGATATGGATCACGTGGCGCTGTTTGGCCTGTGCCAGCACTGCCGGGCCAGCGGCAAGAAATCTTCGTAACGCTAACGGGCCTGTGTGCCTGTGGTCAAATCTCATTCAGGAGGAAAGGAACATGTTGCGATCACCTCAAGCGATGCATATCCCGGATGGTTTCATCTCGGGGCCAGTCCTGGCGATCTGCTGGGTCATTAGTCTGATCGTCATCGGCTATGCCTTCATCCGCGTCAAGCGCGACATGGACGAGCGCAAAGTGCCGTTGATGGGCGTGGTGGCCGCGGCGATCTTCGCCGGGCAAATGCTCAACTTCCCGGTGGCCGGCGGCACATCGGGCCACCTGCTAGGCGCCGCTCTGGCGCTGATTTTGCTCGGCCCGTGGGCGGCGGTGTTGGTCATGACCATCGTCGTCAGCGCCCAGGCGCTGATTTTCCAGGACGGCGGTATTGCCGCGCTGGGCGCCAACCTGTTCAACATGGCCGTCATCGGCGTGTTTGTGTCCTACACGGTCTATCGCACGGTGCAGCGCCTGTCCAAAGGCGCGCGCTGGGGCATCTTTGTGGGCGGCTTCCTGGCGGCGTGGACTTCGATCTTCATTGCCTCGCTGGCGGCGGCGCTGGAACTGGCATTCTCGGCTACTTCGCCCGCCAACATTGCCGTGCCGGCCATGGCGCTGGTGCATTCAGTCATTGGTCTCGGCGAGGGCTTGATCACGGTCGGCGCGCTGGCGCTGATCTATGCAGTGCGGCCCGAGTTGATCAAGACCACCGATCAAAAACAAGTGGGCGGCAAGTTCGTGTGGGTCGCCGGGCTGTTGATCGC
>CAYNML010000071.1:0-25705 GCA_964398185.1 uncultured Anaerolineae bacterium | reverse complement strand
TTCACTTTCTCGATCCCTATCGTGAACGGCAGAGCGTGATTCACGCGCTCGATCCGCGCGTGAAGTTTGTCTTCACCCTGGCCTTCATCCTGACGATGGCTTTGCTGCCCTTTGGCGCGTGGCCGGTCTACGTGTTGATGCTGACCGTGTCGCTCTCGATCACGGTGCTGTCGGAACTGGGCGTGAAGTATGTGTTGAAGCGATCGCTGCTGGCGCTTCCGTTTGTGCTGGCCGCTGTGCCCTTGTTGTTCACCGTGCCGGGACCCGCGCTGGTCACCATCCCGATCGGTTCTCTCAGCCTCACAATTACCGTGAGCGGTTTAGAGCGCTTGCTCAGCATCCTGTTCAAATCGTGGGTGTCGGTGCAGATGGCGATTGTGTTTGCGGCGGCCACGCCGTTTCCCGACATGCTGCTGGCCATGCGCGCCGTCAAAATTCCGCGCCTGTTCGTCAGTCTCTTCGGCTTGATGTGGCGTTACATGTTTGTGATGGTCGATGAAGCCATCCGGTTGATGCGAGCGCGCGCGGCGCGCAGCGGCGCAATCGAGGGCTCGCGATCGGGCGGTTCGATTGTCTGGCGCGCCAAAGTCACCGGCGGCATGGCCGGCAACCTCTTCATCCGATCGATCGATCGCGGCGAGCGCATTTACGACGCGATGGCCGCGCGCGGCTACGACGGCGAAATCCGATCGTTCCCGCTGCCGCCGATTACCTCAACCAGTTGGCTGGTTCTAGTTGGCGGCCTGGTTGTGTTGATCGCTTTGTTGGTATTTGCGCTGCTGTTTTGGGCCTAGCCTTTCTGGACACGGATACCACGGATTACACGGATTCTCACGGATTACGCATTACGTTTTACGGATTACGTCCATGCACCACACCATCGAAGTTGAAAAACTCTCTTTCTCCTATCCTGACGGCCACGTTGCTTTGCGTGACGCGTCGTTGACCATCGCGCCGGGCGAGAAGGTGGCGCTGGTTGGCCCCAATGGCGCGGGCAAATCGACGTTGATGCTGCACCTCAACGGCATCTTGCAGGGACAGGGCAGTGTGCGTGTCTGCGGCCTGGATGTGGTGAAGGCGAATCTGGGCAAAGTGCGCGCGGCGGTGGGCCTGGTCTTTCAAAACCCCGACGATCAACTCTTTTCCCCCACGGTCTTTGACGATGTGGCGTTTGGCCCGATCTATCAGGGCTTGAAGAAGGCCGAAGTCGAGGAGCGGGTCGATCGGGCGTTGGAAGCCGTGCACATGCGTGACTACGCCAAACGCGTGTCGCATCACCTGAGCGTGGGTGAGAAGAAACGCATCGCCATTGCCACGGTGCTGTCGATGAACCCCGAAATCCTGGTGCTCGACGAACCGTCCGCCGGACTCGATCCGCGCGCGCGGCGGACGCTGATCAATCAACTGCGCGAACTGCCGCAGACCATGCTCGTCTCCACGCACGATCTGCGCCTGGTGCACGAACTGTTCCCGCGCACTATTATCATGGACGACGGGCGCATCGTGGCCGACGGGCCGACTGCGCAGCTGCTGAACGACGAGGCGCTGTTGAATGCCCATGGGCTGGAGAAGATGTGAATTACTCGTCACTCATGACTCGTTGTTGCCTGTAACGAGTCACAAGTGACGAGTCATGAGTAACTCCCGTGTTTCTCATGATCCTCTCACCTCCCCCGCGTTTGACACCCGGAACTCCCCGGTTATAATCGGCGTCAATACAGTGATGCCCGGTTCCGCACTGGCGGGCCGGGCGTTTTTCTTGTGGCGCGTGCTACAATTAGTTACCAGTTGCGCCGGACCAGGCCATGAAGACCAATTTGCCACCCGAGTTGTTACCCTATCAAACGGCAACCATAGACGTTTTCGCTGCGTGCGCTGATGTCTGTCTGGCCGTCTTGTATGGCTCGCGCGCCCGCGGAGCGGCCGGCCCATTGTCGGATGTCGACGTGGCCGTGCTGCTTGAGCGTTCTGCCGATCCTGCCTGCTATTTTGATTGTCGGCTTGACCTGATCGGCCGCTTGATGCCGGCGCTCGACACGAATGAGGTGGATGTCATCATTCTGAATCAAGCGCCGCTCGCTTTGAAATATCGCGTGGTGCGTGATGGCGTCGCCCTGTTTGTTCGTCATCACGGTCATCTGGTTGAGCTTGTCGCACAGACGGTAAGCCGCTACCTGGATTACAAGCCAGTCATTGAACGGCACGAACAGGCGATTCTGGCGCGTGCCCGCCGAGGAGAATTGCGGAATGGATACAACCCCCATCGTGGCGCGCTTGGGCGTTATCGCCAACTCCGTGAACGCACTGAAGGATCTTCAGGAACTAACGTATGACGAATTTGCGGTCGATCATATCTTGCACGCTTCCGCCGAGCGTCATTTTCAAGTTGCGATCCAGGCGGCGCTCGACATTGGCGGCATGCTACTGGCCGAAGTATCGCCCACCGTGCCGGCTAACTACGCGGATATTTTCCTGCAGCTGGCCGACATAGGCGTACTGCCTCTCGACTTTGCGCAGAAGATCGTGGGGATGGCAAAGTTCCGCAACGTGCTGGTGCATTTGTATTTGGAAGTGGATTTGCAGAAGGTGTATTACTACCTGCAGCATGATCTCGAAGATTTTGACCGCTACATGCGTTACGTCAGTGAATATCTGGCAGGGCTAGAGAAGCAATCGTGACCGACAACGAACCCAAACGACCTTACTATCAACCCAAGCCGCGCGCGGATAATGATGAGCCGCCGGCCAGCCAACCCACGATCGGTTCACAGCCCACCATCGGCTCACAACCGACGGTTGGGGCGCAGCGCACCGTGCCGGCTCCGCAGCCGACGCAAGCCGCCGGGACGCCGCCCACCCGATCGGGTGGTGTACCCCCGCAGAAACCTGCGGCGCCCACGGCGAGTGGTTGGGGGCAAACAAGTCGGCAAGCGCCGCCGCCTCCCCCTCCCGTCAATCCACCGCCCACGCCGCGCCCCGCGCCGCGCCCCGCGCCGCAATCGCGTCCGCCGCAGAAAGCGCCGCAGCGCCGGCTCAATTCGTACACGATCGCCAAAGCCTTGTTCTTCGTCGGCCTGATCGGCGTGGCGCTGCTGGTCTGCGGCCTGGCCAGCGCCGTGGTGGGCTACGTGTCGATCGCTTCTGCGCTGCCATCGCCGGACGAGTTGGAACAGCGCGCCACGCAGTTGTTCACCAGCAGCCAGATCTACGATCGCAACGGCAGCCTGCTGTATGAGCTGCTCGATACGGAAGGCGGCCGCCGCACCTTTGTGCCGCTGGATAAGATTTCGCAATGGGTGCAGCAGGCTGCCATTGCTACCGAAGATCCGCGCTTCTACCGGCATCCAGGTTTTGATGTCTTTGGCATTGCGCGCGCCATCGTGCAGAACGTGCGCGCCGGTGAGGGGGTCTCGGGGGCCAGCACCATCGCGCAGCAGGTGGTGCTCAATTTGATGCTGCCGGAAGGCCGCGAGCGATCGCTGACGCGCAAGGTGCGCGAGGCCGTGTTGGCCGCCGAAGTCACGCGCCAGTACCCGCGCGAGAAGATTCTGGAGATCTATCTCAACTCGATCAACTACGGCAACCTGGCGTACGGTATCGAGGCGGCGGCGCGCACCTACTTCAATAAAGAAGCGGCGGCGTTGACGCTGGCTGAAGCGTCGCTGCTGGCCGGCATTCCGCAAGCCCCCGCCATTTACGATCCCTTTACGACGGAAGGGCGCGAGGCGGTGCTGGCGCGGCAGAACGATGTGCTGCGCTTGATGGTGGAAGAGAACTACATCACTACTGATGAAGCCAGGTTGGCCGCGCAGGCGATGGAGAATTATCAATTCACGCCGCCCGCCAACGACTTCAACGCTGAAGCGCCGCACTGGGTCGTGTACATCCGGCAGTTGGTGGAGAAAGAATTCGGGCCGGAGGCGTTGTATCGCGGCGGCTTGAAGATTTACACCTCGCTCGATCCGCAGCTGCAAGCGCTGGCCGAGCAGACTGTGGCCGATCAGATCGCGGCGCTGCAAGGCAAGAACGTGAAGAACGGCGCGCTGATCGCCATGGACCCGCGCACCGGTGAGATTTTGGCGATGGTGGGCAGCCCCGATTTCGGCAACGAGGCGATCGGCGGGCAGATCAACATGACGCTGCGCCCGCGCCAGACCGGCAGTGTGATCAAGCCGTTCACGTATCTCGCTGCTTTCGAGAAGGGTTGGAGTCCAGCCACCGTGTTGTGGGATACGCCCGTGCAGTACACCGATACGGCGGGCAACGTCTACGAGCCGCGCAACTACGATGGCACCTTCCACGGGCCGCAGACAGTCCGATCGAGCCTGGCGAATTCCTACAACATCCCCGCCGTCAAAACGCTCGTCGAGGTCGGCATCCCCAAATTCCTGGAAGTGATGCGGCGGCTCGGCGTCGATACGTTGACGCGCCCCGACTACGGTCCCGCCCTCACGCTGGGCGGCGGCGAAGTGCCGCTGATCCAGATGACGACGGCCTTCGGCACGCTGGCCAACAACGGCATCTACATGCCGCCGGTCTCGCTGCTGCGCGTGGAAAAAGCGGACGGCACGCCGCTGTGCAAGTTCACCGCGCCGGGGCAGGATAACCAAGGCTTGCCCGCGTGCGAACTCATCGAGAATACGGGCGCGCAGGTCGTGCGGCCGCAGCACGCCTATCTGTTGTCCAACATCATGTCCGACAACGCGGCGCGCACCCCGGCTTTTGGCGCGAATAGTCCGTTGAAGTTGTCGCGGCCGGCAGCTGTGAAGACCGGCACCACCAACGACTACAAGGATAACTGGACGATCGGCTACACGCCCGATCTGGTGACCGGCGTCTGGGTGGGCAACGTTGATAACAAAGAGATGCAGGGCGTCAGCGGCGTCAGCGGCGCCGGGCCGATCTGGCACAACTTCATGGAAGCGGCGTTAGCCAATCGGCCGGTGCAGGATTTCGCCCGCCCCGACGGCATTGTGCAGCGCGAAGTGTGCGCGTGGTCAGGGGCGGAAGCCTCGCCGTATTGTCCCGATAAGCGCATCGAGTTGATGGTGGCCGATCAGCCGCCGCCCGGACCCGATCAAGATGTGTTTCAGATGATGAACTGCAACGGCGTCGAGCAGGTGGTGCTGCTGGTGCCCGACGATGTGTACGATTGGGCCGCGCGGCAGGGCTATCCCTTCCCGGTGGCGACGAAGAGCCGCTGCATGCCGGGCGGCCAGCACGGCGACACGACGATCTTCTTCTCTTCGCCGACCGATGGTGCAACGATCAATGGTATCGTGCCGCTGCTGGGCACGGTGACCATGCCCAACTTCGAGCATTACGATCTGGTGTACAGCCGCGGCTGGGACGGCGGCAGTTGGGAATGGATCAGCGGCCCGCACCAGGCGCAGGTGACCGACGGCCAACTGGGCGAGTGGAACACGCTCGATCGCGAGGACGGCGACTACACGCTGGCGATTGTGGCTTACGGGCAAGGCGGCGGCCGCACGGAATACAAGGTGCGCGTGCGCGTGCAGAATAATGCGCCGATCACGCCGACTCCGCTGCCGCTGCCCACTGAGACGCCGCTGCCGCTGCCGACTGAGACGCCGCTGCCGACTGAGACGCCGTTGCCCACCGAAACGCCGCTGCCGCTGCCAACCGAAACGCCGTTGCCGGAACCTACCGCGACCGTGGAACCCACGCCAACGGAAACGCCGCTGCCAACCGCCGCACCGTAAAGCACACGAGCGACCCTCAGCAGGTCGCCCGTTTTTCGCGCAGTGTATCACAGCGTTCGACACATCACCCGCACCGGCTTGCCGTTTGGCTGATATCCATAGCGGCGATACAACGTCTGCGAAGCGCCGTTGTCGATCTGGGTATTCAGCGTCAGCGGATAGGCCCCCACCCCCAGCTGGTACAGCAGCGATTCGCGCAGCAGCTGCTCACCGATGCCGCGCTGCTGATAGGCGGGATGCACGACGAGGCGGATCAGATGTCCGTGCCCGCCGTACACATCACTGAAAGCGTGCCCCACCACCCCATCGTCACACTCGGCGACGACAAAATGCGAGACGGTTTGCAGGATATGCGCCAGTGCAGCCGCCGAATGCCACCACACTACGTCGAAGGCTGTGCGATCGTTCTCGGCAATCACGGGGATGTCATCCGGCCTCGCTAAGCGCAGATTGACCGCTGACGATCGCGCGAGGTCCGGCATCCCCCGATCGCTCTTGCGCATGGTAAGGACCGCATTGTACTGCGTGAAGCTCAACCGCTGCGTGAGATCGTCCACCCATTCGGGATGCGCCATCACGGCGATCTGTGCAGCCCCCTGGGCCAGCAAAGCCGATCGGGCGTGGGTGAACAGCGCCGTGAAGATTGGCGACGCGGGGTAACCGTTGCCGATCGCGATCGCGCGCAGCCACACCACTGGCGACTGCTCGAACGGCGCGGCCAGCAAGCCGATTAGTTCCGCGCGATCGAACGCCAGCCAGATCGCTTCCGAGGGACGATCCTCGTGCAGCCACTGATCAAACGACCACCAGTCGAGGTTGAAGTGTACGCGCTGACTGTTCTCGGTGAGCCGGTGCAGCGCTGCCCGATCGGGCCACTGCGCCGGGCGCACGCTGATCGCTTCGACGGTGAGTGACGCGCGGTTCAGGAGGCTTTGCATGGGCCGCATCATAGCATCAGTCTGGCGAGTTGCCAACCGACTCAAGACCCTTGTCAGCGCCGCGTGAATGTTGTACACTCCGATCAACCTTACACTCAGGAGACCTCTCATGCCGGCCGACGGAAAAAACAAAGCTCTTGAAACAACTTTGGCCTCCATCACCAAAAAATTTGGCGACGGCGCCATCATGCGCCTCGGCGAAGCGTCTCACCTCGAAATTGAATCCATTCCCACCGGTTCGCTGGCGCTCGATCTGGCGCTGGGCATCGGCGGCGTGCCGCGCGGCCGCATCACCGAAATCTACGGGCCGGAATCATCAGGCAAGACCACGCTGTGCCAGCACATCGTGGCCGAGGCGCAGGGGCGCGGCGGCACGTGCGCCTACATTGACATGGAGCACGCGCTCGATCCATCGTATGCGGCGCGCTGCGGCGTGAACGTGGAGAACCTCTACATCTCGCAGCCCGACACCGGCGAGCAGGCGCTCGAAATCGCCGATATGCTGGTCCACTCCGGCGCGATGGATGTGGTCGTCGTGGACTCGGTGGCCGCGCTGGTACCGCGCGCCGAGATCGAAGGCGAGATGGGCGACAGTCACATGGGCTTGCAGGCGCGCTTGATGTCGCAGGCGCTGCGCAAGCTCTCCGGCGCGATCAAGGCCAGCAACACGTCAATGATCTTTACCAATCAACTCCGTATGAAGATCGGGGTCATGTTCGGCAATCCCGAAACCACGACCGGCGGCAACGCACTCAAGTTCTACGCCTCGGTGCGGCTGGACGTGCGCCGCATCCAGACCATCAAGGCGGGCGGCGAAGCGAGCGGTAATCGCGTGCGGGTGCGCGTGACCAAGAACAAGGTCGCTCCGCCGTTCCGCGAAGCCGAGTTCGACATCATGTTCAACGAAGGCATCAGCAAAGTGGGCGACATCCTCGACATCGGCACGGACCTGGAAATCGTGACGAAGCGCGGCGCGTTCTTCACCTACAACGACACCAAGTTGGGCCAGGGGCGCGAGAACGCCAAAGAGTTTCTGAAGGCGCACCCCGAAATCTCCGGCGCCATTGAGAAGGAAATTCGCAAGCACGCCGCCGAGGCGCAGCAGCTCACCCGTTTGGGCAAGAGCGGTACACAGGTGGAAGTGGAGTCGGACACCTCCGAAGACGAAGAGTGACAGTGGACAGGTGAAAACTCAGCAAAGCGCAGCCGATGCGGATGCATCGGCTGCGCTTTTTGACGGCGCATTTCACTTGTGGGGCAGAGATGGGGTGTGCTCTCCGTCCGCGGGGACGCGGGCTTACAGCACAGTCGCCCCCAAGTTGAAAGGCACGCCTTTTTGATTGCGGTTGGCATTTGACTTTTGCTCATGGTATAATGGCAACATAAGCTGGACTGGTTTCATTTGCCCGATTTTATCAGTCGGGAGCGCCGAGGCCGACACTTTTTTGGCGGCTCGTCGCGTGAAACGACCGCCACTGCTTCGCCAGCGGTGCAGCGGTCCGCAGATTCAATCGGTAGCAGATACGGCCGGCCATCCACCGCGATGGCACCTGGATAGGCCAGTGGTGTTTCTCTCGAAATCCGGGCAGTGGGCGGATTTCGCGCGGGTTGCCGAACACGGTAAGCGTGAGTGGTGATACGAAAGGGTCGTCATTGCGTAGCATTTTAGCGGTGCCCGCCCCGCCCGTGTCGAAACGAGCTTAACGCCCGTCGCTTACGCTTCCCTGCCGAGCGACCTATCCGGTCGTACACCGCCATACCGAAACGCGGACAGTTGCCAGTGCGAGCTGTGGCTGAGACAGTCACGGCTCGTTTTGTTTGTGGCGGACATGCCGGGCACAATTACGGCGCTCGTCGCGCAGAAAAAGAACCCCGATCGGATCAACGTCTACCTCGACGGCCGGTTCGCCTTTGGACTGGCCGCCATTGAGGCGGTACGGCTGCGGCGGGGACAGGTACTGACCGATGGCGACATCGAGCGCTTGCAGGCGGCGGACGACGTCGAAAAGGCGCGTGAGCAGGCCCTGCGCTTTCTTAGCAACCGCCCGCGCAGCGCCTGGGAAGTGCGGCAGAATCTGCTCAAGGCGGGCTATGGAGATGCCACGATCGATCGGGTCTTGGAGCGTTTGCGCAGCGTGGCGCTGGTGGACGACGCCGCCTTTGCGCGCTACTGGATCGAGAATCGCACACAGTTCAAGCCGCGCGGCGAGAGGGCCTTGCGGCAGGAACTGCGGCGTAAAGGCGTCGATCGAGAGGTGATCGATGCCGCGTTGGAAGAAGGCGGACAGGCCGACGATCAGGCGGCCATCCAGGCGGCTCTTGCCAAAGCCGATCGGTACCGGCAGCTTCCGCGCCCTGAATTTGCGCAGAAGCTGGGCGCTTATCTGGCGCGGCGTGGATTTGACTATGAGACCGTCCGCGAAGCTGTGCAGGTGGCATGGCAGACGGTGCACACGGACGAACCAACCACCCACTTTGAAGAACTAGAGGAATGACCATGGATATCGGACAAGTTTTATTCCTGCTGATCGATCTGTTGATCGGTCTGAGTATTGGCGCGGCGGTGGTGTACTTCATCATGCGCTCCAAAGCCCAGGCCATGCAGCGCGACGTAGATGCCGAACAGACGCGGCTGCTGGAAGAGGCGCAGCTGAAAGTCAAGCAGATGGAGTTGGCGGCCAAGGATGAAGCGATTAAGATTCGCGACCAGGCTGAGGCAGAAGCCAACAAGCGCCGCCAGGAATGGCAGCGTGAGGAAGAGCGGTTGGCGCGCAAGCGCGAGGACCTGGATCAGAAGCTGGAGCGGGTCGATCAGCGCGAGCGCAAGTCCAATCAGCGGCAGAGCCAGCTGGACAAGCTGGCGAATGATCTGGAGAAGAAGAACGCGCAAATTGTGGCGGAATTGGAACGCGTGGCGGCCTTGACACAGGCTGAAGCGAAGAAGGAACTGCTGCAAATTGTGGAGGCGGATGCCCGCGCCGACATGGCCAAGACCATCCGGCAAGTGGAAGCCGAAACGCGCGAAATTGCCGAAGAGCGGGCGCGGGAGATTATTACGACCGCCGTGCAGCGCGTGGGCACCGATCAGGCCGCCGAAGTCTCGGTGAGCGTGGTACCGCTGCCCAACGACGAAATGAAGGGCCGCATCATCGGGCGTAACGGGCGCAATATCCGTGCCATCGAACGGGCCACCGGCGTGGACATTGTGGTGGACGACACGCCGGAAGCGGTGACCCTGTCCTCGTTCGATGCGGTGCGGCGCGAAGTGGCGCGCATCGCTTTGAACAAGATGGTGCAGGACGGGCGCATCCATCCCACCCGCATCGAGAAGCTGGTCGAGGATGCCGAGGCCGAAGTCGAGCGCGTGATCAAAGAAGAGGGCGAGCGGGCCGCCATCGAAGCGGGGGTGCCGGGGCTGCACCCGGAAATTTTGAAGCTGCTGGGGCGGCTGCACTTTCGCACCTCCTACGGGCAGAATCAGAACCATCACGCCGTGGAAACCTCGCGGCTGGCGGCGATTCTGGCGGCCGAGCTGGGCGCCGACGTGAAAGCGGCCAAGACGGCCGGACTGCTGCACGATATCGGCAAGGCGATCGATCACGAATTCGAAGGCACTCATGCCGAACTGGGCGCCGAGTTTATCAAGCGTTTCGGCGTGAACAATCCCAAAGTATTGAACGCCATCGCCTCGCATCACCACGCGGTGGAACAGCAGAGCCTGGAAGCCATCATCGTGGAAGTGGCCGACGCCATTTCGGGCGCGCGGCCCGGCGCGCGGCGCGAGAACGTGGAAACGTTCCTGAAGCGGGTGCACGACCTGGAGGACATCGCCAAGACGCAGCCGGGCGTGGAAGAAGCCTACGCTATTCAAGCCGGGCGCGAGATTCGCGTGGTGGTGAAGCCGGAAGCCATCGACGATCTGGCTTCGATTCAGTTGAGCAAGACGATTGCGAAGCAGATCGAAGAGACCATGCAGTATCCGGGGCAGATCAAGGTAACGGTCATCCGCGAAACACGGGCCACAGAGTACGCGAAGTAGTCATTGGTAGTTGGTAGTTGGTAGTTGGTAGTTGGTAGTTGGTACGGCCAGTCTCGCCAAGCGGGGCTGGCCGTTCTTGTTTGCCAAAGCTAATCTGTCTGGCGTGATGGCTGCCACTCTCAACGACCAGCTCATCGGTAACGGAAATTCGGATGAGTTCAGTAGATTTGTGGCGAGAGAGGCAAAAGAAAAGGGAACAGTCGTTGCGGCTGTTCCCCTTGTCTACTTGTCTCTTTAGTTTCCTGCTTACGGCGCCGGCAGGACGTTGAATGGATTCGGCAGGGTGCCCTGGAAGCGCGTCTCAAAGTGCAGGTGCGGGCCAGTGGAGCGTCCCGTCGAACCGGCCGCGGCAATGACACCGCCCTGATAGACATTCTGTCCGCAGCCCACATAGATTTCGCTGTTGTGCGCGTACCAGGTCTGCCAGCCGTTACCGTGGTCGATCACGACCAGGTTGCCGTAGCCCCAGTTGTTCCACCCGGCGTAGATGACCGTGCCATTGTCCGAAGCGTAGATCGGATCGCCCAGTTTGGCGGCGATGTCGATGCCGGGGTGCCAGCCGGCGTAGTTGTTGCCACTGACCCAGTGCTTGGGGGCGGGCCAGATGAACGAGCCGGTCCCTGGCAAGCCGACGGCCACATCGCCGCACATGCCGATGTTGCCGCGCGCCACGGGCGCACCGCTGGTGTCATAGCTGTTGGTCTTGGGCGCGTTCTCGGCCGCCGAGATGGTCCAGGCTTTGAACTCACGGCTGCCGCCCGGAATGACCAGCGAGGCGCCAGCAAAGGGTTGTTCGCCGGGCTTCAATAGGTTCCATTCGTAACCGGCGGTGTAGATGGCATCCGGCGTAACTTTGTAAGTCTCGGCGATGCTTTCGACCGTGTCACCTTCAGTCACAGTGTAGACAATGCCATCCACCGGCGGAATCGCCAAATCCATGCCCGGTTTCAACAAGTGAGGATTGTCTTCCAGCGTGTCGTAGTTGGCCCACAAGATGCTCTCTGGCCGCAAGCCAAATTGCGCGGCGATGCCGAAGAGCGTGTCGCCCGCCTGAACGGTGTAGGTGATGATGCCGCGTCGTTCGCGGCTGGGAATGGCGGTGTAGGGATTGGCCTGCGGGGCGACGACGATTTGATCGACCACGATGGGTCCGCCCTGCCCGTAGGAGTTGTACACCTCGCCGCTGTCATTGCTGGGCGGGGTTGACGACGTCAGGGCGAGGCCACTCACAACGCGTTTCGGCGCACTGCTCGCGGCAGAGGTGGTCTTAGCGGTGCCAACGAGACCGATGGCGCTGAGCAACACGGCGAGAATAACAAAGTGCGATGTGTACCGGAATAGCAGCGAACGGCCTTGCTCGCAGGTGGTCAGCCAGGCTAACTTCCCGCCAACCAGCACGGCAAAGCGCGCAAACCAGCGCTCGATCGGGATGGGTTGGCCGATCGGTCTGACTTCTGCCGTTGAGTTGTGCGTGGCTTTTTGGGCTGAAATCGACTCTGCCGGGGCGGATGCCGCACGCCTGAACGACGGCCAGCGTCGACCGGTTGGGTGGGCACTCTCATCTATCGCAGGCTTGTTCTCTGATGCCGGCTGAGCATCAGTGCTGCGACGCGCCACACGTGGTGATAAGTGAGTTTCACTCATAGGTTTTTAGACTGCCTACTCCCCGCCAAGATGATTGGTGACCCCACGGCGGTTTGTATCTGGTCAAGATTATACCATGAGCGCCGACCGAGGCAAGTCGGGGGCAGGGGCCGCCGAGACCCCCACCCCACGAAGCCGGGAGGCCGATCGGGCCCGCTCAGCCCGATCGGGCGTTAGAAGTCGTCGCGCAGGCTTGCCAGCAGTTCGACGTTGGTCTTGGTGCGGGAAATGCGGGCGATGAGGGCTTCCATCGCGTTGGTAATGTCCATGCCGGCGCCGCCGGGGGGCGGGGCCATCATCTGGCTGAGCATGCGGCGCATCAACCACACCCGATTGAGCGTATCCGGCTCCAACAGCAGTTCTTCGCGGCGGGTGCTGGAACGCTCGACATCGAAAGCCGGGAAGACGCGGCGTTCTTGCAGGCGGCGGTTCAGGTGCAGTTCCATGTTGCCCGTGCCCTTGAACTCTTCGTAGACCATGTCGTCCATACGGCTGCCGGTATCGACCAGGCAGGTGGCGATGATGGTGAGGCTGCCGCCTTCTTCGATGTTGCGGGCCGCGCCGAAGAAGCCCTTGGGCGGATACAGGGCCGCCGGGTCCAGACCGCCCGATAGTGTGCGACCGCTCGACGGAACGATGAGGTTGTAGGCGCGCGCCAGCCGGGTCATGGAGTCCATCAGGATCACCACATCGCGGCCGCCTTCCACCAGGCGTTTGGCTCGGGCCAGCGCCATTTCGGCCACACGGACATGGCTGGCGGGCGGCTCGTCGAAGGTGCTGCTGATCACCTCGGCGTCCACCGAGCGGTCCATGTCGGTCACTTCTTCCGGGCGTTCGCCGATGAGGGCCACCATCAGATGAATATCAGGGTAGCGGGTGGAAATGGCGTTGGCGATGTGCTTGAGGACGGTGGTCTTGCCCGACTTGGGCGGCGAGACGATGAGACCGCGCTGCCCGCGCCCGATCGGCGCCACCAGATCCAACAGGCGCGTAGTCACGTTGGACGGCTCGGTCTCCAGGTTGAAGCGCTGATTGGGAAAGATGGGCGTCAACTTCTCGAAGACCGGGCGCTGTTTGGCCGCTTCGGGATCGAGGCCGTTGACGGCTTCCACGCGCAGCAGGCCGAAGTACTTCTCGCTGTCCTTGGGCGGCCGCACCTGCCCGATGACCATATCGCCGGTGCGCAGGCCAAAACGCCGGATCTGGCTCTGGCTGACGTAGACGTCCTCCGGGCCGGGCAGATAGTGTTCGCTGCGCAGAAAGCCGATGTTTTCGTCGACGATGTCGAGCACGCCGCCGCCGAAGATGTAGCCCTGCCCTTCGGCCTTGGCGCGCAGCAGCCGCAGGATCAGGTCTTCCTTCTTCAGGCGGCTGTAGCCCGACACGTCCAGCGATTTCGCCAGATCGCGCAGCTCGGTCAAGGATTTTGCTTCCAGTTTTTCAAAATCGAAATCCACGTTGAACCTCCGCGAATGAGTGCTGTTTAGTCGTAAAACTGTGTCAACAGATTCAGCCGATCGAGATGATGCTCTGACTCGATCCGGCGCACAGTGGCGGTGAGGCTGCGCATCACGATCGAGCTGGTGTACACCCGGTTGCCTTCGTACCGCACGCCGTCCACCAGCTGGCCGCCGGTGATGCCGGTGACGGCGAAGAAGACATTCTCGCCGCTGACCAGGTCGCTGGTGCCGAGGACCCGATCGAGATTAATGCCGTGATCGACGGCCATCATCCGTTCCTTTTCATCACGCGCCCACAGCTTCACTTGAATCTCGCCGCCCATGCATTTGAGCGCGGCGGCGGTGATCACCGCTTCCGGCGAGCCGCCGATCCCCAGCAGGATGTCTTCACCCGAATTCTCGATGGCGGTGGCCAGCGCCCCGGCCACATCGCCGTCGCTGATCAACTTGATGCGCGCACCGCACTGGCGCACATCGCGAATCAAGTCCTTGTGCCGGTCGCGGTCGAGAATGACCACCGTCAGGTCTTGCACATCTTTGCCCAGCGCCTTCGCCACGTTGTTCAGGTTGTCCTTCACCGGCGCGTTGATGTCGATGACGCCCCGGGCGCGCGGGCCAACCGCGATCTTGTTGGCGTAAACGAGGTGGCCGGGGTTGAACATGGTGCCGCGTTCGGCCAGGGCCACCACGGCCACCGCGCCCGGCAATCCCAGGGACGTCAAGCGCGTGCCGTCGATCGGGTCTACGGCAATATCGACTTTGGGCAGCGCGCCCGTGCCCAGCACTTCGCCGTTGTACAGCATCGGCGCTTCGTCTTTTTCGCCTTCGCCGATGACGACCACACCATCCATGTCCACCGTGTTGAACATGTAACGCATGGCGTTGACGGCGGCCTGGTCGGCGGCGTTCTTGTCGCCGCGTCCCATCTTGCGCGCGGCGGCCATGGCCGCCGATTCGGTGACGCGCACCAATTCCAGCGCCAGGTTGCGATCGGGATCTTTGATGAACTGGGCCGAGTTCATAGGTGATCTCCTCCGGGTATTCAAGTGTAGACCTGGCAGGTTTTCAGAGCTGCGCCAGATCTGCCAATGGCGAGTGAATCATATCGGGTTGTTTGACCTGATCATCAGGTGAAAACCTGCCAGGCCTTCAGGGCATTACCACCCAGACGATGAAGTAGTAGCTGATAATCATGGTAAAGAGCAGACTGTCCAGCCGATCGAGCACGCCGCCGTGGCCGGGAATGATATGCCCGGTATCTTTGGCGCCCACCTCGCGCTTGATCATGGAGATGGACAGATCGCCCAGCACGCCGATCAGCGCGCCGATGAGACCGAGCATCGCGCCTGCCCACCAGGGCAAGGTGATGCCGAGTAGTTGACTGAGCGCCAGCGCAAGGATCGCGTTGATGATCACCGCAAAGGCGACGCCTCCCGCCAGGCCTTCCCAACTCTTCTTGGGGCTGAGCGAGGGCGTCATCTTGTGCACACCGAATTTGCGCCCCACAAAGTACGCACCGCTGTCGGCCAGCCAGGTGCCGGTGAGCGCCAGCAATAACCACCACGCACCGTTAGCCAACTGGCGGATCAAAATGAAGTGCGCGCCCGCGATGCCGAGATAGACGCCGCCGGCCACCGTCAACGCCCAATGCGCCGTGGGCGATCCTTCGCGATAGCGCATCTGCCACGTCAGCGCCGCCATGAGCAGTAAGGCCAGCGCCGGCCTCGCCAAATTCAGGCGCGGTAAGACCGCATCGAGCAACAACACCCACACGAAGGCCACGGCGAAGAACAGGTTGGGTGCGAAATGCCCCGTCTTCATCAGCTGGATAAATTCGAAGACGGCCAGCGTGAAGATGAAGGCGATCGCCAGATCGAACAGGCCGCCGCCGATGAGGATGACGGCAATGCCAATCGGCAGCAGGATCAACGCGCTGATCAGTCGAGTCTTCATGGAATACTTTCGAAGTGTGAAATAGCCGCCGGGATGCGCCAGCGCCCGCCTTACTTGCCTTGTTCAGCCAACACTTTCATCTGCTCGGCGGTCAGGCCAAAGCGGCGCTCGCGCGCGGCGTAATGATCCAGCGCTTTCTGCAATTCGGTTTCGTCGAAGTCCGGCCAGTAGGTCGGGGTCACGTACAGTTCGGCGTAGGCGCCCTGCCAGATCAGGAAGTTGCTGACGCGCATCTCGCCGCTGGTGCGCACAATCAAATCGGGATCAGGCTGGCCGGCGGTGTAGAGATACCGGCTCAACAGGGCGTCGTCCACCCGATCGGGCGGTGTGCCTTCCGCAATGATGCGCTTGACGGCGTCGATGATTTCCTGCCGCCCGCCGTAATTGAACGCGACGTTCAGGATGATCGTGTCGTTGTCTTTGGTGAGTTCGACCGCTTTCTGGATTTTCTTCAGAAGGCGCGGCGAGATGCCTTCTGTGCGGCCCACGTGGCGAATGCGCACGCCCTGCTCGTGCAGCTCCTTCAACTCGCGTTCAATGACCTGCTCCAGAATCGTCATCAGGCCGCGCACTTCCTCGGCGGGACGGCCCCAGTTCTCGGTTGAAAAAGCGTAAATGGTCAGAATCTTGATGCCGTGGCGCACACAGGCTTTTAAGGTGCGCCGCAGGTTCTCCGTGCCGGCGCGGTGGCCGGCCAGGCGCGGCAAGCCGCGCGCCTTAGCCCAGCGGCCATTGCCGTCCATGATGATGGCCAGATGATATGGAATGCGATTAAGAGAGGGTTCGAGACTCATGCCGCTGGGAGTGGGCTGTGCCCTGTCGCTGACTACCGGCGCGGGGTTGAGCGATCGGCTGGCTGTGCCGGTCGCGCCTACACCTCGCGGATTTCCTCTTCTTTGCGCTGGCTGACGGCTTCGGCCTGTTCAATGTACTTGTCGGTCAGCTTCTGCAGGTCGTCGCGTCCGCGCTTGAGATCGTCTTCCGAGATCATCTTTTCTTTTTCAAAGTCGCGCAGCATATCCTGGCTGTCGCGGCGCACGTTGCGAATGGACACGCGCGCTTCTTCCAGGCGCTTGTGCACCTGCTTGATCAGATCATTGCGGCGTTCTTCGCTGAGGCGCGGGAAGATCAGGCGGATGACTTTGCCGTCGTTGTTGGGCGTCAGACCCAGATCGGAGGCGCTGATGGCCTTCTCGATGTCCTTCAACGAATGCGCGTCGAACGGGCGAATCATCAAGACCTGCGCTTCCGGCACGGTGATCGTCGCCAGCTGCTGCAAGGGGGTGGGGGTGTCGTAATAGTTGACGGTCAGATGCTCCACGATGGCCGGGCTGGCGCGGCCCGTGCGGTAGGCGCGCAGATCGAGCTCGAAGGCATGGATGGTCTTCTTCATGTGCTCTTCGGCGTCGTGCAGCGTTTCTTTGACAAGATTGGGATCGGTAGTCATGGGTTCAGATCACCTTGCGTTGAATTTCAAACGATCGGATCGACAGGCTGATCAATCGGATGCAATGTTAGGGTGGATTTCTCCATCGCCCGATGGAGCAGTGTTCGTCTTGGGTGAGAGTCGATGCCGCCGGCGAGGTGGTTGATGCCATTCGGCGGAGTACGCTGCTAATTATAATACACTTTCGCGCAAGTGCGCTAGTCGGGCAGGCGCAGAAAGCCCCGCGCAAGAAATCGGGGGTCTACGGCCTGAATGGCATCGAGATTCGAATGGAAAAAAACCGGTTTCTACAGCGCCGCTTATTCCCCGTTGATGATCGTCCCGATCGGTTCACCCTGTACCGCGCGTTCCAGGCTCTGCGGCTGCCACAGATCGAACACCAGAATGGGCAGCTCATTGTCCATGCACAGCGAGATGGCCGTGGAGTCCATGATGCCCAGCCGCCGATTCAGCGCGTCGATGTACGACAGCCGATCGTAGCGGACGGCGTTCGGGTCCTTGCGCGGATCGGCCGAGTAGACGCCATCGACCTTGGTCGCTTTGATCAGAATATCAGCCTTCACTTCCATGGCGCGCAGCGCCGCCGCGGTGTCGGTGGTGAAATAGGGGTTGCCCGTCCCCGCGCCGATGATGACCACGCGCCCTTTTTCCATATGGCGCATGGCGCGCAAGCGGATGAACGGTTCGGCAATCGCCTGCATGGTGATGGCCGTCTGCACGCGCGTTTCGACGCCGACGCGCTCCAGCGCATCACGCAGGGCCAGGGCGTTCATCACCGTTGCCAGCATTCCCACATGATCAGCCACCGAGCGATCCATGCCGTGCGCCAGCCCGTCTTTGCCACGCCACAAATTGCCGCCGCCCAGCACCAGCGCCACTTCCACGCCCAGCGCTTTGACGCCCTTGATGCGCCGCGCCAGATCTTCCGCCTCGTGCACGTCGATGCCGACCTTGCCTTCGCCGCCGGCCAGGGCCTCGCCGCCCACTTTCAAGAGAATGCGCTTGTATTTGATCGTCATGCTCCCTCACTTGTTGGATGTTGAGCTGATCACAACGCCCGCTCCGGCCCGCGCCGAAGCGACAAAAAAGGCAACGGGGTGAACCGTTGCCTTTGGCTTTACGCACCCAATTCGTAGCGGACGAAGCGCCGCACGACGATGTTTTCCTTCAGGTCCGTGATCCCTTGCGTGATCATCGCGCCGATCGTGACCTTGTCGTCCAGCACATACGGCTGCTGCACCAGGCAGGTCTCTTCGTAGAACTTCTTCAACTTCTTCTCGACCTCGGCGTCGACTTCAGCGCCGATCTTGCCCGCGGCCTGCGCTTCGGCAACGAAACCCTGCTTGACTTCCTCCAGCACATTGGCAGGAACATCTTCCGGCTTGACGTACTGCGGATTGGCCATGGCGATGTGCTTGGCGATGGTCTGCGTCAAGGTCGTGAAGCCCTCAGTTCGTGCGACAAAATCGGATTCGCAGTTGACTTCGACCAGCACGGCGATGCGATGATTGTGGTGGATGTAGTGGCCTACCAGGCCGTCCTTCGCCGCCCGATCGGCTTTCTTGGCCGCGGCGGCCAGCCCTTTGTCCTTCAACCAGGCCTTGGCTTTGTCGAAATCGCCGCCGGTGGCTTCCAGCGCTTTGCGGCAGTCCAGCACGCCCGCGCCCGTGGCCTCGCGCAATTGTTTGATGCTTGCAGCTGAGATATCCATTGCTTGTATCCTCTTCAAGGTACGACCACAGTTTGGACTGTGGTCGTATCAGATTTACGCGACTTCCTCTTCTTCGAAGTCAGCGCCTGGTTCAAATTCGAGGGCGCGCAGCTTGGCGAGCGTGCCTTCGCTCAGATATTTGTCGTCGGCCTCGGCCATGCTTTCGACTTCCGTTGCTTCGGCGGGCATGGTTTCCTTGCGGAGCGCCAGGCCTTCCTGCACGGCGTCGGCCATGCGCGCCACGATCAACTTGATCGCGCGGATGGCGTCGTCGTTGGCGGGGATGACCAGATCGATCGGGTCGGGATCGCAGTTCGTGTCGACCATCGCGATGACGGGAATGCCGAGGGTGTTGGCTTCTTTGATCGCCGTCACTTCGCGGTGTGTGTCGATGACGAACAACACGTCGGGCAGCTTGCGCAGCTCTTTGATGCCGCCCAGGCGCAAATTCAACTTGGTGATCAGGCGCTCCAGATCCAGCGCTTCCTTCTTGGGCAGCACGTCGAACTCACCCCGATCGCGGCGGCCTTCCAGGTTGATCAGCGTGTCGATGCGCTGGCGGATGGTGCGCCAGTTGGTGAGCGTGCCGCCCAGCCAGCGATAGGTGACGTGCGGCGCGCCCGCGCGGATCGCTTCTTTGGAGATGGTGTCCTGCGCCTGGCGCTTGGTGCCCACGAACAGGACCGTGCCGCCGTTGGCGACGGTGTCGCGGATCAAGTTGTAGGCGGCGTCCAGCGCGGCGATGGTTTGCTGCAGATCGATGATGTGGATGCCGTTGCGCTCGGTGAAGATGAACGGTTTCATCTTCGGATTCCAGCGCTTGGTACGGTGACCGAAATGCACGCCCGTTTCGAGCAGGGCCTTCATTGAGACAACAGCCATGGTGAGGGTTCCTCCTGATTAAAAAGTTTTTGGTCTTCTGCCGCCATCAACTCGCGCGGGAGCCTGAGGGCTGTAGTCCCAGGCACTTCCCGGCGATCCGGAGGCATGCGAGATAACACCGCCGTCGAGGGCGGTGCGGGTCAGATTATACCAGAGGGAGGGAGAGTTGGCAATGGGTCTCCAACGGCGTGCACCCAGAAACCGGGCGCGCCGCGGAGACCTGGTTTCGATCGTTCAGCGGTTGCGTCCGTACTTTTCGTGGCTGGAAACCCAATCGGATGAGGAGATGGCCGAAGCCAGCGAGATTTCACCGGCGAGCGCGACGGCAGCTACAATCTCGGCCAACCGATTGACCTTACCGCGCCCCACGCAGCCCAGAATTTCCAGGCACTCGCGCTGCGTGGGCAGGTTGGTGCCGCCGCCGTGTGTCGCCACGATCAACGACGGGATGGTGAGCGACATGTAGAGATCATGATCGGGCGTGAGTTCCACGTACATGATGCCCGCTGACGATTCCGACACATTCGCCACATCCTGCCCGGTGGCGATGAACATGGCCGTGATGCCGTTGGCCGAATGCAGCCCGTTGTTGTTCACGCCCGATAGAAAACCGCCGATGCTGGCGACGCCGTAGTGATAGGCCAGGCTCTCCGGCTCCACGCGCATGTGCTGGATCAACACATCACGCGGGATGGTCGCTTCGGCGGTGACGCGCTTGCCGCGCGTGCGCATGATATTGATCTGCGACGCTTTCTTGTCCGTGGCGAAATTCGATTCGAGGTAGAAGCGCTCGATGCCGGGATAATTATCCAGAATCCAACTGCACGCCGCGAAGGTGGCGCGGCCCACCATGTTCTGCCCGGCGGCATCGCCGGTGGTGTAGTTGAAGCGCAGATAGACGAACTTGTTGGACAAGTAGTGATCGATGTTGAACAACTTTGCCACACTGGAAGTCGCTTCGGCTTCATCTTTGATGGTGGCGAAGTTCTCCTGCACCCATGCAGCGAAATCGCGTCCGGCGCGCGCATCCTTGAAGACGAAGACCGGCGCGCGCTGCATGGCATCGGCGACGACGGTGACCTTCACGCCGCCCGACAGGTTCATCAGCTTCATGCCGCGATTGTACGAGGCGACCAGCGTGCCTTCCGTGGTGGCCAGCGGGACGATGAAATCGCCCTGCGCATGCTCGCCGTTGATGCGCAGGGGGCCGGCAAACCCGATCGGGACCTGGGCCACCCCGGTAAAATTCTCGATGTTGCCCTTGGTCGCGTGTGGATCGAACGAATACTTCCAGAGGTGCTCCGGTTTGGTGCCGCTCACTTGCTCGATCAGCGCCTGCCGCTGTTTGATCACGACCTCGCCGTAGTCGTCGTTGGCGTCGCGCGGAATGCGGAGGCCCGGCACTTCATGTTCCGAGATGGTGTCTTCGACCTTGAATTGCAGCTTGCCAAAGGGCCTGGTCTCGAAGGCGATCTCGATCTCGTGCAGGCCCAGCGGCAGCGGCGCGAGGCGCGTATGCAGCAGCACCGTCGCGCGGAGCGGAAAAGCGATCGGGGTGGCCGCCGAAATCTGATCGGGCTTCAGGGTTTTGCCGTCGGCCAGTTCCAACGTGACTTCGCTCAACGCGATCGGCTTCCCGTCGATGGCGATGCTCTTCAAGCCGGTGAGCTCGGCATCGCTAAGGCGGTTCTTCACAGCAAACTGCACGCCCTGCTCGGCGTTCTTCAAACTGCCCAGCGTGTACAGCTTCTTCAACAACATACTCGGAATCAACATGGCAACCCTCCCTTGAAGGATGAAGGCGGAAGGATGAATCCGATTATCATCTTCCGTATTGGCTGCGAGAAATATACTTTACTGCTAACGCAAAGTCAACCATCTTATTCGTGTGAAGCCAATCGTGCTGGAACCTTGCCGATGCGCCTGCAATCAGTGAATTCTTTTTCATCGCTCATCCTTCATCCTTTGTCAGCGGCCATGCTTTCAACGCTTCCATGAATTGATACGCCGTCATGTCCATCTGAATGGGCGTGACGGAGATGTAGCCGTGATGCAGCGCACCCACGTCGGTGCCGTCGTCGGGAATGCCAGTGGGGAAATCGCCGCCGATCCAGTAGTAGGGCCGCCCACGCGGATCGACGCGCGCCACCAGTGCGTCGTGATAGACGCGCTGGCCCATCCGCGTGATCTGCACACCTTTAATCTGGCCCGCGGGTACGTTGACGTTGAGCAGCACCTCGCGCGGCAAGCCTTGCCGATAGACGATCGGCGCGAGCGAGGCCGCGAATTGCGCCGCGCGCTCGTAGGCCACGGCATCTTCGACGGAGATCGCAATCGACGGGATGCCGCTGAGGGCGCCTTCCATTGCAGCAGTCACCGTTCCGGAGTAGGTCACATCGTGGCTGAGATTGGGAAAGGGATTGATACCGGACACGATCAGATCGGGCTTGAAGTCGATCGCGCCAAGCAGCACCAGCGAGACGCAATCGCTGGGCGCACCGCTGCTGGCGTAAGCCTCGCTGCCATCGGCGAGATGTTCCTTGCTCAAGCGCAGCGGCTTGTGCAGCGTCTTCACGTGCCCGCCTGCGCTCCAGTTTTGATCCGGCGCGACCACGACCACGGTGCCCACTTTCTCCAATGCCTGCTTCAAGATCAACAGGCCGGGGGCGGTGTAGCCGTCGTCGTTAGTGACGAGGATGTTCATGGGTGGCTCCTAAGGTGAAAGTTATAGCAGTATACTGCGTAAAGCGTACTGCGTAAAACGCAAACCGGCCCGCCCTCATCGCTGAGAGCGAGCCGGTTGTTAATTGTTAATTGTTAATTGTCTACTGCTTCTTCGCCCCGATAAACACCTTCACCTTGTTGCTCTCCGCCATGTTGCCCGCCTTGTCATACACGCGTGCAAAGAAGGTATGCGTGCCGAGTTTCTCTGGCGCGTCGAGTTTCCACTTCTCGCCGTAGGGCGGCGCCTGGCGGATCGACCACGGCTCCGGCTTGTCGTCCACGAACAACTCCACGCGATCGATCGCCACGTTGTCCTTCACGTCCAACTGGATGCTGACCCATTCGTCTTCGGGATAGGAATAGCCGTCGCCGTCGTTGGGATAGATGAGTTTGATCGTCGGGGTGATGTTATCGATCGTGACCGGTACCACCACCGTCTGCACATCGCCGTTATTGCGAAAAACCGACAAGCGCAGGCTGACCAGACCATCGAAGGTGCTTACGTCGAAATTCTCCAGCACGTTGTTGTCGATCTGCTCGCCGTGATCGGGACCGATCTGCTGCCACTCGGTGGGATTCAACCCCACGCCGAAGTCGATGCGATAGTGATTGAAATCACCCCCGCGCGTATTGCCGATGATGGGCGTGACGCCGCGAATGTACGAGTACGTGCTCGGCTGAATGATCGCCACATCGCCGAACTCGGTGGGCGGCGGACCGTAGGTGGTATCAAACGTGTTGGGCGGCTGCGGGATGTTGGCCTCGCGCACGTAATCGGCCGCTTCGGGCGGATAGATCTCGAAGATCTTCTCTTCGACTTTATCGGCCGGTGTATTGGCAGTCGCCAACTGTCCCGTTTCCCGATCGATCAAGAACGCTTGATAGACGGTGTCGTACGATGTCGGCTCGGTGCCGGGCACGAACAACTCAGTCACCGTGGGGCAATACTTTGTTGGCAGCAGGCCGGTGGTGGCGCAGACGCCTTTCTCGACGAGACCGGGCGGGCGCACGAACGGCTCCACAGGCTTGTCCTTCAAGAAGTACGTCATCAGTTGATTCCACACCGGCGCCGCGCCTGTGATGCCGCTGACCTTCTTCATCGCCGTGTTGTCGGTGTTGCCGATCCACACACCGACGACGACCTGCGGCGTATAGCCCACCGTCCAGTTGTCTTTATAGTCGTTGGTCGTACCGGTCTTCACCGCCGCCGGTCGATCGAGTTCCAGCACGTTTGCGCGGCCAAAGGCGGGCCAGCGTGCCGGATTGTCCGACAGGAAGTTGTTGATAATGTAGGCCAATTTGCTATCAACGACGTACTTGGTTCCGGGAGTATCGTATTGAAATAAAATGTTTCCGTCACTGTCTTCTACACGCAAGACAGGGACAGGATCAAGTTCGCGATAACCCGGTCGTTGCCGATCAGCTGGAATGGGAACGCCGGCCATATAGCCGTTATTAGCCAAGACACCAAAGGCGTAGGTCTGATCGAGCAGTTTCACCTCGCCGCCACCCAGCGTCAACGCCAGGCCGTAAAAATCCAGACCTCGATCGAGCGTGGTGATGCCCATCTTGTGCGCCATGCGGATCACGTTATCGACGCCCGCCATCTCCATGGCACGCACGGCGGGAATGTTCAGCGATTGCGCCAATGCCAGACGCATGCGTTGATAGCCGTGATACTTGCGATCGTAATTCTCCGGCACGTAGATCGGCGGATTCGCGCCGGGTTGGGCAAACTCGGTGCGCACGTCGAGGAAGCCATACGATGGCGACACCCCTTGCGACAACAGCGTCAGATACGTGAACGGTTTGAAGGATGATCCGGGCTGGCGCAGGCCGGTGGTGACGTTGAACTTGCCGTCGATGGTATCGTTCCAATAATCGGCGCTGCCCACCATCGTCAGAATCTCGCCCGTCGTCGGACGGATGATCACCGCCGCGCCGTTGTTGGCGTTGTGGCCTTCCTCGGTGAGCTTCTTGACTTGATCGGCGATGGTCTGCTGCGCGTAGTTTTGCAGATCGAGATCGAGCGTGGTGTAGACCTTCAACCCGCCCCGATTGACCAACTCGGCCCCGAATTTATCCTCCAGCCATTTGCGCACGTACACCGAGAAGTGCGGCGCCTGCACATTGAACCGCTCGGCCACGCCGCCCGCTTTGATTTGCAGTTTCTCTTGCTTGGCCGCCACCGCTTCCTCGGACGTGATGTACCCGTCGCGCAGCATCGCGTCGAGCGCCAGCTCCTGGCGCAGCTTGGCGTCGGTCGGCGAATCGATCGGGTTCTGGATGGGGAACTGCGGAATCGGCGCCAGCATGGCGCATTCGGCCAGATTCAATTGATCGACCGTCTTGTTGAAGTAAACTTTAGCCGCAGCCTGAATGCCATACGCAAAGTTGCCGTAGTTGTTGGTGTTGAGATACCACTCCAGAATCTGATCCTTCGGATAGCGGCGGCCCACTTCCACGGCCAGCAGCGTTTCACGCAGCTTGCGCAGATAACCTTCGATGCCTTCGCGCACAGTGCGCTGCTCAGCCTCGATGAGCGTGTTCTTCACCACCTGCTGCGTAATCGACGAACCGCCCTGCACCTGCCCGCCCTGCAAGTTGCTCAGCAACGCACGGCCCATCCCGCGCAGATCGAAGCCGGGATTTTCGTAGAAGCTGCGGTCTTCGTTGGCGATGGTGGCCTGGCGGCACAACTCAGGAATCTGATCGAGCGCCACCCACTGCCGATCGCCGGTGCGCTCGTCGATCACTTCGTACAACAGGTTCTTCCCCGTCCGATCGTAGATCTTGGTCGTCTCGAAGAAGTCCACATTCTGATTGGTGAACTGCGCTTCGATCTGCGACGGATCGGGCAGATCGGCGGTGAGGCTGAGATAAGCCGCCACCGCGCCGCCGACCGTCAGGCTGAAGAACAAGCCGATGGCGACGACGACGCTGATCAGGCTGATGCCGGCCACGCGGAGGAACGTCTGGCCTTTGCCCTGCCTGGCGTGCTTCCGCTGCCGACGGTTGAGAATAATAGGAATGCGTGGATCGTTGTTCAAAGTGCTGCCTTTGGTGGTGGGTTGCTGGTTGTTGGTTACTGGTTGTTGGCGGCTGGTTATACCGCTGAATCAAGAAGTAATCGGGTCTTCCGACTTTGGCGGGAAACCGTCGGTGCATCGTCATTGCGAGCGCT
>CAYNML010000070.1:0-29000 GCA_964398185.1 uncultured Anaerolineae bacterium | reverse complement strand
CTCGCAATGACGACCCATAAACTAACCTGGATTTTGCGCTAGTGCGTAACCAGATAGTTTGTAAGCAACAGGCCGATGGCGTAGTCCATCGGCCTGTTTTGATTCTACGCATTCTGATCTGCGGCAGGGTGAAGATTGACTTGCACCTCGTGTGGGCGGCCCCTACACCAGCGGTAGGGGCCGGGCTTGCCTCGACCCTAAGGGCAGGCGCGAGACCTGCCCCTACGCTCGGTTCAGCGGCAGGGTAAAGACCGATTTGCAACCCGCGCCGTTGTCGCCGTCCTCGATCCAGATGCGGCCGCCGTGCGCCTCCACCGCCAGTTTGCAGAACGTCAGGCCCAGTCCAAAGCCGCGCGGGCGCGGGCCGTCCGTGGTGCCGCGCGAGAACCGCTCGAAGACGTGCGGGCGCTGTTCGGGCGGGATGCCGCAGCCCGTATCGGTGATGCTGACGGCTACGTGGTCCGTGTGCGGCTCGGCGAGCACGCTGATCTGTCCGCCGCTCGGCGTGAATTTGATGGCGTTGTCGAGCAGGTTGATGATGACGCGATCGATCATGTCCAGATCGATCTCCACCGGCGGCAGATGCGCAGGCATGAAAACGCTGGAGGCGATGCTGCGAGTCTGCAAGGTGGACGAGACACGGCTGACGGCCGATTGGATCAACTGCGCCAGGTTCACCGGTTCCAGCGTCAATTCCGTCTCGCCCGATTCCATGCGCGAAATGTCCAGCAGCGAATCGACCAGCCGCTGCATCCGCTCGCAGTTGGCGTTGACCAGCGTGAACAGATCGCGGTTTTCCTGCAGCAGGTTGGGGGGCAGCACCATTTGCAGCATGCCCACCGCGCCCATGATGCTGTGCAGGGGATTGCGCAGATCGTGCACCACCAGATCGGTGGTCTGCTCGCGCAGGCGCTGCAGTTCCATCAATTGCTGATTCTCGGCGGCCAGTTCGTCCACCTGGCTGCGCAGCGAACGGCGGGCGTGCGTGGTGGTGGTGATCAGATCGTCGGCTTCACGCAGGCGCGAACTCAACTTGCGCAGCATGCCGATGTCGAGCTTGGTGCTGTTGGACAACATGCGCTGGAAATCCTCGCGCGTGACGTTGTAGAGATACACCTCATCCAGCGCCACCACGGACGCCGAGCGCGGCAGATTTTCCAGCAGCGCCATCTCGCCGATGAATTCACCCGCGCCGCGGCAGGCCAGCACGATGGGCGCCTCGAAGCTGCCTTTGACCACGGCGGCGTGACCGGAGCGAATGAGGTACATCGCCTCGCCCGACTCGCCTTCGCGGCAGATGATCTGCCCCGGCGCGCAGATCAACGGCGTGGACTTGCTCAAGTTAAAGCCGCTCGTCGCCATGGCCTGAAAGGTGCCCGAGTCCAATGTTTGTGGCGCGCCGTACGTAGTGCCGGCGCAGCTGGTGCGAATCAGATCGATCTGTTCAGCGGTGAGCACAGTGGTAGTCATGTCGCTATTCCCGACGGCTTGCTGCGCGCCGTTGGCGCTCCAGCAGAAATTCCAGATAGGCCAGGGCCGAGTCTTTCTCGATCGGGTCGAGGGCCTGATACAACGTGACCAGTCTGGACAGATCCGAGTTCGGTTCGAATTCCCAATCGGGCGTGATGCCGCTCGCCTCGCGCAGCAGATCGAGCGAGGTCGTGCCGTACAGCCGCGCCAGCGCCTCCAGTTCAGCGACCGACGGGCTGGTCTTGCCGGTCTCAAGACTGGAGATGTAACTCGAACTGCGATCCAGCCCGGCCCGCTCGACCACTTCCTGCTGCGTCCAGCCGTGCCGATCGCGCTGGCGTTTGAGCAGCGCCCCTAAAGACGTCATACGGTCCTCCCGTTACCCGATTGCTTCAGCGCGCAGTTCGTCGGCCTCTTCCGTCCCGGCTTCCACGCGCCGCAGGGTGTCTTTGGACACCAGTTTGTCGATGTACAACACGCCGTCGAGGTGATCGATCTCATGCTGGAAAATGCGGGCCAGCCAGCCCTCCGCTTCGATCTTGATCTTCTCACCGTGGCGATTCAGGCCGCGCACCGTGACGGCCGCGTGGCGCATCACATCGCCCACCCAGCCGGGCACGCTCAAGCAACCCTCCGTCCCCTGCACCTGTTCTTCGGACGCCCGCACAATCTCGGGGTTGATCACGACGAAGAGGCGCTTCTTCGGGGGTGGATCAGCCGCGTGCTCCGGCTCGTCGGCCCACTCGACGACGATCAACCGCTCGCTGACACCCACCTGCGGCGCGGCCAGGCCCACGCCGGGCGCGTTCCGCATCGTTTCGATCATATCTTCGATCAGTTTGCGGTGCTCCGCCGTGATCTTCACGATCTTCTTCGCTTTGCGGCGCAGCACCGGCTGGTCGATGACGACAATCTCACGCACTGCCATTCGTTTCTTCTCCTCCCAGGATTCGCGACGCAGTCACTTTGGTGGTATCGCGCACCCGATCGCGCTGGCGAATCTCGTCGTAGGCCGCGAACCAGTCGGTCAATTCGTTGCGGCGCGCCTGCGCTTCCTTCTCAGCCTTCTGCGCGTTGTACGCGTTCAGGCGCTTGGTAATTTGCGTTTGCGCGCCGGCCGGATCGACGATGTCTTTGAACTCCACCTGCGCGCCCGGCAATTTTACAATGAGCGTACCATAGCGGAACAATTTCTGCCACGGGCCGACGATCTTCAATTCGGTGGACTGGAAATCGGACAGGGGCGATTCGCGCCGCTTCTCGCTCAACGAAAACGGCGTGCGCGTTATTTCGATCACGCGATTGCCGGTCAGCAGGTATTCGTCATTGCGCCAGTCTTCAAAGACCCACCACCACCACGCGCCCAGTGCGCCCAGGATGAACGGCCAGATCCACCACGCGCTGTCTGCGAGCAGGGTGCCGAACGGCGGCGCGCCATTGTACCAGTTGAGCAGGGCCAGCACGGCGAGACCCAGGAGCAACGTGGAAATCCACACCCGGCGCCACAAAACGATCCAATGCTTGCGCCAGATAATGGAATCGCCCTGCACGTCGACCAGTTTCGGGAAGAAGTAGCGAAACAGGCCAAAGCGAATCGCCGGCTGCTGCGGCGGCTCTTCCTCTTTCTGCGCGGGTGTTACCTCCACCACCTCATTGGCGATGATGCGTTTTTCCAGATCGTCGCGGATGCCCTTGCGCCCGGCGGCCCGCTCACGCGCTTGCAGCTTCTCCACTTCTTCCTGAATTTCGGCCTTGATGTGCATGGGATTCGGCATGTCGCGCATGCCGATGTTCCCGGTGAAAGTCTCCACTTCCAGATCGCCGAAGTCGAGGATGGCCGCGGCAATGCCATGCCGTTCGTATTGCACCTGCGTCACCGAGGGCAGCGGCGTCTCATCGCGCTTCTTGCGAATCAGAATGAGCTCATCGACGTGCACGATCCGCTTGTTGGTGACGACCCAGTAATCGTTGCGCCAATCGATGAACACGTACCCCACAATGCCGCCCAGGATCAGGAGGCCGACGACGACGGCCAGCCCCAGCAGCGCCGGCAGCGATTGCTCAATCAGGATGAGTGCCGCGATGATGCCGGCCAGCGCGATCAGCGGGAAGAACATGCGGCGCAGCAGCCCCCACCAGTGTTCGCGCGTGAAGAGCACCACGGCTTCATCGGCGGCCTGCCAGCCAAAGTGCGGCGCGCTGAGGCGTTTGGCCACCGGGTCGCTGATCGCCAGCCGGCCCCACAGGCGTGGATACTGGTCGCGCAGCGGCATGAAGGTATCGCGCTTAAAGGTGAGCGTGACCACGTCGGTGAGCGCCAGCGCGGTCACGTCATGCGGCTCGGCCAACAACAGGGACGACTCGCCCAGCATGCGGCCGCGCTGCGCTAAGCCCACATCGTTGGGCACGCCTGTCGGGTCAATGTGGATCAGCCGGATATCACCCTCGTAGACGATATACAGCGTCTTGTCGTCGTCGCTTTGCCGGTAGACATCACGCCCGGCGGGATAGGTCTCGCGCGTGACCAGTTCCGCCACACGCTGCAAGTCATCGTACTCCAGCTGGCTGAAGAGCGGCACGGTGCGCAGAAAATCGCCGAGGGCTTCGATCTGGGATGGCGTTAAGCTGCTCATTGCAACAGGCCTATGCGCCACATTTTATCATATGGTGGACGGAGCGGGGTACGGGTGTGTGTTCATTGGGCGCGCGGGTGCGATCGGGATATCTGATCTCTTCTGTGTTGATCGTTTGATCTATTTTAGTAATAGCCGTAGGGGCTGTGGATTTGTGGATGAACCGGCGTCAACCCGTCCATGTAGGCTGTGTTCGCGTCGTCATCCCAATAGATGGGAGGCGTACGAAGAATTTTATCCTCAGCAGATGTTGACTAACTGGGAAGAGGCGCAAGTGCTTTCAGCACGCCGCAAAGCGACATTTCCTGGTGTCCCGTATTTAGGGGTTGCTTTTAGGTTCAACCGCATATATGGCTAATCGACATTTGCCTTATGTTGCTTCCAGGCGAGGTTATCCCCAAAAAGGGAGGCTTATCCACAGTTCTGGGGCAGTTTTCCACACGCTTACACGCCAAATCTTGGCCTGCCTCTCAAGTGTGCCCCCATATATAGGGGGACGGTGAAATTGAGTTGGGAGGGTTATCCACAAAAGCAGGAGTTTATCCACAGTTATTCCGCACTTTTCCACAAGTTACGTCATGAAAATGAACAACCCTGAGACGCCGTTCCCCCATATCTGCCTCGCGAAAAAGCGCGGAAATGGCGCAAAAAGAGAAAAAGGGACGCTGCTCGGTCCCTTTTCCTCTCGTCGCCGCGGGTGTTACGGCGACACGCGTCTTGAGCCAACTCTCTCTTGTTCAGGCGCGCTGCGACATACCACTTCGATTATACAATCTTTCGCGGATAGCCAGTACTTCACGGCGAATGTTGTCGTCACTGTCGATGGCCTGGGTGATTTTTTCCACGCCGTACATGACGGTGGTGTGATCACGCCCGCCCAGTGATTCGCCGATTTGCGGGAGCGTCAATTGCAATTCCTCGCGGGCGAGATACATGACCACCTGGCGGGGGTGAACGAGTTCTTTGTTGCGCCCGCGGCCCAGCAAATCATCGCGCGAGATGCTGTAGAAATCGGCCACGGTCATGACCAGTTCATCCAGGGTAACCGTTGTCGGGCGCGCCATCAAATCGGCCAGGGCGCTGGCGGCCAGTTCAGGCGTCAGCGGGCTGCCGGTCAAGCGCGCATACGCCAGCACGCGATTAAGCGCGCCTTCCAATTCACGGATGTTGCTCTGCACTTGCCGCGCGATGAAGTCGAGCACGTTGTCGGGAATGGGGGCGCCGTGGCTTTCGGCCTTGTCGCGCAGGATGGCCAGCCGGGTTTCCAGGTCTGGCGCTTGAATGTCGGCGATGAGACCCCATTCAAACCGGCTGCGCAGGCGATCTTCCAGTGTGATCAGCGCCTTCGGCGGGCGATCACTGGTCATCACAATCTGTTTGCCGTTGCCGTGCAGCGTATTGAAGGTGTGAAAGAACTCTTCCTGCGTCGATTCTTTGCCAGCGATGAACTGGATGTCGTCCACCAGCAGCACATCGATGGTGCGATATTTGTCGCGGAAGGCGGAGGTGTTCTGGGCGCGAATGGAGTTGATGAGCTCGTTGGTGAACTCTTCCGATGAAACGTACAGCACGTGCAGATCATTCGCGGCCGCCACGTGCCCGATGGCGTGCAACAGATGGGTCTTGCCCAACCCGACGCCGCCGTACAGGAACAGCGGATTGTATTGCATCGCGGGCTTTTCGGCCACGGCCTGGCAGGCGGCGTGCGCCAGCCGATTGCTGTTGCCGACAACAAAGGTATCGAACACGTAGCGCGGGTTCAAGCCGCTGGCCTGCGGGGTGCGACCGTTGGAGTCGCCGTTGGCGTAGCCGTTGCCCGTGGAGCGCGAAGGTTGATCAATGCCGTTCAAGAGCGTCACCGGTTCCTTTATCTCTTCTCTGTTCCATACGACAAATTTTACCTCAACACTGCGGCCGGTGATACCCGTCAGGACGCGTTTGACGGTGGACAACAGACGATTCTGCAGCCATTCCTGCGCATAGGCATTGGGCACGGCAATCGCAAAGCGGCCATCTTCATACGACATCAGCGAAGCCGGCTTGACCCACGTCTCGAACGTGGCGCGCGTCATTTCCAGTTGAAGCTCGCCGAGTGCAGCCTGCCAGATCTCGTCGGCTTTCATAAGTCCATTCTCTCCCGATGAAGATGATAAATGCTTTACTACAGTGGAACGATCATGGCGGCAGGGTCTAGGCTGGTCGATAAGAAATGCTGGCAATTGAGGAGAGGCCAGCATTGTGAGGGATGAGTCCCCGCGCTCGGTGTGCTTGGTGACTGTCTTAAAAACTCGTTCTCCGACCGCGTCCTCGCGGTTTGGGAGCGTTTTAAGACGCACCCTATAGGAAGCAAATGTCGGGATCGAATATGAAATTCTCCCGACATCGAACAACATTGTAACAAAGACGCGCAGTGCTGGCAATAGGGTAACCTTAAAGAATTCAATGTTTTAAGGTTGTGCATTTAACCTGCCCGGCGCTCAACCAGCGCGGCCATATCTTTTGATTTTCCACAGATCATGATATGATTCTCCACGCGGACAAGCGGTTATCCACGATTGTCCACAGCTTTTCCACACGATAATCCACAACAAGTGAGGACAGACTGTGCGCAACTTGCTGATCACGGGTGGGGCCGGCTTCATCGGTTCCAATTACGTCCGGTATGTTCTGCAGAACCATACCGATCTGAACGTCGTCGTCTTTGACAAGCTGACCTATGCCGGCAACCTCGACAACCTGCGTGATGTGGCCGAACAATTCCAATCGCGTTACGAATTTGTAAAGGGCGACATCTGTGATGCCGATGCCGTCAAGGCCACCATCCGCGATTATCACATCGATACCATCGTAAACTTCGCGGCGGAGTCGCACGTCGATCGATCGCTGTTGACGCCCGATGCCTTCATCAAGACCGACGTGAACGGCACGCATGTTTTGTTGGAAGCGGCGAAGCAATTCCAACTCGAGCGCTATCATCAAGTCTCGACCGACGAAGTGTACGGCGATGTGCCCGTCGGCTCCTCCAAAGAGATCGATCCGCTCGCACCGCGCAGCCCGTACTCGGCCAGCAAGGCCGGCGGCGATCTGCTGGTGCAGGCCTATCACGTCTCGTTCGGCGTGCCCACCACCATCACGCGCGGCTCGAATACCTACGGGCCGTATCAATACCCCGAGAAACTGCTGCCGTTGTTCATCACCAACGCCCTCGACGATCAATGGCTGCCGGTCTACGGCGACGGGAGGCAGGTGCGCGATTGGTTATTTGTGATGGATCACTGCTCGGGCATCGATCTGGTCTTGTGGCGCGGCCAGATCGGCGAGGTGTACAACCTGGGCGGCGAGAACGAGCAGCACAACATCGACGTGATCCGGCTGCTGCTGAGCATGATGAACAAGCCCGAATCGCTCTTGCGCCGTGTGGCCGATCGGGCCGGACACGATCGCCGCTATTCGCTCGACGTGTCGAAGCTGCATGCGCTGGGCTGGGAACAAAGCGCCACGTTCGAGCAGGAACTGGCCGCCACGATTCAGTGGTACAGAAACAACGAATGGTGGTGGCGCAAGATCAAGAGCGGCGAGTACATGGAGTATTACAAGGCGCAGTATGAGAAGCGCCTGGCGGAAAGCGAAGCTGTACAATGAACAATGAGCACTGAGCAATGAACACCGCCCCGGCAAAGTCAGCAACCTCGCCGGGGCGGTGTCATTTTTACGCGGCGCCGCGCCCGTCAACGCGCCACGGCTTCCTGCAGGACGCTGCTTGCTTGCCGCAGCGGCGGCGGCCAGGCGGCGCCATCCATAAAGACAATGGTCTGCGGATCGCCCTGGCCGTGCACAGTCAGCGTGTACGTGAAGCAATCGTTGCACGCACCCGCGGGAATATACTTTGCGTGCAATGCTTGGAAGTCGGGCGTTTCCACCAGCGCGAAGAGCGGCGCAATTTGATCCGGCGGAACCTGCCACACGGCGCCGTCGCCGCCGACGATGCGGCCAGAAGGGTAGACCGTCCACTTGTCCGACGCGCCCAGCAAGCCGCCTGCGCGTTGAAAGACAATGAAGATATCGGGCGAAACCGGCAGAGGATCAGGTGCGACGGTTGGCGTCCGGCCCGCTTGAGTCGGCAGGGGCGGCGTTGTCGGCGGCGTTGCGAGCGGCGCCGCAGCCCCGGCGCAAGCGGCCAGGGCGCTGGCGAAAATCATAAGCAGACCATTGCGTTTCATGATTGCCTTCATTTCGTCATCGGAATCTTCACGCCCATCTTCCTGGCAAACTCAATCGCTTCTGGATAACCCGCATCCGCATGCCGCACCACACCCATGCCGGGATCCGTCGTCAGCACGCGCTCCAATCGCTGCGCGGCTTCCGGCGTGCCATCGGCCACGATGACCTGCCCCGCGTGCTGGCTGTAACCGATGCCCACGCCGCCGCCGTGATGGAAACTCACCCATGTGGCGCCGCCCACGGCGTTGATCAACGCATTCAAGATCGGCCAGTCGCTGATGGCGTCCGAGCCGTCGCGCATGCCCTCCGTCTCGCGGCGCGGCGAGGCCACCGATCCCGCATCGAGGTGATCGCGCCCGATCACGATCGGCGCGGAGACTTCGCCTTTCGCCACAAGTTCGTTGAACTTTAACCCGGCCAGGCGGCGTTCGCCATAGCCCAGCCAGCAGATGCGCGCTGGCAAACCTTGAAAGGCCACACGCTGCTGCGCCATGCGAATCCAGCGTTCCAGCGCTTTGTTTTCCGGGAACAATTCCAGAATGGCTTCGTCGGTGCGGAACAAATCTTTCTCAGCGCCGCTCAGGGCCACCCAGCGGAACGGGCCTTTGCCCTCACAGAACAACGGCCGGATGAAGGCGGGCACAAAGCCCGGATAGTTGAAGGCATCCTTCACGCCGGCATCATACGCGCGCTGGCGCAAGTTGTTGCCGTAGTCAAACACGATCGAGCCACGCTTCTGAAAGTCCAGCATCGCCTGCACGTGCCGCGCCATCGACTCCATCGCTCGCCTGGTGAACTCTTCAGGATTCAACGAGCGCAGCGCCACCGCATCTTCCAGCGGCATGCCGTGCGGAATGTAATACAACGGATCGTGCGCCGGCGTTTGATCGGTCACCACGTCCGGCGTAACGCCGCGCTGCGCCAGTTCGGGAAAAACATCGGCGGCGTTGGCAATCAACCCGATCGACAACGGCTTCCCGTCGTTCTGCGCTTCTTCCACCAGCGTCATCGCTTCTTCCAGCGTATCGACGATCACGTCAACGTAGCGCGTTTCCAGGCGGCGCTTCGCCCGCGCCGGATCGACCTCCACGACGAGGCCCACGCCTTCGTTCATGGTGATCGCCAGCGGCTGCGCACCGCCCATGCCGCCCAGTCCCGCTGTCAACACGAATTTTCCCTTCAGCGATGACCAGCCCTGCTGCGCGGCCAACGACGCCAGCGTTTCATACGTGCCTTGCAGAATCCCCTGCGTGCCGATGTAAATCCACGAGCCCGCCGTCATCTGTCCGTAGATCATCAGCCCTTCACGCTCGTATTTGTCGAACTGTTCCTGCGTGGCCCAGTGCGGCACGATGTTGCTGTTGGCGATCAGCACACGCGGCGCATCGCGGTGCGTCTTGAATACGGCCACCGGCTTACCCGATTGGACCAGCAGCGTCTCGTCGTCTTCCAATTCCTGCAGTGTGGCGACGATGGCATCGAACGCCTCCCACGAGCGCGCGGCGCGCCCGCGCCCGCCGTACACGATCAGCTCGTCGGGCTGCTCGGCCACATCGGGATCGAGATTGTTCATCAACATGCGCAGGGCGGCCTCCTGCTGCCAGCCTTTGCACGAAATTTGCGTGCCGCGTGGGGCGCGAATGATACGGGACATGGGTGGCCTCCGTAACGAGTAATGAGTAATGCGTAATCCGTTTACGTTAGCCCCGCACAGGGCGGGGCCGATGTTCAGCTGTTGCTCCGAGATTGTAACCCTATCCACCGCGCGCGCCAAGTCCACCCATTGCTCATTGCTCATTGTTCGCCGTCATGCTACACTTCGCGCCATGAACGACTACACCCCCTTTGCCGAACTGTACGATCTGTTCTATGACGATTTTGAAGACGATCTGGAAATGTATCGCGGCTTTGCGGCGCGCACTGGCGGACCACTCCTCGAAGTTGGCTCAGGCACTGGCCGCGTGGCATTGGCTTTGGCGGAAGAGGGGCACACCGTCGTCGGGCTGGAACTATCGGAGGCGATGCGATCTGTGGCGCAGCGCAAGGCCGATCGGGCGCAGTGGACCGATCGGGTGCAGTTTGTGGCCGGGGACATGCGCCGCTTCCAGATCGATCAGCACTTCGGGCTGATCATCGCGCCGCTCAACACCTTCCTGCACAACCTCACGCTCGACGACCAACTGGCAACCCTGGCCTGCTGCCGGAAACACCTGCGCCCCGGCGGCCTGCTCGTGCTCGACTGCTTCAATCCCGATCCGGCGCACGCCGCCGATGATGGCCGCTTGATCGTGCAGCGCAGCGTGATCGATCGAGAAACAGGGCAGACCGCTGTCTTGATGTTGTCACGCACCACCGATTGGAACAATCAACTGCAAGAGATCACCTACTTCATCGATCGGACTGATCGCCACGGTGCGGTGCGGCGCGCCAGCCTGTCCACGACGTATCGCTTCATTTTCCGGCACGAACTGCGCCTGCTCTTGAAAGCCGGCGGCTTCGACGTGAAGGACGAATATGGATCGTATGATCTCGATCCGGTTGGGCCGGGCAGCGACAAGTTGATTGTGGTGGCTGCGCCGGCGTAGCGTCGTCGGGCGCGGCCCACTCGTGATACAATCAGCCTTGAACTTCCCGGTTTCTGGCAGAGAGTTCACTGACGAAACGCACAGCGTGCATGAGGAGGCAGCATGAGCGACGTGACGCCGCCGCCCGCCGATCGATCGGCGGCCAACTACAACCCGATTGGCTCTCCCCGCAACTTCGTGCTGGCCTGCATCGGACTGCTGAGTTTGCTGGCCGACGAAATCCCGGCGCTGTTGGAGCGGAGTGTGCAGCGGGGCACTACCATGCTGGCGCGCGCGCAGAGCGAGGCTGAACGCCGCCGGGCCGCGCCGCCGGAAGTGACCCCGCGGCCGGCGACACCGCTCGTCAGTCAGGAAACGCACCACGAGTTGTCCCGGCTGGGGCTGCCCACCCACCACGACTTCGAGCTGCTGCTGCAACAAGTGACTGAGCTGGAGCAGCAGATCGATCGCCTTGCGGCGCAGCGCGCCGCCGCCCAGTGAAAGGTCGATCGCGGGTGTGCTGTGGGCCGCGTTCAGGGCGCAGCGATGACTGCGCCCTCTTGTATCCTGCGCGGAGCCGCCTCCGCCTCATCGCGCGCGCGGCTTGAGCCGACCTGCCAACGACGCCGTGTTAAATTCTGATCAGATCCTCGCCAATCGATATCGCTTGATCCTGCTGGTCGGGCAGGGCACTATGGGCGCGGTGTATGACGCCGAGGACCTGGTGTTCCAGCGCCGCGTTGCGCTGAAGCGGCTGCGCTATTCCCCGGAGGCCAGCGAGCATATCATCGCGCAGACCCGCGCACAGTTCGAGCGCGAGGCGAAAATTCTGGCCACACTGCGCCACCCCTGCCTGCCACGCGTCACCGATTACTTCACGTTCAGCGATCAGGAGTTTCTGGTCATGGACTACATCGAGGGGCAATCCCTCGACGAGATCATGACTCTGCATCCCGGCGGTCTGGATGAACCGACCGTTCTTGCCTGGGCCGATCAGCTGTTGTCGGCCCTGGAGTACATTCACCGGCACGGGCTGGTGCATCGCGACGTCAAACCGGCCAACGTGCGCGTTACCCCGGAAGGCCAGATCTTCCTCGTCGATTTTGGGCTGGTGAAGGTCTTCGATTCGGGCAGCCCCAAAACGGCGACAGCCGTGCGCGGGCTGGGCACGCCGCAGTATGCGCCGCCCGAGCAGTACGATGCCGAACTCGGTCACACCGAACCGCGCTCCGATCTGTATGCGCTGGGGGCGACGCTGTATCACCTGCTGACTGGCGAGCCGCCGGCCACCGTCACCCGGCGAGTGTCCAATCCCGGCGCGTTCCGCACCCTTCGCGAGATCAAGCCCGGCATCTCGCCGGACGTGGAGCGCATCATCTTGCGCGCCATGGAAGTGCCCATCGCCAGGCGGTTTGCCAGTGCCGCCGATATGCGGGCGGCCTTGAAGGCGGCGCATCTGCGGCCAACAACCGGCCCGACGGATACCAGCCGCTTGTCGGCCGCCGAGCTGCGGGCGGCACAGCGTCGGCAAAGACGGCGGCGCCGCGCCGCTGCGGTGCTGGGCCTGCTGATCATGCTGTTGACGTGCGTCGGCGCGTATGCGCTGGCGGGACCGGGGCTGTTTGCGACGCCGACACCCACCGCAACCAGCACGGCCACGCGCACAGCCACAACCGTACCGCCGACCGGCACCGCCACAGCCGCCCCGACATCGACCTCTACGGCGACCAGCACCGCCACTTTCACGCCCAGCGCCACGGCCACGGCCACGGCCACGGCTTCGATTACACCAACCCGGACGCCCACACCAACAGCGACGCGCCGCCGCCCCACCGCGACACGCACGCCAACGCCCACCCTCAGCGCCACTCCGACGGATACACCCACCAGCACAGTGCGGCCCAGTGAACCGCGTTCACCCACTCGGACACCCACGGCCACGCCCGCGCCGCCCACGGCGACTAATACGCTCGCGCCGCCCACCGTCACACCCACACCCTATCGGGTCACGCCGTTTGCCGTAAGCCATTGACTGTGAGCTAACACGCAAAACGCCCGGCGTCGTGTGAGCCGGGCGTGTGATCAGGCGTCAGGCAGTACCCTCACGCATCAAAATACATGGCAATCTCAATCGGGTGGGGGCGGTTCCGCACGCCGTAATATTCGTCCAGCTTCACTTTGATCCATTCCATGATCTGCCCTTCGTCAAAGACTTCGCCTTGCAGCAGAAATTCGTAATCGTGCTCCAGGGCGCGCAGCGCCTCAAACAGCGAAGAGGGCAGCGGCTTGATGGCCTTGCGCTGCTCGTCGCTCCAGGCGAAGATGTTCTGATCGATCGGGCCAAAGCCGAGTGCGCGCGGATCGAGTTGGCGGCGAATGCCGTCCAGGCCGGCCATCAATTGCACGGCCAGCGCCAGATAGATGTTGCAGGTCGCATCGGGCGGGCGGAATTCAAAGCGCGCGGTGTCGGGTTGATCGGCGTACTTGGGTACGCGAATCGCCGCGCTGCGATTGCCCAGCGAGAAGAAGGCGTTGACCGGCGCTTCAAAGCCCGGCACCAGGCGTCGATAGGAGTTGGTCGAGGGGTTGGTGAAGGCCAGCACCGCCGCGCCGTGCTGCAGCAACCCGCCGATGTAGTACAACGCCGTCTGGCTCAAATGTCCGTAACCGTTCTCGTCGTAGAAAACGTTGCGCTGCTGCTTGAACAGATGTTGATGGAAGTGCATGCCGTTGCCCGCTTCGCCATACAGGGGTTTGGGCATGAACGTCACCGTCTGATTGTGGCGGTGGGCCACCATCTTGGTGGCGTATTTGATCATCTGGGTGGCATCGCCCGAGCGGAGCAGGCCCATCATCGGCGTTTCGATCTCGCTCTGGCCGGGGCCGCCCACCTCGTGGTGGTGATACTTCACCTCCACGCCCATCTCTTCCAGCACCAGCGACATTTCGCTGCGCAGGTTGTAGAGTTGATCCTTGGGCGGAATGGCATGGTAGCCGCCGTGCATGGGAATGAGATGGCCGTGACCGCCCGCCGCGCTGTGCCAGTCGGCTTCGCGGCTGTCCACGCGATAGGTGGCCGTATTGACGCCGTTCTCAAACGCCACATTGTCAAAGATGTAGAACTCGTACTCCGGTCCCCAGCGGCTTTCGTCGGCCACGCCGATTTCGCGCAGGTACTCTTCGGCGCGTTGGGCGATGTTACGCGGATCGCGCGCGAAGGGCAGCTTGGTATCGGCTTCGTAGGCCGAGCAGATAAAGCTCAACGTCGGCGCATCCCAAAACGGATCGCGAAAGGCGGTGGTCAGATCGGGCAGCAGCACCATGTCGCCGGCCTTGACGGACTTCAACCCCACCGCCGAGCCGTCGAACCCCACGCCGTCACGCAGCAGTTGGGCGTTGAACTCGCGCGCCGGAATGGTGACGTGGTGCCAGCGGCCATGCAGATCGCTGAACTTCAAATCGACCATCTTGAAGTGATGATCACGGATGTACTTTTGAACTTCTTCCAGGGTGGTGAACATGCAGATTCCTTTGCAGTGATGTTATGGAAGGAATGAGTGATGGAGAGACAGAGAGAAGGAGAGATGGGTTATCTCTCCTTCTCTCCTTCGCGCCGTCTCGCTATCTCAGCTTAGCGCCACACGTTGGCGATGGCGGGTTCGGCAATGGGCAAGGTCAGCAGATAGTCGTAAGCAGACAGTGCAGCCTTGGCCCCCTCGCCGATGGCGATGAGCACCTGCTCGGCATAGACGTTGGTCACATCACCCGCTGCAAAGATGCCGGGCTTGGAGGTGCGGTTTTGCGCGTCGATCTTGATGCGCCCGTCGGCCTCCATCTCCACCAGGCCCTGCACCATTTCCGAATTGGGCTTCAGGCCCAGTTCCACGAAGATGGCGTCGGCGTGCAGTTCGCGCGTGTCGCCGTTACGGCCTACGATCAAGCTGCGCGCGTACACATCGCCCTTCACCTCTTTGGCCGTGTAGCCTTCCAGAATCAGCACGTTCTCGGCTTTGCGCAGGCGCTGACCGTACACGTTGTCCAGTTTGCCGTGCGTGGGCGCAATGAGGGTGACGTGCTTGGCGATGAGCGAGAGTTCCATGGCCGCGCGCAGCGCCAGCTCATCGTCGCCCACCACGATGGTGGTCTTCTCGATGAACAACGGCGCGTAGCTCATCGCACTGAAGCACAGGCCGCGCATCAGATAATTCTTCTCGCCCGGCACATCCAGAAAGCGTCCGCGCGTGCCGGTGGCTAGGATGATGGCGCGCGTCTCGTAAGCAGTCTGCGGGTTTTCGTGCTCTTTGCCGCCGCGCGTGAAGACGCGATAGCCGCCCGGCATTTCCTCCACGCGCTCCACCTTGTCGATGTTGCGCGCAAAGTCCAGATAGCGGATCTCGTTGACGAAACGGTTGACCGTCTCTTCGCCATTGATCACTAAGTGCTTCTCCACCTCCGGCAGCTGCAGCCGGAAGTTGGTCTTGCCGCCCAGATCTTTGCTGATCAACAATACGTTCAGCCGTTTGCGAATCGCGTACACTGCCGCCGTCAATCCGGCCGGCCCGCCGCCGATGATGATGAGATCGTACATGGTCATCTCCTATTGTTCATTGTTAATTGATCATTGTTCAGTCGGTCATTTCGATCAGGCCTTCGTCCATCAACAGCTGCGTCATGTCGCGCGCATTCTTGATGATGGCCGCGGCGTGGTGATACTCTTCGTCATAGGTGGTCTGAATGCCCGCGATGCCTTGTTCCACGGCCTTCACGGCCACCGCCGCCGCCTCGCGCGGGAAGACGTCCCATTCGTCCATCGTCGGCAGGAGGTAATCGGGATTCAGCCCCTTCTCTGCCGCCATGTCGGCCAGGGCGTGCGAGGCTGCCATGCACATCTCGTCGGTGATGGTCTTGGCCCGTACGTCGAGCGTGCCGCGGAACAGGCCGGGGAAGCCCAGCGAGTTGTTGACCTGGTTCGGGAAATCCGATCGGCCGGTGGCGACGACCGCGGCTCCGGCGGCTTTCGCCTCCCACGGCCAGATTTCCGGGATCGGATTTGCGCAGGCAAACACGATGGCGTCCTTCGCCATTGCGCGGATCCAATCGGCTTGCAGCGTATTCGGCCCCGGCGTCGACAACGCAATCACCACATCGGCCCCCGCCAGCGCCTCTGCGATGCCGCCTGCGCGCTGCTCCGCGTTGGTGATCTGGCACAGCCGCCACTTGTCCACGTATTCAGCCTTGCGCTTCTCGATATCGGCGCGCTGTTTGTTGAGGATGCCTTTGCTGTCCACCATGCGGCACAACGCGGGCGTCGCGCCGGACGCAAAGATCAAACGCGAACAGGCCACGTTCGATGCGCCGCAGCCCACGAAGGTGATACTCGCTTCCGAGATTTTCTTGCCGACAAGCTTGAGCGCGTTAATCAAGCCGGCCAGCGTGACCAGGGCCGTGCCCTGCTGGTCATCGTGCCAGATCGGAATCTCGGCGCGCTCACGCAGTGTGTCCAGAATGCGGAAGCATTTGGGCTGCGAGATGTCTTCCAGATTCACGCCGCCCAGCCCCGGCTGAATGGTCAGCACCGTATCGATGATCTTGTCCGGGTCTTTGGTGTCCAGCATGATGGGCCAGCCGTCCACGCCGCCCAGATACTTGTACAACAGCGCTTTGCCTTCCATCACCGGCAGACCCGCTTTGGGGCCGATGTCGCCCAGGCCCAGCACGCGCGTGCCGTCGGATACGATGGCGACCGTGTTCCATTTGTGGGTGTGCTCGTACACTAATTCGGGATTAGCTTGAATCGCTTTGCAGGGCGCGGCCACGCCCGGCGTGTACCAGATGGCGAAGTCGTTGAAGTCGCGCACGCGGCAGCGCAGCGCGGTCTGCACTTTGCCGTGATAAAACGGGTGCAGGCGCAGCGCATCCGCGGCCGGCTGCCTGGCCTTGGCCAGCAGTTCTTCCGTGGAAACGACAGGAGCCTCTTTGAGCATGGATTCCTCCTTATAGGCATGGGCTAGGTGGCCGAATCTTCGTCGGGGCGCGTGGCTCGATCGGGCGGGCTGGGCCGAGCCGGCCTGATCGGAGTAGCCATCCTAAACATCGCTCAAATGAGGGCTAAAGCCAAGTGGCGGATGTCATCGAAACAGGGTGCTATGTGTTGCGGTTACAGCGGGGGAGCGCGAAAGGCAGCGCGGTATGTCAAATGGCGGCAAACAGAAACCGGGCTTCAGCCTGAAGCCCGGTTCCGGGATGGTCAACTTATTTCTTCGTGATCACTTTGATCGACTTGGGTTTGGCCTCTTCGGCCTTGGGCAGTGTCAGCGTCAGCACGCCGTGTTCGAACTCGGCCTTGGCCTTGTCGGAAGCCACGCTGGCGGGCAGCGAGAATGTTCGCTGGAACGCGCCGAAGCGGCGCTCTTTGCGAAGGTAGCTGCCTTCTTCGAACTGCTCTTCGCTCTTCAGTTCGCCCTTGATGGCGAGCGTATCGCCGACGACCGAGACTTCGATGTCTTCCGGCTTCACGCCCGGCGCCGACAATTTGACGATGATGTTGTCCTTGGTTTCGATCACGTCGGCGGGGACGCTGAAACTGCCGCCGTCGAACGGCAGCGGCCACGCGCCCGGCCGGATGAACGAATCCTCGAACAGGCGATTCACCGCATCCCGCAAGCTGACCATCTCACTGAACGGTTCCCAACGCACAACTTCATTTGACATACGACACCTCCTCAAATGGGATTGTACGCTTTGAATATAGTCCGCGCGTGTTAGATGATCGCAAGCGGCGTGTCAGAAAATAATTAGAGATTGCCGCGCGCCACCAGCACGGGCAGCTGGGCTTCTTCCAGAACGTGCGCGGTCACGTCGTCCAGCAGCCAGCGCGCCAGGCCGCGCGCCGCATTCGCGCCGATGACCAGCAAATCGTAGTCACCGTCGCGGGCTTCGGCGGCGATCTCGTCAACGACCAGGCCGTGCCGCACCTTGGCCGTGCAGCGCACCCCCAGGACTTGCAGCGTATTCAGCGCCGTTTCCAGGTGCTCACCTTCGCGCGTGCGTTGTCCGATCAGATCGGTGGCTGGCGCTTCAAGTTCGGGCCGGTAACCTTTTTCGGTCAGCGCCACTTGCGACATGACGTGCAGCACCGTCACTGCGGCGCCGGTCTGCGCGGCCAGCTGCCCGGCCACTTCGACATCGCGCAGGCCGGGCCGCCCGCCGCCGGTGCAGGCCAGCACCTTGCGCAGAGCGGGCCGCGCTTGTTTGACCAGCAGCACACTGCAGGGCGCAGACTGCACAATGCGCGTGGTCGTGCCGCCCAGGCTGAAGCGCGTCAAGCCGCGTTTCCCTGGATGTCCAACGACGATCAGATCGGCCTGCCACGCGGCGGCCTCGTTGAGGATTTGCTCGGCGGCCTGGCCGCGCCGCAACCGCGTTTCGCACTCCACACCGATCGCTTGCAGCTCCGCCCCCAGCGTGTCCAGCGCGCGGCGGATCGCTTGCTCGGCCTGGTCTTCCACGACGCCCAGCAGACGGATGATGTCGCCGTGGCGCGCCACCAGCAGGCTAAACTGCGCCGCGCGGGCAGCGTCCGCCGAACCGTCTGTGCACAGCAGTATTTTCATGGATTTACCTCGTCATCAGTAAGCGCGGCACCAGCAGCAGCACGATGGGCGCGCCCACCAGCACGATCATGAACAGGCTGAAGCCGCGCCGCGTGGCCGTGATGCGATTGGCCAGATTGAGAATGTGTCGTTCGTAAGGCCGATAAATGAGGCTCATGATCACCAGTGACACGATCGTCACGCTGAGCATCTCCACCAGTACGATCGTAAGCGACGCGGGATGGTCCATGAACAACGCCGCGACCAGTGTATCGAAGAAGGTGGTGATGTTGGCGCCCATGATGTAGGGGATGACATTCTCGCGCCGGATGTAGCCGCGCGCCGAGAGCGGCACCAGCAGGCTGATCGAGACCGAGACCGACATGGAGACCACCGTGATCGCGCCGCCGATCAGGAACATGACGCCGGGGCGGAACAGCAAGTTGGGCGCTTCGCCAAATTCACTGGCGCTCAGCTTGAGTTCGGGCAGGGCGCGATCGATCAGGTTGAAGGCCAGCAGGATCGTCACGACGCCGACGACGAACACCAGCAGCCCGGGCGCCCAGCCGGAGATCCAGGCCACGATGGGATCGAAGATCGCGTCGAGGAACGAGGCCAACTCGGCGGATGCAGAAAATTGGAGCGCGTCGAACGTGCCGTTGATCAGGAAGTAACTGCCCAACAGCATGACGGGCACGTAGGTCGTCCACGTGGTGAGCATGGCTAACAGGCCCATGCTGAGGCTGCGCTTGGATTCGTGGCCGCGTACCATGTAGAGAAACCCCACAAACAGCACGATGAAGGACGCTCCCATGCGCGAGCCGTTGATCATCATGAAGGTCTGATGGGCGTCGAGGGCGCCGCCGTTGAACAGGCCCAGCGCCGCGGCTGCCACGGGCGACCCGCTCAAGACAAAGTAGGCGCCCAGCCAGCCCAGCCCCAGGGCCTGCACCGGCGTCTGCAACAACGCTGTTTCTTTCAGTACGGGAGCGAGGCCGCGCGCGCCGGCCTTCATCAACTGCAGAGCCAGGATGAACAGAAACAGGCCGGCCAGGGCGTAGATGATTTTGAGGAAATTGATGCGGCGCGGTGGCTGCGCGGTCATCACGGCTCCCCCCGCGGACAGTGAGACGCCGTCCGTGCTTTAGGCCGAGCCTGTGACTTCTCGATCGAGCTGCTCATAGAACGAGACCATGAAGGCGTGCCGCTCGGCGGCAATCTGTTTTCCGGTGGCGGTGAACAGGCGATCTTTGATCTTGCTCAGCTTGACGTGAAACTCGTGCACGGCGGTATGCTGGCGCGGATCAGCGTCGGCGGGCTGATCGGCGTAATCGGGCGGGACGACGCCCCACAGCTTCTGCCCGCGATGCGCGCCAAAGGCAAACGCGCGCGCCACACCGATCGCGCCGATGGCGTCCAGCTTGTCGGCATCGAACAGCACCTGGGCTTCCAGCGTCTGCGGCGTGGGGCCGGATCGGAAGCGATGTGATTCAATGGCGTGGGCGACGGCCTGGCAGAATGATTCGTCGTAACCTTGTTCGCGCAGAATCTCCGTGGCGCGCCTGGCCGCCGAAGTCTCATGTCCCGCGCGGCCTTCGTCCAGCCCGCTGTCGTGCAGCAAGGCGGCGGCGTGTACCACGTCCCGATCGGCTCCCTCGGCCTGCGCAATCCGATCGGCCAGGTGTACCACCCGCAGGACGTGATCGAAATCGTGCGCCGAGTCGGCATCAACAGGATAGAGGGTGCGGGCAAACTCAATCGTGATCATGCTTTCCTCTGTTTCAACTCCACCGCCAGATCGTACACGATCCTGGCGACATCAAAGGCGGCCTGCGGTTTGGAGATCTGGCGCGCGTTGTCCGACAGCGCTTTGAGTTGTTCCGGGTTCGACAGCCATTCACGCAGGGTGTTGACGACCTTGGCGGGCTTGGGGCAGTACGCGCCGGCGCCGGAATATTCGATGTAATCCGGGTTGCGCTGCTCCTGCCCGCCCACGCGCTCGAACAAGATCATGGGCAGGCCGCGCACCAGGGCTTCGGCCAGCGTGTTCGAGCCTGACTTGGTGATCAGCACACTGGACACCGCCATCCAGTCAGGCATATCCCTGGTGAAGCCCAGAATCTTCGTGTCCATCGTCCATTCCACATCTTCCAGCTGCTCGCGCAGTTTTTGATTGCGCCCGGTGATGATGACCAGCTGCGCGTCAAGGTCGGCTTGCCCCACGGCATACGCAATGTCATAGACGCGGCCCAGCCCTTCGCCGCCGCCCGCCAGCAGGATGATGGGCTTGCGGCAATCCATCCCCAGTTTCTGGCACAATTGATCGCGCGGCGGAATCGGATCAAGAAAGCGCGGATGCACGGGCAGGCCGGTCACGCTGACACGGTCGGCGGGCATGCCGTGATTGATGGCGCCGGTGCGCGCCAGCTCGGTGGGTACGATGTAGCGCTCGGCGCCGGGGGCGCACCACAACGCGTGGTTGGTGATCAGATCGGTGAAGACGAAGGCGCAGGGAATCTTCAGCCAGGTCAGCGGATAGCTGTACGTGGGGTGAAACGTCACCACCAGATCGGCAGGATGATCGGCCAGCAGTTCGCGCGTGGCGCGGCGCATGGGCCGCCACATGACACTGGCGCCGAGGCGCATCCGGCGGCGGCCGTTCAAGCCGTGGTAGATGAGCTGCTCGAAGGGCCGCGCAAACCTGACGGTTTTGGTGTACGTTTCCTGGCCGCGATTGTACGGCCACGGCGCGTAGTCGGCCAGCATGTCGATCAACTCGACGCGCGCCGCGCTGCCCACGGTGCGGCGCAGCGCTTCACGCACGGCCTGCGCCGGCGCGCGATGCCCACCGCCCACATCGGCAAATAGAAACAGCAGTCTGACAGGTTGATCGGTCATGGATGGATCCATCAATCTCTTCTCGCGGGAGGGGTGCGGTGCGAGAGACGTGTGAGTGTCGCTATCTGCCGCCGGCTACTAGCCGCCGCCGCTGGGCCACTGGGCGGGCGGCTCGTGCGGCAGCGTTTCGACGGTGGCGACGGCGACGTGGCGGCGCGGCTCTTTAATGAACCACATCATGATGCCGGCGCCCGCCCACAGCACGATGGTGTTGAAGTAGAACGGCGCGTTCGGCGAGATGTCACGGTAGAGAAAGCCGCCCAGCGTTGGCCCCACCACTTGCCCGATGCTCAACGCGGTCGTGTACACCCCAAACGATCGGCCGCGCGTCTTCTCGGTGGAGAGGTCGGCCACCAGGGCTTGCTCGGCCGGCGTGGCCGCGCTGAACCCTACGGCCTCGGCGGTCCAGAAGGCCGACAGCGGCAGCAGCACGAAGGCGCCGATGAGATTTTTTAGGCTGCCCAGAATGGGCACGAAGAAGCTGGACACGCCGCTGATGAATAGCCCGATGGCAACGGGCGGGCGGCGGCCAACCCGATCGGAGAGCTTGCCCAAACGCGATTGCAGAAACGCAAAGACGAGGGCCGAGGGGATGTACGCCAGGGCCACCAGCGCAGCATCCGGCGTAATCGTTTTCTGCACATACTGGATCAAGACGGGTTCCAGACCGGACTTGGCCGTCGAGGTGCACACCACAATCGCGGCCAGTATCCAGAGCTGCTGCGGCACAGCATGGATGAACTGTCGGATTTTCGAGCGTTGTATCACGGGCGTGAGGACGGGTGCTACACGATCGGGTTTTTGCCACGTCTCCGGCACGCGCTGATAAGCGATCCATAACCCCACGACGTTCAGCACCGCGTAGATGGCAAACATGATCGTCCACGCCCACTGGGCGAAGTTGGTCAGAAGCAAGAGCGGCGCGCCCAGCAGCGCACCGTACAGGCCGCCGCGCGCCAGCATCTCCTCCACCGAGCCGAACATGTTGCCCGCATGACGCTTCGCCGCCAGGTCAGCGGTAATGGCGTAGGCGCTGAGCCACAACAGACCGGCGGCCACACCCTGCGTCAACCGCCCCCAGAACAGCCAGTCGTAAGAACTGCCAATGGCAAAGAACACATTGGAGAAGATTTGCAGCGTCAAGCCCGCAAGGAAGAAACGCCGCCGCCCGTAGCGATCCATGGCCGGGCCGACGATAGGCCGCATGATCAGCATCATCAGGGCGTAAATGCTGACGAGGACGCCGATTTGCACGGCGTCCAGATGAAGCGGGCCAGCGCCGTAAAAGGGGATGCCCAGCGTCAGAATTCCGATCGGGAAGGACGACAACGACAGCGCCCGCCGCATGGCGCTCAGCGCTGTCAGTGGATCGTCGTTGATCGGTTCAGGCATCTCGTGGCTCCGCTCCGGGTTCCCGCGCGCGGATTATAGCATGAGAGGTCAGAAACCGGTTTTCTCCCCGCCCGATCGGCTCTGCCGCGCGCCGGCGGCCCGGTGTCTACGACTGCGCGCGTTGCACAATTGTCTTGAGCCGCTTTTCCAGTTCGCGGCGGGTGAGCAGCACGCGATGCTGGCAGGTCTGGCACTTCAGGCCGATGTCAGCGCCGAGGCGCACGATCTCCCAGTCGGCGCCGCCGCAGGGATGCGGCTTGCGCAGGCGCACGATGTCGCCCAGTTGAAAGTCGGTGGGCATGAGCTGTTCTCCGGCGTGAATTATACTCCTGACGTATAATCGGCTTTGTTTCCCTACTTTCCAGAGCTACCCGGGCCATGTCCATCATCCAGGTTCAAGACCTCAGCAAAATCTATCGCATCGTCGAGAAAGATCCCGGCATCGCCGGTTCGTTCAAGGCGCTCTTCCGGCCGCGCTACAAAGACATTCTCGCCGTCGATCAGATTACCTTCGCGATCGAGCCGGGCGAGCTCGTCGGCTACATCGGCGTCAACGGCGCGGGCAAGTCCACGACGATCAAAATGTTGACGGGCATCCTGGCGCCCAGCGGCGGCGCGGTGCGCGTGCTCGATCGGGATCCCTATCACCAGCGGGTGGCCAATGCGCGCGACATCGGCGTGGTGTTCGGGCAGCGCTCGCAGTTGTGGTGGGACCTGCCGTTGATCGAGTCGCTGAACTTCATCCAGCGCATCTACGAGATTCCGCCGGATCAATTCAAGCGCCGCCTGGACGAGTTTGCCGAAACCCTGGAATTGAAGGCGCTGTTCGGCACGCCCATCCGCAGCCTGTCGCTGGGGCAGAAGATGCGCGCCGAGCTGGCCGCCACGCTGATCCACGATCCGCTGGTGGTCTACCTCGACGAGCCGACCATCGGCCTCGATCTGATCGTGAAAGAGCGCATCCGCGAGTTCATCAAAGAGCAGAACCGCCAGCGCAACGTGACGGTGATTCTCACCACGCACGATCTGGGCGACATCGAAGAAGTCTGCCAGCGCGTGATCATGATCGATGCCGGCCGTATCATCTACGATGGGCCGCTGAGCTTGATCAAAGATCGCTTTGGCAAATTCCGCGAGATCACGCTGGAGACGGTGAATCCGATCGGGGCGGTGGAACTGCCGCCGGGCGCAGAGATCGTCGGCCAGGAGCAGCAGCGGTTGACGCTGCGCTTCGATCGCACGGTTACATCCGCCAGCCACGTCGCCGCCGCGATCATGAATCAACTGGAAGTGGCGGACTTCTCGCTGGCCGAGCCTGATCTGGCGTCGATCGTCAAGCAGATTTATAACGGCGCGCTGCATATCGAATCCGCATGAACCGTCTGCGTCACCTCTTCCACGTTTACGGCGCGGTGCTGGCCGCCGTGCCCAAATTTTACGCGGCGTATCGCGCCTGGGTGTGGGCGGAGTTCGTCCTGCAGATCATGGCAATGGTGGTGCTGTACTTTTTCTGGCAGGCGGTGTATGCCAGCGGCGGCGCGCTGGGCGGCCTGACCTTCCAGCAGACCATCAACTACGTGATGATCGCGCAGCTCTTGATGCCGCTCATCGACAACAACCTGATCTTCAACTTCGGCTGGATGATCCGCGAAGGCCAGGTGGCGATCGATCTGCTGCGGCCGATGGATTTCCAGGCGCGCTTCTACGTGGATGCGGCGGGCAGCCTGGCGTTGAACCTGCTGCTCAAGACGCCGCTGCTGATCATCGCCGTGATCTTTTTTCAGGTGCAGCTGCCGCGTGATGCAGCCACATGGCTGGTCTTTCTGATCTCGCTGGCGCTGGGTCACGCGGTGATGTTCTTCTTCGACTGGATTTTCTCGTGCCTGGCGTTTTACAGCACCGAGACGTGGGGCCTGAGCGTGGTGCGGGTGGCCGTGGTCACGTTCTTCAGCGGGGCCATCGTGCCGCTGCCGATGATGCCGCCGTGGCTGCAGGCCATTGCCCACGCGCTGCCGTTCGCGCAGTCGATCTATGTGCCGGTGTCGTTTCTCAGCGGCGTCACGCCCATCAGTGAAGCGCCGCAAGCGTGGTTGACGCAGAGCGCGTGGCTCATCGGGTTGGCCGTGATCTCGCGGCTGGTGTTCCGCCGTTCCGTGCGCCAGATCACCGTGCAGGGCGGCTGAGCAATGCAGAACGGCGAATGCGGAGTGCGGACGTCTACCGCGAATTCACGCCAATCTCCGCGAAAGAATTCATTCGCGTTGATTAGCGGTCGTGTGGGTTGAACTATGCTAAGACGTTACACTTCACTCTACTGGTATTTCTTGATCCAGCGCTTCAAGATTTTGATGGAGTACCGGATGAACTTCTTCATCGGGATGAGCTCCACCATCTTCTTGCAGGCCGCCGGGCTGCTGGGCATCTGGGTGATCGTGAGCCAGGTGCCGAACATCAACGGCTGGACGCTGGACGAAATCCTGTTGATCTACGGTCTGCTGACGCTGGCCAAATCGATCAATCACATGTTCGCCGATAACCTGTGGATCATCGGCTGGGGCTACATCCGTCCGGGCGGGTTCGATCGGTTCCTGGTGCGCCCGATCAATCCGCTGTTCCACCTGCTGGCCGATCGCTTCTGTCACGATGGCATCGGCAACTTTCTGGTGGGCGCGGCGCTGGTCATCTTCTCCGCCCATCGGCTGGGCCTCGTGTGGACGCCGTTGAATATCGCCTATCTTGTCATTGCCGTGATCAGCGGCGGCGTGATTTTCATCGCGCTGAATCTCATCACGGCCACCAGCGCCTTCTGGATCGTGCAATCGATCCCGGTGACGCAGGTCATTTTCAACACGCACGAATTTGCGCGCTTCCCGTTGACGATTTATCCGCGCGCCATTGGCCTGATCATGACCGTGTTGATTCCGTACGGCTTTGCCTCATTCTATCCGGCGAGCTATCTGCTGGGGCGCGAGGCGGGCGCGCTGGCCTGGCTGGCCCCGTTGATCGCGGGCGGGCTGGCCGTCATCAGTTATCGCGTATGGCTCTTTGGGTTGAAGCATTACGGCGGGACGGGTTCGTAGGGTGAGGGCAAGCCACACCCCTACCGCGGGAGGAACGATGGGACGTGAACATGATCGCCGGGCGGCCATCGCCCAGGCGCAGATCGAACTGAACAAAAAACCGATCTACCTCGACACCGAGACGACGGGCCTCAAAGACCGCGATCAGATTGTCGAAATCTGTCTGCTCGAGCACGACGGCTCGATCGCGTTTCACTCGCTCGTCAAGCCCACCGTGAAGATTCCGCCGGACGCGACGCGCGTCCACCACATCACCGACGCCATGGTGAGCACTGCGCCGACGTGGCCCGAACTGTGGCCGCAGTTGGAACAGTTTCTAACCACGCGCCGCATCGCCATCTACAACGCGGAATACGATCTGCGCCTGCTGCAACAGTCGCATCGGGCGCACGGCCTGACTTGGTCGGCGGCGATCAGCAGCTGCTGCATCATGAAGTTGTACGCGCAGTTTCGGGGGGATTGGAATTCACGGGCGGGGAACTATCGCTGGTACAGCCTGGACGAGGCGCGCGCACAGTGCGGGCTGGATCTGCCCAATGCCCATCGCGCCCAGGCCGACACGCTGCTGGCGCGCGCCGTGCTGCACTACGTGGCCGCGCAGCGCTGAAATGAAAACGCCCGATCGATTCGATCGGGCGTTTGATTTACCGCACATTTTCTTCTTCGGCCGTTCTGACCAGCACCTTGTAAACTTCGCGGGCCGAGCGCCGCAGCTCGTGCATCACCAGCCCCAACTTCGCTTCCTTGGTCACCATCGCCGCCAGCGCCGCTTCCGGGCCGGCGGGCACCACGATGATGCCGCCCTCGGTGCCGTCCAGCAAAATCCGATCGATCTCGCCGCGCGCCAGACGGCCCAGCACCCGCTCGCCCAGCGCGATGATGGCCGCCGCCATCGCCGCGATCTGCGGGCTGTCGACCGGATTGATGTGGCGCGAGCGGCCCTCACCGGAATACGCGGCAACGACGAACCCCTCGATGCTCACCACGACCGTGCCGTGCACGCCATCGACGCTCTTGTGCAAGCGGCGCAGAATGTCTTCAAGAACCTGGACACGATATTCTGGCATAAGTGCAAACCCACGGTAGTATACCCCTTATCCCAAGCCGAGGCAACTGGTAGAGGGTTACAGTCGAGTGACGAGGGCATTAACCGCTCGTCGCCAGGCGCCTGACCAACGCGTCGGCCAGCGCCACGGTGGCGCGGGGCTGCGATCGATGGCTGCGCCGGATGAGCGCGATCTGCCACTCGGGCAGGGCGGCGTCGCGCAGCGGCCGTTCGATCAGCGTGCCGGCCTGCAATTCCAGCCGCGCCGAGATTTCCGGAATGATGCTCACGCCCACGCCCGCGATCAACAAGCCTTTCACCAACTCGACCGGGCTGATCGCCATCCAGCGTTTGCCACCGTCGATCGCGCTGGCCTTGACCTCTTCGAGGAAGGATTGATAAGCCGGTCCCCAGTACGACACCAGCAGGCGGTCCGTTGCCAGATCCGATCGGCTCACTGCGCCCGATCGATCTGCTCCCGCCACGCAGATCAACTTCGATCGAAAGGTCCGCACCGTCTCGAGCTGCGGATGCACGATCGGGCCGGAGATCAACGCCAGCTGCACCACATCATCCAGCAGCAAACCGGGCGATTCCCACGAGTGCGCCGATCGCACCTGCACGTCGATGTCGGGATGCTCGCGTTGAAAGGCGACCAGCGTCGGAGCGAAGAGATACGCGCCGGCTGTCACCGTCACGGCGATACTGACCCGCCCGCCCGATCCGGTGTGCGCGGCGCGCACGGTTTCCTTGCCCTGCTTCAACACGTCGAGGGTGCGCTGGGCGTAAGACAGGAAGGCTTCACCCTCTGGTGTGAGCGCGACCCCGCGTCCCTGCCGCTGCACCAGCGTCGCGCCCAGTTCGCGCTCCAGCGAGCGGAGCCGATCGCTGATCGTCGGCTGCCCGAGATCGAGTTCGGCGGCGGCGCGGCTGAGGCTGCGCTGGCGCGCGACGGCAAGAAAGGCGAGTAGTTGATCTTCGGTCATTGGTCGTTAGTAGCTGGTTGCTAGTCGTTGGCAGGAACTATCGGGTTTCCCGATAAGCGCTATGGTCGTTTCAGGATTGATCGCTGGTTCAAGATGATTATACTGGAAAGCAGCAAACGTGATGCGTACTGCGTAATGCGTAATTTGATCACGTAACACGGAGGTGTCATGACCGTTCAGCCACAAACCGTCTTCGCTCAACGCGCCGCGTTCTACACGACGAGCGAAGTTCACAAAGACAAAGCCGTGCTTGATCGCCTGGTCGAGTTGGCGCAGGTGCAATCGACCGATCGCGTGCTGGATGTTGCGACGGGCACCGGTCACACGGCTTTTGCTTTTGCGCCGCACGTGCGCGAAGTGATCGCAACTGATGTCACGCCGGAAATGCTTAGCGAAGGCGGAAGGCTGAAGGATGAAGGCGGAATCGAAAAGGTCCAGTTCCAGTTGGCCGACGCGCACGACTTGCCGTTTGACGACGAGTCGTTCGACGTGGTGACGTGCCGCCGGGCCGCGCATCACTTCACGGATATTCGCCGGGCGCTGCGCGAGATGCTGCGCGTCCTGCGGACACGGCGCGTCCTGCGGACACGGCGCGTCCTGCGGACACGGCGCGTCCTGCGACCCGGCGGCCGGCTCGTCATCGACGATCGATCGGTGCCCGAAGATGATTTCGTCGACGCGACGTTGAACCGCCTCGATTGGCTGCACGATCATTCGCACGTGCGGCAGTATCGAGCGAGCGAGTGGCAGAGCATGATGCAGGCGGCAGGATGCACGATCGAAGTGATTGAGCCTTATACGAAGCATCGACCGCTGTCAGCCTTCACCAACGGCGTCGAGCCGGAGAGCGCAGTGGAGATCGAGCGCATCCTCGCCGGGTTGGATGAAGCGCAACGGGCGGCGCTGAACATGACTGAGAAGGATGGTGAGGTCTATCTCGATCACTGGTATGTAATGGTCGTCGGCGTGAAGGACTAACCGTCATGGCGAGCGTCCTGAGCGGCGCCGCGCTTTTTGCGGCGGAGTCGAAGGACGCGAAGCAATCTTCCTGAGCCAGTGAGATTGCTTCGGCGCTGCGTGCCTCGCAATGACTTGTGAAGGAGAGAGTGATATACTACG
>CAYNML010000069.1:5269-29566 GCA_964398185.1 uncultured Anaerolineae bacterium | reverse complement strand
TCAGCCGCCGGTTCGACGGCCAGGGGCACCGGGAGCGGCACCTCAGCCTGGCGTAACGCATTCACAGCTTCGCCCATCGCCTCGCCCACCTGGCGCAGCCAGTATTTCTGCTGGAGTTGTCCAACGCGTGATCGGAGGGCGGTATCAACGGCCAGCGCAATATCGGCAATGACCACCGGCTTGAGCAAATAATCGACCGCCCCTGATTTAACGGCGGCGATCGCACTTTCGAGAGTGGCATGACCCGTCAGCACCAGAATGAGCAAATCAGGATACTGTTGGTGCGCGCACCGCATGACTTCAATGCCGTCCATTTCGGGCATCCGCATATCGAGAAGCATCAGGTCAAACGCCTGGTCATTCAACCGTTGTAAGGCGGCATATCCGGTGTTGGCTTCTTGAGTTTCATACCCCATCAGATTGAGCGCGCGCGCCACGGCGTTACACACGTGAGGCTCGTCATCTACGACTAAAATTCGCGCTGGCAGCGGTGCGTTGGAAGCCGTTGTCATGTCTTCACCTCGGCTTCTTGATAACGCGACGCGAGAGGTAAGCGCACGGTAAAAGCGGCCCCTCGTGCATCGGGCATATTTTCAGCGTTGAGGGTGCCGCCATGTTGGGTAATGATGTTGTGGCTTACCGCCAGGCCCAACCCTGTTCCTCCTGCCTTCGTGGTAAAGAAAGGTTCAAAAATGCGGGCCAAATCCTCAGACGCAATGGGGGGTCCATCATTGCTCAGCCGGATGATGGCTTGTTCGTCTTTTGCTTCGACGCTGATGTGAATTTGGCCGTGATCGTAAATCGCTTCAATGGCATTGATGATCACATTCAAGAAGACCTGAACGAGTTGATCGGGCGCGGCCCGCACGAGAGGTTCGACCTGCCAGTGGGTCGTCACTTGAATATGGCTGTGTTGTAACTTCTTGCGAGCGAGGCCTAAAGTCTGTTTGATTAAGTCCGTTACGGGTACGATCCGACGCGGCGCTAAGGACGGCCGCGAAAAGGTCAGGACCGATCGGGTCATTTCGCTCAACCGATCGATTTCCTGACGGACGACGCGCAGACGCGCCAGCTGTTCAGCCTTGTCCAGGGGAAAATCCAGGATCAGTTCCAGATCGCTGGTAATAGCTTGCAGAGGGTTGTTGATTTCATGGGCTAATGTTGCCGCCAGCCGTCCCAGGGCGGTCATCTTTTCGGCCTGGATGAGCTGCGCCTGTGACTGCTGCAAACGGCGGTACTGTTCTCGTTCAGCTTGATACAATCCGGCATTCTCAATCGCGATGGCCGCCGAGCCCGCCACGGTGCTCAGTAATTCCAGATCGCGTGGATTAAATGATCCCGTTTCCTGGTTGAGGACCTCAATCACACCGAAGACCGTATTCTTGGCCAGCAGTGGGGCCGCAATGACAGATTGCGCTGTGACCTGGGTTAAGGCATCAATTTGAGGGTCAAACCGTGGATCCTGATCGGCCTGATTGACCAACACGGGTTGTTTTTCCTGCATGACCCAGCCGACAATCCCGGCTGTCGCGGGAAGCCGCAGCCCCTGTAGTTTCTCAGAGTTAGGCCCGGCGGCGGCCGCAATCACCAGAGCCGGTTCAGGGTTGCTCGTTGAAGCGGGTTCATGCAGAAATATCGAAGCAGCCTTAGCGGCCAGCAGGACTCTGACACTATCGATTGCCCGGTTCAACACCGTATCCAGATCGAAAGTAGAGGTGAGCAATTGACCAATGTCATTCAGGACAAACAATTCCTGGGCGCGGCGCTGTGACTCCTCGAAAAGATGGGCATTTTGAAGAGCAATGGCGGCTTGCGTGGCAAACATGCTGAGCAACTCCGCATCTGAGGCAGAAAAGGACTGAGCAACGTCGGAGGCCACGACGAGAACGCCCAAAAATTCATCGCGCCAACGCAGGGGAGCACCCACGGCGGCGGCCACAGTTGAGTTCTCTAAAAAGTCAGCCTGCCCTTCCCAATGTTGATAATCAGCGATGACCAGAGGCTGGCCGGTCTTCCAGACACGCCCGGCTAACCCTTCCCCCTGGCGTATCAGGTTGCCTCGCATTTGCAGAGCGCCCACATCGATAGTCCATTCCAACGCATCCTGCTCGGATCGATAGAGAAATAAACCGCCAGAAGTTCCCATCAATAAATCTTTCGCTCGCGCAACAATTGAATGCAAAAGCGAATTCAAATTGAGCTCCGCCACAATCTCTAGACTGGTCTGACGCAAAGCTTCCAGCTGAGCCGTCCGTTGGCGGATTTCGTTCTCCGCCTTTTTCTGTTGGGAGATGTCGATACCCACTCCCATCAAATAGGTCTTATCCTGGATGTAGACACTGGACCCTGTTAAGCGATAGGGCAGTTTCTCGCCGCTGCGTGTCAGCAGCTGCGCATCGCCTTGACTTTCAAGGCCGGTATGAACTTCTTCTAGCTTGCGGGATATAAAATCCCGATCTTCAGGTGCAATCAAGTCCAGCAACCTTAACTGCTCGAAATCCCTGGCCGAATAGCCTAAGGCCAGCTCATGATTTTTGTTGCGCCGGACCAGGCGTCCCTGTTCATCCCAGACATAGAAAATGCCGGGCAAGCTATTAATAATCGCATCCGAGAAATTTTTTTCGCGCAAGAGTGCTTCTTCGGTCTGGCGGCGTCTGCTGATGTCTTGAGCGACGAAGGCGAATAGACTCCCGTTCTTTGCTTCAATCCGACCAGGGGAGATTTCCAGCGGAATTGCTCTTCCGTCTTTATGCCGGCCAACTTCTTGATAATGTTCCGAAACAGCGAATGATTGCTGACCGGACACAAGTGCCGCTATCCAATCGACCTGTTGCAGGCGGGCGACGTCCGGTGCCAGGCAGCGGATATTGTGACCGAGAATCTCGGTTGCCCGATAGCCAAAGATCCTCTCGGCCGCCGGGTTGAAGACTTGAATCTGCAGCGCAGCGTCAAACAACACAAAAGCATCGTCCAAAGAGTTGATCAGGTTCGTGAGTAACACATCAGTGAAGTGAAGCGCGGTCTCTGCTCTGGCCAAATTCACGAGATGCCGTACCTTAAAGCGCAGCGCCGCCGGACTCAACGGTTTAGTGACATAGTCGGTCGCCCCGGCTTCATAAGCCTGCCGCGCACCATCATCATCAGGCAACGCGGCAAGCATGATGATGGGAATTCGCTCACCGGGTGACTGAGCCCGAATCCTGCGACAAGCCGTGATGCCGTCCAACTGCGATAGCTTGACGTCAAGCCAGATGATATCGGGTTCTATCCTCTGGCTGGCTTCGACAACTTCCAACCCGTTCGTCATTTCTTCGACGAAATGACCTTCCTGCTCGAAGAGCGTCCGGAGCGCAGAACGAAGGCCAGGATCAGCCTCTGCGATCAGAATGGTGAGAGGGTCGTCGTTGTTTAGTTTTGAGACAATCGATGGTGTGGCGGTAAACATACTGTACCTTCTGCAAATCCCGTACCCTTTCGCGCGACCACGAACATGCACAGCGTAGCCTGAAACGCCATGGTTGTCATCCGCCGGGTGCAGATTTGTCGCTCAACAACAAGCGCACCTTGTAGCCCTTTTTCTCCACGCGCGCTGAAGCGCCTCCACAGATGTCATACCTGGCTCGCCAGTTCGACGTCGAATCGTTTCCCTGCCGCCGGCTCTGTGATAAAATGCGAGGTGTCCTTGCTTGCCCGGGAGATTTGGCAAGGGTTTCGAAGCGATCCCCCCATTGGATGTTGGCTGGCGTCACATCATAAGTCGGTTCAGGCATCCGTACACTGAAGACATGCCGCACGATCTTGTAGACCAACAGAAAAGTACCGCCCTGATCTTGCATGCCATCCAGACTGCCAGCCGTTCGTTGGAACTGGATCAGGTTCTCGACTGGGTCGGCGAGACGATGCTCACGGCAGTTGGAGCACCTTTCTGTGGCATTTACCTGACAGATCCGGCACAGGGCGTGCTTATACCCCGCGTGGCTAGCGGGGCATTGACCGATGCGCACCTTGACGTTTTTCGGAACCGGCGACTGGATCCGGCGGTGGATTCACTGGTCGGCGATGTGTTCAAGCGCAAGGCGCCAGTCGTCTGCTATGATGTCCAGGCCACGCCTGGTATCAGCCAGGGAACGGCTGATGCCTTAGGCGTCAAGTCAGCCATGATCGTGCCCATCATGGTAGGCGACCAGGTATTGGGCGCGGCCCTGTTGAGCACCTTTGAAGACTATCGCACCTTCACGCCGGATGAGATCGAACTGGCCTGGGGTATCGCGAATGCGGTGGCGCTGGCGGTTGAGAACGCCCGGCTCTACCAGGAAACCCACCGGCAGCTGGCCGAAAGCAAGGCCCTTCAGCGCACGACGGCAGCCTTGCTGCAAAAGCTCGATCTCGGGGAAGTGTTCGAGATTGTTTGCACCGAGGCCCGAAATCTGACGGGCGCACTGGGCAGCATGGTCCTGCTATTGGAGGACGACACATGGCTGCGCGTTGCCGGGCGCAGCGGAGCTGCAACAGTTCTGGAGCGCATCCCGATTGACGGATCAAACAGTGGGCGGGCCGTGCGCACAGGCGAGCCTTTTTTGACTAACGATCCCAGTCATGAGGCATTCCAGTGGTATGCGGATCAACCGCCTACGACATTCCTGGCTATTCCTCTCCGTGTGAACAACATCGTCATTGGCGTGTTGGACGTCATCGACAAGCCGGGGGGCTTTACGCAGGACGATGTACGGATCGTCAACCTCTTTGCCGATCAGGCGGCCATCAACGCCCAGCACGCCCAACTGAATCGGCAAGCAGAGCGCTTAGCGGTGGTGGAGGAGCGACAACGGCTCGCCCGCGAACTGCACGATTCGGTCGTCCAATCGCTCTACAGCGTTACCCTTTATGCTGATGCTGCGACTATGGCGCTCGCGGCGGGACAGCCGGACGTGACCGCCAATCATCTGCAACTTTTGCGTGAGACCGCCCAGGACGCGATGCGCGATATGCGGCTGCTCATCTTTGAGCTGCACCCGCCGGACCTGGAGAAAGAAGGGCTGGTCGCCGCCCTGCAAGCCAGAGTGGCTGCCGTGGAAACGCGAGCCGGCCTGCGCACCGAATTCCTGGTAGAGGGCGAGAGACGGCTGCCTTTCCTTATCGAACAGGAACTCTATGGCATCGCTCAAGAAGCCCTCAATAATGTGGGGAAACATGCCAGAGCACAGCGTGTGACAGTCCACTTGCAGATCACCGACAAGATCGTTTGCCTGGAAGTGTATGACGACGGCGTGGGCTTTGGCCCGTCCACTGCCCGGAAGACGGGTGGAGTAGGGTTGCGCAGCATCGAGGAGCGAACCGCCAGGGTGGGTGGGACGTTGGCGCTGCACAGCAAGCCGGGAGACGGAACTCGAATCCGAGTGGAAATTCCGCTGCCAGCGAACGGGGTAGAACCTGGCAGAGTTCCCAGTCCGATCGGGTAAGCAGGAGGCGCAACACATGGCTGAAGTATCTATTCGGGTTTTAATTACCGACGACCATGCCATCGTCCGCAGCGGCATCGCCGCTTTGCTGGCACAGGTCTCAGATATTGAGGTGGTGGGGGAGGCCAGTGATGGGCAAGAGGCCATCACCCAGGCGGCGATCCTGCGCCCCGATGTGATCCTGATGGACCTGGTCATGCCGAACGTGGACGGCATCGAAGCGATTCGGCAGATCATGGCCCGTCAGCCGGACAGCCGCATTCTGGTATTGACCAGCTTTGCGGCCGATGACAAGGTGTTTCCGGCGATCAAGGCGGGCGCTCTGGGCTACCTCCTCAAAGAATCGCGCCCGGCCGATCTCATCGAGGCGATCCGCCAGGTCTACCGTGGGGAATCTTCGCTCCACCCGACCATTGCCCGCAAAGTCCTGCACGAGCTGACCCGCCCGGCGGACCGCCCGCCGACGCCCGATCCGCTTACCGAGCGGGAAATGGACGTGCTGCGCCTGGTGGCGCAAGGGCTGGGCAATCAAGAGATTGCTGCGAAGCTGTGTGTCGGCGACGCGACGGTACGCACTCACGTGAGCAACATTTTGGCCAAGTTGCATCTGGCCAACCGCATCCAGGTGGCGCTGTACGCCCTGCGTGAGGGACTGGTGTCATTGGACACTGACACGGAAGGTAATCGAGATACTCCAGAAGATTAGTTTTGAATTTGCCGTCAACGCTGTTGCAGACCAGCTGCCACAAATGCGAAAAGACCGCCCCAGAGGCGGTTTTTTTGTTACATTCGTGTAGACCCCGAATGACAAACGTGGAGCTAGATTGTTTTTGACAGATCGTTTTTGCCAGGCAAAACTCCATCAACCTTCCGATGACAACGCGTCGCTTCTCGGATAAGATCAGCGTGTCCTTTACGAGCGTTCAGCGCGGCGAGGCAGTCATGCGACTGGAGCCGGGAAACTGATCGGACAGTGGAAGGGTGATGTCGAATGGATCGAATACGAGTTCTGATTGCTGATGACCAGGTATCAGTTCGTCAGGGGTTGAAGGCGTTGCTAGCCGCCTGGCCGAACATCGAGGTGGTGGGCGCCGCAGCCAACGGCGAGGAAGCTGTCCAACTCGTGGAAAAACACTATCCGGATGTAGCGCTGATGGACATTCAGATGCCCGTCATGGACGGGCTGGAAGCGACCCGCCTCATCAAGCGCCGCTGGCCGCAGGTCAGGATTGTCGTGCTGACAATATCGCCACTCCATCGAGTTCACGCGCTGAGCGCCGGCGCCGATGCTTTTCTACTCAAAGGCTGTGCGGCGAGCGAGCTCGTGAGAGCGATTCAAGGGGGTGTCGTTGTGATTAACGAGGAAAAGACAGGAGAACATTCACATGCCAAATTTTGATCCTGAACAAGCAGCACTGGTGGAGCAAGTCACCGCGCTTGTCCAGCTGCTGGATGAAGCGCTGGAACGGCGGGATTCCCAGCAAATTCTGAATGCGCAGCAGGAGCTGACGGCCGTCGCCGAGATGGTCTGGACCCGGCTCGATCAGGGCGCCGGTCTCTCCGGCCGCGAGAAAGCCATTGTACGGTTACTGACCGGCGCGGCCCTTAAGGAACTGCCGGTGGCGATTCAGGATCCGGCGAATTTTCCGAGAATCCAACGCGAGCTGCGCATCTTGAAATCGTCGCTCGTGCTGCTCAAGTGAAACTGCGCACCACGCGGTGTGGCGCGGGAAAATAAAGGCCTGATTGTCATGAGGTGAGGGATGGGCCAATGAATCTATCGGCTGAACAAATAGCCAGTCTGTTGGATAACATCAGCGAAGCCGTGATCGCCGTGAATCACGATCACCGTATCGTTTACTTCAACGCCGCTGCAGAGAAAATCTTCGGCTTTCGCGCGCACGAAATCATGGGGCAACCCGTCGATCGGCTGCTGCCAGAACGATTGGCAGAGATTCATCGCCAGCAGACCCGCGAATTCAGCGTCGCGCGCGAAACCAACCCCATGCTGGAAAAACGATCGGGGTTTATCGCCCGGCGCAAAGATGGCGCTGAGTTCCCGGTCAAGATCGGCCTGACCAAAGTCGTGGTAGGGGAGGAAGAATTCTACACCGCGATCGTGGCAGACCTCACCGAACTGGCACGCGTCGAAGATGCGCTGCGCCACAGCGATGAAAAATTCCACGCGCTGATCGAACATAGCAGCGAAGCCATTACGCTGCTGGATGCGCAAGGGATCGTGTTTTTCGCCAGCCCGGCCGGTGAACGGATATTTGGCATTGCGTGTCAGGAGGTTCTCGGTCGGCCTGTTTTAAAGTGGGTTCATCCCACTGACATCGAACAAGCGCGCCAAGTCTTTGACCAGCTCGCGTCCGAGCCAGGTTCGATGCAGGCAGGGGAATTTCGTCTGCACAAGGATGGGACATGGCGCTGGATCGAAGCCATCGGCACGAATTTGCTGGAGGTTCCAGCCGTGCACGCCATCGTCATCAACTTCCGTGATATTACTGAGCGCAAGCAAATGGAGCAGGCGCTGCACGAACGAGAAGAGCGCCTGCGCTTGATCACGGACAACGTATCGGACCTGATCACGCTGATTGATTTGACAGGTAAACGTCAATACGTCAGCCCGGCGCACACGCGCCTCTTGGGTTACCTCGTTGAGGAACTGACCGGTAAATCCGTCTTGAGTTTGGTCCATCCCAACGATCTTGAGCACGTCCGCGCCGCCCTGGTGGAGGGGCTCCGCACCCACACAACTCAACACGCCGAATTTCGCGTCCGGCATGCCGACGGCCACTACCTCTGGCTGGAGGCCATTGGCAAGCTGCTCCTCGACCAGCAGGGATCGCCGCTGGGTGCGGTCATCAGTGCGCGCGACATTACCGAGCACAAACAGCGCCAGCGCGAGATGGAGGCGATTGCTATCATCGCTACCGCGCTGCGCGCCGCGCCCGGCCGCGCCGAAATGATGCCCGTCATCTTGCACGAAATGATCCAAATCATGCATCTCGATAGCGCGGCGCTGGTTCTGCGGCACGCTTCAACCGGTGATCTCGTTTATCCGATCGCGGTGGGTGATTGGGCCGAATGGACGGGACAGCGTGAGTCTGTGGGCGTGGGTATCTCTGACCAGGTCATGCGCACGCGCCAACCTTTCGTCAGTACCGACACGGCCAGCGACCAACGCCTGGTTGACGTCGCGCGATTCAATCAGGTGCGGTCGATCATGTGCGTGCCATTGCTGGAGGGCGGCCTGGCCTTCGGTGCGCTTTGGATCGGCCATCGTTCCCCGAATGGATTTGTTAACGACGAGCTGCGCTGGCTCACGGCGATTGCGGATATTGCGGCCAACGCCCTGCATCGCGCCATTGTGCTGGAAACGCTCGAACAGCGTGTGGCCGAACGCACACGCGAACTATCCGAAGCGAACGAGCGCCTGCGAGAACTCGATCGGCTTAAAGATCAATTCGTCTCGAATGTATCGCACGAGCTGCGCACCCCGCTAACCAACATCAAACTATATGCGGGCTTGTTAAAGCACGGCAAGTCTGAAAAACTTCAGCATTACCTGGAGACTTTGAGGCGTGAGACGCTTCGGCTCGAAAAACTCATCGAAGATTTGCTGGAATTGTCGAGACTGAACGCTGGCACAGCGACGATCATCGCCAGCCCGATTGATGTGAACCAGCTCATCGAGTCGCTGATCGCCGATCGGGCAAACTTGGTGGCCGATCGCGGCCTCGCGCTGAACATAGAGCTCGGTGCAAATTTGCCGCCCGTCCTGGTTGATCCTCCGCGACTTGAGCAGGTACTCTCGAACCTGCTGGCCAATGCCATGAACTACACGCCAGAGGGTGGCACAATTGTCGTTCGCACCAGCTTGCAGGAGGACGATCATCAGGCATGGGTCACTTTCACCGTCGAAGACACTGGCCTGGGCATCACCGCCGAGGAATTGCCACAGGTGTTTGAACGGTTCTATCGAGGCACCGCCGGCCATCAATCCGGCGCGCCGGGCACCGGGCTGGGATTAGCCATCTGCCAGGAGATCATCGATCGCCTGGGCGGGCGCATCACTGTTGAGAGCGAACCCGGTCACGGCACAGCGTTCACCGTATGGCTGCTACCCTTCTCGTATAAATAGCATTGGACAGGGCCTGATCAGCCTCGTCCCCCGACTTTACATCTTGTTTACCACTTCATCTACTGCGCGTCCGTATCCAGCGGGAATCCGGGGTGCAGCACCGCTTCTTTCTCCGGCACGCTTCGGTCACGCCCCGTATACAGGCGATAGTAAGGTGGGATGGCGTTCACGTAATCCACGATCGTCTGTCTGATCTTGATCAATTTGAATGGGTTGAACCTTGGCAGATCTGCCCCCGTAAACTTGCCCTTGATTCCCGCATTTCGCTTCATCATGTCAACGAGAAGGCGGATGTCGTAGCGCGAGGGGTTTACCTCGATGATGTCTTTGTCCAGTCTTGTCAGTTGATAGACCGCCTCCATGGCGGTGCGCACGGAAGTCTCGACGGTGAACACCGCGTCGTCCTGCACCTCGACGAATTGACCGATGAAGCCCAGGTTGGTACATCCCTTCGGCACAACCTTGGGGCGATCCGTTACTTTGCGCGGCATGAATTCAGCGTTGATATAGGGCATCATGCAGGTGGAAACGTAGGTGTGCGCCAGGAGCTCATCCTTCATGTCCAGCAGCCCTAAATGATAGAGAAACTCGGTCATGATTTCGTTGCCGGTGCACTCGAACATCGGTTTCTTGATGTAATCACCAATGTTTTGCCCGGATAGGCCGTTGCCCCAAAATACCTCTTCATCCTCGGCTTGGTCGGGATAAAACGGCTTATGATGCAGGATGAACCCGATCTCCCAGGCCGAGTCCGCGATCGAGATCGCCCCGCCGGTGCCGGCTTTGCTTCCCGTGAGTTTTTCCAGTTTTTGGATGAATTGCGGGTAACCCTTGATGGTTGGAAAGAACGACATCCACTTCGTCTGGTCAATCGCGCCGATGAACTTTTCGGGGCGACCGAATTTTTCATGCTTCCTGGCCAGCTTCTCCCACAGCGTGAACACCCCGCGATCGTCCGTGGACCGATCGACCGGCGCGACGGTTGTATTGTCCCCAAAGGTGGATTTCTGGGTCAGCGAGCCATTGGTCACAAAGACCAGGTCGGTTGCTGCCAGCGGGATCGTGACAGCCCGGCCCTGTTGGCGCGCTTGGATACTCTGCACGGTGTTGCAGGCCGCGTCCAAGTGGACGTCCGTCACCGCGCAGCCGGTAACGATCTTTACGCCTTTAGCAACCAGCCATACCTTAAGCGGTTTGATCATGGCATCATATTCGTTGTACTTGGTGTGGACGATGCCTTCCAGGTATTCAATGCGAGCGCCTAAATTAAAACGAAGGGAATACCGCCGCATTTCCATCACGCTATGATGCGGCCGGAAGGCCAGCATCGTATGGAAACACAGCCAGAAGTTGCTGGCGAATAAAGCCGCGGAATTCTTGCCAAAGAAGTCGTTGACGGTGATGTCCTCCAGGTCTTTTTCGGGCGTTGCCATCAAGCGTTGAAGATCTTCATTGACTTTCTTGGGCAGCTTCATATCGTGGATATTACTGAGGATATGGCCTTGTTTTACCAGCGCGCGGCACTCCGAATGGATCGGTTCATCCTTGTTAAAATCGACCACATCATCCAGCACCGTCCGGCCGGGGTTCTCCAGGGAGGGCACTTTGCTGCACAGATACCACAGGCATTCCATATACGCTTCCAATTCCCGCTCGCCTCGGTTGAGATAGCCGGATTTGCCCCGCACCCCATCCATCGCGCCGCCAACGTCGGTATGGGCCTCGAGGATGGTGATATTCTCGCCCGGCATCCCGGCGTCATCGGCGAGGAAGGCTGCCGCTGCCAGGCCGGCGATTCCACCACCCACAATATAGGCTTTTCGGCGCTCAATACCCTCAGGCTTGCGGGCGTGATACATGGTTTTGTAGATGTTCATTTTTTATCCTTTCGCTGTTTGTATAAACACCTTTAACGAAAACTGTATGGTTCATTGTTCGATATAGCGGTGATGAAATCCGGGTGTTCAAAAGCCGGATTGGGATAGGTGTAGAAACCGCGCCCACTCTTCTGTCCCAGCCAACTGCGGTCAACATACGGCCTGACAAAATCAGCACTCTTCTTGAACTGCGGGATGAAGAAGGCACGCTGCGCAGCGCATTGCCAGGCAATCTGCTGCCCCATCGTTCCTGCGCCAATAACCAGCACACGGCAAATGGCATCGTGTTCCATGAGATACTCCTCTTACTTTGACCAGATCGAAAACTCGCCCATCTTTGTTTGAGCAATGGCTTCGATCTTCTCTTAGTTCACTTTTACGGTGATGGTCAACGTGCCTTCGCCGACCGACACGTCTTGCAAGGTGACGTTTCCTGGGAACAGGCTTATCACCTGGCTTAGGGACTGGTTGACCATTTCCTCGGCAGACGACAGCACGCTCTGGGGGACTTCCATATTGCCGATCGTGGCCTTGACGACTTCCAGTTGCAAGACGCCACTATTCACGTACGGCCGAAACCCGATCACCAGGTGGCCGGAAACCGGCTGGGTGAGATCGCCCTCCAGGACGATGGTCCCACCCGTGAAGGTCACAACGGGGTTGGCAATCGGCGACTTGCGATCGGCAAGCAAGAGTTGGGAAGCGCGGAGTACCTGGTTAAACTGGTCATCGGTAACGGTCACCCGTAGGATGCCGTTTTCGTCCGGCTTGACCGAAGCGAAGCTGGCTTGCAGCGCCTGCATCGCGGCCGTTTTCAGGGCCGCATCAGGGGTGATCTGCCGGGCTGGTGCACCGCTTGGATTGCAGGCGGCTAAAACAAAAACGAGTGAGATCAGGAATAACATTGCTCTTTTCATGACGGATTTCCTTACATTGAGAAAAGCTGCTGCAACGAGACTGGCGATTCCGCTGACGATGACTCTCAGGGAGCAGGTTTTACTTCCAAAGTACCTGTCAAACTATTGTTATCTTCATTCACTTCCACAACTTGTGCGCCTGTATCAGCCACAGCTTTGATAGTGTAGGCGTTGTTCCAATCCTGATAAGGATAGGAACAACTTAAATTTGTCATCGCGCCTGCCACAAGGGAAGACACTACCCAGCTACAACCCACCGTTGTGTTTGCGGATAGCCATTGAACGGAAAAATCACCAGATGGGGCCGGCCCTCGATTTTGCACAGTTATTTGCACAGAGACCGGGCTGTTTTGCATGGCTGGGTTAGGAGAAACCTGCATACTGGTAATCACCAGGTCCGGGCGAAGAATGTTTAGTCTTTGTATGGGATCTGGAGTTGCGGTTGGCGAGGCTGGTGCCACCGCAGTCGCGGTTGGCGAGGCTGGTGTCACCGCAGTCGCGGTTGGCGAGGCTGGTGCCACCGCAGTTGCTGCCAGCGAGTCTGAGGCTGCCACCACCTGCACCTCAGCGGGCACACAGGCGGATGTCACCACCGTCCCTGAAACCCACGCGTGACCGTCAGAAACCCCAGGGTAGTCGATATACCACCAGGTATAAGCACTATTGCGGCCCACAATGGTTGCCGTCTGTCCCTGGGCAAGCGAACCAACGACGCTATAGGCAGTATCTGGACCCGAGCGGACGTTGGCAAAAACATTTGCTGTCACCGATGGTTTACATGTAGGTGTAGCTGTAGAAGTTTCCGGGAAAGTTAGGTTTACAGACACCTGGCTAGTTGGCAAGCTGCAAGCGGGTAGAAGGGAAGAAAGAATAACAATGGCGAACAAAGTTTTAGTGCGCATGATGATTTCCTTTTGAATCTAGGGCAACCCAAAAGCCCATAAACCAACTTACAGAAGAGAACCGCATCAGGCAGGCAGCTGGGCTTTTTAGCGATAGAGTCGACATCTCTTCTACTTTGACCGGATCACGAGTTCGCCCATTTTCGTCTTGGCCACGGCATCGATCCGTCCGCCCAGCAGTGTACCGGTCACCGTGTAAGCCATTTTGCCGAGTGGTGTGCGTAGATCACCGCGGAAGGCTACTTTCCCGTCCTCGATCGATCCGCCGGAAAATGGGTTATCGTGATTGAGCAGTGACAACACGCCACTCACCGAATTTCCGTCGATGTTCACGACCGCTTTCCCCGGCAACTCGCCCATCGGCGTGGACACGACGACTTCGTAGGTCTGATTCATCACAGTGGCTTCCTTGACAGGCTCTGCCGCCGCCGTAGGTGCAGCGACGCCAGAGGCTTGACCGATCCGCCGCACGGATGAATCGATGCCTAACAGGCCAGCCAGGTTCGCGCCAAACATCTTCCGTTTGTCGTCGTCGGTCAGCGGCAAGTAACCGTATTGCCATTGAAGTTCTTCCGGGATTTGGAAATCGCCCAGCCCCAAGACGGCGGCGCCAATTTGGGCTGCGTAACCGGCGCTGTCGGTGCCCCAGATAATCCGGTCTGAGCCAACAAAGCGGATGGCTTCACCCAGGATTCTAGCAAACTTGTAAGGCGCAGTGATGGCCCAGGGCACGAGCAGGCTCAGACACAGATAAACATTGGGATGCCCCATGGCGACGAGATTGAGATCATCGCAATAGGGATAGCCCATGTGGAAGGCCACCAGTTTCAATTCGGGGAAGTCGCGCGCCACATCGTCGAGTTGAATGGGCTGACAATACTTGCTCTTCCCAGGCGGGCACCAGCAGAAGCCGGTATGCAGATCAAGCACAATCCCCAGTTCCTCGGCGCGCTTGTAAAACGGCCAAAGATCAGCATCGTTGATATAGGTATCTTCGGGTGAGTAATACTTGAAGATTTTGGCGCCCTTTTCCACCCAGTACTCCATCTCCCAGATGGCATTCTTCACGCCGCGCTGTTTGATCGGCGAGAGATTCGGCTCGATGATAAAGCGATCGGGGTGGGTCTGCACCGCTTTCCACGTATCGCCGTTCGTGAACCAGCGGCTGGTATAGCCGGTAGTATCCATCATCGATTCCGGCAGCAGACAAGCGATGTCCACACCATACTTGTCCATGGCGCGGAGAATGTTTTCCGGGTCGGTGCTTTTCTGCATCTCCCACGGCTCAAGGTCCTTCAATAAGTTTGCAGGCGCACCTTGCATCAGCGGACGCATAATGCCGTCGACGCTCTTCCACCACATCTGTACACCGGGGAAATGATTGATGGGTTCCATATCGCCGATGATGTGACATTCGGGATCAATTTTGAAGAAGCCATCTTCGCTGGGATTGTGTTTCACGATCATTTTTCCTTTGATTAAATTTGTGGCAGGTTCGCGCGTTTTTCCATGAACTTCCTGGCACGCGCATCCAGCAGCCCGTCGTTCTGCCAGAGTTCAGGATAATATTTCTCAAAGCCGGCGGTCAGGTTGACCGAGCAGCGAATCCAGCGGGACTCAAACAGATTCATATAGCATTGCTGGCAGCGGGTACATTTCATGATGTCTTCACTACGCCCAGATTTGACCTTCGCCGGCCAATAGGGATCAGCGATAGATTGTCGGCCCAAAGCAATAATGTCCGTCTGGCCGCTCGAGATGGCAGCCGCGGCCGTTTCAGGCAGGATGAAGCTGGGCGTAATGATCGGCAGTCCGCCGCTGGCCGCCTTGAATCCAGGTGCCCACCGGGTGAAGTCATCCTCGCCATCCGGGGCAAAGGCTGCGCCCGGGTTTTCATAGGAAGCTTGAGAGATGTTGAAGTAGTTGGCGCCTGCGTCGGCAAACAGCTTGACCATCTTACAGGCTTCTTCATGGGTCAGGCCGCCCGGCATAAGCTCATCGCCGGAAAGCCGGCAGCCCAAGACTTTGTCGGGGCCGGCTTTCTTGCGGACACGCTCCAGGATGTTGGTAACGACTCGCGCTCGGTTTTCTGTGCTCCCGCCATACCGATCGGTACGTTGATTGGAGCGTGGCGACAGGAACTGATGCAGCAGATAGCCGTGCGGCGTATGCAGTTCCACACCGTCGAAGCCCAGGTGGTAAGCAGCGCAAGCCTGTTCCACCATGAAGTCCTCCAGCTGTTCGATTTCGGCGATGGTGAGCTCACGCGGTGTATTCCCTTTCACGACATGGAAGAACTGAGGGGCTTCTCTTTGCAGGTAAGCGAACGCGATTTCTTTGAGGTTCTCATATTCCGCGTCGTTCAGCCCTTGGATCTTTTCCATCCCGCCCAGGTCGTCGAGTAAACGAATGCCCATGCGTTTGATCTGCTTGGCCCAGCCCTTGTTGAACTTGCGCATGTCCATCTCCATCGGAATGGCTGAGGGCGCGCCAGCCGCGATGTTGTCGTGTTCCATATCGGGATGGCCCTGCCGTCCCCAGCCCGGTGAAAGCTGCATAAAGACCTTTGTTCCCTTGTACGAATGGATCACGTCGGCCAACTGGCTCAACTGCCGATATTTCCTTTGACTGTCACACAGCAGTGGGTTCAGTGAATCGCTGCCGCGCCACGGATACGGATTGGCAACCACGCACTCCGTAATGATCAGACCAAAACCGCCTCGGGCGCGCGTCGCGTACCACGCGTTGGTTTGCTCACTGGCGTACCCTTCCGGCCCGGTATAGCCCATGTTCATGGGCGACATGGCGATACGGTTCTTCAATTCGATTTTGCCTATCTGGATAGGCTCAAACAAAATAGATGTGTCCAACGCCAATCTCCTTTTATCGTGACAGTGAATCTTAATTGACATTTGTTCAATAATGAGTATACTGCTATCAAACGGGTCCGGCAACGCACAAAAAGCGTTGGATGCCACTTAATTGACATTTACCGGCCGGGTGTTTCCGAAAAGGAGGAAATTGTGGAGCAGAAAACTGATTTGAGAATCATCAAGACCTATAGGGCCTTAACGGACGCCTTTTTGCAAATGCTCAGCGAGAAAGGGTTCGAGGATATCACCGTCAACGAACTCTGCGAGAGAGCTATGGTGCGGAGGGCGACCTTCTATAAGCATTTCGCTGACAAATATGAATTCTTTGCCTTTGTAGTTCGGGCGAAACAAGCCGAGTTTGACGCTCAAATTCGACAGCACATCGACCAGTCGCAGCCGCAATCGTTTTATATTGGCATTATCCAGCACACCCTGGATTTCCTGACTTCGAATAAGAAACTGGTGCAAACGGTGCTTGAAAGTAATATGCTGCCGACAATCATGGACATCCTGGCGAAGCAAATAACCCTGGATATTACCCAGAAATTGAAAGAAGATGCCCAAAATGGCGTCGCCCATCCGGCCTCGCCGCAAGTCACGGCTCAATTCTTTACCGGGGCGTTGCTGTATACGGCGCGGTGGTGGGTTACACAAAAGAAAGTTTCGGAGGCTCAATTAGTGGAGGAACTCACGTGCCTGCTGAAAGCCTTCTAGGCAGTTGACAAGCTTGCTGCAAAATGCTGCACAGGTTTAGTTGCAGTTGTTGCGATGTGGCCAGTAAGTCGACTGGACGAAAGGGAGATACACTCCCGTTTGACCTAGGGCACCAATCATCAGTGAGCACGCGGCACACCCTGGCACTGCCCGCCAGGGCAAGTGTACGCATACGTCACCTCCGTCCGATGCGGATTGTGCCCCAGCCACTGAGCCAACTCGTGTCGTGCCTCGGTTTCGGTGAACCCCAGCGCCCGCTTGACGCGGATGAACGCGACCGCCCTTGCCGATCAACTCGACGCGTTTGCTGTCACCGAAAATCTTATCGGCGCGCAGGTGCAGCGTCTCGTCGATGCGTGCCCCGCTCGCCAGGATGAAGCGCAGCGCCTGACCATACTCAGCATCTCGCGCTTCGACCCAGTGCTGCAAAGTCTTGGCTTCGTCAGGCACGTATGGCCCACGCGGTGGATTGCGGCCATTGATCTGCCACTCCACCGGCACAATATCCTCATGAATCCAGTGGAGCGCGTACAGACCCTCCTGCAATTTCTTGAGCGTCGCGAGTAGCGTCCGCACGGTATCGGGCGCACAAGTTTCCACTTTTTCGCCGAGGAACTCCGCCGTCATTTCGTGATCCACTTCGCGGAACAGGCGAACGGCAGGGTACTGCACGCGGAGCCAATTGGTGAACGTGACGGCCCGATCGAAGACGGTGTTCCGATAACCGTGGCTGAACAAACCCGCGACTGTCTCGCCTGGCTGCCAGTCTTGCTCGCGCTTAGCCTGATATTTCGATTCACCGATCTGATCGATAGCCCCGAGCGCCCGATCGATCTGCCCCCGCCACGAAGTTATCCCCATCGCTTTGACCTCCTGTCACGAGATACACCTCGCTCGTCGACCACCGGATGTGAAATTCCAGTTACCTCTTATGCTGCACGCTGTTTGGAGTGAAGATCACTCGTTGTTCGTTAAGGTTTCGCCGCCAGAATGATATTCTGACGTAGGATGAGAAGCGCAGGCTAGCACGCCTCCTCATCTGTGCGACCCAGATCGCGGGACACTTCGCCGCCATCTTTCCCTGCTCTGCGCGCAGGTCAGCCTGGGTCTGGCTGGTGTCAGCGGCATATCGCGGAATGATGCTCAGCCCCTGACATGGTGAAAACCTCCATTCGTGTGTGAACTTCCCTTGTGATGTGGCCTTCCCTTCGCTGTGATCTTCCCTTGAGGCGGAGTGGCCCCTGCGCTCCCCGCGCCAGTTCCTCGAAGTGCGGCGACGATGCGCCCACACCATGAGAACGAATAAAGGCGAATCAATGGACAGTAACAAAACACAACGACGCAGAACTTGCCAGTGTGGCAGTGCTTGCGTCGTTAGATTCCATCGCGAGGATGGAGGCGTCGTAAAGCGTATTCAATTGGTGACCGATGGTGAATCTATCGATCGTGCTTCTTGCGCATCACTCTATCACAGGAGAAGAGCACACGTCAAGGGGTTTTGCGTCGCAACTGCGTCGCAATTCTTGGCCAATTCTGCTCTTTACTGTTTCGCCTCAATCTGGCGGGCAGTGGAGGCCACCGCCAGATCGATCGGCTCGGATTCGAGCCTAACCCATGTGCAGTTGACTTGCATACACCAAGACCCGCGTTTTGTCCAATGGGTCAGCCGCGCGCCGCGCTGGTGCAGGGCCGCCTGTCACCACACGCGCTGCCCCGCAGGGAAAACAACCTGCCGCTCGCGCCTCAAGCAATGATCACGCCTTCGTAGGGACGCAGCGTAATTGAAGAGGACGAGAGGCGTTCCTCTCGATCGAGATGGGTGGACAGCACGATGGTGCGGTGTGCTCCAGCGGCGATGACGACCTGGCGTTCATCCGCCGCGAAGTTCAGCGCGATGATCAAACGCGTGTCACCGGCCTCGCGCGCAAAGACGAAACAGTCGGGCGTGGTGACATCGATCGGGCGGTAGGAACCGCCGTACAGCGCGGGCTGCTCCCGGCGATACCACAGCAAGCGCCGATAGAAGGTCAACAGCGAGTGCGGATCGGCTGACTGCCGGGCCACATTGCGCGTGGTGAAATCGGCCGAAACAGGCAGCCACGGTTCGACGTCGGAGAAACCGGCGTGGGGGCTGGCGTCCCATTGCATGGGCGTGCGGCACACGTCGCGCGTGCGTTCTGCGCCGAGATTGTGGCCCTGTGGATCTTGAATCTTCTCCGGCGGAATGATCCCGTTTTCAAGGCCCAGTTCATCACCGTAGTAGAGCGTGGGCGTGCCGCGCAGCGTGAGCAGCAGCATGGCCGCCAGCCGCGCCTGGGCCTGCCCGCCAAAGCGCGACGCAAGCCGCGGCTGATCGTGATTGCCCAGCACGTAGTTGGGCCACGCAAAAGCGGGCAGCGCCGCTTCCAGCTCATCGACGCTGCGCCGCATGGCTTGCGCCTGCCAGGGCGCGTACATCAAGCGAAAGTTGAACGGCAGTTGCAGTTCATCGCCCGGCGCGGCGCCGTAATAACGCACCCAGCGCGGCAGCGGCCCCCACAACTCGCCGATGCCGCAGCGATCATCAAACTCGTTCAGGACGCCGCGAATCTCGCGAATGACGTCATGCACTTCATCTTGATCCATGTTGTAGACCGATTGCAAGCGCCCCAACAGATCATGCCGCGGCAGATTCGGATCGGCGGCAGGATTGAGGGGGTTGTCGCGCAAATCTCGATCTTTGATGATCAGGCCAACGACATCCATGCGGAACCCGTCGACGCCGCGCTTGAGCCAGAACCGCAGCGTGTCCAGCATCGCCGCGCGCAGCTCGGGGTTGCGCCAGTTCAGTTCGGGCTGCTCTTGCACGAATTGATGCAGGTAGTATTGACCGGTCGCTTCATCCAGCGTCCAGGCCGGGCCGCCAAAGAAGCTGCCCCAGTTATTGGGCGGCGCGCCGCCGGGCTGGGGATCGCGCCAGATGTACCAGTCGCGCCTGGGGTTCGTTCGATCGCGGCGCGCTTCAACAAACCACGGATGCTGATCGGACGTGTGATTGGGCACCCAGTCAATGATGAGCTTCATGCCGCGCCGGTGGGTTTCGGCCACCAGCCGATCGAACGCCGCCAGATCCCCAAAGAGCGGATCGACGTCACAGTAGTCCGCCACATCGTAGCCGAAATCTTTCATGGGCGACGGGTAGAACGGGCTGAGCCAGATCGCGTCGAGGCCCAGCGAGGCGGGCGTGCCGTCGTTGAGATAGTCCAGCCGGTCGATGATGCCAACCAGATCGCCGACGCCGTCGTGGTTGGTGTCCTGGAAACTGCGCGGATAAATTTGATAGATGACGCCGCGCTGCCACCAGTGGAGTTGTATCGGATCAATGGTCATGGTCTGCGCTCCGTGGTCAATGCGCGATAATTGTACTTGCTCTTCACGCGAACATCAAACCGCCATGCTATAATGACTGCATGCGTGTCTCCCCTGCTTCGCGCCGCCGGTCGCGTGCGCCCCTCATCTGGCTGATCGCCATGATCGCGTGCGGCGTCATTTCCCTCGCGGCGGCGGCGCTGGCGCAGGACGCCGCGCGCGGTTTCGGCGAGGTCGCGACCGTGGGCCGCGTCAACATTCTCGTCCTCGGCATCGATCAACGTGAAGGCATGACGGACCCGGCGCGCACCGATACCATGCTGCTCGTCACGCTCGATCGGCAGACGCCGACCGCCGGGCTGTTGTCCATCAACCGCGATTTGTGGGTGAAGCTTCCGGGCGGGCAGCGCGCAGGCAAGATCAACACGGCGCATTTTCTGGGCGAAGTGGAGCACGTCCCTGGCGGCGGCCCGGCGCTGGCGATGGAGACTGTGCAGGCTGCGCTCGATATTCCCGTGCAGTACTACATCCGCTTGAACTTCTCCGCCTTCGAGCAGCTGATCGATCTCATCGGCGGCATCGATCTCGAAGTGAAAGCGACCATCGACGATCCCGACTATCCCGATGCAGGTTTCGGTTACGAACCGTTCCACATCGACGCGGGCTGGCAGCATCTGGACGGGGCAACGGCCTTGAAGTACGCGCGCACCCGCGCCACTGCCGGCAGCGATCTCGATCGCGTGCAGCGGCAGCAGCAGGTGATTCTGGCCGTGCGCGACAAGTTGTTGAACGAGAAGCGGCTGCCGCAATTGCTGAAGCAGCTCGGTCCGCTGCTGTCGACGTTCAGCGGATCGATCCAGACCAATCTCACGCCCGCCCAATTGCAGGAGTTGATCGAATTCGCCGCCGGGATCGATCGGGACCAGATTTACGCCGTCACCTTCGACGCGAGTTTGATCGAGGAATACTTCACGCCCGACGGGCAGGATGCCATCGTCTTGAAGCCGGGCGCGATCGAGAAGATTCGCGATCAGTTGTACCGCGCGCCGCTGACCGCCACCGTGACGTCGCCGCTGTCGATCGCGCCCACTGCCCTGCCCGGGTTGGGAGTTACGGCAACACCCGTCGTCACCTCAACAGCAGCGCCGCAGGTCCATGTAGTGCAGCAGGGTGACACGTTGTTTTCATTGGCGCAGCGTTACAGGGTCAGCGTGGAGGCCATTCAGCAAGTCAATGGCTTAACGGGAGACTTCATCAATGTGGGTCAGCGGTTGATCATTCCAACGCCATAGAATTACCATTCAGTCGTCACTCCCGCGTACTGTCGGCAGGAGTCTAAATTTGTCTTGCGCCAAACTTCCGGAGTTTTGCTAAGCACCCCGCAGCAAAGCGGAGTGGGCGAAACTCGGAAGTCTTCACGGAGTAGCTTTCAAGCAGGAGTTAACACGGGGTAATCGATGCGCGGCAACTCAGGAAAATGGTCAATCACTTCGATATCATGAAGAAAACCGGGCTTCTCTGTTTACTGCCAACTCACAATAAACGGAGGGACCTGGCTCTCATAACAATTCCATCCGGAACCCTGTTACAGTGGAATCGTGTGAGATTTATTTATCATTCAGCTTGGGTTGCCCAGTTCGAATGGCCAATAGCTGGCCGGTTCTTTGTGAAATGACATAGGTCACACTGTCGTACACCCGATTATGAATGTTGGGATCTGAGAGACTGAGCATCACATGTACATTACCTTTGATTGTAATTGACCACACTTCACCAGCATCTTTATCTAGCTCTGGCGCAAACTGAGCATCCAGACCATGGGCCACACTTTCAGCGGTCCGGCTGGCAAATTTTTCGATGAGAAAGCGCATCGGCTCAAGCGTCAAGCTACTTGTCGTCCAAGGCTTTTCCCAAACCGCCCATACTTCATCGTAGAAAAAGGCCATATCAAGCGCCTGTTCCTTCGTTTCAAGCGGCCGAACAAGAGGAATAGAGGTTGACTCAGGAGATTGAACCTCTGTTGAGTCCGATGCCCTAGGTGTAGCCGTAGGCGCAGGTGTGGGCGGAATAAATCCCCTAGCCCCTTGAGCATCGGACACCACAACCAACAAAGCACCCACCGCTACCACCAAAAGCACAACTGTCAACACATTTTGCGATTTCATAGTTGAGCCCTTTCATTTTGTCCCAGCGATTTTGACCCAACCAAGATAAATCACTGTTGGGTACAATTCAGAGGATAATCATCCATCGCTCTTAGCCACTGGATTTCACCGCATGGGAACTGATGACACCTTTTAACCCAGAATCGCTTTAGTAACATGGCCCCCATCCAAAAGCGCCATACTGATAGGGTCGGTAAACACAGTAAGGTCCATTGATTTGGGTGCCACTGTATTCATGCTGTGTCCACTTAGTCACGGTAATTGATTTGTATCACAGATTCCTGCATTCCGCGCCTAAAGGCACTCGATCGTGTGTCTGGCGACCTTCTGCCCCGCACACTACTAATGAACCTGAAGTAAAATTGAGCGCCGATGGCGGCGTATATTTCCATACGCCATCACGCCACGCTTCCCAACGTTGCGCTGTATTGCTGAAAAGAGTTTGAAAGGTATACCACGAATAGTTGTTGAGTGCATCAAGGAATTCTTGATTTCCAGAGCCATTGTCATTTTGATAGGCAGCATACTGATAAGGCAAGTTACCACCCGGTACTATTCGGCCCTTGATCAACCCGGTTTCAAACAGTCCAACTGGATTATTGTTAGGATCAGAGCATGTTGGAGTTCTCGTACAAATACCTGTAATTCCAGCAATATAGTAGTGTTCGCTTGTATGATTGGCCGTCCAGATATCGACCCTGGTTCCCCGTGCGCCCGGGATTGGTGCAACACCGAAGGCCTGTGAAGGGTACCCGTTCTGTGCTTGAACCGCTCTTGCGCCCGCAATCAGAATCAGCACAACATCCAGCACAATAAGCGCCAGGTTGCGCCGCCCCCATAAGCATTTCCAAGATTTGTGTATCATATCAATCTCCTTAACAGCGAGATGGGGATTTTACCCAGTTGACCGTAGCACAAAGCGGGAGGGGGAGGCAACGGTACCAAAGTAATTCCGACTCTTCCCGTTAAACTCGGAGGAGCCGGAATTCTTAAAGGGGCGATCCCTTCACGATGACCTGCAAGTGTAGGTCAACAGTCATGAGGAACCTCTGGGAGGTTGACTATCGCTTGATGGCCATTTACTCCGCAATTCCGTGCTGCGCGATGACGCGCGCATACCAGTGACCGCTGTCTTTGATGACGCGGCGCTGCGTGGGATAGTCCACGTAAATGACGCCGAAGCGCTTGCTGTATCCGAAGGCCCACTCAAAGTTGTCCAGCAGCGACCACACAAAATAGCCGCGCACATCCACGCCCGCCTGCAGCGCTTCATGCACGGCGCTGATGTACTCGCGCAGATAGTTGATGCGCCGCGCATCGTGCACCTGCCCGTCGGGCGTCAGCACGTCCGCAAAAGCCGCGCCATTCTCGATGATATAGATCGGCGGCAGCGGATAGCGGTGGTGCAGCGTGTGGAGCAAGCGGCGCAGTCCCGGCCCGTGAACTTCCCAGCCCATCTCTGTGTGCTCCGCGCCCGGCACCGGATGCAAGCGTTGACCGTGTTCGTCCAACAGGATGCGATGGTAATTGTTGATACCCAGCCAGTCGAGCGGCTGCGCGATCAGCTTTAGATCGCCGGGCTGCAGCTGCGGCGCGATGGAGTGGCGCTCTTCCCAGGCAAGCACGGGATATTCCGCGTGCAGCAAGGGATCGAGGAACCAACCCAGATCGCGCTGCCAGGTGCGCTCGATCAGTGCGCGGCTGCGCGGCGAATCCTCCACGCTTTCGACCGACCACAGGTTGAGCACGATACCGGCTTGAATGCCTGCCTGCACGGCCCGCATCGCCTGTACGGCCAGCCCGTGCGCCACCAGCAGATGATGCGCAGCTTGCAGCGCCAACCGCTCGTCGCGCAGACCGGGCGCGTGGCTGCCCCAGCCGTAACCCAGGTGCGC
>CAYNML010000069.1:0-5169 GCA_964398185.1 uncultured Anaerolineae bacterium | reverse complement strand
CCGCGCCCCTGCGGATAGATGCGCGGCCAGCTGATCGAGAAGCGGTAAGCTTGCAGGCCCAGGCGCTTCATCAACTCGATGTCTTCCGCCCAGCGGTGATAGTGATCGCAGGCCACGTCGCCAGTGTCGCCGTCTTGAATCTTGCCGGGCGTATGGCAGAAGCGATCCCAGATCGATTCACCGCGGCCGTCTGCGTTCCACGCGCCTTCGATTTGATAGGCCGCCGTGGAAGCGCCCCATACAAAATGATCGGGAAAGTGGCGCAAGTTTGTCATTGTTTAACCTACAGGGGCCAGGTCGTCAGCCAGTCCCGCAAGCCTTCAATCGTCGGCGGCACGTCGTCCGCCCGCTGGATTTCCCACGTCTCCAGGTGCACGCTCGACTCGCCCGGTTCCAGCCGCGTCAGCGGAGCCAGCGATTCCAACTCAATATGACTGTGATTGCAGTAGAGTTGGGCGTTGGTGTTTAAATCGGGATGCCGCCGCGCCAACTGCGGATCGAAACGCTTCAGAAAGAAGACGCCCGCGCGCAGATAACCCAGCCAGCCGCGCGCCAGCAGGCCGATTTTCAATTCCGCCTCACCGGCGCGCGTATCGATCCACACGTAATCGTCGTCGGCAAACAGCCGTTCATCCTGCCACGACGTGTAGGGCCACAACACCAGCTGCCGATCGGGTTGGTGGCGGTTCACGATCGATGTCGTGCGCAGCGGCGCGGCGCGCAATGGCGCGGCGGCGATGCCGCCCAATTTCAATTGCGACACGCCCCACGCGGCGATCTCGATCGGCTCCGAGCGATTGTTGCGCACGGCGTGCCGCAGGGTCAGCGCGGGCCGATCGGGGTGCAGCTGAATCGCGATGGATTTGCTCAGGCCCGTCGGCTCTTCCGTGGGACGGATCAAGCGCACGCCGCCGGGCGCCTCCTCGATCAACAGGCCGTCATTATCCGGCACATACGAGAGGTCCAACGCTTCCGGCGCCACGGCCACGCGATGCCCGCCGCGCAAGTAGTATTCGCCCCAGGGCGTGGGCCAGTGGATGTCCGGCGTCTCGGCAAAGAGATTGTCCGTCGAGCCGCCGAGAAACAATCGGACCAGGCGCGGGCCGGCCGTGGCCAGATAATCGATCCGCAGATGTGCGTTTTCCAGTGAGTGGGTGGGCAAACCGTGAAAGTCGTCGGGCATTGCCTGGTCCGCGTTAGTAGTAGGACAGCGTCGAGTTCAAGCGCTGCGCCGCAGCGTTGAGGTGGACGTCGACCACGGCGTGAATATCGGCCGCCGGGTCGCTGAGGATGTCACTCCAGATGTCCGTGAAGGCTTCGGCCAGTTTGTTCTCCACCAAGCCCCATAGGGCCAGGGTGGGCGCCGCGCGGCCTGCTTGCAAGCCTTCGCCCGCCATCTGATAAAACGGATCGCTCTGGAACGGTTCGCGCGTCAGCACTTCGAGGCGTGTGGGAAACAGGCCGGCGGTCTGCACCAAACGCGCTTGCGCCACGACGCTGTTCAGGTGGCGCACCAGCGACAAAGCCGGTTCCACGCGACGCGTGTGTTTCCAGATCACCAGATGCGATCCGCCGATGTAAGGGACGCCGGGCAGCAGTGCCTGGCGCAGGTGCGGCGCGACTGCGGGCGCGGCATCGGGCGCCTGGTGCAGCCACGGGCCGCTGATGGTGATGGCCGCCTGCCCGCTCAGGAAGGCCTGATCGGATTGATATTCGTCGCGCTGACGCATGGCGGGCGACAGATAACGCGCCAGATCGAAGTAGGCATGGATGGCGGCTTTGGCCTGTTCGGTGACAAACAGCACCTTCTTGCCGTCGGAGGAGGTAAAGTCGCCGCCGCCGCCCCACACCCACGCCGCCAGATTGTGCAGCGTCATGCGCGATTTCTGCGAAGGGAGCACAATCGGGTTGGCGCTGCCGGCGACCTGCAGCTGTGCGCAGGCGGCCAACAGGGCCGCCGGGGTTTGAAAAGCGGTGTTCACGTCCAGCCCCGCGCGCTCCAGCACATCTTGTCGATAATGAATCAACCGCATATCGGCCAGCCACGGCGCGGCCCAGATCATGATCGGGGCCGTGTTGGCGGTCGTCGGCGCAACACTCCGCCACGCCGACGGCAGGAACTGCTGCGCCCCGCCCAGCCGCGCCACTTCGAGGCCCACGAAGGGCCGCAGCGCGTTCATACTGATAAACTCGCTCAGCCAGGTGTTGCCAATCTCGGACACGTCAGGGCCGTCGCTATACAAAGCCACGCGCACCAATTCGGCCCAGGCGTCGCGCCACTCCAGCACGCGCAGGTTGACTGCCTGATGCGTGTCCTGTTCAAACTGATCCAGCAAGCCGCGCACGGCTTCCACAAAGCGCGGCCCGTGATTCATGATCGACAGTTCCAGCATGTCAGCCTCCCAGGACAACGCGGACGCGCACCGTCTGTCCCGCGCTGGCGTAGGGCACCACCTTGCCTGAAATCACCTGACCATCCACTTCGATCTGCTTGACGCCCTGGCAGACCCGATCGGGATTCTGCACCTCGATGAGATACGTCGCGCCGCGCGCCTGCCGCGTGACCTTGAAGCCCTTCCACGCGCGCGGAATACACGGATCGATCTGCAGGCCGTCGTACGTCGTACGCACGCCCAGAATATATTGCGTGCCCGCCTGATACATCCACGCCGACGTGCCGCTGAGCCAGCTGTTGCGCCCCAATCCGAACTGTGGATGCTCATCGCCCAGGATGTTCTGCGGATAGACGTAGGGTTCCACCTCAAACTCGTCGATGCGATCATTCTTGCTGGCCGGGTTGATCTGGCGGTAATACGCGTAGGCCCGATCGCCATTGCCGACGAGGACGTTCGCCATGATGGCCCACGGGTTGGTGTGCAGGAAGATGCCGCCGTTCTCTTTGGCGCCGGGCGGATAGGTCGTCACGCCGCCATAGTTCGGATCGAAGCCGTTGAAGCCGGGCCAGCTGACTTTGAGGCCGTGGCGCGTATTCAACAGGCGATGCGCGGACGCCAGGGCCAGCTCCGCCCGATCGGGCGTGGCAAACCCGGAGATCACAGCCCACGTCTGCGCGTTCAGTTGAATCTGGCTGTATTGGTTCTGCTTCGATCCCAATGGCGTGCCGTCGTAATCGAAGTAACCCACGTACCACTCGCCGTCCCAGGCGTGCTCGTTCACGCGTGACTTCATCTCGGCGTAGTAAGCGGCGTACTTCTGCGCGGAGGCCGCATCGCCCAGGTGCTCGCTCAGCGCGATCATTTCTTGCAGCGCGCGCCCGTACAAATTGGCGCTGAACAACGACTCCGCACCCGTTGCCAGATTGATGGTGTCGTTCCAGTCCGCAAAACCGAGACGCGGTAGGCCGTGTTGTCCCACATCGGTGTGCGTAAATTCGATGGCGCGCTGCAGGTGTTCCAGCACCGTGCCGGATTCGATGGGCTGCTCCTGCTTGTCCTTGTCGTAGAACGGAATGACCTCGTTGAGAAAATCCTGCTGACCGGTTTCTTTGAGGTACGCGCTGACCACCAGCACGCTCCACAGATGATCGTCGCTGTAGTAGTGCAGGCGATCTTCACGCTCCAGCGCATCGCCCTCGCTGGCGATCATCGTGAGCGGGTTGAACTGGTGATAGGCCGAGCCGTCGCGGCGCTGAATGCTGAGCAGCTGCTTGATCAAGGCGCGGCCTTCGTCGGGCACACTGGCCAGCACCGCCATCACGTCCTGCGAACTGTCGCGTGTGCCGATGCCGCGCGCCCCGTAACCCAACTGGTACAGCGACAGGTAGCGCGACCACTGCTTGGTGATGTAGCTCTGCCGCGCATTGTGCACGTTGATCATGCGATCGAAATCGGGATCGGGCGAGTGCACTTGTATCTTCGACAGGTAGGCATCCCAAAACGCTTTGATCTCGGCCAGCGCCCGATCGACTTCCTTCGTTCGCCGGTACTGCGCAATTCCGTCCAACGCGTTCTCGATCTGATCGACCTGCCCCAACTGGGTGATGAAACGTTTGGACTTGCCGGGTTTGATCACGCCCAGGTGATGCAGCAACGCCGCCATATTATCGCCGCGCAGCGCTTCGGTGTTGGTCAGTTCGGGCGCTTGTAAGCCGATCGGGTTGCCCCACGTGCCGTAGCCGTTCGCGCCCAGGAACTTCTGCCGATCGGTCTCGAACGACGACGCGGGCAGATTCGAGGTGAAGTAGTTGACGCGAATGTCGCGCAGCATGAACGGATACTGAATCAAAATCGTATGGCGACCATCGCGGACGGCTTTGCTCGTCATCGTTTGCGGCACCCAGTCGGCGTTGGTCAACTGCTTCAACGCGTCGGGGTGCGTGTATTCCACCACCGGGATTGCATCGACCTCGATCGGCCTCTTGGAAATATTGGTGATCTTGATGTCGCGGATTTCACGCTGCTCGCCGAGCGGGACGAAGATGGTCACTTCGGTGCGCAGGCCGTAGAACTCGGACACGATGCGCGTGTAACCCAGGCCCACGTGGCACTCGTAGCGATCGTACTGATCGAGCGTGGGCACGAAGAACGGCGAGAAAACCGAATAAGCACTCTGAGCGGAACGCAGTGGAGTCGAAGAGTGCGTGCCCGCGTTCTTCGACTTTGCCGCTGCGCGGCTCCGCTCAGAACGCTTAACACGCAGGTACAACGTCTCGCCGTTGAAGGCCGAGGCCGGGAACTGCGTGATGTACTTGGTGATGCGATTCAACGCCGGGTCCTGCGCGCAGATCAGCGCCCCACCGGTATGATCCACGAAGCCGCCGAAGTGCAGCGTGCCGATGTAGTTGATCCACTTGGCGGGCGTGCGGGGATTGGTGATGACGTACTCGCGTTTTTTGTCGTCGAAGTGTCCGTAGTGCATGATGGCTTTCTTTCACAGAAGTGTGTGCAGTATAGCATGAAAAGCAGACTATTCAGCGCTGTTGAGTAACAGAGTAACGCAACAGTAACGCTGCCTACAGCAAACTCCACTTTGATTTACGCGCGCGTCATGCCCGAGTGCTTCTGTCGGGCATCCAGGTTTGCGGCTAACACCCGCTGCTGATCGATCCTTTGGATTCCCGCCAACACCGTGCGGGAATGACGCTGTAACGTGAGACAGTTTTGGCTTGTCGCCAGCGGCGATGATGATTTGGGAGCATTCGTTTTGATG
>CAYNML010000068.1:0-30439 GCA_964398185.1 uncultured Anaerolineae bacterium | reverse complement strand
GTCGTCGGCGTCGTGAACTGCCGCATCGCGATCAACTGTGATCCGGCGGAGTAGTACGTCTTCGTGATGCGCTGCGTGCCGGTGATCGTCACCTCGAGCGCGCCGGCGTAGGCGGTCTTGCTGCCATCGGGCAACAGTTGCAGCACACGCGCGCCATCGCCGTCGTAGGTGAACTTGGCTGTAGGTGTGTGATACTCCGTTATTGCGCCCAGACGACATTCAGGTGGGAAGCATGGCCCGTAGTACGTGTTGTCCACTTGAATCAAGCGGTTCTCTGTATCCCAACGCTGTGTGTATGTAATGCGCTGGGTGGCAGTCACTTCCACACGTCGGGTCATGTTGCCGTTGGCGTCGTAGTCGTACAGGTTGTTACCAGCCGCGATCACCGCATGGGGGCGGATGCTGTTCGGGCCGGAGGGATTGTAGATGTACGTGCCCAACATCGTCGTGGAGATGATGTTGCCGATGGCGTCGTAGCCGTAACTCTGCGAGTAGCCATCCGTCGTCGTCTTGGTGGCGCTCAGCAGGCGATCGAGATGATCGTAGGTGAACTGCATGCGCTCGTCGGGTGTGACGACCGCGCCGCTGCCCGTCGTGAACTCCCGATAGTCGTCCAGATCGAGCGTGCCGCTCCACACCCAGGCGTGGAAGCGCCAGGTCTTGCCCGTGGCGAGTCCGATATTGTACGTGTAGCGCGGGCCGTTGGGATTGCTGTACACCTCGATCGTGTTGCCGCGTAGATCGTCCACCAGCAGCGTCAGGGTGTACCACGTATTCGCTTGTAAAGTCGGCGTCAAGGCCACTGGATAGCGCCAGCCGCCGCCGTCGTTGTACTGCATCCGCAACTTGCCGGTGCCGTCCCCGAAGATCGCCAGGCGGCGATACGTCGTGTCATTGTTCTCCAACGCCAGCACAAAATTGGTGGAGGTCGGCGTGATCCGGAATCGTATCTGCGCCCCGCTGTTCGTCGCCAGCGAATATTGGGTGCGCGTCACGCTGGCGTGATAATTCGCGCCCGTGCCCACGATGCGCGCCACCGTGTTGCCGCCTGCTTCGCTATAAGGCAGCGTCACGCCCGGTCCCACCTGCCAGCGCGCTGAACTCGTAAACGGTTCGGTCAGCGTGATGGTTCCCGTGCCGGTGATGGCGCGCGGCAGATCGTGAATGTAGGTCACATTGCCCACGCTGTCGTAGGCATAGCGCGTGTCTTTGAGCACCGCGCCGCTGGGCGCTTCCAGGCGCGTGCGCCACAGGCGGCCATACGCCCCCAACCCCGCAGCGACAGCTGGTCGCGCATCCCATGGGTTGCCGCTCAAGCCGAAGTAACCGTGCAACGTCGTCAGGCCATTCCCCAGATCGAGTCGCGCCAGCGAACCGTTGGCGTTATAGTCCAGATTCGAGGCGTACCACTGATTGGGCGTGCCCGCCAAATTGACACTGCGCACATTCTCTAACGCGCCCATGCTGTTGTAGGTTTGCGTCACCACTTCGCCGATGGCATGGTATGTCGTGGTGATCACACGATCGAGCGCATCGTAGCCGAAGCTGGTGGTGAATATGTTGGTCGCGTTGCCTATCTTGATCGCTTTGGTGTCGCTCAGCACACGCCCGCGATTATCGTATGTCCAGGTGGCATAGCCGGAAGGATCGTCCATCCGCAGGCGATAGCCGATGTTTGGCGCGGTGCTGCCGTAGGTGTAACCCGCCAGCAAGGTGCCTGCGCTGTTGGTTTGCCGCTTCTCCGTCAGGCGATTGAGCGCATCATACTTGAACCACAACGCATTACCAATGGCATCCGTCTGCGTGATCAAGTTCCCGGCAGGGTCGTATTGATACGTCCAGCGGCCCATATCGGGATCGATCATCTCGGTCTTGAGGCCCAGCGCGTTGTAGGTCATGACCGTGGTGTTGCCCAGCGCATCACGTACCTTGGTCAAGTTACCCAACACGTCGTAGGTGTATTTCGTCTCGGCATACAGGGTGCGCACTGGACCACCGCAAATCTGGCCGACTGGACAATAGGTACCGATAACATCATGTACACTGGTCAATCTGCCGAAGGCATCTTGGACATATTTTTTGTGCGCAGTGTTATTGGCATCCTGAACCACATGCATCGGCAGGCCTGTCACTACATCCACCGCATAGAAAAATCTAGTTGCCGTGCCGTCGGTGTTTGTGATCCCCACGGCGCGACCCAGCGCATCATACTGCGTCAGCGTCTTGGGCGCGGCGGCCTGGTTTACCGTGGTGTAGGGATTGACCGCGCTGTTGTACACGTAGGCTGGAACCGTATACGGCACGGTCTGCGAGATCACCAGTCCACGCGCGTCGTAGCGCTGGCTCACCACAATATCCACCGGCGCGGCGCTGCCGCTGACCGTCACCGACACACCGGTGTGGGTCTGAATCTCGCGCCCCAACCCGTCGTAGAAGTGGCGCATGCCCGGCCCGCCCGACTGTGGCTTGCGACTCTCGCTAATGCGAAACGGCGCAATCCAGAACGGTGATCCGCCCACCACATCGCTGTAATGATATTTGACGGCCGGATCTGCGTCGGTGTCGCCTGGCCCGACCACGGTCAACAACCGCCCAAAAGTGTCGTAAGTGTAGCGTGTCGCTACGCCATTGGCATCGGTGATTACCGTGGGCACGCCCAGCCCGTAGTCGTACTGCGTCCACGTGCTCTGCCCCAACGCATTGGTCACGCGCACCGGATACAGCCGGTAGGCCGTGTCATACACGGTGGTGGTGGTGTAACCGCGCGTGTCGGTGACCACCGTCGGATTGCCCCACGCATCGTAAGCCATGGTCGTCGTCACATAGCCCTGCGTGTGACTGCCCACCGCCACCGCCGTCAGCAGCCCTTTCGTCGGCGCGGCGTCATTGATCAGCGAGCCGTCGTAATAGTTCAGCGTGCGCTGCACGGCGCTCGTCCCGCAGCCGCTGCTGGCGATACCGTCGCAGGTCTGGGTGCGCGTCGGCTTGCTGACGATCCATTGACCGGGATTGTCGCCGGGGGTCTTGCCCACAGACGCCTCGCGCACGCCCCAGGCGTAGTCAGGGGATTCGCCGCCCATGCGACCCGCCGTTATTCTGATACCACGCGTGCTGATCGGCGTGATCAGCCGCCAGGCCGTCGCGCCGCTGCCGTCGTTGACGCTCACGTAATCGCTCGGGGCGATGGTCTGCCAGGCCGCGCCCGTCCAGTAGGCCAGTTCAAAGCGATCGCTCACCCGATCGGGATCTTCGACAAACTTCACCAGATCGATCGGCTGCGCCGTGGCCAGCCAGATCGCCAGCCACTCGGAACGCCAGAGATCACTTCCTGTGGCACTGACCCAGCCGATACCGGCATTGCCATCGATGGCCTTGTCCGGCCCCGTCGCCGCATTGAGCGACGAAGAAGCCGTGGCGCTGCTCGGCGTGTAGAAGGTCGCAGACTGCGGAGTGGCCGCTGACAGCGTGTACGTGAAGAAGGTCTGCTGCGTCCGTTCGTCGCCCGCAGCGCTATCGCCCAGCTCGTATTGGCGCACCACATTGCCATAGTTGTCATACGTGTAACTGATCGTGGTGGTCGCCGACAGCGCCCCGTCGTACGTCGTCTGATCTTGCTGACGCAGATAAGTGAAGACGGTATTGTTCACCGGCATGGTTACATACTGGCTGGCGTTGAGGGTCAACACCGTGTCGCCATCGTAACGCTTGCTCCACAGCTCGCGCCCGCGAAACGGCGAATCATTGTCGGCGATGCTGTACGAATACACGGTGCGTGCGGCAATGGTTGTACCGTCATCCGCATAGACCGTCTGCGTCACCACTTGATGGCCGACCAGCGGGCCATACTCAGGCGGATACGCCCCGCGGCAAAACACCGTGCCGGGGACCAAGGTGCTGTATTCGTCATAGCACGCCTTGCCATAGGTGTAGCGCACTTTCGCCGGCGCAGGATTGATGCCGTCATACGTCAGCGTTTCGGCAACCCGAAAAGAGTACCCGAACACCAGCCCCGTCCATGAGGAGGATTCATGCCGTCCATCGCTCTCATAGTTCACCACCGTGCGTCCGCCATAGCCGTTCGCGATCTGCGTCAGATGCGGAATCATTGGCGCATTGGTGCCGTTACCGTGCGCCAGATCCTGATGCTGAAAGGTGGTGGGGGGCAGCCATTGCGTGCCTGTGGCATTGGTCTGCGTAATGGCCGTCATCCGCAGCAGCGCCCCGTCCCAGCCCAGTTGATACTCGCGGATCTTATTGGTTTCACCGGCGTGGTACACCGCAATGCGATTAATCCAGTTCACTGCCGTGTTCGTGTTCGTGAATACCACGCGCGAAGTGGGCGTGCTGCCATTGAAGTTGTATTTGATCTCAGCCGGCCGTGTGTGCTCGGTCGTGATCGGCTGGCCATGATCCTCCACCTGCTCAGTGGTGGACGTGGTCTGGTAGTAAAACGTCATCGTATTGCCATGTACATCGCTGACCTGATCCACCCGCCAGCGCGAAACAGCGCCTGTGCAACGGGCGCCGACCACGCACAACGCGCCGGCATAACCCTCGGCCCAGGCAAACCCCGCATTCTGAGTGACCACTTGTTCGGCGTCCGAGTTATATCCGAACCGGTAAGTCGTGCCGTCCCCGGTTTTGACGATCCAGTATTCGTGGGTGCTGTTGGTCGTCGTGCCCGTGCTACACGTGACATAGTCGTTGCGGCGCTCAATGTACAGCTGCGGCGCATCTTTAGCCACGTAGCGCCCGCAGTGCGCCCCGGGGATCGCTGGAAAGATGTCGGTATTGCTGCCATTGATGGACAAAGAGAAACGCTCGGGGAAATACATGTGATAATGTGCGCCATCCGAGACCAACTTCATGCCGTTGCGCGCAATGCTGGCCATATCCAACGACCAGCCGAACGGCACCCCGTCTGAGTCTTCCGTGTTGATGTTGACCACCCCGTCGACTGAGCGGCTGTTGTAACCCAACACGACACTCGGCTGCAAGCCATTCCGGCCCGGCGGAACTTCGATAGGATAATTGAACGTCGCCGCACCGCTGAACGTGCTGGCCACTGGCGGGTTATATTTCAACTTCCAACCGGCCGGCGCATCGCCGTTCACACCCGCTGCATACACCGAGAAGTGCGCCAGCGGCACCTGCACGACACCGCGCTCCACTTCCCGCGCGTCTACCAATTCCGACCACGGCGCGTCGGGATTGTCGGTTCGATAGAAAATGGATAGATGCTCATACGGCTGTAACTGCGCCCGATCGATCAACCCGTTCAAATCGACCGTCAACGTGATGGGCTGCTCAAAAACTACGGCCTTCTCAGCACGGGCGTTATCCCGCGCCTGTCAGTCAAACTGGAACAATAAACCGGGCCGCGATGTTGCCTGCTCGACTCCGTGCGGCGTGATGCTTAACTGTGCTGTGTCTTTGAATGCTCCCGCCGGCACGTCCAGTTGCACGCGTCCATCGGCGGACGTCAAGCGCCCACCCGCGCGATCAATCAATCGGGCTGTTCCAGTCAACGGCGGAGTGTAGACTGGCTGCTTGCTCGACTCAGCCGCTGGCATAGCAGAAGTTGACTTCTCTTCGACTGCCTCCGCCGTAGGCGCAATAGGCTCAATCATTGGTGCTGCTTCCGGCGTCGGTTCCGGCGTCACCGGTGCAACGGTCGGCGTCAGTTCCAACGTCGGTGCCGGCGTCGGCGTCTCCACCGGCGAGTCGAAGACCGTCATCACCCCCGCCGGGGTTGTGGCCCCGGCCACGCTTCGCGTATCTATTTCAGAGAGAGAGAAGATTGAAACAACAGGGAGAACGACAACAGCAAATTGAGCACGCGACGCAGCGTCATCAGGTTCGCTCCTGATCAAGAATTTGCCCCCGCTATTGGCTTTATAGCACGGTACCTATGACACAACCTATGACACTCAGATTAGAAATTTGTCGCAGCGATGTCAAAGATGAGTATCAAGTCTCCTTCACCCGCTCCGCATACACCCCGCGATACTGCGGCGGCAGCATGGCCGCGATCTTCAACATCACTTGATCGGTATATGCTTCCAACTGCTCAGTATTGGCGCGGCCTTCCGGCAGATGAAACGGCTGGCCGATGCGCAAGTGCACCTCGCTGCGGCGCAGGTGCTTGAGGTTGGTGACGATCTTCTCGGTGCCCCAGATGGCCGCCGGGACCAGCGGCACGTGCGCGCGCGACGCCAGAAACGTCGGCCCGCTCTTGCCCGGCAGCAGGCCGCCCGTGCGGCTGCGCGTGCCCTCAATCGCCATCGCCATCACCGTGCCAGTCTTGATCTCTTCCAGCGCCAGCTTGATCGCGTCCCGATCGGCTTCGCCGCGCCGCACCCAGATCACGCCCAGCTGATCGAGCACCCACCCGCCGATCGGATCGGAGCGATGCTCGATCGCCGCGAACGTCGTCGCCTGCACGATGGGCGCAATGGCAATGCCCGTCAAGGTATCGAACGAGCTCAGATGATTGACCACACCCACAAACGGCCCGCCCGGCAGATTCTCCATGCCCTGCACGTCGACGCGCGCGATGAGCTTGAGCAGGGTCAGCAGGCTGTATTTGATCACGCGATGCTTGCCGGGAGTCGTGTGGCGCGGCGGGCGGTTGAGCTTGCTTTCATCCATGAAGCTACCTCGTGCGGGCCTGGGCTATGACCGCTGTGTTGACGACCACTGGCGCTGATGGATCCGGCGAAACGATCACGTCAAAAGTTGTCGAACCGCCGGCCGCCAGTTGATCGTCGGGCAGCGTGAACAGCCGGAAACCGGTCACGCGACCTTGAGCGTCGTAGAGCGTGATCACCACGTGCGCCCCGACGGCCTGGTTGCCGCCGATGTTGCTGATCTTGCCGGACACGCCCACCTGCGAACCCGCCGATCGCGTCTGCACTTCGGTGACTTGCAGCGGCGTGTAGCGCGACTCGTAATTGTAGGCTTGATCGGCGCGCACCACGTAGGCCGTGAAATCGATCACGTCGTTGGGCGGCGCGCTGAACAACACGCTGAACGGCGCGCGGCTGCCGGCGGGGATGGCATCCAACACCACAAATGGCGTCTCACTGGCAATCTCCTGCCCGGCTGAATCGAGCAGCGCCACGCGCACCTGCACGTTCTCGATCGGCTGATCGGTCGAATTGAACACCTCGCCCAGCACCCAGCTGCTGCCCACCGGCGTCTGATAGCGCGCGGCATGTTCCACCCGTGCGGGCAGCGGCGGCTGGGTGGGCGCAATCACCGCGCCGGAATCATCGCCGACCGGCTTGCCCACCGAGCCCGGCACCGGGATCACGATCGACTGGCCGATCTGCAGTAACTCCGGCTTCAGCACCCCGTTGACCTGATAAAGTTCCTCAAGCGTAACATCATACTGCAAGGCAATGCCCAACAGCGTATCGCCCGGCTGCACAATGTGCACAGACGGCGTGGGCGTGGGTGCGGGTGTATTTGTAGGTGCGGGCGTCAGGACCTGCGGCGCCAGTGTGGGCAGTACGGTGGGCGTCGCCAGCGAGATCGCCAGCGACGCGGCAGTGGGTGTGGGCCCGGTGATCACGCGCCCGCCGCACCCGATCGCGCTCCAGCCGAGGAAGAGACACACAATCAGCCCGCTGCGCCAGCGTGGTTGTGAGAATAACTTCATTGTCGCTCGCTTGTTTGACTTGCGCGCAAGATTATACCATGCGCCTTGACAGGCTCGGCGCGCCATTGTCGAGCCAGGTCTTTTGTGTTAGACTGAGAGGGCGCTGTTGCCAGGCAGATCATCATCGCGCCACGGTCTGACTATCGCACCTGAAGAAGTTCTGCATACCCGATCGATTCAGCGTAACCCAGCATGTCCGAACGGCCAACTGCGCTCCGCTCGCTAAAACCTGCCGAGACCACCGCCCTGGTGCTGGGCCTGGTCGCCGTTTTAGGCAACCTCATTGTCGCGTTCGCCATCCCGGTTCCCGCGCCTGATCTAGCGCTGTGCCTGATCTGGCTGATTGCCCTCGCCACCATCGTCGGCCTCAACATCCGCGTCGGCAGCCTTGAGATCAACTTTGTCGCGTACTTCGTGCTCTCGGCCTTCCTGCTCTTCGGCAATGGCGCCGCCCTCGCCATCCTGCTGGGCGGGTTGCTGCTCAGCGAAGCGAACAGCCATGTGCGGCGGCGGCTGCGCGGCGATGCCCCGCGCGATCAAATCACCATGATCTCCTCGATCAGTTACAACCTCGCCGTCGACGGAGTGGGGCTGCTGGTCGGAAGCCTGATCTTCTACGCGGTGGGCGGCGTCATTCCGTTCCTGCCGCCGGACGCGCCGTGGTTGACCGGCCTCACCCTGGCTGAGGCACTGGCCGTGCTGGCCCTGGAAACAACACACTTCGTCGTGAGTTTCGGCCTGGCCGCCTGGATCGCGCGCCTGCAGCAGATCGCGCTGCCTGCCTACGTCAGCGACCACTGGCTGGAGATCACCGTGCTGGGCGCGGTGCCCACCTTCTCGGCGTTCACCCTGGCCGTTGCGGCGCTGAACATGCCCGTGCCCATTTTCGCCGGGGCGTGCGCCATGCTGGTGCTGTCCATCGCCATCGCCCACAGCCTCAGCCAGGCGCGCGCGCGCCTGGAACGCCGCGTGCGCGAATTGCACTCGCTGGCCGCCATCGGGCAGGTGGTGGCCAACAGCCTGGAACTGCCCGAAGTGCTGCTGGCCATTCACCAGCAAACCCAGCAATTGATGGATGCCCGCAACTTCTACATCGCGCTGTACGACGACAACGAACGGCGCATCACTTTCCCGCTGGCCTATGAAAACGGCGAGCGCGTCACCTATACCAGCCGCCTGTTTGGCGAAGGCTTCACAGAATACATCATCCTGTCCCGCCGTCCTCTGCTCATCAAAGGCGACGTGCAAGACTTCGCCCGCCAGATCGGGCAGACCACCGTCGATCCGCAGGTGCGATCATGGCTGGGCGTGCCGATTGCCATCGGCGAGAACGTGCTGGGCGTCATGGCCGTGCAGAGCCGCGAGCGCGCCAACAGCTACGACGAATCGCACCGTGATATTTTGATCTCCATCGCCGCGCAGGCCGCCACGGCCATCCGCAACTCGCAGCTGTACATGTCGCTGCGCCACCAGACCAGCAACCTGTTCATCATGAACTCGGTGCTGACGGCCATTACGTCCACGCTCAACCTCGACGAAGTGCTCAACATCATCGTCACGTCGCTGCCGCACGTCATGGCCTGCCAGAAAGCGGCCATCTTCCTGGCCGACGATGCCGGCCAGACCGCCTCGCTGGCAGCGGCGCACAACTTAAGCGCCGATTTTGCCGCGCAGGCTAAAGTCCTGCCCATCGGCCCGGGCGAATGCCGCCAGGTCATTGCCACCGGTCAACCGTTGATCATCAACGAGCTGCGCGAACATGGTCAAGCGGCGCTCTTCCAGGCCGTGGCCGAAGCAGAAAATGTTCGCGCGCTGGCCGAAGTGCCTCTATGGGTGCAGGACAAACCGATCGGGTCGCTGGCAGCCTACTACACTGATCCGCACACCTTCACGCCCAACGAAATCGAAGAACTCACCACCTTTGCCAATCAAGCGGCGGTGGCCGTGGCTAACGCGCGGCTGTACGCGCGCACCGATCAGGCCCTGGCGCGCCGCAGTGAGCAGATCGCCACGCTCCAGCAGATCGGCCTGGATCTGGTCTCGTCGCTTGACCTGGATCAGGTGATGCAGCACCTGCTGGAACGGGCCGCGACGATGGCGGGCGCGGCGCTGGGCAGCATCGGCATCTGGGACGAAGAACACGCCCTCATCCGCATCACGGTGATCTATGGTTATTCGAGCGAGGATGCGCCCCGTCTGGCCCACACCACCTGGCCGATCACGGCCGGCCTCATCGGGCGCGCCATCCGCACCGGGCAGTCGTTCTTCGTGACCGACGTCCGCACCGATCCCGATTACGTGTCCATCAGCCCGGAGACCCGCTCGGAGATGGTGGTGCTGCTGCGCAAGGCAGATCGCGTGCTGGGCATCATCAACCTGGAAAGCCCGGAACCAAGCCGGTTCGACCAGGCCTCGCTCGACTTCATCGACCAACTGGCCACGCAGGCCGTCATCGCACTGGAGAACGCGCAGCTGTATCGCAACGCGCAGTCGCGTCTGCGCGAAATGTCCATTTTGTACGAGGTCGGCCAGCGGCTCACCTCCATTCTCGATCTGCCGCTGCTGGGCAAAGAGCTTACCTACCTCATGGCCCACGCCTTGAACATGGCCTATTGCAGCTTGCAGGTGTATGAACCGGCGACGGGGCTGCTGCATTTGATCGGCAGTTACACGGCCGCGGCAACGGCCGCCGGGGTGACGGGGGACGATCGGTTGGCCGACTATCCCGAGCTGCAAGCCGCCAGTGAACGCCACGACCTGCAAATCGTTTATCGCGACGACGCAGCGCTGCATCCCTCCGATCAAGCGCTGCTGGATCGGCAGCAGCTCTTCGCCATGTTGAGTCTGCCGCTGGTGCTGGGCAAGGAATTGATCGGTGTGGTGCGCTGGGGCGACGAGCGCGCCCAACGCCGCTTCGGGGCGTCCGAGATCCAGTTCGCCCACACGCTGGCCAATCAGGCCACCATCGCGGTGCACAACGCGCGGCTGTTCGAGGAGCGCGCGCGCCGCATCAACACGCTCAGCGAGTTGTATCAGGCCAGCGTCGCGCTGTCCACCAGCGTCGATCTGGAAGCGGTGCTGCGCCGCATCTGCACCGTGGCGCGCGAGATCAGCGGGGCGGATGCGGCTTCACTCTACGTCTATGATGAACGGACCGATTCGTTTACGCGCGCCTACGCGGTGGGCGTCACCGGCGACTGGAGCCCGTCGCACCTGCGCAGCACCGGCATGACCCGGCGCGTGGTGAAGGAAGGCGCGCCCGTGCTGGTGCTGGACACCCACACGCATCCTGAAGTGAATCCCCATACGGTTGCCGCCGGAATCGGTTCGTTGATTGCCGTGCCGTTGATCAGCCAGGGCCAGCCGATGGGTGTGATGTACGTGGGCAGTTATCAGGTGCGGCAGTTCGACGAAGACGACGTGCAAATCGTCTCGGCGCTGGCCAATCAGGCCGCGGTGGCCATTTCCAACGCGCACCTCTTCAGCGAGATTGCCGAGAGCCGCGATCAACTGCAGGCCATTCTCGACAGCGCCGACGACGGCCTGTTGATCTTCGCGCCGGACAGCCGCATCGTGCTGATCAATCCCTGCCTGGAGATGATGTGGAACATTCCGCACGGCTGGCTGAACGATCGGTTTCTGATCGAACTGCTCGATCAACCGGAGCTGGCGCTGGCCGAGAAACTGGGCTATACCGACAACGAGCTGTGCACCCTGCTCGAACAGCTGCGGACAGCCCGCGAATACACGGCGCCCAAACAGATCTACACGCTGCCCGGTCATGTGCCGCCGCGTTACGTGGAGCGCACCTGTCTGCCTGTGCTGGACGCCGAGCGGCTGCCCATCGGCTGGATGATGGTCCTGCGCGAAGTGACGGAAGAGCTGGAATTGCAGCACATGCGCGATGATCTGACCAACACCATCGTGCATGATCTGCGCAGCCCGCTCAGCAGCATCCTGGGCAGCCTGTACTTCATGCAAGAACTGGGCGGCAGCGAGGTGGAGTCGCCGGAGGGGCAGGCCTTGTCCATCAGCATTCGCAGCGCCAACAAGCTGATGACGCTGGTCAACTCGCTGCTGGATATCGCCCGCTTGAGTTCAGGCCAGACGCTGGTAGAACTACAAACGCAGCGCCTGGAAGCCGTGCTGGACGCGGTACTTGACTACCTGCTGCCGCTGGCTGCGGACAACGAGATCGCTCTCAGCAAGGCGATCGAGCCTGATCTGCCGCTGGTCCTGCTGGATGAAGACAAGATCAACCGGGTGCTGAACAACCTCATCGACAACGCGCTCAAGTTCACGCCGCGCGGCGGGCAAGTGACCATTGGCGCCGAGCGCTGGCGGGGCAGCAATGGACAGGCCATGGTGCGCTGCTGGGTGCGCGACACTGGCCCCGGCATTCCGCCCGAATATCGCTCGCGCATTTTCGATCGCTTCGTGCAGATCGCCGACCGGCCCGGGCGGCGGCGCGGCACCGGCATCGGCTTGAATTTCTGCCAGCTGGCGGTGGAAGCGCATGGGGGAAAAATCTGGGTGGAAGATGCGCCGGGCAGCGGCAGCGAATTTTCCTTCACCCTGCCCGCGGTGAATGACTAAAAACGGGGTGTCGGCTGACAGACACCCCGCTGCCTTTCACGCTTGATCCAGCTGACGTTCCAGTTCCTCGCGCGCAGCCAGCGCAGCCACGCCGCCCGCCCCGCGCAGCGACGAGGCCGCGGCCAGTGAAGCAAACCGGGCGCAGCGTTCCAGCGGCCAACCAGACAGCAGCCCTGTGACAAAGGCCGCATCGAAGGTATCGCCCGCACCCACCGTATCCACCACTTCGCTCGCGGGCACCACGTTGGCCGGCTGCACAAAAAACTCCGTGCGCGTGCGCACTACGGTGCCGTGCGCGCCGTTCTTGACCACGACGATGCCCGGACCGGCCTGATGCAGCACCAGCGCCGCCGTGTTCACATCCTCGCTAAGAGTCAGGTGCGCCGCTTCGTGCGCGTCAACCAGCAGCACATCCGTGTACTTCAACAGCTCGCGCACCGGATCGATCCACGCGCCCTCGTAGGGGACCAGCATCCCTTGTGGATCGAGCGAAGTGGTGACACCGCGCGCCTGCGCCGCCCGATAGAGCTGCGCCACATCGTCGTTCCACATGTCGCGGTAGTGCAGGTAACCGGCGCAGTGAATGTGCCGGCCGCTCAACAGATATTCTCGATCGGCTTGCCCCAGCGGATTGGGCCAGGGTGAATGTGTGGGCAGACGATAGGTCATGGGGCGCTTCTGGCTGCCAAAGAGCAGCACATAGATCCCGATGCCCGACTGGGAGTGCGGGTGACGCGCCACGTGGCTGACATCGACCCCGGCGCGCTTCAGGTCTTCCAGCAAAACATCGCCCAGCACATCGTCGGCCAGCACACAGACCACGCCCACCCGCAGGCCCAGTTTCGCCAGGGCCAGCGTGGCATAGCCGTTGGATCCGGCGGTAGTGATCGCTACCTCGGAGGGTCCGATCCAGCGGGTGAGTTCGGCCAGATCCGTGGGGGCCTGGCCGCGGATCAGCAGATCAATATTCAACGGGCCGATGGTGACAACGTCGAGCGTCATGCGCGCGTCCTCCACAGCGGCGATTATACACCCGCCGCTGCGCGCAGCAGCACACCCTCCGTCAGCTGATCGCCGCTCAACTCGGCCACGATCTTTCCGCCGCGCATCACCATGGCCCGGTGCGCCAGCCCCACCACCTCGGTGAGTTCCGAGGAAATCAAGAGGATACCCGTGCCCGATCGCGCCAGCTGCGCGATCAGGGCATAGATCTCGAACTTCACGCCCACGTCGATGCCCTGTGTCGGCTCGATCAGGATCAACGCGCGCGCGCCTGCCGCCAGCCACTTGGCCAGCGCCGTTTTCTGCTGATTGCCGCCGCTGAGCACGCGCACCGGCGCGGCGAGCGCGGGCGTTTTGATCTGCAAGCGGGCGGCTTGCTGCTCGGCGGCCTGCTGCTCACCCGATCGATCCAGCCAGCCCCAGCGCTGCGCCAGGCGCGGCAGTATGGCAAGTGTGATATTGCGCTGCACCGAGGCCTCCAGCAGCAAACTCTCGTGCTGGCGATCTTCCGGCACGCAACCCACGCCCGCCGCCATGGCCTGCGGCGGTGACAACGATCCGTCACGATCGAACCACCGCACCTGCCCGCCGGCGATCGGCCACGCGCCAAACAACGCCTGCCCCAACTCTGTCTTGCCCGATCCGGCCAGGCCCGTGATCGCCAGCACCTCACCGGCATGGAGTTGACATGATACCTCGCTAAAGGCGCGCTCACTGCTCAAATGCTCAACGGTCAGCACCACGTCACCGGCATGCGGCGCGCGCGGCGGAAACACGCCGCTCAACGGACGCCCCAGCATGGCGGCGATCAAATCTTCGGGCGAGGTCGTGCGCAGCGGCGTCGTGCGCACGTGCTGTCCGTCACGCAGCACCGTCACCGCATCGGCCATGCGGAAGATCTCATCCAGACGATGCGAGACGTACACCAGCGTGACGCCGCGCGCCTTCAGCGCCGCCAGCACCTTAAACAGCACGTCCACTTCGGCGCTGTTCAAGGCTGCCGTCGGCTCGTCCATAATCAGCACGCGGCAGTCGTTGAGCAGCGCGCGCCCGATGGCGATGAGCTGCCGCTGGCCCAGCGTCAAGTCGCTCACCGGCGCTGCCAGCGGAATATCGGCGGCGGCGAGCTGGCGCAGCACACGCTGCGCCAGCAGCCGCGCCTGCGGCCAGTCGATGAAGCCGCGCCGCGCTGGCTCGTGCCCCAGCAGCAAATTCGCCAGCACACTGCGCGTGGGGAGCAAGTTTAATTCCTGATGGAGGGTGGCCAGGCCGGAACGCAGCGCCTCGCGGGGGTCGCGGGGGTGATACGGTTGGCCGTCGAGCCGCAGCGAACCGCTATCGGCGGTCAGCGCGCCCGCCAGGATTTTGATCAACGTGGATTTACCGGCGCCGTTCTCGCCGACGAGCGCGTGCAGCGTGCCCGCCTCAATGGAAAAGGACACGTCCCGCAGCGCCGGTACGCCCGCAAAAGCGCGGCTGATCCGATCGAGTTGGAGGAGGGCCGCCATGACCGCTCACCGCACCCGCTGGCGCAGCCGATCGAGCGACAAGGCAGCAATCAAGATCACGCCGGATACCACGCGCTGCGCGTTGACGGACACGCCCAACAGCACCATACCGTTGGTGATCGTCACCAGAAAAATCGCCGCGATGAGTACGTTCCAAATACGGCCCTTGCCGCCGCTCAAGCTCACGCCGGCCAGAATCACGGTGGTGAGAATGGGAAACAGGAATTCGTCGCCCATCACGGCGGTGGCCGATCCCTGCCGCGCCACTTGCATCACGCCGCCCAGGCCCGCCAGCAGGCCCGCCAGCACAAAGGCCAGGATGCGAATGCGATCCACGCGCAGGCCGGACAGCCACGCGGCTCGGTCGTTGCTGCCCACCGCGTACAGCTGCGCGCCGAACAGTGTGCGGCTGAGCACAAGATAAAACACGGCGTACAGGGCGAACATTACCATGACGGGCACGCGCACACCGGCCACCTCGCCGCTGGACAGGAAGTTGAGGCTGTCCAGCGCCGGGCCGTAGATTGTCTGCCCCTGCGTGACCATCAACCCGAGGCCGCCCAGAATGCTGAGCATGCCCAGCGTGGCGATAATGGCGTTGATCTTGATCTGGGTCACGATGAGGCCGTTCACCAACCCGATTGCGCCGCCCACCCCAACGCCCAACACGACCGCGCTGGCGGGCGGCACACCGGCGATCATGAGGCCAGCCGACGCGAGGCCGCTCACGCCGAGGATGGCCGCCAGCGAGACATCCATGGCGCCGGTCAGCATGACCAGCATCTCGCCGATGGCGACGATGCCGACGATGGCCGCTTGCTGGAGGACGGTGAGAATGTTACGCGGCGTCAGGAATTTTTCGGTGGCCAGCGCGAGGAAGAGGCACCACAGGACGAAGATAACAATGAACCCGTTCTCGCCCACAAAATCCAGCATACGGCGGCGCGTCCAGCGAGAACGGGTTGAAGTGTCTGAAGGTAAAGAAGTCATTACACTGAGCGCTCGCCAACCGTATCCTGGCGGTTGGCCCGCCCGCGCGGACGCGGGCCTGGAGCGCAGGCTGTGGGGTTGGTCTTCAGCTAGGGCAGCGAGTCCCGCGTGATCTTGGCGACCGGCACACGCACATTCTTGGGCGCGCTGCTACCCGCCAACAACTTGATCGCGGCGTTCACCACCATCTCGCCGGTCAGGGCCGGCGACGTGTCCACCGTGCCACGATAGAACCGGCCTTGCTTGATCAGGTCTTTGGCTTGCGCGTCAGCGTCGATGCCCACCACAATCGTCGTCCGCGGATCCTTACCCGCCGCTTCCAGGGCTTTGATCGCGCCGAACGCGCCCGCGTCGTTGATGCTGACAACCACATCGATAGCGGGCTGGGCTTGCAGCGCACTTTCCAGCGAAGCGAGTCCATTCTCCGGCGTGCCGCCCAGATAACGCCCCACAATCTTAGCATCAGGCGCGCTTTGTTTCAAGCAGGCTTCAATTTGATTGGCGCGCTCGACGACGTTGGGCAGACTGGGATAGTCCAGCAACGCCACCACCGCCTGGCCGCCCTTTTCCAGCGTGATGAATCCGCCGGCGATCTCGCCCGCCGCGCAGCCCAGATCGGCGTCTTCAATGCTGATGCCGATGCCGTTCACGGCCAGATCGCGCCCGGCGTACTGGAGCATGTACACGCCCTGCGCGGCCGCTTCCTGCACCGCTTTCTTCACCACCGCCGGATCGATGGCGCACACGGCGATGGCCCGCGCGCCTTTGGACACGAAGTTCTCGATCGCCGCGATCTGCCGATCGGCTTTGGTTTCACTGTCGAAGACCTCCAGCCGCAGGCCCAGCTTGTCGGCCAGCAGCTGCGCGGCTTTGGGCACCGTCGCATGATACTCGCTGCTCAGATTGCAGGCCACAATCCCGATGAAGCCCTGCTCGCCCAGCGCCGCTTGGGCCGCAGCGATTTCGGCCTGAGTGGGCAGCAGGTCTTGGGCGGCGCCCAACCGATCGGTCCACAGGGCAGGCAGCGCCGCCGTCAGTGTCGGCGCAGGCGTCGTCGGGCCGGCGCAACCCGCCATCAGTAAGGCACTGCTCATGATCACCAACCACCAGCGTTTCATGTCTCTGCTCCTCAATCCCCCGCGACAGTTGTTGAGTCTTATTCTAACGCGAGAAGGCGTGCTGCCGCATTCCAGTTTCGTTACAAGGTGACTTTGGCTGGCTGTTAATTTTGCGCGATTTGGTGATTCTTAAACGGAGTGCCTTGTCAAACTTTTTTCGCTATGTTATAATCCCGGTCGCAGTCAAGTCTAGGCAGTCTTTCGAGGAAAGTGGGCGACCCCCACTTTTCGTGTTAATTAGAGAGGAAAACAGCGGATAGTGCCATGAAGAGTGAGTTCCTGCTCGCCTTTAATCAAATCTGCAGTGAGCGCAACCTGCCCAAAGAGGTGGTGCTGGAGGCGCTGAACACGGCCCTGGTCAGCGCGTATCGGCGCGACGTCAACGCGTCCAGCGCCCAGAACATCACCGCCGTCATCGACGGGCAGACCGGGTTGGCGCACATCTACGCCGAGAAGGAAGTGACCGATCAGGTCACCGACTGGCGCACGGAAGTGGCGCTGGATGAGGCGCAGAAGGTCGTGTTAGACGCCAAGATCGGCGACATGATCATGGTCGAGTCGACGCCGGAAGGCTTCGGCCGCATCGCCGCGCAAACCGCCAAGCAGGTCATCTTGCAGCGCATCCGTGAAGCCGAGCGCGACGCGCAGTACAACCTGTACGCCGAGCGCGAAGGCGAGATCATCAACGGCGTGGTGCAGAGCATGGGCCAGTTGGGCATCACGCTTAACCTGGGCCGCACTGAAGCGCTGCTCCCCAAGAAAGAACAAGTCCCCGGCGAGCGCTACCAGCTGCATCAGCGCCTGCGCGCCTACGTGGTGGAAGTCAAGAAGAGCACGCGCGGCCCGCAGATCGTCGTCAGCCGCTCGCACAAGAACATGCTGCGCCGCCTGTTGGAACTGGAAGTGCCGGAGATCTACAACGGCACCGTCGAGATCAAATCAATCGCGCGCGAAGCGGGCGCCCGCTCCAAGATCGCCGTGGCCGCGGTGCAGCCCGGCATCGATCCGGTGGGCGCGTGCGTGGGCATGCGCGGCGTGCGCATTCAATCGATCGTGTCCGAGTTGGGCGGCGAGAAGATCGACGTGATCGAGTGGAACGCCGATCCCGCCCTGTACATCCAGAAGGCGCTGTCGCCGGCGCGCGTGCTGACGGTTCATCCCGAAGAAGATCCCAAAGACGGCAAGATGGCGCTGGTCGTCGTGCCCGACGATCAGCTCTCGCTGGCCATCGGGCGCGAAGGGCAGAATGCGCGCCTCGCTGCCAAGCTGACCAATTGGCGCATCGACATCAAAGGCTCGTCTGAAGCCGCGCGCGAAACGCTGGCCCAGGTCGAGGCTGATCCCGAAATCAAAGAACGGCTGGCTGGCACAGTGGCGCTGGTGCAGGCCGCGCTGCAACGCCACGCCGAGCAGCAGCTGCCGTGGAACACCGACGAAATGCAGCAGATCAAGCTGCTGGTCGACGGCCAGCGCCACTTCATCCTGGCCCGCAAGCGCGCCGAGCGCGAGAAGCTGCGCGCCGCGCAGGTGGCCGTGGAAGCGCCGCCGCCGGCCGCCGAACCGCTGCCCGGCGAAACGGCGCGGCAGGAAGCCATCAACGCCTATCGCGCGCGCATCCCGGCGGCGGCGTATGCCACGCCCGTCAGCGACCTGGGACTTAACCCGCGCGTGCTCGAACACATCGAGCGCTCCGGCCTGACCAACGTCGGCCAGATTCACGAACGACTGGCCACCGGTGACGAAGCCATGCTCGTCATCGACGGCATCGGGCCGAAGGGCCTGGCGCACATCAAGCAGACCATCGAAGACAAGGGCCTGGGCCTGAAGCCGATCATGGCCGAGGCGGCTCCAGCGGCCCCGGCCCAGCCGATCGAACCGGCGGCGGCCCCAGAGCCGATCGGGGTGGAAGAGAAACCGGCGGAAGTTGTCGCCACGCCGGTGACCGTGACCGCCGCGCCAACCGCCGTCGCTGAGACAGCGGCCGCTGCTGGCGCCACCGAACAGCCTGCGCCGGAAGGTGAAGCGGCCGCCGCGCCAGCCGGCCCGATCGATATCGAAGAGATCGAAGACGAAGAAGAACTGGAACGCAAGGGCGGCAAAAAGGCAAAGGGCAAGCGCAAGGACCGCACGCTGGTCTTCGACGAAGAGCACGGCGTGGTCATTGCCAAGAAGCAGCGCAAAGCCGGCCGCGGCAAAGACCTGTTCGATCTCGGCGAAGAAGATTTGTAGGCGCCATGGCGAAGCACATTCCCCAGCGCACCTGCGTCGGCTGCCGCGCAGTACAGGGCAAGCGCCAACTGGTGCGCGTGGTGCGGCAGGCCGACGGGCATGTCCGGCTCGACGTGACCGGCAAAGCGCCGGGACGCGGCGCCTACGTGCATGCGACCGGGGAATGCTGGAAGAACGCTTTGAGCGGTGGGCGTCTGGCTCACGCGCTGAAAGTAGATCGGATCGAGGAAGCCGATCGGGCGGAGCTGCAAGCGTATGCAGCGACGCTGCCGAAAGAAGATGAACTCGCAAAGTAGAATCACCACCGGCCTCACTGTAACGTCCTAACCTCGACGGGTTCTGCTCGCCACCGCGCGGCCTGCCCGTTGACGCAGGCCGCGCCGCATCGCCTCTGGCGATCGGCCACGCGTGATTGCCGGATCACCGGGAGGTGTGGTATGGCAGAGAAAATTGTGGAAATCCCCAGCATCATCAGCGTGCGCGATCTGGCCGCCCGCGTGAAAATGAGCCCGATCAATATCATCCGCGAGTTGATGAACAACGGCGTCATGGCCAGCATCAACCAGCAGATCGACTTTGACACGGCGGCCATCGTCTTGCAGGGCCTCGGCTTCGAGCCGCGCGAAGAGAAGAAGATCGAAGAAGCCTCGACGGAAGATCTGTCGGGCACGCTGTGGAACCGGCTGTACGCCAAGGAAGACCCCAACAAACTCAAGTCGCGCCCGCCGGTGGTCACCATCATGGGCCACGTCGATCACGGCAAGACTTCGCTGCTGGACGCCGTGCGCAACACCGACGTGGCGGGCGGCGAAGCGGGCGGCATTACGCAGCACATCGGCGCGTACCAGGTGGAACACGCCGGGCGCAAGATCACTTTCCTCGACACGCCCGGCCACGAGGCTTTTACCGCCATGCGGGCGCGCGGCGCGCAAGCCACCGACATCGCCATTCTGGTGGTGGCCGCCGACGACGGCGTGATGCCGCAGACCAAGGAAGCCATCGCGCACATCAAAGCCGCGCACGTCCCGATGATTGTGGCGCTCAACAAGATCGACAAACCCAATGCCAATCCGGAACGCGTGAAGAAGGAACTGCACGACAGCGGCGTGGTCATCGACGAATACGGCGGCGAGATTCTGTGCATCCCCGTCTCAGCCAAGAAGCGGCAGGGCATCGACGATTTGCTGGAAGCGATTCTGCTGGTGGCCGATTCGAATCAGATCAAAGCCAATCCCGATCGGCTGGCGGTGGGCACCGTGATCGAAGGCCGCCTCGATAAGTCGCTCGGTTCCGTTGCCACGCTGCTGGTACAGAACGGCACGTTGAAAGTCGGCGACGGTCTCGTCATCGGCGCGCTGCACGGTCGCGTCCGCACCATGCACGACAACAAAGGCAAGGCGATCCAGAAGGCGGCCCCCTCCACCCCGATCGTGGTTTCCGGCCTCGCGGGCGTCCCCGCCGCCGGGGATGTCTTTGAAGCGACCAAGGATGAGAAGACCGCCAAGGCCATCGTGGCCCAGCGCCAGGCAGCCGCGCAGGAAAGCAGTGCGCCGGTGGTGCGCAAGGCGCTGTCGCTCAACGATCTGTTCAGCCGCGTGCAGGCAGGCGAAGTCAAAGAGCTGCCCATCATCCTCAAGGCCGACGTGCAAGGCTCGATCGAGCCGATCGTCAATCAGCTGGAAAAACTCAGCAACGATCAGGTGAAGGTCAAGATTCTGCACACGGGCGCCGGCGCCATCGGCAACAACGACGCCTCGCTGGCCGTCGCCTCGGGCGCCATCATCGTCGGCTTCAACGTCGAGAGCGACGAACCGGCGCGCCGCATGGCCGACTCCGAGGGCATCGACATCCGCACCTACAGCGTCATCTACCGCCTGACGGAAGATATTGAGAAGGCCATGGCCGGTATGCTTGAGCCGGTGTACAAGGAAGTGACGCTGGGCCTGGCCGAAGTGCGCGCGATTTTCAAGATCAAGAGTGTCGGCGTGATCGCGGGCTGCCTGGTGCGCGACGGCCTGATCCAGCGCGGCGCCAGCGCCCGGGTGAAGCGCGGCGCGGAAGTCATCCATGAAGGCACAATCTCATCGCTGAAGCACATGCAGGAAGATGTGAAAGAGATGAAGGCCGGTTATGAATGCGGCATCGGCGTGTCAAACTTCCAGGAACTGCGCAAGGGTGACTTCATCGAGTGCTACACGACCCAGAAGGTGCAGTAGTCAATGACCACCCGACGGCAACAACGCGTGGCCGAGCAGGTACGCCACGAACTGAGCAAGATGATCGAGCACGAGGTGGCTGATCCGCGCCTGGTGTTGATCAGCCTCACCGACGCCACCATCTCGCCCGACCTGCACGACGCCAACATCTACGTCAGCTCGCTGCAGGGGGAAGCCGCGCGCGGCGAAGTGCTGGCCGGGCTGGAAGCGGCCCGCGGTTTTCTGCGCCGCGGTCTGGGCGAGCGTCTGAAGCTGCGCATCGTGCCCAACCTGCATTTTCACTGGGACAAGTCGCTGGAAACCGGCGACCGCATTTCGCAACTGATCGATCAGATTGAGAAAGCCGACGCGCCGCAAAGTGACACGCCGGCCCAATCACTCTAACTACTCATGGCCGCGCCTGAATTCGACCTCTCCGCGCTCATTGAACGACTGCAGCAGGCCCAGCACATCCTGCTCATCACCCACGTTTCACCCGACAGCGATGCCATTGGCAGCACGCTCGGGCTGGCGCACGGGCTCAGAACGCTGGGCAAGAGCGTCACTCCTTCCTGCGCTGACGCCATCCGTGATCGCTTCGACATGCTGCCCGGCCACGCCGAGATGGTCACGCACGCCAGCGGCGAGTTTGATCTCGCCGTGGCATTGGACTGCGGCGACGAAGCGCGGCTCGGCGCCGTGTGGGCCGACCTGCCCGCCCCCAAGCCTTTCCTGATCAACATCGACCATCACCTCTCCAACACCCGCTTCGGGCAGATCAATTGGGTCGATCCGTCCGCGGCCTCCACGGCCGAGATGGTCCTGCATATCGTCGATCAACTCGGCGCGCCGCTGAATCAAGACATCGCCACCTGCCTGCTGTACGGCATCGTGGGCGACACGTTGGGCTTCCGCACCCCCAACACCACGCCGCGCCAATTGCAATATGCCGAACGCTGCATGGAGGCCGGCGCTTCATTGTACGAGAGCATCGATCACCAGTTCAACCGCCGTTCGCAGGCGCTGGTGTGTTTGTGGGGCAAAGCGATCAATGTCATGAAGATCAAGGATCGCGTGGCCTACACGGCCATCAGCAAAGCCATGCGCGCTGCCTGCGGCATGAGCGTCGCCGACCTGAATTTAGCCAGTTTCCTGGTCAGCATGAACGAAGTCGATCGCGCAGCAGTCTTGGTGGAGAAAGATGACGGCCAGGTGGAGATCAGCCTGCGCGCCAAGCGCGGCTTCAACGTCTCCCGCGCGGCGGTGGCGCTGGGCGGCGGCGGACATGCGCTGGCCGCGGGCGTCACCATCGCTGGCCCATTGGACGCGGCGACAAAACAAGTGTTGCAGGCGCTGAAACAAACACGTGATGCGTGACGGCATTCTGATCATCGACAAGCCTTCCGGCCTCACGTCGCACGCCGTGGTGCAGCGCGTGCGGCGCGCGACGAAGACCCGGCAGGCGGGGCACGCGGGCACGCTCGATCCCATGGCGACGGGCGTGCTGGTGGTGTGCCTGGGGCAAGCCACGCGCGTCAGCGAATACCTCCTCGGCCATGACAAAACCTATCGTGCGACAATTCGCCTCGGCGTTGAGACGAACACCTACGATGCGGACGGCGAAGTTGTCGCGACGAATGAAGTGAAGGTCGATCGCGCCGGGGTGGAACGCGCGCTAACCCAATTCGCCGGCGAGATTCAGCAGGTGCCGCCGATGTATTCGGCCCTCAAGCGCGAAGGGCAGAAGCTGTACGAACTGGCGCGGCAGGGGATCGAGATCGAACGCGCAGCCCGATCGGTGATCGTCTACTCGATCGAACTGCGCGGCTATCAAGCGCCCGACGTCGTCATCGACGTGCGCTGTTCGGCGGGCACCTACATCCGATCGATCGCGCACGATCTCGGCGCGGCGCTCGGCACGGGCGGGCACTTGATCGATCTGCGGCGCACAGCGGCCGGCCCGTTTACGATTGAGCAAGCCGTCTCAGTAGAGTCCTTTGAAGCAGCCGCACGCGAAGATCGATGGCCCCCGCTGCTGCACCCGATCGATGAGGCGTTGAGCGATTGGCCGCTGGCGGTAATCGGTGAACCCGATCGGCTGCGCGCCCTCAACGGTGCGCCGATCTTTTCGCTGAAACTCACGGGCGCCCGCTGCCGCGCCCACGATGAGCAGGGGAATTTGATCGCCCTGCTCGTGTTCGATCAGAAGAAACACTGGTGGCGCGCGGAAAAAGTCTTAACAATGAACAATGAACAATGAGCAATGTGCAAGGCGCCTGACCCTGCTCGGACTATTGCACGACCGCACTACTTTACTATCGCACTAACCACCTATGCGTTTTGTTCACAGTTTTGAAGAAGCCCAACTGGGCGAAGATTCGGTCGTGACCATCGGCTCGTTCGACGGGGTGCATCGCGGTCATCAGGCGTTGATCAGGCAGGTGCGCGCCGCCGCCATGCAGGCTCAGCGCGCCGCGGTGGTGATCACGTTCTTCCCGCATCCCAGCGTGGTGTTGGGCCGCGCCCAGCCGTATTACCTGACCGCGCCCGAAGAAAAACTGGTGCAGCTGAATCAGACGGGCGTTGATCTGCTGATCGAGTTGCCGTTCACACCGGAAACGGCGCAAGTCCGCGCGGCGGACTTTGTCGAGCAGCTGGTGCGCCATGTGCGGATGCGCGAATTGTGGATCGGCCACGATTTTGCGCTGGGCTACAAACGCGAGGGCAGCGCCGAATTCCTGGCGAAGCTGGGCGAAGCGCACGGCTTCACGGTCCACGCGGTCGATCCGCTGACCAACGACGGCGAGATCATCAGCAGCAGCAACATCCGCGCCGCGCTGCGGGCCGGCGAGGTGGCACATGCCGCCAAACTGCTGGGCCGTCCTTTCCGCCTGAGCGGCAAGGTGGTGCCGGGCGACGGGCGTGGAAAAACGATCGGGGTGCCGACGGCCAATCTGGACGTGTGGCAGGATCACGCCATTCCAGCCAACGGCGTGTATGCCTGCCGCGCGTGGGTAGGCCACATCCCGCACCGCGCCGCGGTCAACATCGGCACCCGGCCTACCGTGACCGACGAGACACGCCGCACCGTCGAAGCGCACCTGCTGAACTTCAACAAAGACTTGTACGGATTGAACATCGCGCTTGACTTCTTTGAACGGCTGCGCGGCGAGCAGAAGTTTGCCGGCGTGCCGGAACTGGTGGCGCAGATCAAGTCGGATGTGGAGACGACGCGCCGTCTGTTGAATGATAACGTGATGCGTGATACGTAACGAGTAATGAGTAATGCGCCGTTTACTCGTCACTCGTTACTCGTTATTCAGCAAGGGAGGCCGCATGAAAGCTCGTGACATCTACCTGCTCAACCCCAAAGAACTCAGCCCCGAAGTAATCGCCGTCGCGTTCGCCAAGACCAGCCGCGCGCCGGAGTCGTTCCGCGAGATTGCCGCCGGGCTGACGGATGAGAAATCTGCCGAGTTTCACGACAAGTGGGTCGTGGGCTACGGGCACGCCAGCGTGGCCGAGCACGCCGTGCTGCACCTGGCATTGGAGAACATTTCGCGTCTCGCCATCGAAGCGATCGAGAGCAACCGGCTGGCCTCCTACACGGAGAAATCGACGCGCTATCAGGTCTTCGATCGGGATGCGTATTACACCCCAGCCAACCTCGCCGCATCGCAGTATGCCGATCTGTATCGCGACACGATCCATCTGCTGTTCGACACGTACTTCGCCAGCATCGAGCCGGTCCGCGCCGTGATCTTGCAAAAGTATCCGCGCCACGAGGGCGAGAACGACAAGAGGTATGAAGGCCGCATCCGCAGCAAATGGATCGACAACTGCCGCTATCTGCTGCCGACGGCCACGTTGGCCAACGTGGGCATGACGGCCAACGCGCGCGTGCTGGAACACGCCATCAGCAAGCTGTTGTCGCATCCGCTGGAAGAAGTGCGCGAGATCGGCGCGGAGATGAAGTGTGCGGCGCAGGGCGAGACCCCCACGCTGGTGAAGTACGCCAATCGCAGCGAATACCTGGCGAAGCAATTGCGGAATGTGGCACAGGGAGCGCGCAATGAACCCGCTGCGCGCGAAGCGGTGAGGTTAGTCGCATACGATCAGGACGCCGAGGCGAAAGTGGTGGCCGCGTGTCTATACCGCGCAGGCGGGATCGATTTTGAGCAGGCGCTGGCGCAGGCGCAAGCGCTGACCCCCGCGCAGCGCGCTGAGATCATCGGGGCGGCGCTGGCCGATCGGGGCGAGTTTGACGTGCCGCTGCGCGAGCTCGAGCACACGACGTTGACGCTGGACTGCGTGATGGATCAGGGGGCGTACTTCGACGTGAAACGCCATCGCATCATGACGCAGACCCCGCAGCCGTTGACGGTCGATCTCGGCTACGCTGTTCCGCAAGCGATGGTGGAGGCCGGGTTCGCCGCCGAGTACGATCGGGCGCTGGAGGCCGCCGCACAGGCGTATCGCGCCATTGCCGCCGAGTTTCCGCACGAAGCGGCCTATGTGATCCCCAACGCTTACAATCGGCGTGTGCTGTTGACGTTGAACCTGCGCGAGCTCTTCCACTTCGCGCATTTACGCGGCGCGCCCAACGGCCACTTTGCCTACCGGCGCATCGCCCTCAAAGCGTATGAGATCGCCAAAGACGCGTATCCCGCCTTTGCGCCGTTCATGCGCTGCGATACCTATCCCACTTCGGCCGCGATCGAAGAAGAGTTCTTTGCACACGTGGCGTAAGATCATCACCTGAAAACAGCCCCGCCTCAAGCGAGCGCGGGGCTGTTGGTTGTCAGGCGTGATTACGGGCAGTTGAGTTGTCCGGGGGCGACATCAAATTCCTGCTTGATTTCCTGCCCGTCACCCGAAGTCACTTTGACCTCGCCGATGACGCGGGTACCCTTCTCGCCGGGCACTTCGATAAACTTGGTGGGCGATTCCTTGTCTTGATAGAAATAGCGATAGCGCCCGTTGCCGCCGCTGGCCTCGACTGAAATCTGCACGATGATGCGGCCCGGCTTTTCGGCCGTTGGCGCGCTGCGGCAGTTGGCGACATAGATGGCCGCGGCCAGTGGGCCGGACGAAGTGGGCGTGGGGCGCGGCCGGGTCGCCGCCGGCGCAGCGGTGTCCGTCGGTTGCGGAGCGAGCGTGTCCGTGGGGGCCGGCGGCGCAGTGGGCGCCGGCTCAGTGGGTGGTGGCTCGGTGGCCGCCGGGGCGAGCGTGTCGGTGGGCGGAGGTTGGGTAGGCGGGACAGCGGTCGGCTGAACCTGGGGCACAGTGGTTGGCGCAGCCGCCGGCGCGGTGGCCGGCGCCGTCGGTTGTGGCGCATCACAAGCGGTCAGAGCAATCAGCAGCAACAGCGCGAGGTATAGTCGTAGTTTCATCAGTGAGTCTCCTTGTGCGGTGAAGAAGCGAGTATCGATCAGCCGACGGGAAGACGGCAGCCTGTGTACCACTCCCAATGAGAGATGATAGCCAATTCAGGTGCGCGGCAGTATAGGGGATTAGTACCAGCATGTCAACGTGCTGATCTTTGAATGCTGTTGGATGATTTTGACGGAGTCTGTCATTCCGACACAGTTCAACGGGCGATCAGCGGCTTGCGGAATTGAATCGCCCGATCGACTTCTTCGTACCCCAACGCGAGATGCGCGCGCCAGCTCACGTCGTTGTCGAGTTCGCAATCAGAAGCCATTTCGGTGCAGCCTTGCTCAAGCGCCCATCGTTCAGCGGCTTTGACCAACGCACCACCCCAACCCTGCTGGCGCAGATCGGCAGCGACATACCAGCCTTCGATGTAGCCAACGGGACTGGTGCGGCAGCCGTCGGCATAGGCGCGCAGTGACGCTTCGAGGAAGCCGCCCAACCGATCGGTGTCCCGTTCGACGACGAACACGGCATAGCGCGATTGATCGTCGAGCTGCTCCTGCATCTCGCGGTGATGATCGTCCAACGGGCAATCAGGCCACAGCGCCGATCGCATCCGCAGCCATTCGGCGTGATCGTTGTGAGTGGCGTGGCGAATGAGCATTCGGCCTCCATAAAAAGGCGATCCACGAATTCACACGAATCTGCACCCATTCTACCTGCCCGTAGATTCGTGTCAACGGGTGTAACGGTAAAGAGTGCGCGTCAGTTTTTGCGCGATGCCAGGCTGGCGGATGGAATTCGCGCCTCATGGGCGTACCGCCGACCGTCCGCCTCCGCGGACGAAACTCCGTTCGTCGGACGCGGATGTAACGAAGCCTTTCGTGGAGATTCGTGTAATTCGTGGATCAAGAAACGCCGAGATCGTTCCCGATCCCGGCGTTTAACCAGCAACTATCTACCAACAACCAACCACTAGCCCAGGCTCTGCTTCAGCGACTCCAGCTGCCCGGAGACCGACGCATCCACCACGCGATCGCCCACGCGCACGACCAGGCCGCCCAGAATCCTGGGATCGACCTTGAAGTCCACGTCGAGCGTGCCGCGCGTCGCCAGATCGGCGCGAATGGCCACCTGCTCGTCGAGCGCCAACGGCAGCGCCGAAGTGACTTCGGCCTTGGCGCCTTCCAACTTCGTGCCGGGTTCCAGCAAGACGATCTTGCCTTCACGCACGCCGCTGAAGAATTCGTTGACCAGCGAACGCTGACGCTGCTCGTCCATCGACGCGCCGATCAGCTTGTTGGCCGCGGCCATGGACAGCGTCACCACCTGCGAGCGCAGATCGGCCAGGGCCTTGTTGCGCTCGGTCTCGGCTTCTTCCTGCGCCGTGGCTTTGATCTTGGCCGCATCTTCATTGGCCTTGGCCGCGATCGCCGCCGCGTTCTTCTCGGCGTTGGCCGTCATCTCGGCCACCATCTTCTGCGCGTCGGCGCGGGCCGCATCCATGCGCGTCTGATAGTCCTTCTCAATGTTCGCCAGGCGCTCTTCGGCCTTGCGCGCATCCTCCAGGCCCCTGGCGATCTTCTCGCGCCGGCCGTCGAGGAACTTCACCATCGGCTTATAGGCCACGCCGCGCAGGATCAAAAACAGCAGCAAGAAGTTGAAGATCTGTGCGACGAGGACCGTGAGGTTAATCCCCAAACCTTCCACGCGTCACCTCCCCTTACCCGCTGACGACGAACATCAGGATCAGCGCCACGACGAGCGCGTAAATCGCGATCGCTTCGGCGAAAGCCACGCCCAGGATCATGTTCGTCTGAATGTTCGACGACGCATCGGGATTGCGCCCCATCGCCTCCAGCGCGCCCGCCATCAGGATACCGATGCCGATACCCGGGCCGATCGCGCCCAGACCGATCGCCAGACCCGCGCCCAACAAGCGCAACGCATCAACCAGAGCCTTTTCCATGTTTTGCCATCCTCCTCAAGGGGTCATGAGAATTTTTTGATTGCTCACCGCGGGCGCTTGAGTACCGCGCCCGCGTCGAAATCCGAGTTTAGTGAGTTACCATCAAGGCTCTCAGCCCGCGCCTCGCGGGCGGCCCAACCGCTGGGACGCGGTTGGAGAGCCTCTATATTAGTGATGTTCCTCGCCGTGATCGCCGTGGCTGGCCATGGCCATGTTCATGAACACCAGCGCCAGCATGGCAAACACCAGCGCCTGGATGAAGCCCACGAACAGTTCCAGCCCCAGGAACGGCATCGGGATGAAGAACGGCACGATGAACGTCATCACCAGCAGCAGCACGCCGCCCGCAAAGATATTGCCCAAAAGACGGAAGGTAAACGAGAGGATGCGGGCGATTTCCGAAATCAATTCGAGGAAGCCGACGATGAACATCATGTAGCCCAGCCCGCCGCGCCTCAGTTCTGGAATGTTGACAAACTTGTAGAAGTAGCGGCCGCCCAGCGCGCGCACGCCAAAAACCTGCACCATGAACATGGTAATCAGCGCCAGCGCCAGCGTGGTGTTGATATCGCTGGTCGGGGTGCGGAAGAACGGCAGCACATGATAGGCTTCGACGTGATGCTCGCCCTCAGCGCCGTGGGCCGCTTCGGCCTCCTGGTGCGCTTCGGCTTCCGCTGCGACAGAATCAGCCGCCGGGGCTACCGTGGCTTCATCGACGACGATGGGCTGAGACTGATCGACGGTATACAACACGCCGGGGATCAGTTCTACCTTGGGATAGCCGATGCCTTCATGCGCCGGTTCAATCGCACCGATACTCTCAATGCCGGGGAACAGCTCCGACCAGTTGGCGAACAATACGAACAGGAAAATCGTCGCCATCCACGGGAAGATCTTGATCGCCTTGGAACCGGCCACGCTCTTGCTGAGGCCGTAGAGCATGTCGATCATCAACTCGAAAATATTCTGCGCGCCGCGCGGAATTTCGGCGTCAGGCGTACCCTTGCGGATTTTACGCGTGGCCCGGAAGGCAAACAGCAGCAACACGATGTCCGCGATGACCGTGGTGATCAGCGTGTTGGTCACGTTCAACGGCCCGATGGTAAACACTGTCTCGGCGGGCAGGCTAATGGTGGGGAACTTGCCGTAGTTAATCAGCGGACTGCTCATCCACGCACAAGCAAATACGACCATGATGATGAAGATGGCCCACTTAACTGGTCTTTTCAACGCTGTCCTCCTTCTTGGTTGCTTGAGGTGCAGGTTTGTTTTGCATCGCACGCGTGCTGCGCAGCACCGTGTACACCATGGCCCCGAGGCTAACCGGGATGCTCAGCAGCAGCAAACCAACCGTAAACATGTACTTGGTGCCCAGCGCTCGATCGAGCAACATGCCGACTACCAGCGCCAGAATCACCAGAATGACGCTGACGCAGCCCGCCTGCACACCGATCAGGCTGCCCTGCGCCAGCGTTTTGGTCACAACTTCGGTGTTCGTGGGCTGCGGCGGCTTGGTTTCGCTCATCGGACAACACAGGCGCGCTCACAACAACTGGAGCGCGCTCGCTTGGCTACCGAGATGGTAGCACACGAGCTGCGATTCGTCAATGTAAAAATTAGCACTAACGCTGGACTGGCGTCATTGCGAGCGCTTCTCAGCGAAGCAATCTCCACCCCCAGCAGCAATACGTCAAATGCCAGAAGATTGCTTCGTCGCATCCTTCGACCGTGCGATAAAACGCTCCGCTCACACCATGTCCGCGAAGCGGCGGCGTGCTAGGCGGGACGCTCCT
>CAYNML010000067.1:0-30987 GCA_964398185.1 uncultured Anaerolineae bacterium | reverse complement strand
ACCCAAGTCACCACGTGCATTTGGAGAAGCGGCGGGATACATGAAAGCATACGACGTACTCCAAATGTTAGGGCGATCTTTGAGAGTAATGTTCGACTCGTAAATACGCGCAACTTCAACGTACGGACGCGGAAACGAGCCGTGGGCATTAGATGCCCACATCAAGCCAATAACACCATTAGCAACCCATGCTCCTCGAATACGCCCATCTTCATAGCCACACCAGTCGAGACCATCCGGGCCAGGGCAGATATAGGGTCTAGATAAATTCCAACCAGGAGAAAGGTTTACGTTGTAGTAAGGGATGGTACTACCAGACTCATCCCAGCGGAAAACTCTGAGCTGAGTATCTGTGTTATGGGAGCCAAAGTACATTGTCGCCTTTGCTCCGCGCACGCCACGAAGAAATACATTGCTTAAGCCATTACTAGCTGTATCAAATTGGTAGTAATTGATAGTGCCCCCCGCGCGAATCTCGTCAAGGGAAATCTTGAAAGCAAAAGCGGTTTGTGGAGGTGTATTGCCAGATATAGGAAGGCGATTAGCGGTAATCCAAAGATAATTGTTGCTGAGAGACATATCAGGAAAATCGTACCAGCTACCAGAAGCCGAGTCAAATATATAAGAATACCAGACACCAGATGTTATATCACTGCCATGCGATACAGCCAATCGAAATGCATTCTGCGTTGCGTCACGCTCATACAGAAGCAACCACAGCATCAGATCACGGCTCGGATCATAAACAGCGACCTGGTCGCAACAGAACCCACCATGAAGTGATGGAAACTGTATGCGAGGGTCAATGTAGCTGAAACTTCCGCCACCGTCAGTTGACAACGCCGCATAAGTATTACCCGTTTGAAACGCAATTGAACCTCGATTGGCTGCGGTTGGTTCGTTAAAAACACCCGACGCTGTTATTGGTATTACGTAACGCAATGGTGTATTCCGGAACAGCACGAAATCTTGGGGCGCAGCAAGCGACTGGAGCGCACCATTTCCTATTGAAGAAATAACGCTCGTCTCCAGTGGCAGTTGTGTCCATTTTGCTTGCTTGGCTCTAGGATCACCTTCCGGCAATGTCAGTTTGGGAGCCGTATGCTGTTTTCGCAGCAGATCTATTTGCTGAAGATCTTCCACCGATCTAGCTGGTGGCTGGCTAGTCATGTTTACTACTGTCCAAATAGGAGATTGCATTCTTACAACACGAGAAGTCGCTACACCAACAGGAATGGGAGTAGGCATTGGCGTGGGTAGAGGTGAGTTGAACACAGCAATGGGCGTAACAAGAGGTGAGCCATACGGCTCTGCTCCTGTCACTGCATTAGAACTCGCCTGACCAAAACCAAAGACGACCAAGCAGGTTACGACAAATGCAAAAACAAAACTCAGCAAGCGCTTCACGGTTTGTCTCACTTTATGGGCTGGGTAAATTCGCTCGCTTAATATAGGCAGGACATCCAAATACAATCCGTGTCCTGCCTCATGCATCATCTCGCCCTAATTCATACTCCCATATACTGCCGCCATCTTCTCTTCCAGCGGCAGCGCTTCCAGTTCGTTCATGCGGGCGTCGCCGGATCGCCCGAACTTGTCCGCCTTCCATTCGGGCAGGCCCAGTGCGGCGCGCTTCTTGTCGATGTGCTCCAGCGTCTTCTTGATCATCTCGTCCGGATCTTCAATGAACTCCATCTTGCCGCCGTACAGCTGTTCCCAGCCCGTGCTGAGATAGCCCAGCACCGCATCGCTGCCCGTGACTTTGTCGGGCATGCCTTCCAGCGGCGATGATCCGCCGAAGATCACATACGCGCCGCTCGCCACGCAGTACGTGCCGATCGCCAGCGCCTTCTCGCTCATCCATTCGGGCGCCAGGCCCACCGCCGGAATCTGATCGATGTCGTCGCCGAGGCCGCCTTCTTCCACCATCTGCGTGAGCACCGTGAGGATGCGCGTGTTGTCCACGCACGAGCCCATGTGCAGCACCGGCGGAATGCCCACCGTCTCGCAGATTTCGCGCAAGCCAGGCCCGACCTGATCGAGTCCGGCTTCGCCGAGCAGCAAGCCCAACTTCGCAGAGGCAATCGCGCCGCAGCCTGTCTCGACCACGAGCACGTCCTGCTTCAGCAGTTCGCGCGTGACATGCGTATGTAGATAATCCTGCGTGCTGCGCGGATTGTTGCAGCCCACGATCGCCGCCACACCGCGAATGCGGCCGCTCATGATCGCATCGTTCAACGGGCGGAACGACGCGCGATAGGAACCGCCCAGCATGTAGTTGATGTACTCGTGCGAGAAGCCGGGGATCAGGTCTTCCACGACTTGCGGAATCTCGACCGCGCCGCGATTCTTGTAGTTGTCGATGGCGACCTTCAGGATGTCCTTCGCAATCGTCATCGCTTTGTGCTCGTCAAACTCGATGTGCGTCGCGCCTTTCAGCATGACTTTGGGCGACGTCGTGATGATCTTCGTGTGGAAGTTCTCAGCAAGACCGACCAGCGCCTGCATGATGCACTGTACATCGACGACCATCGCTTCGACGGAGCCGGTGAGGATGGCGAGTTCCTGGTGGAGGAAGTTGCCCGCCGCCGGGATGCCCTGCCGCATCAGGATTTCATTCGCGGTGCAGCAGATGCCGGCCAGATTCACGCCATTTGCGCCGGCGGCCCTGGCGTACTCGATAATCTCCGGCGTTTGCGACGCCGCCACGATCATCTCACTCAAAATCGGTTCGTGGCCGTGCACGATCACGTTGACCATATCGTCGCGCAGCACGCCCAGGTTGGCCTGCCCCACGACGGGCGCCGGCGTGCCAAAGAGAATGTCGGCCACGTCGGTCGCAATCATCGAGCCGCCCCAGCCGTCGGCCATGGCCGTCTTGACGGCGTGCTGCAGCAAGTGCTCCGGATGTTGATCATCGCCGATGTGCGTGCGGTGCAGCGCTTCCACCGTCTCCCGATCGACCCCGCGCGGCACCACGCCCCGCTCGTGCCACAGTTTCTGCCGCTTGGCCGGGGCGCGCCTGATCGGGATGAGCTCGCCGCGCTGCTGCCCGAACTGCGCGATGTACAGATCGGCCAGATCGTTGGCGATCTCGTTGGGGCTGCGTTTCTCGATCGGGATGCCCGACTTCGCAGCCGCGATGCGCAGCTTCGCCACATCGCGAATCGAATAGCCTTCCGCTTCGCCATTGGCCACGGCCTTCAATAAGAACGCCATGTCGCGGCCATGATCAGAGTGGGCCGCCGCACCCGCTGCCACCATGCGCACAAAGTTGCGGGCTTGAATCGTATCGATCGTTGCGCCGCACACGCCGGTGCTGCCGTCTTTGGTCAGACGGCACGGACCCATGCCGCACATCTTGCAGCACATGCCCGCCGAACCGATGTTGCAGGCGGGCATCGCCTCCGCGCGCGTGAAGGCCGTGCCAATGCCCAGCGCCTCCGCGCGAATGAGCATCTGCTGCGCGGCGGGGTCAGCCGAAAATTGTTCTGGGGTTTTCTTTTCTTTTGCCATGATTTTTCTCCTCCCTATTCATCCATCTTCTGCACGGGCCCCATGCCGGGGCACGGCCACAACGCCCGACCGGTTTCCTCGACCCGCTGGCCAAAAGCCACACTCTTGATGTTCTCCAGCGCAGCCGTGTGTCGGAATGGATTGTCGACCACTTCAGCGGGTGTGCCAGTCTTCCATGCTTCCGTTTCAATCGGTAGATCGCCCAGGTAGCCTGCCGCATCCAATCGGGCGCGCAGATCAGCCTCGGTGACTTTCGCCGGATCGATACGCGCCCGTACCACGCGGAACGCGCTGCTGGCATAGACATCTTCGACGCCGGGCATTGCCAGCAGAATGCGCCGGACTTCGGTGACGTGGTGGTCACCATACATCTTGGGGAGGTCAATCGTGATGGTTTCCATAGACTCCTGCCTTGAGATGGTATTTGGGCATTATGCAAATTATCGCAGCCGACGAGGCAGCAAAGCACGAACATCGCCAGAGACCGATGTTCCACCTCAATATAGTCCTAGTGACAGGGGGAGCATAGTGACATATGTCTATTTTTATTTGATGTTTATCAGGTCACTGGTGAAATAAAACAGCCGAGTTCGCCTGAACCCGGCTGTCGGTGTGGACTCGCCTACTTTTTCCAGTACGGCGACATTTTCAAGATGTTCCGCCGCACGATGGGCCTGCTCAACCCGGCCAGATACCGCTTCCACCCCACCTCCCGCGCGATGTCCTGAATGATCTCATCTGCTGTGTGGCGCTGATACTGCAACACCTGCTGGCTGTATTCCGTATCCAACCAATCGGTGCAGTACAACGGGTGACCGAAGGCCTCCTCCGGGAGCGGACCAATTCCGATCGCGTCCAGCATCCCGAAGAGATAATCGCGGTACCGAATCTGGCAGCGCGGCCCGCCGCCGATGAGGATGGTCTGTCCCCAGACTTCCGGCGTCTTCAGCGTGTTGGCAATGGCCAGCGCGATGTCGTCGCCGTGGATAACCTCAAAGCGCTGGTCGAGCGGGATGCTGAACATGATCGGGTGCGGCTCTTTCACATCGGGCACATCGCAGAAGCGCGCGATGACGTACTCCAGACCCGATTGTTTGATCAGCGCCTCGCCGGCGATCTTGTGCGCCGAGTAGTCATCAGTAGCCTGCACCGGATCGCTGGCCCGGCGCGGCGGAGGTTGATCGGCGGTATAGCCGAACACGTCGAACGACGAAGCGAGAAAGAACCTGGGAGGCTTGGGCTGCATCCTGGCGGCTTCAATCAAATTGCGGGCGCCCCCCACGTTGACTTGTTCAGCCAGCTCTGGCTGCTCAACGCTCAACGGCGGGATGACGGCCGCCAGATGCACAATAACGTCTTGCCCTTCGACCGCGGCCTTCACTTCGTCCGCGTTTCGGATATCGCCCCACCGCACCTCGATCTGATGTCCGAAGCGCCGCGCCACCTTCTCCGTGCGCGGCGTGCGCAGATCGAACGCGCGGACGTGATGTCCCTGCCGGATTAGTTCTGTAATGACATGACTGCCGATATTGCCAAATGGTCCCGTGAGTAAAACGTGCATCCTGTCTCCAATTGCCAGTCAGTCCCGCGTGCCGTCGGCGGGATCCGCGCGCCGCCAATTGTACAGGCGCTTGCTGGTTTTGTCAGCAGACACGGTTACCTCCTACGGCGGAACAGCGCCAGCGGCAGCAGCACCATCACCACCAACGGCCACACCCACACCAGATCGCCCGGCCCGTCCTTGCCGGTGCGCGCCGCCACCCGGCGGATGTGAATCAACTTATATTCCTTCGTCGCCGCATCAAGCTCTTCGTCCGTCATCTTGTGGGGATCGACCCCCGCCGCCAGCGCCGCAAAACCGCTGCCGATCAAGACCTCGCGCAGCAGCGGCAGGCGCGCTTCAGGGTGAGTAACTTCCTCGGCGATGCCCGCGTACCACCCGTCAGGCAGCCACACTTCCACCTGCGGATTGGCAATGATGTTGCGATACCAATCGGACCCGCCGCCGAACCCCGCCGTGCAGTAGACTTCATCATCCACTATCGCATAGTTGACGGGCGTGCGCCGCTTCGTCCCCGACTTCCGCCCGGTGTGCGTGATGACCATGTACCGCCCGGCCATGGCCGGCCCCATGTTCAACAGCGGCCCCAGGCCCAGCCGCCACATCAACAACATGAAACGATTGAAATACTTGAAGCCCTGCCGCAACTGCTCTTCCAGACGAGGATCTGGTGTCATGCTTGCTTGCTCCTGGTGAATGATTTCCCCGCAAAGTTGTTCATCGTGAAAGTCACCGGTTGCTCCTCACCCCGGTTTGTCCTATACTTACCACATTCCCGTTTGCAACTGAGGCCGCATGGCTAACCTGACCGCCCTGAATCCCACGCAAGCCGAGCAGCTGCGCACCTACTGCATCACCCAACTGACGCCGCTGGTCGATACGCCCCATCGCGGAATGTCGGAAGCCAACCTGCAGTGGCTGAGCGAACACTTGCAAAAGATCTTACAGCGCACCAACACGCGCCTGCCGGAAAGTGATTATAGCATCCTGCTCACCGCTATCGCTGACGAAGTGATCGGCTACGGGCCGATCGGGCCGTATCTGCGCGACCCCACGGTGAGTGAGGTGATGGTCAACGGCTGGCAGCAGATTTACATCGAGCGCAAAGGCAAGCTGATCGAAACCGAGACGCGCTACAAAGACGATGCCGCCGTGCTGCGCGCCATCGATAACATTGTGCTGCCGCTGGGTCGCAAGATCGATCGCTCGCGGCCGCTGGTCGATGCGCGCCTGCCGGATGGCAGCCGCGTCAACGCCATTATAGCGCCATGCGCGCTGAACGGCCCCACCGTGACCATCCGCAAATTTCCGGCCAAGCGCCTGACGGTGGAAGACCTCATCAGCTTCGGCAGCCTGACGCAGCAGACCGCCGAGTTTTTGCGCGCCTGTGTGGCGGCGCGCCTGAACATCATCGTCTCCGGCGGCACCGGCTCCGGCAAGACCACGCTGCTCAACGTGATCTCGTCGTTCATTCCCACCGACGAGCGCATCTGCACCGTGGAGGATTCTGCTGAACTGCAGTTGAGCCAGCCGCACGTCGTGCGCCTGGAAACTGCGCCCGCCCTGCCCGACGGCTCCGGCGAGATCACCATTCGCGATCTGGTGCGCAATGCGCTGCGCATGCGGCCCGAGCGCATCGTGGTGGGCGAGGTGCGCGGCGGCGAGGCGCTGGACATGCTGCAAGCCATGAATACCGGCCACGATGGATCGCTGGCGACCGTGCACGCCAACTCGCCGCGCGATGCGGTGGCGCGCCTCGAAACGCTGGTGTTGATGGCCGGCTTCGATCTGCCGGTGCGCGTCATCCGTTCGCAAATCGCCTCCGCCGTCCACCTGATTGTGCAGCAGGAACGCCTGCGCGACGGCTCGCGCAAGATCACGCGCGTGACGGAAATGCAGGGGCTGGAAGGCGACAACGTCGTGCTGCAAGACATTTTCTTGTTCAGTGCGGTCGCTGTGAGTGATTCCGATAAAGTGGAAGGAACGTTGAAGCCCACCGGCATCCGGCCCAACTTCTCGACGAAGCTGGAGAAGGCGGGCTTCCGCCTCGGCGGCGACATCTTCGGCGCAGGCAGCATCCCGCTGCAGCAAGGAAAACGAAAATAGTGCGAATTGCAGTTTGGTTTACGACTTTGTCATTCCCGCGTGCTTTTGGCGGGAATCCGTAAACGACCAAACTGGATGCCCGACAACAACATTCGGGCATGACGTGATAGCACTAAGTCGTAATTCAACTTGGGAATCGCTATGATGGACAGTCGCCTCAGGCACTGGAACGATCAACATCAACTCTTGCAGCGCTTGTTGCTGAAAGACAAGGCCTATCAACAGGCCGTCCCGCTCTTCCTCGATCATCACGCGGCGGTGCATGCCGCCAAGTTGCACGGCGCAGCGCATTGGTCGTGGCACGATGAAGTGCTGAACGGCCTCACACCCGAGCAGATGCGTTACACTCCCCAAGGCGGCCCGCACTCTGTCGCGTGGCGCCTCTGGCACATGGCGCGGATCGAAGACGCCACCATGAACGTCCTGCTGGCCGATGGGGCACAGGTCTTCACGAGCGGGAAATGGATCGACAAACTGGAGATCGACTACGTGGGGGTGGGCAATGAAATGTCCGACGCCGACATCGTGAAGTTGAGCGAGACGATCAACCTAAAGGCGTTATTTGCTTATCGATTAGCAGTAGGCAAACGCACGCGCGCGGTGGTGAAGCACCTCAAACTCGACGATCTCTCACGGCCACCTGCGCCTGATCGTCTACAGCGTCTCGTTAGGGAGCGTGCCGTGCAGCCGCCCGCCTTGTGGCTGCTGGCTTACTGGGGCGGTCACCCGGCGGCGAATCTCCTGCTCATGCCCGCCACGCGCCACCCCTTTGTACACCTCAACGAGATCAAGCGCCTGCGGCCCAAGCTGCGGCGCAGCGCAGTATCCACCGCCAATCCGCGCAAATAAACGCGAATGGGCTGGCGTGGATTCGCGTGCCTGCGCGGTAGATATTCATCACAAAATGAAGAGCGGCTTCGCCCGTGCTGCTCCGTGATTGACCTTCTGGATGTGGTATCATACCGGCATCTTCGGGAGGAAGCATGAATTCGGAACAATCCAACGGCCTTACGACCAACAAGTTGTTGACCGGCTGTCTGCTGGGCCTGGCGAGCCTCATTGTCATCTGCGTGCTGATCGGCATCGCCGTGCCCAGCATCGGCGGCGCGCTGGCGCAGAACATCTTCCAGGTCCCCGCCCAGATCATCAAACTGCCGCCGCCCACGCCCACCATCGTCGTGCTCCCCACCGTCATCAATCAGATCAAGCCGCTGGGGCAGCTGCACACCGCCAGTTACTTCCTCTCGACTGTGGTCGATACGCAGATGCCGATCGGCGCGTTGAATCAGATTCAGCGCGTGCTGCTGGTGGCCTGCGGCAAAGTTGATGCCGGCATCGATCTATCCAAGCTCGAGCCGCAGCACATCATCACCAACGGCGACAAGGTGACCATCCGCCTGCCGGACGCTGAGATTTTCACCTCGCAGTTGTTTGACGATCGCAAGTGCACCTACGTGGTGCTGCGCGAGGAAGGCATTTTGCTGCCGCCCAACACCGTGCTGGAAACCGCTGCGCGCGAAGCCGCCGTGGCGAACTTCAAGGAGACCGCCACCGCCAACGGCATTCTGGAGCAGGCGCGCCTCAACGCCGAAGGCGAAGTGCGCCGCTTGCTGACGTTACTAGGCTATCGCGACATTCAGTTTGCGAAGTGAGAAGTAAAACGTAATACGTAAAGCGTAACGGACTTATTACGTTTTACATTTCACGCTTTACCCACGGGAGGACATCATGACCGACCCGTCCTTCGACTTCGGCGGCGAGATCGTCTGGCGGCCCTCGCCAGAGATTATGGCGCAGTCACGTCTGAAGCAGTTCATGGATCAGTACGAACTAACCTCGTTCGACGAACTGCTGAAATACTCCACCAGCGACCTCGAATGGTTCTGGGATGCGGTGTTGAAGTTCCTCGATATTCAATTCTACAAACCCTACTCGCAGGTCGTCGATCTCTCCCGCGGCATCGAGTGGCCGCAGTGGTGCGTGGGCGGCGTCATGAACATCGTCCACAACTGCCTCGACAAGCGCATGGGCACGGCGGATGAACACAAGGCCGCGCTGATCTACGAAAGCGAAGACGGCCTCACGCGCACCTACACGTACGGGCAGCTCTATCGGGAGGTGAATAAAACCGCCAACGCGCTGCGCTCGATCGGGTTGGGCAAAGGCGACGCGATTGGCCTGTTCATGCCGATGGTTCCCGAAATCGTCATCGCCCTGCTCGCCATCGCCAAGATCGGCGGCATCATTCTGCCCCTCTTCTCCGGCTACGGCGAAGCCGCCATCATCTCGCGGTTGATGGATGCCGAAGCGAAAGCGCTCTTCACCGCCGATGGCTTCTATCGGCGCGGGCAAGTGGCGCCCATGAAGATCATCGCCGACCAGGCCGCGCCGCATGTCCCCTCGCTAAAGCACCTGCTGGTGCTCAATCACGTCGGCGCAAGCGTTGCCATGCAGGCCGGACGTGATCGCTGGTGGCACGCGCTGATCGACTGGCAATCGGATCATGCACCCACGGAGCACACGTCGGCCGAGGACCCGTTGATGATCATTTACACCTCGGGCACCACCGGCCAGCCCAAGGGCGCACTGCACACGCACTGCGGCTTTCCCGTCAAGGCGGCACAAGACATGGCGCTGGGTCTCGATCTGCACGACGACGAAGTGCTGTACTGGCTCACGGATATGGGCTGGATGATGGGGCCGTGGCTGGTCTTCGGCACATTGCTGCTCGGCGCGACGATGCTGATCTACGACGGCGCGCCGGATTATCCCGCGCCCAACCGGTTGTGGAGCCTCGTCGAGCGGCATCGCGTCACGACGCTGGGCATCTCGCCCACGCTGGTGCGCGCGCTCATCCGCTACGGCGACGAGCCGATCAAGCGTCACGATCTCTCCTCGCTGCGGAAATTCGCTTCCACCGGCGAACCGTGGAATCCCGATCCGTGGTTGTGGTTGTTCAACACCGTGGGCCGGGGCAAGCTGCCCATCATCAACTATTCGGGCGGCACCGAGATCAGCGGCGGCATCGTGATGGGGAATGTGCTGCTGCCGTTGAAGCCGTGCGCCTTCAGCGCGCCGTTACCCGGCATGGCCGCGGATGTCGTCGACGAAGAAGGCCGATCGGTGCGCGGGCAGGTCGGCGAGTTGGTGATCCGCCAGCCGTGGATCGGCATGACGCGCGGCTTCTGGCGCAACCCCGATCGGTATATCGAAACCTACTGGTCTCGCTTTCCACACGTGTGGGTGCACGGCGATTGGGCCGCCATCGACGACGACGGCCTGTGGTACATCCTCGGCCGATCGGATGACACGATCAAAGTGGCGGGCAAACGCCTCGGGCCGGCGGAAGTTGAATCGATCCTCGTGGCGCATCCGTCCGTTAGCGAAGCCGCCGCCATCGGCGTGCCCGATGAAGTGAAGGGCCAGAGCGTGGTGTGCTTCTGCGTGTTGAAACCCGCGGCCTCCGCCACCGACGAGCTACGTGAAGCGTTGAAGAATCTGATCGCCGCCGAGTTGGGTAAACCCTTGAAGCCCAAAGAGATCAAGTTCGTTAAAGATTTGCCCAAGACGCGCAACGCCAAAGTCATGCGCCGCATCATCCGCGCCGCATACCTGGGCCAAGACCCCGGTGACACGTCGTCGCTGGAAAATCCGCAGGCCGTGGCAGAGATTCGGCAGGCCGTGTAACAACCGGACACGGATAACACGGATGCGACGGATTACCACAGATTTTTCAGTACGTATCCGTGAGAATCCGCCTAATCCGTCCAATCCGTGTCCAGCTTGCGATTGATAACCCACCCTACCCCACCCACGGAGACACGATCATGGATTTTGCACTCACCGAAGAGCAGCAGTATTTCCGCCGCATCGTGCGCGACTTCGCCGAAGCGGAGTTGAAGCCGCGCGCCCGCCACACCGATGAAGCCGCCGAGTTCAACTGGCCCGCCGTGAAGAAGATGGGACCGATCGGGTTGTTGGGTCTCAACGTGCCGGAAGACTACGGCGGCGCCGGCGTCGATGCGATCAGCGCGGCGATCGCCATCGAAGAGATCGGGCGCGGCTGCGGATCGACCGGGCTTGCCATCGCCGCGCACAACGGCCTGGGCTGTGGCCCGATCGCTTTATTCGGCTCCGACGAACTGAAGCAAAAATTTCTGCCACCGCTCGCCAGCGGATCGGGCAAATTGGGTGCGCTGGCGTTAACGGAACCGGGAGCCGGCAGCGATCTATCGGGCGGCGTACAAACGCAGGCCAAGCGCGAGGGCGATGAGTGGGTCATCAACGGATCGAAGATGTGGTGCACCAACGCCAGCATCGCAGATGTGATCGTCACGTTGTGCCGCACCGATCGATCGGGCGGAAGCAAGTCCCTGTCGTTGATCCTCGTCCCGACGGACACGCCCGGCTTGATCATCGGCCCGGCGGAGAAGAAGATGGGCCTGAAGGGATCGCCCACGCACGCGGTGACGTACGACAACGTGCGCGTGCCGTATGACTATCTGGTGGGCGAAGAAGGGCGCGGCTTGTCGCACACGCTGCAAGTGCTGGACGGCGGACGCATCAGCATCGGCGCATTGTCGATCGGGTTGGCGCAGGCCGCCTACGAAGCGGCGATCGCGTATGCCAAAGAACGGCGCACCTTCGGCGTACCCATCGCGCAGCATCAGGCCATCCAGTGGATGATCGCCGATGCGGCCACGCAGATCGAAGCGGCGCGCTTGCTGGTCTACAAGGCCGCGTGGCTCAAGGCCAACGGCAAGCCTTTCACGAAGGAAGCCTCGATGGCGAAGTTGTTCGCCACCGAAGTGTCCGAGAAGGTGTGCTTCAACGCGATCCAGATTCACGGCGGCTATGGCTACAGCGCGGAGTATCCCGTGGAGCGCATCTATCGCGATCAACGCCTGATGACTATCGGCGAAGGGACGAGCGAGATGCAGCGGCTGGTGATTGCGCGGAATGTATTGGCGTAGACGATCAGACCTCGGAGGTTTTTATGGATTGTCTATCACGGTCTGATCATCGATCGAGTTGATCACCGGGCAAGGATGGCCAGACTGTGGAAACCTCCGAGGTCTGGTGCTTGACCCGATTGAAATTGGCGCTATACTCAAATCCAGATATAAGCCGTTAGGAGGAATGATTTCCGCCTAATGCTCCGCATAGGCGTGTTATACGGAATTCATTCCATTTAGTCGAAAGTTGGGCTAAACTCAGACAATGGAACGACTGTTCATCTTTCTGTTCGGCCTGACGCTCACGATCTGCGGTGCTGTTTGGGGCCTCAAGCGCTGGAGGCTACGCCGCAATGGGGTGCGGACCGTGGGCGTGGTCGTCGGACTCTCGCGCAGTGGGGTTGTGCGACCATCCATCACTCCCATTGTCGAGTTCAAGACCGACGCTGGCAATGTAATCAGGTTTCACGGATCCACGGGCCAAAGAGGTAACTCGCCCTATCAGCAGGGCCAGCAGGTTAACGTGATCTATTCGCGCCAGTATCCGTGGAACGCTCAGATCGCCAACTTCGAGCAGTTCTGGCTAGGCCCTGTCAGCATCGGCTTCTTTGGTCTGATCGTCCTTGGTGTCCTCTTATCTGGTGTCAAGTTTCGCTCCCTTGAAGGCGCATCCGGCGCTTATTGGGCTGTAGGGCTGATGGTTCTCTTCGGCGTGCTTTTCGCGTTTATCGCTGCTTCTGAATATCGTTTCTATCGGATTATCAAGAGTCATCGCAAAGAGAGCAACGCTGACTTGTTGGCAAAAATCGATGATGCGTGCAGGCTGTATCCCGCGGGAAGGGAGACACTCATGCGCTTAAGGACGGCGGTTGTCAATTTGAAAGACGGTGACGCGAATAGCGCCGCAACCTACTTTCTTGATCAGGTTCTGCGGGCTCACGACCGAGAAGACGCCTTGAAGGAGATTCAGAACTTGGCGAAGGCCTTGGATATGATCGGCAAGAGTTGACTGTATCGGGAGCCATGACGAATTCAAAAAGCCCAACATCGGGTTGCAGGCGACGGGGCGGGGCCCGGCGAGTTTGAGTGAGTCGTTACTTTGCCGCCCCGCGCCTGAACCCAGGCGTTGGACGGCTTATCCCGGCGCTTGCCTATTGCGCCGTCTACGCCACATTAGCGCGCCGAACACCATCAGCCCCGCCAGCGTCAATGCGCTGATGATGACACCCACGCGCCACATCGCCGGCGCGAACGTCAACGCCACGCGATGCTCACCCGGCGGCACCAATACGGCACGGAAAGCGAAGTTTGCCGGATACAACATCGTCGGCTCGCCATCAATCGTCGCCGTCCAGCCGGGATAGAACACCTCGCTCAAGACCACGTAGGTGGTGATGGGCGTCAGCACACTCAATTCCACACGCTCGTTCGAGTAATGCGTAAAGGACAGATTGCGCTCGCCAGCAATTCGCGCGTGCGGCACCAAATCCATTCCACCTTCGACGACGACCTCACGGCGCGGATCGAACTCCGCCGCATGAATGGCCTGCCACGCCTCTTCGCCCGATCGCACCGCCACCGCCCGATCGATCAACTGCGCCCGCGGCAGCGCCCCAGTGTTGAGGTACACATCGATCTGCGGATCGCCGTTGAACACCGGCACAAATGACGCATCGCCCGGCGGCTGATCCTTGTCTGCCAGCACGTACTTGGCGCCGAGGAAGTTGTACAGCGGTGAGCCGCGATTGCCCATCCCGCCGCGATACGTCTCGTAACTCGCCAGCCCCAGCGGATTGAAAATCCCGCCGATGTCATACAGGCCGTACAGCAACGCCGCATCGGGCTGCCACGCACTGGACGCATTCTCGATGCGGAATACGCCGCCATCGCTCTTCAGGAAATCAACCACCGCCCGATGTTGATAGCCCAACGTCGGATCGTGCCAATCGACCTCGACCCACGCCCCTAACGCGATCAACTCAAAGGCTGTCAGACCAATCAAGAACCCGATCGTGCGTGGGGCGTGCGCTTCGATCCGTCGCCACATGGCCAACAGCGCCAGCGCGCCAATTCCGACGAAAACGCACACGGCCATCAACAGTGCGTCTTGTTTGTGGCAGCCTGCCGTACACGTCGCACCATAGGCCGCCAACAAAACGATCGATCCCCCGCCCAACACGAGCAGACCCCACTTCATAACCTGGCCGACAGACACCTCGTCATCACGCAACCGCTGCAAGCCGATGGCGGCCAGCGCCGCGAGGGAGAAATTCGCCAGCAAGATAAAGCGCGCGGGCACGCGCAATCCGCCGAGTATGGGCAAAGCGTGAATGATCGAATAGAACGGCGTGAACTTGCCCAGCGCGATGATCACACCCAGCACGCCCAGCGCCAGAAAGAACCACGAGGCATCGCGCCACTTGCGCCGAAAAGCCAGACCCGCCAGCAGCAACGGCACTACGCCCACAAACATCGTCTCCACGCGCTCCCACGGCCCCCAGAACTCGGCGGCCCCACGGCCAAACAGCAGCGGCGAAAAAGTCGAGGCCAATGCCGCCGGGGGCAAACTGTACGCTGTCGCTTCCTCGTACGACAAGCCTGCCCGCAGCGAATAGCGCGTCATCTCCAGCGAGGGCAGCAATTGCAGCGCCGTCAACCCGAAGACGATCAGCGGCGCGAGCAGCGCCAGTGCCACGACCTGGCCTAATGCGCGCCCGCCCGAGTCGGCTTTTAGCCGACTTTCCCTATCAGCCATCGAATTCATTCGATGGGATTGGCGAACCGCGCCAATGTGCCAGACAATCTGCCACGCCGCCACCGCCAGCATCCCCACCAACGTGATCGCCGTCATCTGCGCATGCCCCGCCAACAGCGCCACCGCAAACACCACCCCCGACCCGACGATCCACCTCACCCGGCGATCACTCAATCCCCGCGCATACAACGCCAGCACTAACGGCAGCCACGCCGCCACCGCAATCAGGTTCAAATTGCCGATGTGCGTGATCAACACATCGTTGAACATGAACGCAATCGCACCCAGCAACGCCGCGCCGATTGAAACCGGCGGCTGGCAGGCCGCGCCGATTGAAACCGGCGGCTGGCAGGCCGCGCCTGAAATCGGCGGCTGGTAGGCCGCGCCGATTGAAACCGGCGACTGGCAGGCCGCGCCGATTGAAACCGGCGGCTGGCAGGCCGCGCCAATTGAAACCGGCGACTGGTAGGCCGCGCCGATTGAAACCGGCGGCTGGCAGGCCGCGCCGATTGAAACCGGCGGCTGGCAGGCCGCGCCGATTGAAATCGGCGGCTGGCAGGCCGCGCCGATTGAAACCGGCGACTGGTAGGCCGCGCCGATTGAAATCGGCGACTGGTAGGGGGAAACGCGCTGAAGCGCGTTCAAGCCGTCCGCCGGGGCAGCCTGCTTCATCAGGCTTTCACTGTTTAGCCGCGAATTCATTCGCGGCGCCAGCGGCCACACTCGCAGCCCCACATACATCGCCGCCCCCGCCAGCCAGACGTGAAAGATCGACAAGCCTTCCATCACCTGATAAGTCAGCCGGGGGAAAACGAAGAAGACGAGGAGATTGATCGGGTACAAGACGCCCGCCTGATTATCCGCCAGGAACGGCGCGCCCGCATACAACTGCGGATTCCACAACGGCAGCGATCCACTGCGGATCGCCTCCGCCGCGAACGAATATTGCGGCCACAAGAACGAGACCAGATCGCCGCCGCCGCGCGGAATCCAATAACCGAAGAGGAAAACCGGCCAGAAGAACAGCACCGTGAGCAGCGCCAGAAACGCGAGGGCCAACACATCACGCCAAATGCGATGCGTATTGCGTGATGCGTGATCAGGCGCGCTCATGGGGTTTTGACGCACCACGCACTACGCGCCACGCGCATGCCGCGCTTCCGTATCCGGCGCGTCGCGCAGCAGATCGATCGCATGAGGCAAAGCCGCGGCAATCGTCTCGAGGTTCTCGCCCACGGCCCTGGGGCTGCCCGGCAGATTGACGATGAGCGTCATCCCGCGCAGTCCGCACACCGCGCGCGACAGCATGGCATGCGGCGTCTTGAGCAGGCTGGCCGCCCGCATCGCTTCGGCCAGGCCCGGCGCTTCCCGCTCGATCACGTCGCGTGTCGCTTCGGGGGTCACATCGCGCGGAGCGAAGCCGGTGCCGCCGGTGGTGAAGATCACGTTGAGGCGCAGCTCGTCGCACCAATCGATCAGTGTCTCGCGGATTTTGGCGCGCTCGTCCGGCACGATCTGCTGCGCGACCACCGCCCACGTCAGGCGCTCTGCCACGAACGATCGAATCAGCGGCCCGCTGGCATCGTCCCGCTCGCCGCGCGCGCTGCGATCGCTCACCGTGAGGATTCCAACACGAGGGATATCAGCCATAGACCTCATCGGACACAGATTCTACGGATCGAGCAGATGGACACGCATCACACCCTTCAGGGGCAACCCGCGAAAATCCGTGACATCCGGGTTATCCGCGTCCCATAAGCGTTTCTAAACTTGAACCTTTGATGCGCTGCACGACTTGCAGGAAGGCCGGGCCGTCATAGAGGTGTATCGACTTGCCTTGCGCCCACTGCACGGCTTTGGGCGTGAACTTTGCGGTCGTGATGATGGCCCCTTGCTGCGCATGCTCGCGCTGCATCGCCGCGTAGAACTCGCGTATCACCGACTCGCCCACTGCGCCGCGCCACTGCTTGCACTGCGCAATCCAATGCTGCCCCGATCTCGCCACGATCACGATGTCGAAGTCGCGGTCGCCCGGCCCGCCGGTACGCCTGGCATCGTGCCCCAGCGCGCAGTACAGGTCGGCCACCAGCTGCTCGAAATCGGCGCGCGGCAGTTCGATCAGACGGCGAATCATCTTCGCCGTCGCTGGATCGCTCGCCGGTTCTTCGTGTCCGTTGCGCTTGATCACATGCGCCATCGTTCGCTCACGCCGGGGTTTGATTCTCGGTTAAATCCGCCACATCGCTTGGCGCTTCCGGTTTTGGTTCAGGCGCGGGCGCGAGCTCAGCCACCTTCTGCCAGTCGCCGTGGATACCGTCCTCGGTCACGCCGTAATACGTGCGCAGCTTGCCGTCGGGCAGGCGCTGCGCGAAATCGTAACGCTGCACGCCTGCGCGCTTTGAGGTGCCCAGCAGGCCCAGATCGCCCAGCCACTTGATGGCGGCCTTCTCCGCCGGATGCTGTTCGTACTGCGTAATGGCGTAGTGCCACAATTTCCGCGCCGATTTGCGCGTGACGTTGCGCACCACACTGCCGTTGCGCAGATCGCGCACGGTGTGATAGACGATGCCGCCGCGCGTTGTGCTGTCCACGATCTCCACGCCGACTTTGGGCGGCGCGACTTGCGGCACAGCCGCCGGCGGTGTCGGCGCCGTCCCGATCGGCTCACTCGGCCCGATCGGCCCGATCGGCTGCGTCGGCCCGATCGGGGCGTGGGGCTTGGCCGCCTTGCCCGGCTTCTTCGGCTTTTGCTCCACCTCGGCCATCGTCTGCTTCTTGATGATATTCACGATCTCGTCGCGCACGGCCTGCACGGTTTCACTTTCGTTGCGCACGTAGATCTTATTCTCGTCGATGGCGTACGGCAGATCGTCGCCGCGCGGCACGTTGATTTGCAGCACCTTCACCTTGTTCACGTCGTGGGTGGCGAACGTGATCTCGATCGGCGGCGTGATCTGTTTCTGCACCGCTTTGCGAATCGCATCGCTGGCCGCCTTCGGCGCGGTGACGCCGATCGGGGCCTTGTGCGGATCCGCCGGGACGCCCACGTAGATGGTGCCGCCGTTGGTGTTGGCAAACGCGCAGATGTCCATCACAATCGCCCGCAGCTTGCCGCCGCGCTGGCTGTGCCCTTCGTGAAACGACTGCACGATGTTGGCGCCCACCTCGCGCGCGGCCTTCACCACATCGTACGGTTCGCTGGTCTTGCCCAGATAAGGCCGGGTCAACGCAAAATCGTTGCCCAGCAAAACCTGTTTCAACGCCGCAAAACTCACCTCGGGCAGCAGCACTTCCGTCACCCGATCAAACGCGCCCAGGTTCTTGGAATTCTTGGGGTCGCGATTGAGCCGGTGCGAGTCCGACGATTGGATGCAGTGCATGCGGCGCGGATATTCCGGCTTGGTGCCGTTGAAGAACGTGGCCGTGCTGCGCTTGCTCTTGCTGTCCAGATCGGTGACTTCCAGCGCGTGCAGATGCGGATCCTGCGTGTACGCGATCTTGGTCTGCCCGCCAAAGTCCAGGCCGCGCATCGCCACGCCGTGGCTGGAATTGACGTGCGCCGCAATGGCCAGCCCGCCCGCCTCGTCGATCAACCGATAGGCGGTCAACACGTCCGACGTGGCGCCGCACTCCGTCGCGCCCTGATCGAGTTTCTCGGCGGGCACGTTGAGGTTGAGCAGCACGTGCTCGATCACGCGCACGGGCGTGGTTTCCGGGAAGATGCCCAGAATGTGAAACCCGAATGTCGCCGTAAACTCGAAGCCGGGCAGCACCAGAATCTTCTGGCGCAGCCGCTCGTATTCTTCCAGCTGCCGTTTCTCTTCAGGCAGAATGCGCTTGAGTTTCTCCAGCCATTTCAACTGATCGATCTCTTGCAGGTAGCGCGCGTAACCGGCCACACTGTTGTGATCCGTAAACGCGATGAGATCGATGTTGCGCGCTTCGGCTTTCTTGAGAATGTCGAGGAACGTAATGGAGGGCTCTTGAAAATCAATCGAGGCCGGGGTGTGCAGATGCACGTCCATCCGCCGCCACTGTCGCTGCGGCGTTGCGTCGCGTTTTTTGCGTTGCGCCATGAATCAATCCTTTGTGAATGTCAAGGCAATACCGACAGGCGCACAGCCTGCCGCAATCAATGTTGTACAACGTCATTCCCGCGCGTTGTCGGCGGGAAGCCAGACGCCCGTCAGACCGACAGGCCGATCATGATCTGGATGCCCGATGAAAACACTCGGGCCTGACGCGCACAAATGCTACAACTCCTCCGGCGCCAGGTGCTGCTTGACCAGCGCCACCAATTCGCTGGGCTTGAACGGCTTCTGCATGAAGGCGCTGGCGCCGTTGGCTTCGCACTTCTCACGCACGTCCAGGCCCGAGGTCATCACCACCGGCGTCTTCTGCAACTGGCCATCGGTGCGAATCTCTTTCAAAATCTGAATCGAATCGAACTCGGCCAGGTGCACATCCATCAAAACGACATCCGGCCTCTCGCGCCGCGCGGTGTTCAGCACATCTTCCGGCTTGGGGCAAACCACGCCCACAAAGCCTTCAATCTCGAACAGCGTGCGCAGCAGCGTTGAGGTCGCGCGATCGTCGTCGACAATCATTATTTTTGCCACGGTCTTGGCTCCGGTCTATCTCTTCCGGCTGGATTTGGTCTTGGGCAGTTGCGGCTTGGCCGATTTCCGGCCGGGTTTGCCATTGGCGGTTAGCGCCGCTTCAAACACCTGATCGACCTTCTCGACCAGGATGAATTTCAGCGAATCGCGCACTTCCTGCGGTAAATCTTCCAGGTCTTTCTCGTTGCGGTTCGGCAGGATGACGGTCTTCAACCCGGCGCGATGTGCGGCCAACACCTTCTCCTTGATGCCGCCCACCGGCAGTACCTGACCGCGCAAGGTAATCTCGCCCGTCATCGCCAGATCGTTGCGCACCACGCGGCCCGTCAACAAGGAAGCCAGCGCCGTCGCCATGGTCACGCCCGCCGACGGGCCGTCCTTGGGCACGGCGCCCGCCGGGACGTGCAGGTGAATATCGTGCTTGGCGAAGAACTCCGGGGTCACGCCAAACCGATCGGCCCGTGAACGCACGTAGGACAGCGCGGCCTGCGCGCTCTCGCGCATCACGTCGCCCAGCTGGCCCGTGAGCTGGAAGCCGCGGCTGCCCGGCATCTGCGTGGCTTCGATGAACATGATGTCGCCGCCCACCGGCGTCCAGGCCAATCCGGTCGCCACGCCCGGAATCTGTGTGCGCTCGGCAATCTCACCGTAAAAGCGCGGCTTGCCCAGATAACTCACCACATCCGGCGTATCGATCGAGACCTGCGCCGCTGTACCTTCGGCAATCTTCGTCGCCAGCTTGCGGCACACCCGACCAATCTCCCGCTCGAGGTGGCGCACCCCGGCTTCGCGCGTGTAATCGCGGATGATCTGCGTCAAGGCGGCATCGGTGAATTTCACCTCGTCGTGATGCAGGCCGTTCTCTTTGATCTGGCGCGGAATCAAATAGCCCTGCGCGATGGCGATCTTTTCCTGATCGGTGTAGCCCGACAGCTGAATCACTTCCATGCGGTCGCGCAGCGGGCCGGGAATCGCTTCCAGGTAGTTGGCCGTGCAGATGAAAATCACCTGCGACAGATCGAACGGCACGTCGATGTAGTGATCACGGAACTCGCGGTTCTGCTCCGGGTCCAGCACTTCCAGCAGCGCCGACGACGGATCGCCGCGAAAGTCCGAGGTGAGCTTGTCCACTTCGTCGAGCATGAAGATGGGATTGCGCGTCTCGCTGCGGCGCAGCGCCTGGATGATGCGTCCCGGCATTGAGCCGATGTACGTCCGGCGGAAGCCGCGAATCTCGGCCTCGTCGCGCACGCCGCCCAGCGACTGGCGGATGAACTTGCGGCCCATCGCCCGCGCAATCGATTGCCCCAGCGAGGTCTTGCCCACGCCCGGCGGCCCGACGAAACACAGGATGACGCCCTCGCGCTCGCGGCGGATGTAATCGTGCAGCTCAACTTCTTCCTGCTGTTTCTCTGCGGCGGTATCATGCGCGGCCCGATCGGTCTTCAGCTTCCGCACGGCCAGGTATTCCAGGATGCGTTCCTTGATGTCCTTCAGGCCGTAATGGTCTTCGTCCAGCACCACGCGCGCGTGCGGAATATCCAGGTTGTCTGGCGTGGTCTTCTGCCACGGCAGGCTGGTCAACCAGTCGAGATAGGTGCGAATTACGCCATACTCGGCCGCGGCCGTGGGAAGTTTCGCCAGCCGATCGAGTTCACGATGAGCCTCTTTCAGCGCCTCTTCCGGCATGCCCGCCGCTTCGATCTTCTGGCGCAGCTCCTCCACTTCGATCTGCTGTTCGTCGCGCTCGCCGAGTTCCTTCTGGATCGCTTTGAGCTGCTCGCGCAGGAAGTACTCGCGCTGCACCTTCTCCATCTCGGAATGGGCTTCGGTCTGAATCTTACGGCCCAGTTCCAGCACTTCCAGTTCCTTGCTCAACAGCGCGGTGACTTTGCGCAGCTTGCTGGTGGCGTCGTCCAGTTCCAGAATTTCCTGCGCGTCCGCCAGATCGATGCGCATATACGTGGCGATGGCATACGCCAGTTGGCGCGGGTCTTCGATGTTCAAGGCCACCGCGGCGATCTCATCGGGCAAGCCGGGCACGAGCTCGACCAGCCGGCCAAACATCGCGCCGATGTTGCGCCGCAGCGCCTCTGTCTCGACGGTGCTTTCGCTGGATTCGAGCGCGGGTTCGACCCTGGCCTTGAGGTACGGCGTGGTCGAGGTGTATTCGGTAATGCGGATGCGTTCCAGCCCCAGCACCAGCAGGCGAATGGTTCCATCGGGCAAGCGCAGCAGACGCTGGACCATGGCCGCCGTGCCCAGCGTGTAACAGTGATCCGGCGTGGGTTCCTCAACCGACGGATCTTTGCTGGCGACGAGGCCGATGATCTTCTTGTTCAGCACGGCGTCGTCGATGAGCTGGATCGATCGGGTCTGACCGACGGTCAATGGCACGGCGGTCAGCGGATAAACGACAACGCCGCGCAGCGGAAGGATCGGCAGCTCATCGGGCAGCGGCGAGGCCGGAGCCGGTTCTGCGCTGTTGTTGTCGCCGTCCAGCGGCGGCAGCATCATCGCTTCGATGGTTTCGGGGCGAAAGAGTTGATTGCTTAATGAGTTGTAATCGAGATCGGCCATAAAATAAACTATTCACTCACATCCACCACGCGCACCTGGCGCACGCGGGCCTTGGGCAGCGTGATGATCAAGAATCCATCCTGATACACGGCGGTGATGTCGGCCTGTTCCACCGACCAGTGCAGGTACACCTCGGTGCGGAATTCGCCGTAGCGCACTTCCAATTGATGATAGGCCACCTTGGCCGCCGGATCGACGCGCTGGCCGCTGACGGTCAATAATTGATCGTGCAGCGTGACCACAAAGTCGGCGTCGCGCATCCCCGCGATTTCCACGCGCACGACCACGGCATCATCGGTTTCAAAGACATCGGTGGGGGGGCGCCACGTCTGCCCGGTTGACCACATGGCCCAGCGGCTCGGCTCAAACGGGCTGCGGCGCAGCCGATCGAGATCGGCCGGCGTCCGCTCGGACGACTCGTGCGACTCGAAGATGAGGCCCATGGATTTCCTCCTGCTAGTCTGCTTGCCGATTCTACCATAGATTATAGGCCAATACCACGCACTGGGAGCGCCCACGTGGAACCGTAACCGAGTTGTAGTTCAGCGCACCCTGCCGTGTTTGCCAAAGCGCAACCTAACCTGTACAATCGCTCCTCGTGAGACAGCAGGGTGCTCCCTGCTCGCTGACAGTTTCAGGTGAACGGAGAAACCCGCTTTCTTCCACCACTGCAAGGAGAAGATTTCATGACACTGCGTAAACCTGTATGGCTGATCGTGATATTGGCCCTCTGGTTGTCGGCCTGCAACACGGCGCCTACCCCTGCACCCACCGCAACCAACACCCCCAGCCCGACCGGCGTGCCGCGCTTCGAAAAGACTGACTGCTGGTTCAAAGAGCCGCTGGGCAGCGATGTGGAATGCGGCTGGTTGATCGTGCCGGAAGATCATGCCCAGCCAGACGGCAAGACCATCAAGCTGGCCGTGGCTCGCTTCAAGAGCGACGCTTCTGAGCCAGAACCCGATCCCGTGATCTACCTGGAAGGCGGCCCCGGCGGCAGCGCTTTGAAGTCGTACATCAACCAGTTTGACTTCTTCTTTGGGCCGCTGCTGGAAAAGCGCGATGTGGTCCTGTTCGATCAGCGCGGCACGGGGTACTCTGAACCAGCGTTGTCCTGCCCGGAATATGTACAGGCTGCATTCGACATGCTGCCCGAAGATTTGTCCACGACCGAGAGCGAAGCGATTGCGAACAAAGCCTTGCTGGCCTGTCGCGATCGATTGGTCAAGGAAGGCGTCAATCTCGACGCGTACAACAGCGCGCAAAATGCCGCTGACATTGAAGCGCTGCGCCAGGCGCTGGGTTACGATCAGATCAACCTGTACGGCATCTCGTATGGCACACGTTTGGCCCTGACGGCCCTGCGCGATGCGCCCGCCAAGGTGCGCAGCGCCGTGATCGATTCGGTGTACACGCCGCAGGTCGATCTCTATTCGCAGATTCCCGTCAACGGCGAGCGCGCCTTTGAAGCGCTGTTCAACGCCTGCGCGGCCGAACCGTCCTGCGCGGAGAACTACCCCGATCTGCGCCAGACGTTTTTCGATCTGAAAGCCAGGCTGGACCAGGAACCGGTGACGTTCACCATTACGCTGAACTCCGGCGAACAGCACGAGATGTTGCTGAACGGCGACAGCCTGATGGGGCTGGTGTTCCAGTCCATGTACGCCACATCGATCATTCCGATGCTGCCGCGCCTCATTTATGATTTGCGCGACGGCAAAACCGATCTAGCCGCGGGCCTGGAAGGCGAATTCCTGAGCCAGTACGACAAGATCAGTGTGGGCATGCAGCACGCCGTGCAGTGCAAGGAAGAACTGCCGTTTGTCACCCAGGCGGATATTGAAGAGACGTTGCAGCAGCACCCCGCTTATGCGCCCCTGGGCAGCCGAGGAATCGTCGAGTTGTGCCGCGCCTGGGGGCTGTCACCTGCTGACCCGGAGGAGAATCAACCCGTCAGCAGCGATGTACCCACGCTGGTAGTCTCAGGTGAATTCGATCCGGTGACGCCGCCGGGCTGGGCGGAAGACGCCGCCAAGACGTTGAGCCAGAGTTTCTACTTCAACGTGCCGCGCGCCGGTCACGGCCCGACGATCTCGGAAGATTGCCCGCGCAGCATCCTGCTGGCCTTCCTCGATAATCCCGCGCAGCGGCCGAATACAGCCTGCCTCGCCGCGTTGAAAGATGGCAAGTTCGCCGTGCCGCTGCAAGCCGCCGATTTCACACTGGTTCCGCTTACCAACAAGCAGATGGGCTTCAGCACCGTCATCCCGGAAGGCTGGCAGGAGATCGCCAACGGGGCGTATAGTCCCAGCGGCAAGCTGACGGACAACACCGCTCTCATGCTGCAGGCCGCGCCTGTGCCGCCGGAGACGCTGGTGAGCCTGTTTGAATCGCAACTGGCCGGCAGCGATGTGAAAGCCAAGTTTGAAAAATCAGCCACCCGATCGGCTAACGGCATCGACTGGGAGATTTTTTCGACGTCGATCTCGATCGCGGATGTCGACCTGGCCCTCGGCACGCGGAACAACCTGACGTACGTGATCCTGCTGCAAGCGCCCAAGAACGATCACGCGGTGCTGTACGAGGCCGTGCTCCTGCCCGCCATTGATGCGTTGCAACCAGAGAAATAACAAGGTCGCTGAAACCGGGTCGCTCCATGCCGAACAAATCTGTAGCGCAAGTTGTCAACTTGCGCGGCAAGCTGCCAGCTTGCCCTACAAAGAGACCCGCTTTCTGGCAGAAGGCCATATGAACAACCCAACTTTCAGAAACCGGGTCGCTCCATGCCGAACAAATCTGTAGCGCAAGTTGTCAACTTGCGCGGCAAGCTGCCAGCTTGCCCTACAAAGAGACCCGGTTTCTAGCAGAGAACCACATGGACAACCAATACCATCCAGAACTGATCGATGACAGCGCCTTCATCGCGCCGGGCGCGGTCGTGCTCGGCGATGTGCGCATCGGCGCGCAGAGCAGCGTGTGGTACCACGCCGTGCTGCGCGGCGACACCGACACAATCAGCCTCGGGCCGCGCACCAACGTGCAGGATGGCGCGGTCATCCACGTCGACGCGGGGATGCCGTGCTTGATCGGCGCGGGCGTCACGATCGGACATCGCGCCGTGGTGCACGGTGCGCTCGTCGAGGACGACGTGCTGATCGGCATCGGCGCGATCGTGCTCAGCGGCGCGCGCATCAGCCACGATTGCATCATCGGTGCGGGATCGCTCGTTACGGGACACAGCGTCATCCCGCCGCGCTCCATGGTGCTGGGCGTGCCGGGCCGCGTGGTGCGGCAGTTGACGGACGAGGAAGTGCAATCGATTCGCACGGCGGCGGAGCACTACGTGGAGTACGGGGCGAAGTACAAACAAGGCGCTTGAACAGCTACGCACTCCATCCTGTCGATCCAACAAACAACCGGCTGATCTCGCAGGATGAGATCAGCCGGTCTACTTGTCCTCCTATCCTCTTGTCTTCTTGTCAGCGCTTATCCTCCGCAGCCGTACACCGCGCACACCACCCGCGGCGTGACATGCACCTCAAAGATCGCCGCGATCAGCAGCAGCGGAATCACCACGAAGAACAGCAACTTCCAGAAATCCATAATGGCCGACCACCAGCCCTCGCCCAGCGTCAGCGATCGATCGCGGTTGATGAGCGATGCCCCCACGCGCACCGCCGCCGCCGCACCGATGATGACCGCCGGGAGTTCGAAGATACCGTGGGGCAGGATGAAGGCCGCCAGGAACGTCACCGGATCGATGCCGCTGTTGGCGACCAGCGCGCCGATGAACCCGATCGGGGCCACCGGCAGAACGATCAGCGCGATCGGGATCGCACCGAACGAGAAGATGCTCGACGCAAGGTACAACAGCACTGCGCGCGTATTGTTCCACCACACCGCGTCCCACGTAAACGAGGGCAGCAGGAAATTGGCCGCCGCATTATCGAACGATTCCGCCGTCAAACGGCTGAAATCGAGCGTACCGGGCGGCAGGCTGAATTGACTGCCCCACACCCACGCGCCGATCAGCGACACGCCCAGCGCCAGCAGCACGGCCAGCAGCGCGTTGCGCGATCGACGCAGCGCCGCCGGGACGTGATAGCGATACAGGCCGATCGGGTTGAAGTGAGCGCGCGGCTGATTTGGCGCAAGCGCCACGAAGTATTGTCCCGCTCGCCGGAAGACATGGCGCAGATTGATCGAATCGATCTCGCGCCCCAGCAGTTCTTCACGATTGAACAATTGCACACCCATGCGGATCAGGATCAGCGCCACCACCATCAATCCCAGCACGATACCCCACATGGCGTCATAGATGGCCTGGAAGAGAATGACCGCTTCCACCTGCACCAGAATCGCCATCGGAATGATGATGAACGACGCCAGCAGGTTCGCCGCGCGCACGCTGGTCGATCGGCTTGACACGACCACCGCGCCGGCCACCATCACCACGCCTTCCGTGATCGTCAACGCGCTGACCTGCGCCAGCAGGATCGGCTCAGGCGTCCAGCCGCGAAAGATAAACAGGCCCGTCAGATACACGCCGATGCCCAGAAACGCAGCCAGCAGCGCCGGCACCAGCGAAGCGATCATCTTGCCGACGTACAGCTGCCCGTCGGTCAAGGGTGTGGACAGCAGCGGCTCCAGACTCTTGCGCTCGCGCTCGCCCACAAACGCTTCCAGCGCAATGACCAGCGAGAACGACATGGGAAAGAACCCGACGATCAACATGAGGAACGGAATCAACCGCTCGGCGATCAACGGCGTCCCGAAACGATTGACAAAGTTCTGCGCCACGCCCGCCGTCCACGTCATCAAGATCGGAAAGAACAACGTCAACAACACGATCGGCGTAATCATGCGCCAGTCGCGGAAGGTGTCGCGCAGCTCGCGCCGCACGATCAGCCACATGCCGCCGAACCAACTTATCCCGTGGTGCTTTGCTGTGATGGCTGCCATCTTCGTTAACCCCCCTGCCCGATCGGTTGTTCGACCACGCGTAGATACACATCCTCCAGGCTGCGCGGTACTTCACTCAATGTCACCACGTCCACTTTCTGCTCAGACAGCCAGTGCAGCAGCGGCGGATTCTCACTGGCCGGATCGTTCGACCAATACCGAATCCATGTTTCGCCGTGGCTTTCTACATCCAACTTTTCACGCAGGGCGGCCAGCGTACCGTTCAGCGACTGCGTGAAGCGCACTTCCATCAATGGCTTGCCCAGCAATTGCGCCTTCAATGCCGCCGGCGATCCTTCGGCCACGATCTGTCCGCGTCGGATGATGGCGATATGATCGGCCATCATCTCGGCTTCCACCAGATTGTGCGTGCACAACACGATGCTGCGCCGGTGTTGATCGCGCAGCTGCACCAGCGCATCGTGTACCAGCCGCGCGCTCTGCGGATCCATCGCCGAAGTTGGCTCGTCGAGCAGCAGCACTTCGGGATCGTGCAGCATGGTGCGGATCAGCGCCAGCTTCTGCTTCATACCCTTGGAGAATTCACTTAAGCGCCGATCGAGCACGTCACTCATCTCGAACTGCGTCATGAGATCGGTGATGCGTGCCTGCCGATCGGCCTTCGACCACCCGTAGACCGATCCGAAGAAATCCAGGTACTCGCGCGCCGTCGAGCGCAAATACAGGCCCGGCAGTTCGCTCAGCACCCCCACCCGGCGGCGGATCTCAGCCGCCTGTGTCACCACGTCAAGTCCTGCAATGCGCGCCCGCCCCGACGTCGGCGCCAGGATGCCCGACAACATGCGCACCGTCGTCGTCTTGCCCGCGCCATTAGGCCCCAGCAGCGCCAGCACGCCGCCGGCTTTGACGCGCAGCGAAACATCATTCACCGCGACAAAATTGCCGAACGTCTTGCTCAAGCGCTCGGCCTCGATCATGATCTGCTCTTCCTGCGGCATAAGTCCAACTCCTTGGTGCACCATCTGCTTCAATTATAACCGCTATGAAAACAAAAACACTAGCACTCAAGTGCCAGTGTTTTCACGGTTTTTCCAACCAGACGCACACGCCGCGCCAACGAATTCATGCGTCAGGCCCGAGTGTTGTTGTCGGGCAGCCAGCAGCCGATCTGCACAGCGCGTTGACAATGTCCTGGATTCCCGCTGGAAGCGCGCGGGAATGACATGGCCTGCTTCGCAATCAAAACCCGCGCCGATCCATCTCCCGGCGCACGTAAACGATGCGCATGATCACCGTGACATTGGTGAAGATCGCCATCAGCCCCAGACCGATCAAGATCGGCCATTCGGGATACAGCGGATTGAGCAGCAGCATTACGATCGTCACCACCACCCGCTCGAGGCGCGTCATGATCCCGACTTTGCAATCCACCCCCAGCGTCTCGGCGCGCGAACGAGCGTAACTCACCAGCAGCGACCCGAAGATCGTCACGGCGGACAGCACCACGATCCAATCGTTGTCCCTGCTCAATCCGTAGATCAACACGCCCAGCAGCACTAGGCTCTCGGAATACCGATCGAGCGTGGAATCCCAGAAACCGCCGAACTTGCTCTGGATGCTGCCAGACAAACGCGCCACCGTGCCGTCGAAGGCATCCATCGGCGCGGCGATCAGCAGGAAGATACCCGACCAGACCAGATTGCCCGTCGCCGCCAGCAAACCAGATACAGCGGCCAACAGAAATCCGAAGAAGGTGATCATGTTCGCTGTGATGTGCAAACGGATCAACGTCCGCCCGATCGGTTGCAGAATCTTCGCGGCTTTGGGGCGCAGGCTTTCAGAGAATGACGCCGGTTTGGGAGGTTGTTCGGACATGATGTTCCTCAGGATGAGAAGACCTGGCAGGTTTTTGGAAACCTGCCAGGTCTTCAGAGATCATTCGCCCTTGATGAACTTCTCAACGTTGTCGCGCGCCACATCGTCGTGGAACTGCACCGGCGGCGACTTCATGAAGTAGGACGACGGCGCAATCAGCGAACCCTTCATGCCGCGATCGAGCGCGATCTTGGCGCAGCGCACCGCATCGATCACCACGCCCGCCGAATTGGGGCTGTCCCACACTTCCAACTTGCATTCCAGATTCAGCGGCACATCGCCAAAAGTCGTGCCCTCCATGCGGATGTAGCACCACTTGCGATCGGTCAGCCACGGCACGTAGTCGCTGGGGCCGACGTGTACATTCATGGGATCCATTGGCCGATCGAGTTGGCTGGTGACCGCGTTGGTCTTGCTGATCTTCTTCGACTCCAGGCGCTCGCGCTCCAGCATGTTCATAAAATCGGTGTTGCCGCCGAAGTTCAACTGATAGGTGCGATCGAGCCGCACGCCGCGATCCTCAAACAGGCGCGTCAGCACGCGATGCGTGATCGTCGCGCCGACCTGGCTCTTGATGTCGTCGCCGATGACGGGCAGCCCGGCTTCTTCAAAGCGGCCCTGCCAGTACTTCTCTTTGGCGATGAATACCGGGATGCAGTTCACGAACGCGCAGCCTGCGCGCAGAATCTGCTCTACATACCACTTGGTCGCTTCCTCGCTGCCCACCGGCAGATACGACACCACGACGTCGGTCTTGGTGTCACGCAGCAAACCCACAATGTCGTCGGTGGGGCCAGGCGCTTTCTTGATGACCTGCGACAGGTACTTGCCCAGGCCGTCGTGCGTCATACCGCGCGCCACTTTGATACCGCTCTTGGGCGGATTGGCAAACTTATAGGTGTTGTTCTGGCCGGAGAAGATCGCCTCGCTCAGATCCTTGCCCACCTTCTCCGCGTCGATGTCGATCGCCGCGCTGAATTCAATATCACCGATGTGATAACCGCCCAGCGTGGTGTGCATGATGCCCGGAATCTCAGTGCCATCCGGCGCATCCTTGTAATATTCCACGCCCTGTACCAGCGACGAGGCGCAGTTGCCCACGCCGATAATGGCGACGCGCACTTTCTTGGATTTCTTTCCGACTGTTTTAGCCACGATAACGCTCCTTGGATTTTTGATTTTGGGTTTTGGATTTGCGATTCACTTCAGCCCGATGAGGTGCTGAAACTCTTGCTGCTGTTGCTGAATGACCTCGCGATCGAGCGAACAATACACCTCACGGCCCGATCGGCGGATCTTGACGATGCCGGCTGCCTTCAGACGCCGCAGATGCCACGACATCAACGGCTGGCTTTTGTCTAACGCTTCCGCCAGTTCGTTCACCGTGCATTCGCGCTGCGCCAGCACGCTCAGCATCTCCAGACGCACGACATCCTTCAAAGCGTAGAAGGTGTGCGCCAGATCGGTCAATGCTTGCGCTTGTTTTTTGGGAGACGAACGCACGGCCATGGCACCTCGATATATAAACGAACGCTTATATGTTACCACAACTCTTTCGCTTGTCAACCACCCAGCGCAATGAACAAGATCCCGCCTGCGACCAGCCTTGCCGAGAAACAGCGGCGCCGATCCACGCGCCAGCAGATACACCTGCGACAGATCACCCGGCGTGCAGGCGCGTGTAAGCGTGATGAAGCACACCGCTGCGATCAACCCACTGACGAGGATGATTAACCAGCCGATCGGTTGAGGTTGGCCGACGAAAAGGATCAGCGGAAAACCGATGATGACCCACGCCGCCAACATCCACCACGGGAAGGCCAGTTTATCGCGCGATATTTTGATCAACGCAGTGGAGAGCGCGTGCAATCCGGCGACAAAGACGAGCAGCGCGAGACTGAGCAAGGTCATGAACGCATGATACGCGCCGGCGCCGTTGGCGAGCCCCTTGCGCAACTCCGCTGAATTAGGTATAATCCGCGCGCTTGAGGGCCAACCCGAAACCCTTGAGTGAAAGTTCGGGGCGTAGCGCAGTCCGGCTAGCGCGCACGGTTCGGGTCCGTGAGGTCCGGAGTTCAAATCTCCGCGCCCCGACAG
>CAYNML010000066.1:0-31509 GCA_964398185.1 uncultured Anaerolineae bacterium | reverse complement strand
TCGCGTGAACGATAAACCTGAAAGCCCATCTCGGCCCAGATGGCGTAGATCTCGCGCAGGATTTGCGTGTGCGGATGCAGACGGCCGCGCGGTGCTGGCCGGCCCGGCAGCGTCACGTCGAGCGCGCCCGCCGTCAGGCTGTGCTGCAATTCCACCTTGCGGATCGCCTCCACCCGATCGGCATACGCAGCTTCGAGAGCATTCTTCACCTCGTTGCCGCGCTTGCCGATGGCCGGGCGTTCCTCGCGCGATAGCTTACCCAGATCGCCTAACATCGTCATCAGCGGTGACTTCTTGCCCAGGTAGGTTGTCCGCCAACTTTCCAGCGCGTCCCTGTCATTGACGGTGCTTAAAGCCGCCAGTGCTTCAGTTTCAACTTGTGTCAATTGTTCAAGCATCGGTGCCTCCCGTATTGCAGTGTCAATCTGCAATCCAAAATCTGAAATCAAAAATAGAAAACGCCCTCATCCCGCAAAAGGGACGAGAGCGAAAACTCCCGTGGTACCACCCTCATTGATTGGCGCTGCGCCAATCCACTTTGCGCCGACCATCATCGGCCGCCCCGTTAACGCTGGGCCTGCGGAATCGGCTACTTTCCTGATCCCTGATCAACTGATCACTGATCCCTGGTTTCACCGCTCGGCTCAGGAGGGAACTTCAGCGGCAGCATTCCGAGTGAGGCTCGCAGTCTATGGCCTCGCATCCCTGGCGGATGTCCAATCGCTTACTTTTCTCCGTCATTGCCTGTGGGCTGAATTATCGGCAGGCGGCGGGTTTTGTCAAGGCAGCGGATAGGCAACAGACAAACGAATAATCCATCGCTCATCCGTTTAGCGGTTGTTCATCTGTTGCCGCTTGGCCTCAAACAAAATGATACTCGCCGCCACCGCCGCATTGAGCGATTCGACTTCGCGTGACAGCGGGATGGAGATACGCCTTGTCGCCAGTCGCAGTGCGTCCTTGCTTGCGCCGCTGGCTTCACCACCCACGATTAACGCAGACGGTTGTGTCCAATCAACATCAGTATACTGCAGTTCACCATCTGCGGCGGCGAGATAGACGTTGCTGCCTCTCACCCGATCAGCGATCTCAGTCCACGCGGCTTCGACGATCGGCAGGCGGAAGTGTGCACCCATCGCGCCGCGCACGACTTTGGGATTATAGGCATCGACGGTTTCCGGCGGCAGCAGCACTGCATCCACATCGCTCGCGGCAGCAGAGCGCAATAGCGTGCCGAGGTTGCCCGGATCGCGCAGTGAGTCGGCAATCAAGATCATCTGCGGGTTGGAGGAAATCGCCAATCGCGGAAACGGCAAAACCGCGATCAACCCTTGCGGTGTTTCGGTGTCGCTGCACGCCTTGAGCACCGCCTCGGACACGATGATGGTCTCAACCCCGCGTTTTTTCAACCGCCCCAACGTCTCCTGCGCGCGCGACGGCAGCCGTTCGGCGCAGAAGATCCAATCGGGTTGGAGGTTGGCCGCCAGCGCATCGTCGATCAGGCGCGCGCCTTCAATCGCAAAGCGTTGTTCCTTAACGCGATGTTTCCGCTCGGCTAGAGATCGAACGAGTTTGACTTTATCGTTGGTGAGGCTGGTGATCATGATTTACTCATCCGTCATTGCGAGGAGGCCGCAGGCCGACGAAGCAATCTCGATGATTGAAACTGGGATTGCTTCGCCCCTGCGGGGTTCGCAATGACGCACCCATAAATAAAAAGCGCAGAGGGGATTATACCTCTGCGCTCGTCAGTCGACTGGAGAAAATTTACGCTTCTTTAGCGACCTTCACCAATTGCGCGAACCCGGCGGCGTCGCGCACGGCGATGTCGGCCAGCACTTTGCGGTCGATGGCGACATCAGCTTTCTTGAGGCCGGCGATGAAGCGGCTGTAGGACAGCCCGTTCAAGCGGGCGGCCGCGTTGATGCGGGCGATCCACAATTGGCGGAACTGGCGGGCGCGCGCGCGGCGATCGCGATACGAATAATACAGCGAGTGCAGGCGTGCCTCGCTGGCTTTGGTCCACAAGCGATGGCGTGAACCCTTCTGACCCTTGGTCAGCTTCAAGACTTTGTTATGCTTGCGCCGCAGGTGCGGCCCGTTCTTTGCACGTGCCATGTGACTGTTTTCCCTTCTTCATGTTGACCCTCGGCCCGAAAGCCTACGGGGAGGTGAGGCAATAAAACGTGAAACGTAAGGCGTCATGATTACGTTTCACGTTTTACGCATTACGTTTTACTTCTGCTTCAAGTACGGCGCCAGGCGCTTCACGCGCTTCTTCAAGCCGTGCGCCTGCACGGTCTTGAGTTCGGCAAACTCCGCTTTGGCGCGGGCCGACTTGCGGCGGCGCAAGTGGCTCTTGCCCAGCCGGGTGCGGCGCAGTTGGCCGCTGCCGCTCAGGCGGAAGCGCTTGCTAGTTGCCTTGTGTGTTTTGATCTTTGTCTTGGCCACTGTCCTGTTCCTTCTTTCCAGTCGACTTCTTGGGCTTGCCCGCCGGGGCCAGCACCATGAGCATTGTGCGGCCTTCCATGTTCGGCTGTTGTTCCACCACCGCCACGTCGGCCAGTTCTGTTGCCACGTCTCGCAAATCTTCCAGCGCCAGATCCGGATAAGCGATTTCACGCCCGCGGAACCGGACCCGCACCTTGACCTTCATGCCGTCTTCCAGCCACTTGCGCGCATCACGCACTTTGAATCCGCGATGATGCGGATCGGTCTTGGGGCGCAGCTGGATTTCCTTGACCTCGATAACCTTCTGGGCCTTCTTGGCTTCGCGTTCCTTCTTGTGCTGCTCATACAGGAACTTGCCGAAGTCCATAATCTGCACGACCGGCGGATCCGCTTGCGGCGAAATCTCCACCAGGTCCAGTTCGGCTTCACGCGCCAGGCGCAGGGCTTCCGGCACGGACATGATGCCGATGTGCTGACGGTCTTTGCCGATCACACGGACTTCTCTAGCCCGGATCTGCTCGTTGATGCGATGGTCTTTGGCAGCGATGACGGTCCACCTTTGAGTAAGATTCATTGTAACCGCCCGGCGCACTGCCCGGGCGGTTACGGAGCGAAATCATAACACAGTCAATTTGTTTCGTCAACGGCCCGGCACACAATCCGATCGGCCTACGCCTTCGTCGCGATGACCTCTTTCGCCAGGGCGATGAACTCTGCCAGCGGCTTGGCTTTGAGGTCCTCACCTGATCGCAAGCGGATGGCAACCGCGCCCGCCTCGGCTTCTTTGTCGCCGACGACGAGCATGTACGGAATCTTCTGCAGCTGCGCCTGGCGAATCTTGGCCTGCATCCGATCGCTGGATTCGTCCACTTCCGAGCGGATACCCGCCTCCTTCAGTTTCTGCTGCACCTCTTTGGCGTAAGCCACATGCCGATCGGCAATCGGAATCACCATGGCCTGCACGGGGCTGAGCCACACCGGGAACGCGCCCGCATAGTGCTCGATCAACACGCCGAAGAAACGCTCCATGCTACCCAACAGCGCGCGGTGCACCATGTACGGCCGATGCGGCTTGCCGTCCTCGCCGATGTATTCCAGGCCGAAGCGCATCGACAGGTTGAAGTCAAACTGGATCGTGCTCAACTGCCATTCGCGGCCCAGCGCATCATTGACCTTCAGATCGATCTTCGGGCCGTAGAAGGCGCCGCCGCCCTCGTCGACTTCGTAGGGGATGGCGTGCGCGTCGACCGCACGGCGCAGTGCTTCCGTGGCTTTATCCCAATCGGCCGGCTCGCCCACGTACTTCTCGGGCATCGTCGAGAGATAGGCCTTGAAATCCGACAGGCCGAACGACCGCAGGATGTACAACGAGAACTCCAGCGCCCGGTTGATTTCGGCCTCGACCTGATCGGGGCGGCAGAAGATATGGGCATCGTCTTGCGTGAAGCCGCGCACGCGCGTCAGGCCGTGCAGCACCCCCGCGCGTTCGTAGCGGTAGACCGTGCCGTTTTCGGCAAAGCGCTTGGGCAGATCGCGATACGATCGGATCTGGCTTTTGTAAATCTGGATATGGAACGGACAATTCATCGGCTTGGCATAGTATTCTTCGCCGTCGATGTCCATCGCCGCATACATGTTCTCTTTATAGAAGCCCAGGTGCCCCGACGTTTCCCACAAATGCGCCCGCCCGATGTGCGGCGAGAAGACCCAGTCATAACCGTTGTCAAGGTGCGCCTGCCGACAGAAATCTTCCACCAACACCCGAATCAGCGCGCCCTTCGGATGCCACAGGATCAGGCCCGGCCCGACGTCTTCCGACACGCTGTACAGATCGAGCTCCTTGCCCAGCTTGCGATGATCGCGCTTCTTCGCTTCTTCCAAACGCCACAGATAGTCTTTCAGATCGTCCTTCGATTCCCAGGCCGTGCCATAGATGCGCTGCAGCATCTTGTTTTTCTCGTCGCCGCGCCAGTACGCGCCCGCCACGCTCATCAATTTGATGGCTTTGGGGTTGATCTTGCCCGTACTGTCGACGTGCGGCCCGCGGCACAGATCGACGAACGCGCCATCGCGATAGAACGAGATGACGGGTTTCTCCTTCAACGGATTGCCATACTCGTCGAAACCGCCCTTCTCCAACCCTTCGATCAGCTCGATCTTGTAGGGCTGATCGGCAAACTGCGCGCGCGCCTGCTCGGCGCTGACTTCCTCGCGCACAAACGGCTGATTCTCCGCGATGATCTCGCGCATGCGATTCTCGATCACGTCGAGGTCTTCCGGCGTCAGATGGCGCGGCAGATCAAAGTCATAGTAAAACCCGTTCTCGATCGGCGGCCCGATCGCGATGCGGGCTTCGCCCGGAAACATCTCCATCACCGCCTGCGCCATGACGTGCGCCGCGCTGTGCCGGATGCGATACAGTTGAGAGTCTTCGTAACGTTCCATTTTCCCTCCAGGGTAAGTCAACAAGCAAACAAGGTCTGCCCGTCATTGATCATTGATCATTGTTCATTGTTCATTGTTCAGCTGCATTGTTCGATCGGCCAATCGGCGCGGTCCCCCACCAGGAAAATGCGCTCGTCGGGCTGGCAGATCGCGCCGCAATCGTACACCCCCGACCAGTCATCTTCCTCTTCCCCGACCACCACGACGATCCAGCCAATCTCGGGTCGTTGCAACAAATCGGTGTTCATGATGACCTCCTTCAAGTTGCGGCGGAGGCAATCATGGGTGCGCCTCGATCACCTCACCGAACAGCAAGACGGGTGGCGCCACATCTTGCGGCAAATACGATAAGTCACAATCATGGTCTCAGTGCCATCGTCGGTCATGCGGCATCACCTCCTGCGGCAAGGATACAAGTCTGCAAGTAGACAAGGTGTGATTTTCTTGTTTCCTTTGAACTTGTTTCCCGGTTTCCTCTCCAAAACAAAACGCGCCGCTCATCCAATTGGGACGAGAGGTGCGCTCGCGGTTCCACCCAAGTTCAGCACCCCTCGCCCTCTCCCAAAGGGCGAGGGAGTAGTGCTGCTCTTTGTCGCTGTAACGGGCTAACCCGGAATCGCTTACTGGCGCACATGATGGCTGAGCCTGTTTTAACAGGCTTATCTTACCAGCCATCGAATTCATTCGATGGGTTCGGCGATTCGCTCGCGGGGGGTTTTGGGCGGCTGCGCAACGAAGAGGGCTTGCAGTCAGTGACCCTCTCTCCCTGGCGCGCTCAGGCTGCTTACTCGTCCCGCTCAACGCATTTGACGATTGAGTTGCCAAAATTATAGTCTTTTCAACCGGACTGTCAACCATCCCTGTCCGTTGACTCGGTGTGATAGATCACCCGCGCGCCGCGCTGGTTGGTAATGATCTCCCAGGTCCAGCGAAAAAACACAATGATCCGATTTTCAAACGCCGACAAATAGAGGATGTGCAAAAACGCCCAGGCCAGTTTTCCGAGGAAGCCCGCCGTGCGCATGAACTTGGAATCGACGACCGCGTAGCCGCGTGTCACCGTCGCCATGTTGCCTTTGTCGAAATACTTGAACGGCGCTGGAGCCGCCTCCCGCTTGATCCGATGCTGAATGACGCGCGCTGCATACTTGCCGCTTTGAATCGCCACCTGCGCCACGCCGGGCAGCGGCTTGCCGTCTTCTTCGATATAAGCCGTATCGCCGACGACGAAGATCTCGGGATGATCGGGCACGGTCAGATCGGGCTTCACTTTGACGCGCCCCGCCCGATCGGTCTCGGCGCCCAGCCACCTACCCGCCGGCGAAGCCTTTACACCCGCCGCCCAGATCACGCACTGGCTGCGAATCCGCTGAGCGTTGATCACCACACCCTCGGCATCGATCAACTCGACGGGATGACCCAGCTGCACCTCGACGCCCATCTGCCCCAACTTGGCCTGCGCCTTGCGGGCCAGATTTTCCGGATACGGCATCAACACGCGCGGCGCAGCATCAACCAGTATGATTCGCGCCGAACGCGGATCGCTGTTGTGATATTCGTCGGCCAGCGTCGCATGCGCCATTTCCGCCAGCGCACCCGCCATCTCCACGCCCGTCGGCCCGCCACCGACGACGACGAAGGTCAGCAGTTCCTGCCGCCGCGTCGGATCGCTTTCCACTTCGGCCCGTTCGAACGCCGAGAGGATCTTGTTGCGCACCACCAGCGCATCGCGCGCCGACTTCAGCCCCGGCGCGAACTGTTCCCATTCGTCGTGGCCGAAATAACTGGTGTGCATGCCCGTGGCGATGATCAAATAGTCATACGTCAGCGAGCGAGCGAGTCCCGCCATGCGCAGCGCACGTTGCGCCACCTCCACGCCAGTCACTTCGGCCATCAACACTGTCACATTGCGCTGCCGTCGCAGCAGATTTCTGATCGGCGTCGCGATCTCTGTCGGGGGCAGGACGGACGTAGCGACTTGATACAGCAGCGGCTGAAATAAATGGTGGTTGGCCCGATCGATCAACACCACCTCGACGGGCGCGTGTTTCAGCGCCCGGGCAGCATTCAATCCGCCAAAGCCGCCGCCGATGATCACCACGCGGGGAAGTTTCTGCGCGCTGCTCATAGGGTCTCCCTCCCAGATGAAATGGCTGTTCTTTTCATTATCGCACACAACAAAAACGGCTCGCCACCAAGGTGGCGAGCCGTTTAGTGGGCGATACAGGGCTCGAACCTGCGACCTCACGGATGTCAACCGTGTGCTCTAACCAGCTGAGCTAACCGCCCGATGCGCTTCAAATTATACCCATCTCCGCGATTTGGTCAACCACTGCATTGACGCGTACCAGTGCCTATGCTAACATACCGCCGAGGTTTAACATGGAGATTCGCTCGTGACCACTTCCACCGCCTCGACCGCGCGCACGCGCCACAAGCGCTGGGTGATCGCGCCGCTGGCGCCTACCGATCACTTGAAGCGCTTTCCCGATATTGCGCCGCTGGTCGTGCAGATTCTTTACAATCGTGGTATCACCGATCCGGACGAGATGGCGGCTTTCCTGCAAGCCGATCGGCCCACGAGCACCGCCGATCTCTTTCGCATGGCCGGCATGAACCGCACGGTCGATCGCATCCGCCGCGCGATCAAGGCCAATGAGCCAATTGCGATCTACGGCGACTATGACGTCGACGGCGTGACGGCCACCGCGCTGCTGGTGCAGACCCTCGCTGCCTTTGGCGCGAACGTGCGCCCCTACATTCCGCGCCGCGCCGACGAAGGTTACGGCCTCAATCCTGAAGCGCTGCAGCACCTGAAAGACGACGGTGTGCGCCTCGTCATCACCGTCGATTGTGGGGTGCGCTCGTTGTCCGAAGTCGCCTTCGCCAAAGCGATCGGGGTGGATCTGATCGTCAGCGATCATCACATGCCGCTGGAAGATCTGCCCGACGCCTACGCGCTGATCAATCCCAAACAACCCGCTTGCCCCTACCCCTTCAAAGAACTCGCCGGAGTCGGGCTGGCTTTCAAAATCGCGCAAGCCTTGCTGTTGGTCAACGCGCGCACCGACAATCTTCCCGTCCCCATCACCGAAGACGATCTGCTCGATCTGGTGGCGCTGGGCACCGTGGCTGACCTGGCTCCGCTGCTCGGCGAAAATCGCCTGCTGGTCGCGCGCGGCTTGCGGCAACTGCGCCGCACCAAACGGCCCGGCCTGCGTGAGCTGCTGAACGTCAGCGGCTCCAAAACGATCGATACCAGCACGATCGGGTTTGCCTTAGGCCCCCGCTTGAACGCCGCCGGCCGCCTGGATCACGCCCTCAACGCCTACGACCTGTTGATGACGCCAGACACCACCACCGCCGAGCGCATCGCGCGTGAGCTGGATCTTCGCAATCGTGATCGACAAACCTTGACGCGCGATCTGTTCGAGAAAGCGCGCGAGATCGTCACCGCGCACACCAACGGCACAGCGCTCTTGTTCGCCGCTGATCCGTCGTTCAATTCCGGCGTCGTCGGGCTAGTGGCCAGCCGCCTCACCGAAGAGTTCTATCGCCCGTCGGTCGTCATCGAACAAGGACCGCACGAAAGCCGCGGCTCCTGCCGCAGCATCCCCGAATTTCACATCACGCAGGCACTGGACGAATGCCGCGAGTTGTTTGTGCGTCACGGCGGGCACGCCGCCGCCGCCGGCTTCACGATCGAAACGGCGAAGTTGGATCTGCTGTCCCAGCGTCTCTCGGCCATTGCCGAGCGTGAACTGGGCGGACAGGAACTGCTGCCCACGCTTGCGGTCGATGCCGTGCTGCACCTGCACAAACTCAAGTCCGATCTGTTTCACGCGCTGAAGCAGTTGGAGCCGCATGGCTACGCCAACTCGACGCCGGTGTTTGCCTCGCGCGGCGTGAGTATTGTGGAGCTGCGCACGGTCGGCGCGGAGGGCGCGCACCTTAAGATGAAGGTGGGCGATGGCGGCACCATCTTCGACGCAATCGGCTTCAAGTTCGGCCCGATGGCCGAGCGGCTCACGCGCGGCGACAAACTCGACATCGCCTACACCTTCGAAGAGAACGAGTGGAACGGCGAGCGGAAGTATCAGCTGAACATCAAAGACATCAAGTATGCTGACAAGTGAAACGTGATGCGTGACCAATACGCGCGCCCAGCATTTTACCAGCAACCAACAACCAGCAACTAACAACCACCATGAAAATTCTCGTCACCGGCGCCGCCGGATTCATCGGAAGTCATGTCGCCCAGCGGCTGTTGCAACGCGGCGATGAAGTGATCGGTCTGGATAACTTTGCGCCGAACTACAGCCGCGCGCGCAAGGAGGCCAACCTGAAAGAGTACGCCGGGCACGATCGCTTCACGTTCGTCGAGGCCGACATCCGCGACGCGCCGGCCATGCGCGATCTCTTTGAGGCGCAGAGGTTCGATCGGGTGATGCACCTGGCCGCCATGGGCAATGTCCGCTACTCGATCGAGCACGCGCCAGAGTACACCGCCGTCAACATCGCCGGCACCGTCAATCTGCTGGAGGCCGCGCGGCTCAGCGGCACGCGCTATTTTGTGCTCGCCTCCACCTCGTCCGTTTACGGCAACGCGCCCATTCCGTTCGTCGAGACCGAATCCGTCGCGCAGCCCCTGGCCCCCTACCCCGCGACCAAGATCGCTTGCGAAGTGATGGCTCACAGTTATCATGTGGCCTTCGGGCTGAAGTGTACGGGCCTGCGCTTCTTCAACGTGTACGGTCCGCGCGGCCGGCCCGATATGATGCCCTACGAATTCACACGCAAGATGCTGGCCGGCGAAACGCTGCGCGTTTTTGACGAAGGCCGCCCCCAGCGCGACTGGACCTTCATCGACGACAACGTCGACGGCGTCATCGCGGCGCTGGATGCCGGCTTCGATTACGAGATTATCAATCTGGGCCGCGGCCAGCCGATCGCGCTGTCGCGCTTCATCGAGATCATCGCACAGTTGGTGGGGCGCCAGGCGATCATCCAGCACGCGCCGCTGCCGCCCACCGAACCAACGATCACCTATTCCAACATCGAGAAGGCCGAACGCCTGCTCGACTATCACCCCAGGATTTCCATCGAGGAAGGGCTTTCACGGTTTTACCAATGGTACACAACTCATCAGATAGACAACGGATAAACAGAGTCACAACACGCACACGCCTGCTGCTGGCTAGTGGCCTGCTGCTGCTTGCATCTTGCATCCTCCTTCCCGCCTCTTCTCCGCTTCACGCTCAGCCCTCACCCGATCCGCGCTTTGGCGTGGTCGAAGGATTCCGTGATCCCACAGCGGCTGCGGATTTGAACTTCGGTTGGGAGCGCATTCTGTTTTTCTGGTCGCAACTGCAGCCCAACGGCCCCGACGACTGGAACATCTTCCATGTCGAAGATGGCTGGATCTCCACGGCAGCCGCGCAGGGGCGCCAGGTAGTCGGGCTGTTGGAAAACACGCCGCGCTGGGCTACCGACGGTCCCGATCAGATCGGCGTGCCCCGCGGTCTCTATCTTCCGATCGACGATCCCAACAATCTGTGGGCGCAGTTCGTGCGCAAGGTGGTGGCACGCTATAAAGGCCGCATCGATCACTGGATCATCTGGAACGAGCCGGACATTGAACCGCCTGACGACGGCCTGCAATGGGGCGGCACCGTGAAGGATTACTATCAGCTAGTGAAGGTCGCCTCGCTGGTCGCGAAGCAGGAAAATCCCAACGCCAAGATTCATCTGGCTGGACTGACGTGGTATCACGACGTCGAGCACAAGCGGGTGCCGTATTTGCAGCGTTTCATCAACGAAGCGCGGAAGGACCCCACGGCGCGCGCGCACAACTATTACTTTGATGTGGCCACTTTTCACGTATACCTCACCAGCGATGAGGTGTACAACCTCACGCAAACGCTGTACGGTATCCTGCGTCGCAACGGCTTGAAACAACCGATCTGGATCAACGAGACGAACGCGCAGCCGTCAGATGATCCGCTCAATCCCTGGCGCGCACCGACGTTCGTCACGTCGCTCGATCAGCAGGCCGATTTCATGATCCACGCGTTTGCGCTGGGCCTGGCTGCCGGAGCAGAACGCATCGCCGTCTATAAGATGATCGACAATCCCCCTTATCCCGAAGGCCACCCGGCGCTCGGCCTGGTGCGCGCCGATGGGACCCGGCGGCCCGCTTACGATGCGATCCGCGTGATCACTACGCACTTCCGCGATACCCGATCGGCCAAGCTGGTACGCACTGGCTCGACGGAAGTCGTCACGCTCGAGCGGGGCAACCTCACCACACGCGTGGCCTGGGCGCGCGGCAAAGCCGACACGAACATCACGCTGCCCGCCTTTGCCTCCGAGGGCTTGCTCGTCGCGCTCGATGGATCGACGCAGCCGATCAAGCCCGTCAACGGAAAATATCGCTTGACGCTGTCCGGCGCGAAGTGCGACGATCCGAACTTCGGCTGCCGGGTGGGCGGCCATCCGATCATTCTGGTGGAAAATATGCCAGCCAAAACGCTGGCCGCGCCCGTCATCGCCCGCACAGCCACACCGCGTCCGCGTTAGACAGACCTGTCAGGTTTTCACCCGCCGATGGTGACGGCCTGTCCAGCCAGCTCGATTCATGGCGAGCAGCGGCAGATGATCAAGAAAAACCTGACAGGTCTTTCCAACCATCATGCCTGAGCTGCCCGTCGGCCTGATCGTCGTCGGCCTGCTGGCCGAAGTCGTGCTTGTCGTTGGCGTGCTGATCTGGTATCGATCCCTCCGCAAGAAATAGCGCTGTGTCACGCATCAGGTATTACGCATCACGCATTACGCATCACGCCACATTGCGCGTCTTTCTGTTAGCGTTGTTCGCCTACGGCCTTAGCGCGCAACTCTGGTCGCACGCCGTCTCACTCGCGCCGCACTACGTCTATCTGGCCTACGCGCTGCTGCACCGCCACGTCGATCTAATTCAACTGCCGCCCACCACCTACGATCTGCTGAGCTTCAACGGCAAGTGGTTCGTCGCCGGGTCGCCCATGCCGGCGCTCATGCTGCTGCCCTTCGTGGCGATCTTTGGCGCCGGCTTCAGCGATGTCTTGTTCAGCGTCGTCCTCGGCGCGATTGACGTGGCGCTGGTCTATTCGCTGCTCGGCGTCTTTCACCGCAGAGACGCAGAGAACACAGAAGCGCCGCCAGAAAACCTGGGCGCACCCAGCGCCTCCGTGGCGAAATCGATTTCCCTTAGCGAATCCGCCCGCCGCTGGATTACGCTGCTCTTCGCCCTCGGCACACCATTCTGGTATCTGGCCTCGCTGGGCACCTACTGGTTCACGGCGCACCTCGTCGTGGTATTCTTCGCCCTGCTCGCCACACGCGAAGCGTTGACCAACCAGCGGTGGTTCCTCGCCGGGGTGTGGCTGGCCGGCGCGGGCTTCGCGCGGCCGACGGCGCTGTTCTTGACGCCCTTTTTCCTCATCGTCGTGTTTTACGCATCACGCACCACGCACCACGGATCACGTACTGCGTACTACGTCATGCGTAACATTGCCCTGTTCGGAATAGCGCTTGCTTTGGGCCTCGGCGCCCACTTCGCTTACAACTACGTCCGCTTCAAGTCCTTCACCGATTTTGGCTATGCTTACGTCGAAGGCGCGTCGAACATCACGCGTGTGTATGCGCGTTACGGCGGATTCAATCCGCGGTTTGTGCCGTGCAACCTGGCCGTGTCGCTGCTCTCACCGCCTGAGATGAATGGCAACGTGCCAACATTCATCACAGACGCGTGTGCGTATTTGCTGGAGGGCGTGAATCTAGCGGATACTTCTGCGCCCATCACGCCGAATCCGCTGGGGATGAGCGTCTTTTTCGTGACACCGGCGTTGCTGATTGTCTTTCTTTCACTCAAGCCCGCTGACGAATCGAATTACTTGCGTGGGCGCGAAATAACAGACCCCGTCGGCGCAGGCCGACGATCGGCTGAACAGCCCGCCAGGCGCGACTTCAAGTCGCCTGCCCTCATCGTCCTCGCTGCCTGGATTGGCTTGATCACAACACTGATTCTGCTGTGGTTCTATCACAACACCGGATCGCTGCAATTCGGCTGGCGCTACCTCTTCGATGCCGCGCCCATGTGGATCATTCTGCTGGCAGCGGGCATGCAAAAAGTGACGAGGCTCAAGCAGGGCTTGATCCTCGTCTCGATCGCGATCAACCTATGGGGACTGGTGTGGATGTTTGAAAAACTGAACGGGGTAAGTTGGTGGCAATTTTGAAAAGTGAAAAGCGAAGAGTGAAACGCAAACGATCATCAGTGATAGTTCACTTTTCACTCTTCACGCTTCAGCGATCCTTCCAACACTCGCCTCGCCACCACTAGCGCATCTTCCTTCGCTACCACCTCGCCACTCGCCTGCGCTTCACGGATTGCCTCTAAGATGACACCGATCTGCTTGCCCGGCGGCAAACCCAACTCGCGCATGATGTCGTTGCCATTGACCAGCGGCGGCGGCGCAACGACTTCCGCATGCTTGCTGAAATACACGTCAAACATCTGGCTGATCAATCCCAAGCGTTCCACCCAATTGTGTAAGTCCACATCCGGGCCGTGCGTGGCGAGATGATCAGCCAGCGAGAGCAGCAGAATATCGACGCCGTAATCCTGGGTGTCGCGGAAGAAGCGATACATGGCGCGGCGCGTAAGCGGCGCTTCGGCCAGCCAGTGCGGTCGCATGTGCCCGCCGATGATGCCTGTCACCCGTTCGATCTCATCATTACTGAAACGCAATGCACGTAGACGCTCTTCAGCCAGTTGCGCGCCGAGGTCTTCGTGCCCGAAGAAGCGCGTGCGGCCATCATCCTCCACCGTCTTCGTCGGCGGCTTGCCGATGTCGTGCAGCAGCGCCGTCCACTTCAGCAGCAGCCAGCGCGAGTCGACGCTGAGATGCGCACGAAGCGCATCGCTGTACTCCGGCAGATTGAGAAAGAGGCTGTCCCACACAAAATCGGGAATCACTGGCAGCAGCAGCGCGCTCTCATCGGATTGATCGAAGCCCAGCCAGCGCGTACCCAACAGTTCCAACGCATCGATCACGCGGCGCGTGTGCTCGTACACATCCCAGTGATGCGGCCGCGCTTGCGTCACACCTTTCAACGCGCTGATTTCCGGCAGCAAGTGAGGCAGCAGGCCGCAGCCATCGAGCAGCAGCAAATTATCGGCGGCATCGCCTTCGGCCAGCAGCTTGTTGAGTTCATCGCGCACCCGCTCGGCGGGCGCACCCGCGATCAACGCGGCATGTGTCTTGATCCATTCCACCGTCTGCGGATCAAGCGCCATGGCCAGCGAGGCCGACTGCCGCACGGCGCGCAGCAGCCGCACCGGATCGCTGACCAGCGAACCCTCGCCGATGGCGCGGATGACACCTTCCTCCAAATCCGCTTGGCCGTTGAAGCGATCGATGATCCGATCGGGTCGATCGAGATCGATCGCCAGCGCGTTGATCGTGAAATCGCGGCCCGCCAGATCCCGATCGAGATCGGCCTCCCGCAGGCGCGCAAAATCGATCGTCGTATCATCGACCAGCACGCGCGCCACATCAAAATCGGCGTCCAGCACGTACACAGCAGCGTTCAGTCGATCGGCAGTAGCGCGCGCCAGGCGGATCGCATCGCGCTCGACGGCCACATCCCAATCGTGCACGTCACGGCCCAGCAGCAGATCGCGCACCGCGCCGCCCACGAGCCACACGCGAATACTGCGTTCGGCGCAGACTGCTTTGACAGCGGTGATCAGTGGTGAAGTGATGTTCACAGATATGCTCATGCCAAGATGACAGGATGAAGAGCTGACAAGATGATCGAGTCTACAGGATCAGCTTGTCACGTGATCACTTTTTGCGAATGATCCAGGTCTCAGAATGCGTAATCATCCCCACGAATGTGCCAATGATTTCTGCATAAGTCTTGTACAACACTGCTGCTTCGGTGCGCTTCAAGTAGCCACACTTGAGTCTCGGCTGCCTCACCTTCAGCGTCGGACAATTTGCTGATGAACGCTGCTTCATAGCGCCGCTTACGCCAAGCCTCTGCCAAGTTGGAGCACACCGAACGCGAAGAACGTCGAATCTGATCCGTCAGCGAATAGGTTTCCTCTTTGGGAAACGTCTTTGACAGTTCAAAGATACTCATCGCCGCGTCAAACGCCTTCCGGTATACCAGCAAGTCTTGATGATTCTGAATCTTCTTGCTCACGGCTCTCCTTTGCAGAATAGATGATGCCAGCATCTTGTCATCCGGTCATCTTGTCATCCTATCAGCTTGTCGCCTTTGCGGTAATTGCGCGGCACATACACCACCTGCGGATCATCCTTGGGGCGCGAGACCTTGGCGGCCCGGCGCGCTTCATCTGGCGTGCGCCCCACGCCCGCCACGCGATCGCGCACGATGGCGATCCAGCGTCCGGCGTAGAGCGAATAATCGATCGGGGCAGCCGGTTGCTTCATGGCGCTGATCTTACCACCGCCTCGCCGACAGTGAAAACCGGCTCGCCGGCGTGGCTCAAGACTCAACGTGCGCACGCAAAAAGTGATACGGTTGGCGAATGCCCTTCCGCTCAGTCATTGCTCATCGCCCGCGTCTGCGCGGGCGACCAACCGCGCGGACGCGGTTGGTGAGCGCGAATCTGGCGGTTTGACAGCCTGTGCTCGGACAGTTATAATGTTGGCCGCAAACCGTAACCAGAGAGGGGTGAGTTTTTTGACGCGTGTAATTGTCGACGACAACGAGTCGTTTGAATCGGCCTTGAAGCGGTTCAACAAAGTGGTGCAGGGCGATCGCATTCTCAGTGAAGTGCGCCGCCGCCGTTTCTTTGAAAAGCCGAGCATCGTCCGCAAGCGGAAGAAAGCGGCTAAGGTTCGCAAGAGCCGCCGCCAGACCATGAAGTTCTTGCGCACGAACAACATGTAGCACCCCTTAGGCGCGCACTCTCCGCAGTGCGCGCTTCTTTTTTTGCATCTGTCAGGCCCTTCGCTCCATCCCCGTGAAGGGCCGCTTCACTAGGAGCTGCCATGCGTAAGTTCTGGTGGTGGTCCGTAGTAGTGCTGGCCGTCTTGTTGCTGGGCGCCTGCGCCGCGCCTGCCGTAAAGCCCGTCTCATTCATGGTCTTTGGCGACCCTGAGGAACTGAAAGCGTATCAGACGCTGGTGAACGCTTTTCAGCAGAAACACCCTGACATCCCCATCGAGTTGATTCATATTCCCAGTCAGAGCGACTATCGCCAGCGGCTCAGCGCCGATATCGCCGCCGGCACGCCGGCCAACGTCGTCCTCATCAATTATCGGCGCTACGCGGGTTTCGCGCAGAAGGGCGTGCTCGAACCGCTGCAGCCGTATCTGTACCAGAGTTCGCTGATCAAAGCCGACGATTTCTATGCGGAAGCCATGCAGCCCTACATCTGGCAGCAACGCTTGATGTGCATTCCGCAGAACCTGTCGAGCCTGGTGGTGTACTACAATAAGGATTTGTTCGCTGCGGCCGGCGTGCCCTACCCCGCCGCCGACTGGACTTGGGACGATTTTCTACGCACCGCGCAAGCGTTGACCCAGCCCGAGAACGATCAGTACGGTGTCGGGCTTGAGCCGTCGATCATCCGCGCCGCGCCCTTCATCTGGCAGAACGGCGGAGAACTGGTAAACAGCCCGATCGCCGCGCGGCTGCTCGTCGATTCGCCCGCAGCCCGGGAAGCCATTCAGTGGCTCGTCGATCTGCAGGTCAAGCACCACGTCACACCCAACGCCGTCGCTGCCGAATCCGAAGACCTGGAGAGCCGCTTCAGCAACGGCCGCCTGGGCATGTATCTGGACAGCCGCCGGGTCACGCCCACCTTCCGCACCATCACCACCTTCGATTGGGATGTGGCGCCGCTGCCCACCGGCAAATTTCCGGCCTCCGTGCTGCACGCTGACGCCTACTGCCTGACGAGTGCGACAAAGGACAAAGACGCCGCGTGGCAATTCATCGAGTTCGCCAATTCACCGGAAGGGCAGACCATCATCGCGCGGACGGGGCGCACTGTGCCGTCCTTGAAGAGCGTGGCCGAGTCCGATGCGTTTCTCGATCCCGACGTCAAGCCGCAGAGCAGCCGCGTTTTTCTGGATGCGATTCCCGCACTGCGGGCCTTGCCCGTGCTCAAGAACTGGGTTGACATCGAAGAGACCGCCAACGCCGAACTGGAACGTGCTTTTTACGGCACGGCCTCGGTCGACGATGTGATCAAAGCCATCGCCGACCGCACGGCGATCTTCTTCACTGAAACCGATTAGTCGTACACGGATTTGCTTTGAATCTGTGTCGATCCGTGTAATCTGTGTCCCATTTTTATGACCACGCGCGCCGCCAGACGTTATCACACGCAACTGCGCCTGCTACTGCTGCCTTACCTGCTGGGCACGCTGCTGCTCGTCGGTCTCCCGGCGCTGCTGACGTTTGGATTGGCCTTCTTTCAGTACGACACGCTCTCCGCGCCGCAGTGGGTGGGCCTGTGGAATTTTCAAGACATCTTCGGCGATCCGCTGCTGTGGGTGGCGCTGCGCAATACACTGTACTTCATCTTCCTCGCCGTGCCGCTGCAAGTGCTGCTGGCCTTGACGCTGGCGCTGCTGCTGAATCAACGCCGGCGCGGCACCGGGCTGTATCGCGCCGCGGTCTATCTGCCCACGGTCATCCCCGATGTGGCCTACGCGTTGATCGCCTTGTGGATCTTCAACCCGCTGTACGGCCCGCTGAATCTGATCCTGCGCGGCCTCGGCCTGCCCGCGCCCGAGTGGCTGATCAATCCCGACTCGGCCAAATTGGTCTTCGTGATCATGTCACTGTTTCAGATCGGCGAGGCGTTTGTCATCCTGCTGATCGGCCTGCAGGACATTCCGCCGGAAGTCAACGCGGCCGCCGCTGTCGATGGCAGCAGTGGGCGGCAGACGCTGCGGCACATCACGCTGCCGCTGCTGCTGCCGTGGATCGCGCTGGTGACGTTCCGCGCCGTCATCGTGGCCATTCAGTGGACCTTCACCCCGTCGCTGATCATGACCGGCGGCGATCCGTATTACGCCACGCTCTTCATGCCGCTGATCATCTATGAAGAAGCGTTCGATCGGCTGCGCTTCGGCCCCGGCGCGGCCATGATGCTGATCGTCGTGGTGATGACGTTGTACTTCATCTCCACACTGTACGCGCTGTTCAAGACGGGAGGCTACGCTGATGAGGCCTCATAGCCTGCGTCCGATCTTGCGCCACGCCGTGCTGATCGCCATTGCCGTTTTGTTCGTCATGCCGCTCGTGTGGCTGATCGCCGCGTCGCTGCGGCAGGCGGGCCAACCCCCGCCCCGCTCGATCGAACTCATTCCCAACCCGATCGCACTCGGCAACTACGCACGCGTCTTCGAATTGCTGCCCTTTGGCCGCTATTTTCTGAACTCGCTCCTCGTCGTGATCGCCGCCGTGCCGCTGACCATCGTCGTCGCGTCGTGGGCGGGCCTGGCGATGGCGCAGCTGCCCGATCGCTCGCGCCGCATCCTACTGACCCTCTCGCTGGGTCTGCTGTTAATCCCGTTTAGCGCGCTGTGGCTGACACGCTTTGTGATGTTCAACGCCGTCGGCCTGACCAACTCGCATCTGGCGCTCATCGCGCCCGCACTCAGCGGAACCAGTCCGCTCTTTGTGCTATTATTCTACTGGACGTTCCGCCGCGTCCCGCGCGAATTGTTCGAGATGGCACGGCTGGAAGGCGCGCACGCCCTGTCGATCTGGCGGCGCGTCGCTTTGCCCATCGCTTTGCCCACGGCCGCCGCCGTGGCGATGCTGGCCTTCATCTTCTACTGGAGCGACTTCATGTCGCCGTTGTTGTATCTGAGGTCGCAGAGTTTGTATACGCTGCCGGTGGGCTTGCAGCAATTGCAGCAGCTCGATCGCACCAACTGGCCGCTGTTGATGTCGGGCGCCGTCATGCTGACGCTGCCGCCCGTGCTGTTGTTTCTCATCGTCCAACGCTATTTCCTGCGCGACGCGCAGTGGTTAAGGTAAGGAGCAGCCAATGTCCATCAAAGATCAATTGCAAGCCGACCTGAAAACGGCCATGCTGAACAAGCAGGAGCTGCGCCGCGACGTCATTCGCTTTACGCAAGCGGCCATAAAGAATGCCGAACTAGCCAAGCAGCAGAAGCTGGTAAAAGAGCGCTCGCAGCTGTGGCAGACCGGCAAGGTCGATGAAGACGGCAACCCCATCATCGATGAAGCCGAGCGCGACAAGCAGCTGGCCGAGATCGCCAGGCTCGCCCCACTCACTGACGAAGAGCAACTGTCCGTCCTGACCACCGAAGTCAAGCGCCGCCGTGAAACCATTGCCGATGCGGAGAAAGCCGGACGACCGGAGATTGCTTCGCGCGAGCAGGCCGAGCTGGAAGTGGTGCTAGGCTATCTGCCCAAACAGCTGAGCCGCGAGGAAGTCGCGGCGGCCGCGCAAGCCGTCATCGCCGAAGTCGGCGCGAAAGGACCGCAGGATACCGGCAAGGTCATGGGCAAACTCATGCCGCAGTTGAAGGGCAAGGCCGACGGGAAGCTGATCAGCGAAGTGGTGAAGGAGTTGCTGACAGGGTAAGACCTGGCAGGTTTTCTCACCACGGCTGCGTTACGCCATCGAGCAGCAGATCCGATCGAGCGGGCCTTCCGATTGGCGGGCCGAAAACCTGCCAGGTCTGCACTGATCGATCGCCGCGGCGCTCATCACATGTGATGAGCGCCGCGGTTATTTAGCCTTGACGCCATTTAGTGTTTGTTGTACACTTTCTACCAGAACCCAATGGCCAACCCACCATGAACGACCCAACCAAATTACTCTCGCAGATCAAACCCAGCATTCAACGCGCCCTCGACGAGGACCTCGGCGATGGGGACGTAACGACGCTGTGCACCATCCCTGTTGACGCAACGCTCACCGGCCGCTTCATCGCCAAGGCCGATGGCATCATCGCCGGACTGGAAGTCGCCCGCTTGACCTTCGCGCTGATCGACGAGCGTGTGCGCGTGGAATTTTCGATTCACGATGGCGATCCTGTCACCAAAGGTCAGGTCTTTGGCACCGTCAATGGCCCCACCCGCGCGTTGCTCAGCGGCGAGCGCACTGCGCTGAATTTCCTGCAGCGCATGTCGGGCATCGCCACGCTGACTCATCAATTTGTGGAAGCGGTGAAGCCGCACCAGGCCATCATCCTTGACACACGCAAGACGGCGCCGGGACTGCGTTTGCTCGATAAGTGGGCCGTGCAACTCGGCGGCGGCGAGAATCACCGCAGCGGCCTGTTCGATATGGTGTTGATCAAGAACAATCACATTACTGCCGTCGGATCGATCACGGCGGCCGTCAACCGTGTGCGCGCGTGCGATGATCGCCGCCGCCCGATCGAAGTGGAAGTTCGCACGCTGGACGAACTGCGTGAAGCACTGGCCCTCCAACCCGATCGAATCCTGCTCGACAACATGAGTCTCGATCAGATGCTGGCAGCCGTTGAGATCGCCGCCGGACGTGTGCCCTTGGAAGCCTCCGGCAACGTGACGCTGGAGACCGTCAACGCCATCGCCGCGACCGGCGTCGATTTCATCTCCAGCGGTGCGCTGACCCATTCCGTGAAAGCCTTGGATATCAGTTTGACGCTATAGTTTACCGTGCGTCATTGCGAGCGCCGCAGGCGCGAAGCAATCTCATGGGATAGTGAAGGAAATTGCTTCGTCGCACAAAGATGCTCCTCGCAATGACACTCTACCGGGGGAAAGATGACTGCCGAAGAAATGTATCAACAACTCAAAGCGAAGTTGCATGACGTGGTACCCGACGTGGAACTGCGCATCAAAGCCGGCCTGGCCGCCGAGATCAATCGGTTGAAGAAAGAGCGCCACGCCGTGATCCTCGGGCACAACTACATGGAGCCGGCGCTGTTCCACTCGATCCCAGACTACGTCGGCGATTCGCTGGAACTGAGCCGCGTGGCCGCGCGCACCGACGCCGACATCATCGTGTTCTGCGGCGTGAAGTTCATGGCCGAAACCGCCAAGATTCTCAATCCCACCAAGACGGTGCTGATCCCGTCGTTGAAGGCGGGCTGCTCGCTGGCCGAGAGCATCACCGCCGAGGATGTGCGCCAGCTACGAAAGCAATTCCCCGGTGTGCCCGTGGTGACCTACGTCAACACCTACGCTGACGTGAAAGCCGAGAGCGACATCTGCTGCACGTCGGGCAATGCCAAGGCCGTCGTCGAATCACTGAATGCCGACACGATCATCTTCCTGCCCGACGAATATCTGGCGGGCAACATCGCGCGCGAGACGGGCAAGCATATCATCTTCCCGTCGAAGGGGCTAACTTCTAAAGACGTTACTACGCTGGACTATCAGATGATCGGCTGGCACGGACGCTGCGAGGTGCACGAGAAATTCACCGTGCAGGACATCCGCAACGTGCGCGAACAGTTCCCCGACGTGCTGATCCTGGCACATCCCGAATGCAGCCCGGAAGTCGTGGCCGCGTCCGATTATTCCGGCAGCACCACCGCGATGATCAAGTACGTGGAGCAGACGAATGCTGCACGTTACCTGCTGCTGACCGAATGCTCGATGGGCGACAACATCATGGCCGCGCATCCCGAGAAAGAGATGCTGCGCCTGTGCAGCGTGCGCTGCCCGCACATGAATCAGATCACGCTGGAACAGACGCGCGATGCCTTGCTGAAGACGCAGTACGTCACCGAAGTGCCCGAAGACATCCGTGTGCGGGCCTACCAGGCCGTGGAACGCATGATTCAAATCGGCGGCATTGGCAAACGAGACTAACGTGATACGTGCTGCGTGATACGTGAAGATGTTGTCACGCAGCACGTATCACGCAGCATTGAGGATTGAATGACCGAACTCCTTACAACCGACGTCTTGATCATAGGCTGCGGCATTTCCGGCGCGACGGCTGCGCTGCAACTGGCCGAGGCCGGACTAGACGTCACCGTCATCACCCGCGCCGTTGATCCAACAGAGTCCAATACATTCTACGCGCAGGGCGGCATCATCTATCGCGGCAGCGACGATTCGCCAGACTTGCTTGCCAAGGATATTCTGCATGCCGGAGCGGGACACTGCAATCCGCGCGCGGTGCAGATCCTGTCTGAAGAAGGGCCAGTGCTCTTCAAGCAGATTCTGCTCGATCGGGTCGGCGTGCCGTTCGATCGATCCAACGGCAATCTTTCGCTGGCGCGCGAAGGCGGCCATTCGGTGCCGCGCATCGCGCACGTCGCCGACGCCACCGGCAAAGCGATCGAGATCGCGTTGATGAAAGTGCTGCAAGCCGACACACGTATTCGTCTGCTCACCGGCTACACCGCCATCGATCTGCTGACGCCGTCGCACCACTCGCTCGATCGGCACGCGGTCTACGATCCGCAATCGTGCGTGGGCGCGTACCTGCTCAATCAAGCCGATAACACCGTGCTGCGCTGCCTCGCCCGTCACACCATCCTGGCGACCGGCGGCCTGGGGCAAATCTATCTGAATAACACCAACCCGATCGGCGCGCGCGGCGACGGGATCGCGATGGCCTATCGGGCGGGCGCGCGCGTCATCAACATGGAGTTCGTGCAGTTCCATCCGACGACGTTCTATCATCCCAACGCGCCGCGCTTCCTCATCACCGAAGCGGTGCGCGGCGACGGCGGACGGCTGGTCAATGCGGCGGGCGAGCCGTTCATGCAGAACTATGACGCCGACTGGAAAGACCTCGCGCCGCGTGATGTCGTTTCGCGCAGCATCTATCACGAGATGTTGGTCAACGACGTGCCCAACGTCTTTCTCGATCTGCGTTCGTACATTCCCGAAGCCCGCATCCGCGAGCACTTCCCCAACATCTATCAGAAGTGCCTGTCGTATGGCGTCGATCTTACGCGCGATCTGGTGCCGGTGGTGCCGGGCGCGCATTATTCGTGCGGCGGCGTGTGGGTGGACGAATGGGGGCACAGCACCATCGAGCGCTTGTATGCCATCGGCGAAGTGGCCTGCACCGGCGTACACGGCGCAAATCGTCTGGCGAGCGCGTCACTGCTCGAAGGTCTGGTGTGGGGTAAACGAGCGGCGCAGCACATCGTGCAGCAGCATCCCGATCGCTCTACGCCCGATCCCGATCTCATTCCCGCGTGGCGGTACATCGGCGAGGAAGCGCCCGACCCCGCGTTGATCGGCCAGGACATGAGCGTGATCAAGAACATGATGTGGAACTACGTGGGGCTGGTACGCACCACCGATCGGTTGAACCGCGCCCTGCGTGAACTGCGCCACCTGGAAACCGAGATCGAACGCTTTTATCGCTCATCGAAGTTGACCGACGGCTTGCTGGGCCTGCGCAATGCCGTGCGCACTTCCGTCATCGTCACGATGGCCGCGTGGGAGAACAGGCAGAGCATGGGGTGTCACTACCGCGAGTAGCCATTGCCATCAAGCCGGTGCTATAATGATAGTGAAGCGGGACAAAAGCAATGACTGTCACCACGGTTCAACTGCCTTCGCAACTCATTGATGATCTCGTCAAGCGCATCGTGGCCGCCGCCCATCCGCTGCGAATTGTCTTGTTTGGCTCGGCGGCGCGCGGCACATTGGGGCCGGACAGCGATCTGGACGTCATGGTCGTCATGCCCAACGGCACCCATCGCGCCAATGCCGTGCGGCAGCTCTATCGGGAAATAGCGGGCTTTGGCTTCCCGGTGGATATTGTGGTAACCACGCCGGAAATCCTGGCGCAGCATCAGGACAACATCGGGCTGATCTACCGCACCGTGCAGGCAGAAGGCCGGGAGGTGTACATTGCCTGATCGCCCCGTTCCGGGCAGCCCAGCCGACTGGCTACGCCGTCCTCGTAGTGATCTGGCGCTGGCAAGCATCACACTCCCTGAGGGCGTGCTCTACAGTGAGTTGTGTTTTCACGCCCAACAAGCCGCCGAGAAAAGCCTCAAAGCGGTGTTGATTCACTACGGCATTGGCTTTCGCAAAGTCCACGATCTGGATTATTTGATCACGCTGCTTCCCACGCAAGCACCGCTCCCGCCGGAAGCCGAAGAAGTCGTGGCGCTGACCGGTTACGCAGTCATGTTTCGCTATCCCGGCGGCTATGAAGAGATCACGGCGGAAGAACACCGTGAGGCGATCCAACTGGCGTGGACGGTTTATCATTGGGCAGAACAGATCACCGGCACTGACGTAGCGGCTCGATCGACTCCATAAAGAGCGTTATTCGTTGACACGCTTAACACCTCTGATATAATAACCTCACCCAAGCGAGGCGACCCTACTTCGGTCGCCTCGTTGATTGACAGGAACCAGCATGGACTTACTCGAAAAACTGGCGGGCCTTGAAAAACGCTACGAAGAACTGAATAACTTGATGAGCGATCCGGCCGTGATTGCCGACTACAACCGCCTGCGCGAAGTGGGCCAGGAACGCACCGCGCTGCAGCCGACCGTGGAAGCGTATCGCGAATACCGCGACGCCTTGCGACAGTTGGACGAAGCCCGCACCATGGCGGCCAGTGAAACCGACCCCGATCTCAAAGCCATGGCCGACGAAGAAGTGACGCACTTGCAGGAGCAGATCGCGCAGATGGAGAGCCACATCAAGGTGCTGCTCGTCCCCAAAGATCCGCGCGACGACAAGAACGTCATCGTGGAGATTCGCGCCGGCACCGGCGGTGACGAAGCGGGCATCTTTGCCGCCGATCTCTTCCGCATGTATTCGCGCTTCGCTGAGAACCACAACTGGAAAAGCGAGCTGCTCTCCAGCAGCGAGACGGGCGTGGGCGGATTCAAAGAAGTGATCTTCATGGTCAAGGGCAAGGGCGCGTATTCCAAGATGAAGTACGAGAGCGGCGTGCATCGCGTGCAGCGCGTGCCCGTCACCGAATCGCAGGGGCGCATTCACACCTCCACCGCCACCGTGGCCGTGCTGCCCGAAGTGGACGAAGTGGAAATCGACATCCCCGACAAGGACATCGAGATCGACGTGTACAAGTCGGCCGGCGCGGGCGGGCAGAACGTGCAGAAGAACGCCACTGCCGTGCGCATTCATCACCTGCCCACCGGCATCATCGTGCAGTGCCAGGACGAGCGCTCACAGTTGCAGAACCGCCTGCGCGCCCTGTCGATCTTGCGCGCGCGCCTGTACGAGATGGAACAAGAGAAACAACAGAATGAACAAGGCGCTGCACGCCGCGCGCAAGTGGGCAGCGGCGAACGCAGCGAAAAGATTCGCACCTACAATTTCCCGCAAAACCGCGTTACCGATCACCGCATCAACCTCACCTCGTATCAACTCGACAGCATCCTCAACGGCGATCTGGAAGAGTTCATCGACGAGTTGACGACGCGCGATCAGGCGGAGAAGCTGCAAGCGGCGGGTCTCTAACAAGTAACGAGTAACGAGTAAAGTTACTCGTTACTTGTTACTCGTTACTCGTTATCACTCATGACTTCAACCTCCTCACTCTCTGCCTTCCGCCACTCCGCCATCGAGCGCCTAACCGCCGCCGAAGTCGACGAGCCGCGCCTGACCGTCGAGGTGGTGCTGGCGCATGCACTGGAGGTAAGCCGCACGCAGCTGCTGACCAGAGCCGATGAGCCGCTCACACCCGAGCAGCTGATCCGCGCCCAACGCGATCTCGATCGCCTGGCCAACGGCGAGCCGCTGGCCTACGTCGTCGGCCACAAAGAGTTCTACGATGTCGATCTGCTCACCGACGCCCGCGCGTTGATCCCGCGCCCCGAAACGGAATGCCTGATCGAGCACGCGCTGCAAGCCCTGGCCGATCATCCTGCGCCGCTCATCGCCGATGTGGGCACCGGCTGCGGCACAATTGCCGTCACGTTAGCCAAACATCTACCGCGCGCCAGAGTCATTGCCGCGGATTTATCAACCGACGCCCTAGCACTCGCCCGCGAAAACGCCCAGCGCCTCGGCGTTGCGGATCGCATCGAATTTCGCGCGGGCAGCCTGCTCGACCCCATCACCGAATCGCTCGATCTGCTCGCCGCCAACCTGCCCTACATCGACGACAAGGACTGGCCGTATCTGGCGAAAACGATTCGCGGCCACGAGCCGAAGATGGCCTTCGTCGGCGGGCCGGATGGCCTCGATCTGGTGCGCGGGCTGTTACGTGATGCACCGCGCATCACTCACCTCGATAGCCTCATCCTGCTGGAGATCGGCGCGTATCAGGGCGATGCGGTGACGGAGATCGCACGTCAGCATTTCCCGCGCGCCTACATCGAAATCAAGCCGGACTATGCGGGGTTGGATCGATTGGCAGTGATTGAGGTCTAACAAGTAACAAGTAACTTATCGCTAACTTGTTCTCGTTACTCGTTACTCGTTACTCAATGTCATTAAAGTTAGGCCAAATGCCCGTCATGCCCGAATGCTTCTGTCGGGCATCCAGAACACCGATGAGCAACTTTCACAGTCAAGCCACTGGATTCCCGCCACGTCGTACCCGGCACAACGTGCCGGCGACGCGCCAGGCGAAAGCACGCGGGAATGACGTGGCCGGCGCGCTAACTTAATGACATTGACTCATTACTCATTAAGAACATCATGCATACCTTCGAGATTCGCCGCCACTCGCACCGCCACGTGCCGCAGCCGCATCTCTCACAGACCGGCGTCGATCTGGCGCGCCGCGCGGGCGAGGGGCTGGGCAAATTCGATCGGGTGGTCACCAGCACCATTCCGCGCGCCTTCGAGACTGCCATCGCCATGGGCTACGCCGTCGACGAGCAGATCGGGCAACTCTGCATGATGAGCGATGAAGTAACAGCGACAATTCAGTGGAATGCCGGTTTCACCGCCTGGTTGAAGGCCGCACAAGACAGCCCGCTGGTGGCGCACTATGCGCAAGCGATGGCGGATGTGCTGCACTCGATCAGGCGCACCCTGCCCGACGACGGTCGCGCTTTGATCATCAGTCACGGCGGCATCGTCGAGGCGTGCGTCGTCGGCTGTGTGCCGGCCGGGATGCGTTTTGCCGACGACGCTGCCTGCGGCTACTGCGAAGGTGCGCGTCTCACCTTTGATGGTGATGCCGTAGTCAAGATCAAGATGCTGCGCGTCGAGCAACCGCAATGACTCAACTCCTGCAGCCTGCCCAACTCGATCTGGCCGCACAGCTGCTGCGCGAACAGCGCCTCGTTGCGTTTCCTACCGATACCGTTTACGGATTGGGCACGCTCGCCTTCGATGGCGCAACCGTATTGAAGTTGTACGTCGCCAAAGAGCGCCCACCCGAAAAAGCGATCCCAATCCTGATCGCCGACAGCGCCGATCTCGATCAGGTCGCACGCGGTGTGCCGCCGATCGCCTATCGGCTGATGGAACATTTCTGGCCCGGCGCGCTGACGATCGTCGTGCCCAAACAGCCAAGCATTCCTATCGAAGTGAGCACCAGCAACACCGTGGCCGTGCGCATGCCCGATCTCGACTTGGCGCGCGACCTCATGCGCCTGACCGGACCGCTGGCCGTGACCAGCGCCAATCGATCGGCGGGGCCGAATCCGCGCACGGCGCAGGCCGTGCTCGATCAGCTGGCGGGCCGCATCGACGCGATCGTGGATGGCGGCGAGACGCCGGGCGGCGTGCCCTCGACGGTGGTGGATTGCACGCAGACCACTGCCGTGATCCTCCGGGAAGGCGCGTGGGCCGATCGGGTGCGCAACTTTCTCGCGCGCGAATCGCGCGCGCGCGCTTTGTGATACAATCGCGCCTGACCTCGTTACACTCCGCACAGGAGGCACATCATGGATCGCCGTGGCACGATCATCACCGCTGTCGTCCTCATCGGAATTGGCGGTTACCTGCTGTTAGCCAATCTCAACGTCATCCCGCCTTATCCCATCACGCAGATGTGGCCGGGCCTCGTCGTGCTGGTGGGCATCCTGTTCTGGCTGGGCTACATCTTCGGCAAAGACCACGATCCGGGCCTGGCCTTCGTCGGCACCATCGTGACGTTGACGGGCCTGTTCTTCTTCCTGTTCACCTTCAACGTCGATCTGCTCGGATTGGGGCGCGTGGACTGGAGCGACATGGCTTTGCTGTGGCCGGCTTTCCCGCTCATCGTGGGCATCGCTTTCGTCGTGCTATGGGCAGCGGGCGGCTTTCGCGATTGGGGCGTGCTGATTCCGGCAGGCATTTTGCTGCTGGTGGGCTTCGGCGGCTTTGCTTTCACGTTGGGCCATGTGCCGGTCTTCCAGAACATCTTGCAATGGTGGCCGCTGCTGCTGATCTTCTTCGGCATCATCATTCTGGTTCAGTCGGTCAGACGCCCGCGCGCGAAGTAAGCTACCCTCCCGGAGGTTTCTCTCGCCGTGAATGCTCTGCCTGTCTCAACCTCCGGGAGGAGGCTCATCGGTATCGACGCCAGCCGATCGGTTGCCGCGCAGCCCACCGGCACCGAATTGTATTCACGCCATCTGATCGAGGCTTTGTTAGATCGCGCGCCCGATCGTTTTTCTTTCCGTCTCTACTTCAACCAGTTGCCACAATCTAACATCCAAAATCGAAAATCCGAAATCCGAGTCATTCCCTTCCCGCGTCTGTGGACTCACCTGCGCCTCTCCGCCGAGATGATCCTGTACCGTCCCGATCTGCTCTTCGTCCCGGCGCACGTCCTGCCGATCGTTCATCCGCGCCGCAGCGTGGTGACCGTGCACGATCTGGGCTATCTCTATTTCCCAGAAGCGCATCCGCCGCGCCAACGCTGGTATCTCGATCGCTCGACACACTGGCACACGCGCACGGCGGCGCACCTGCTGGCCGATTCCGCCGCGACCCAACGCGATCTCGTCGAGAAGTACCACGCCGATCCTGATCGAATCACGGTGGCCTATCCGGGTCTCGATCCATCGATCAAGCGCGTTGCTGATCCCAACGAGATCGCCCGCGTGAAGGCGAAGTACCACATCGACGATGATTACCTGCTCTATCTCGGCACGATCCAGCCGCGCAAGAACCTGCAACGGCTCATTCAAGCGTTTAACCAACTGCCAGCCGCCAACTACCAACTATTACTTGCGGGCAAACCCGGCTGGTATTCCGAGCAGCTTCTGCAGCACGCGAATGAACGCGTCAAGTTCATCGGCTACGTCGATGCCGCCGACAAGAACGCCCTGCTCTCTAGCGCGACGGCGTTTGTGTTTCCCTCGCTCTACGAAGGCTTCGGCTTTCCCGTGCTGGAAGCAATGGCCTGCGGTGTGCCGGTGTTGTGCAGCAGCACGTCATCGCTGCCAGAAGTAGCAGGCGATGCGGCGGTGTTGGTCGATCCGTTGGAAGTGGACGATATCACACGGGGATTGCGCGAGATCACGACAAATGAAGAGTTGCGGAAGACACTGATCGAACGCGGTTATTCGCAAGCGCAGCAGTTCACGTGGCAGGCGTGCGCGGATGTGGTGCTGAAGGTATTCGAGAGCGCGTTGGGCTTGATATGATGCTTGCATGAGCCTACCACCAACCAACCACCAGCAACCAACAACCATCGCCATTCTCGGTGTTCCCGTCCACGACGTGACGACCGAAGAGACGCTGGCGCTTATCGCTCAATTCGTGCGCGAGCGAACGCCGCATCAAGTCTGCACAGTCAACCCCGAATTCATCATGACGGCGCAGCAAGACGCTGAGTTCAAGCGAATTCTTCAGCAAGCCGCGTTGAACCTACCGGATGGCATCGGTGTGGTGTGGGCGGCCAAGCGACTGGGGCAGCCGCTGCGCGAACGGGTGGCAGGATCAGACCTCGTCGGGCAGATCGTCGATCGGGCGCAGAGCACCGGCTGGCGCATCTTCCTGCTGGGCGCTGCCGAGGGCGTGGCCGAGCGAGCCGCAATCATCTTGCGCCAACGCTATCCGCAGACCCACATCGTCGGCGCATTCGCCGGATCGCCGCAGCCGGAAGATGAAGCCGACATCGCCGCGCGGATTCGATCGAGTGGGGCTGATGTGCTGCTGGTGGCCTACGGCGCGCCGAAGCAGGATAAATGGATCGCGCGCAACATCGAGCGAACGGGCGTCGCCGTGGCGATCGGCATTGGCGGCTCGCTGGACTTCATCGTGGGCACGCAGAAACGCGCCCCGCAGTGGATGCAGCACGCCGGGATCGAGTGGCTCTATCGGCTGGTCAGAGAACCGTGGCGCTGGCGGCGGCAGCTGGCGCTGCCCAAATTTGTATGGCGCGTCCTGCTCGTAAAACGTAAGGCGTAAAACGTAAAGGGTTGTTTACGCATTACGCATTACGCATTACGCATTACTCTGTGCTATCATTTCTACAACTCATCTCACCGGAGGTCCGCCATGACAATTACCTACACCTGGTTTGGCCACGCTACGCAACAGCTCGACGTGAACGGCACGAAGTTGTTAGTCGATCCGTTTTTCAGCGGCAACCCCGCCGCCTCCACGACCGCCGCTAAAGCGCAAGCCGATTACATTCTGATCTCGCACGGTCACGGCGATCACGTGGGTGACGCGGTGGCGATTGCCAAACGCACCAAGGCTCTGGTGATCAGCAATCACGAGATCATCAACTGGTTCGCAGGCCAGGGCATCGAGAACGGGCATGGTCAGCATCTGGGCGGCGGCTATCAGTACCCGTTTGGCTATTTGAAGCTCACGTTTGCCATTCACGGCTCGGCCCTGCCCGACGGATCGAATGGCGGCAACCCGGCCGGCTTTCTGCTCACCGCCGACGGCAAGAAAGTCTATCTGGCCTGTGACACCGGCCTGTTCGGCGACATGAAGCTCATCGGTGAAGAGGGCATCGATCTGGCCGTGCTGCCCATCGGCGACAACTACACCATGGGGCCGGACGACGCGCTGCGCGCCGTGAAACTCATTCAACCAAAGAACGTCGTGCCCGTACATTACAACACGTGGGACCTCATCGCCGCTGATCCCAACGCCTGGGCCAAACGTGTTGAAGCCGAAACGTCGGCGAAAGTGCACGTGATCAAACCCGGCGAGTCGTTTGCGCTGTAATAGAGAGAAACCGGGTTTTGGCACAATAGAAATCGGGTTTCTCCAGTCTGGACGGAATCAACAGCCCGCGTGGAGAAACCCGATTTCTTCCGCAATACAAACACCCGCTGAGGTCACGCAGCCCAGCGGGCGTTCTTTTACTTGTTACTCATCACTCGTTACTATTTCGTCGTCGCCGGCACGTAAATGCTGAACGGAAACGGACTGTACTTCTCCAGTACATTCAGATACTGGCCGTTCCAGCCGCCCAACGCATAAATGTCGTTGCCCACATGACTTGCACCCATGCCGCGCCACTGCCCCGTGAATGGCGACGGCACGACGCTCCACGAGTTGGCGCCGGGATCGTAGCGCTCGTTGAAGGTCAGGTAACCGGTCCATCCCCCGCCAATGGCATACAATCGCCCGCCGATGGGCACCAGGCTCAGCCCGCCGCGCGCCACCGACATGGGCGCGCACGCTTCCCAGCGATCCTCCTGCGGCAGATAACGATCACAGCGATCGAATTCGTGATCGTCGGC
>CAYNML010000065.1:8610-32156 GCA_964398185.1 uncultured Anaerolineae bacterium | reverse complement strand
TATGCCTTACGCATTACGTTTTACGCATTACGATTAGTCTAAATGAAATACTTCTTCCAACTCAAGCATGCTCTCATCGGCATGTGCGCCGGACAGGTTCTCAAAATACGGCGCCATGAAATCCTGCCACTGCGCGTTGATGGCTTCCTGCGCCATGCCGTCGAGGGCCGCCTGAAAACTATCGGGCGTTTCAAAATAGCCGAAGAGCAGGCCGTCTTCGCGCATAAACAATGAATAGTTGTGCCAGCCCGTGCGGCGCAGCGCGTCCAACATTTCAGGCCACACGGCTCTGTGATGCTGTTTGTACTCATCCAGTTTATCGGCTTTGACTTTGAGCAGAAACCCTACGCGCTTCATGTTTTGATCCTTGACCCTCTCCCCTCCCCTGAAATCGGCTGTTTGATTTGGGTGTGACTAATCTTGGTTGATCCGTCATCGAATGAATTCGATGGCTGACAAAGGAAACGTGTTGAAACACGTTTTAACGTGTTTTCGCTACCAGCAGGCGAATTCATTTGCTGCGTTGCCGCGTGATCAACCAGATTTAGTCACACCCGTTTGATTTCAGGAGAGGGGCCGGGGGTGAGGTTACCAGTTGAACTTGTCGATGTTGTCCTTGTTATAGATGAACGGCAGGCCCAGCAGCACGGTGCCGTCAGCCGCCACGGTGTACTCGCCGAGCTTGCCCGCCGTGAACTTATCGCCCGGCTGACCCTTGATCTTGCCGCTGGCGATGGCATCCATCGCGTAGATCGCCAGGTAGCCCAGATCGGCGGGATTCCACAGCGCGAACTGCGGGGCTGCGCCGCTCTTCACGTACTCACGCATCTGATTGGGCGTGCCCAGGCCGGTGACGAGCACCTTGCCGACCAGGTTCGCATCCTGCACGGCGCGAGCCGAGGCCGCGATGCCCACCGTCGTCGGCGCGATGATGACCTTCAGGTCCGGGTACTTCTTGAACAGACCCTGCGCTTCGTTGTAACTCTTGGTGTCGTCATCGTCGCCGTACACCGTGTCCACCAGCTTGAGCTTGGCGTATTCCGGCTTGGCGAGTGATTCCTTCATCAGTTTGATCCACTCGTTTTGATTCGGGGCTGTGGAGGTGGCGCTGAGAATGGCGATCTCGCCGCCCTCGCCGCCGGTCAGATCGAGCGCCATCTTCAGCTGCACATCGGCGATGCCTTGCGCTTCAGCCTGATTGATGTGGATGGTACGGCCACCCGGCGCAATGGCCGAGTCCCACGTCACGACCGGGATGCCCGCCTCCATGGCCGCCTTGCCCGTGGGTACCAGCGCGTCGGAGTCATTCGCCGAGATCGCCAGGCCGGTGACCTTCTGCGCGATGAGCGAGTTCAACAACTGGATCTGCTGCGTCGCATCAGCGGCCGCCGAGCCTTGATAGTTCACCGTCACGCCCAGTTCCTTGGCCGCTTCCTGCGCACCATTGTTGGCGGTGTCAAAATACGGATTGCCCAGGTTCTTGGGCACCAGCACATAGGTCTTGGCGCCGCCGGCAGGCTGAGCGGGCTGCGCGGGTTGCGCGGGCGCCTGCGTGGGCGCTGGGGCTGCGGCCGGGGCGCACGCGCTCAGCAGCAGGCTGATCGACAACACGACAATCATCAGGGTCATACCACGTCGAGTCTTCATGTTCTTTCTCCTTGCTGGGTTTGATGGGTTTCAGACGACGCAACGATCTTGACGGCGGGCTGATGTAGTTTCTCGATGTCTCCACCTCCTTAAGCGATTCAGCCGCGCGCTGATGGCTGTCTTATAATAATGATGTCACAGCGGCGCGCGACCAGAAGAAGAACCACACGAACCCGATGGCGATGACGACGGCCACGCCAATCCCGATCAGGGTGCGGCGATTCTGCGCAGTGTGCGCGCCGCGCTGCGCCCGGATAATCTGCGGCAGGTTCGGCAGCAGGATCGACAGGATCAACAGGGCGCCGATGGCGATGCTCTGCACCTGGCCCTGCACGTTCAACAGGCCCATGCCAAAGCGCAGCAGGCCGATCAAGAGCAGCGACAGGATCGCGCCAATCATCGTGCCCTTGCCGCCGTTGATGTCCACACCGCCCAGCACCACGGCGGTAATGACGGCCAGCTCCAGCCCGGTGCCGATGTCGGGGCGCGTGCTGCCATAGCGCGCCGCCAGCACCAGCCCCGCGAGCGCCGCCATGAAGCCCGATACCAGGAAGATGATGACTTTCACGCGCGATACGGAAATGCCCGAATAGATCACGGCGTCCTGATTGTTGCCGATCGCGTACAGGTAACGACCGAAAGCGGTTTTGTGCAGCACCAGCCCGAAGACCACGGCCAGCCCCAGAAAGAGCACCAGCGCAAACGGGATCGGTGTGCCGGGCAGTGTGCCCTGTCCCAGATACGTGAATGCTTCGGGATAACCGCGCGCGGCCTGATCACCCAACATCACGTAGGCCAAACCGCGATAGAACGCGTAAGTCCCGAGGGTGATCACGAGGGCGGGCACTTTCAATCGGGAGATGAGATAACCGTTGAGCAGACCCGCGAGCGTACCCAAACCGAGCGCGGCTCCGGCGGCGATCCAGATGTTCATCCCGTTGTTGAACAACAGACCCATGAACGAAGCCGTCATGCCCAGCGTGGACGCGACCGCCAGATCGACGTTGCCCGTGATGATGATCAACACCATCGGCAGCATCATCAAACCGATTTCGAGGAAGTCCGACGAGGCGCGGAAGAGATTGCGCCCGTCGAGGAAGTAAGGCGACAACTGGCTGTTGGCGATGGTGACCAGCGCGATCAACAGCACCAGGAACCACTCCCAGCGCAGGAAGCGCGACAGCAGCGAGCGCCGCGGGGGCAGCAAGCTAATCGGGGTTGAAGCGGATCGATCGGCTGTGGTCATTTCACCACTCCTTGCCGCTCATTCGAGCGCAGCATGGTGCGCTTGATGCGCTGTTGAATCGTCGAGTCGGCTACCACCGCCAACAAGATCAAGAAGCCCTGCACGGCCAACTGCCAGAACGGCGAGATGCCCGACAGCGTCAGTCCGTTTTGGATCACGCCCAGCAGCAGCGCGCCCAACAGGATGCCGGGCACGGTGCCGATGCCGCCCATCATGCTCACGCCGCCGATGACGGCCGCGGCCACCGTTTGCAATTCGAAGCCCAACGCGGTGTTGGTCTGCGCCGCTTCAAAGCGCGAGGCCCACATCACACCTGCCAGTCCGCACACGAGGCCGGAGATGACGTACACCATGAAGGTGGTGCGCTGCGTGCGGATGCCCGAAATCTTGGCGGCGTCAGGATTAGTGCCCAACGCATAAATGTCGCGCCCCGGCTGTGTGTGATTGAGAAAGACGTACACAATGGCGGCGACGAGCAACGCCATAATGACCAGATTAGGCAAAGCTAATGGCGAACCCTTCGCTAATTGCTTGAAAGCCGGCGACATCTCGTAAGCGTTGATCCACGTGCCATTGCTGTAAAGGAAGACCAGGCCGCGATAGATGCTGAGTGTGCCCAGCGTGGCGATGATGGGCGGCACGCGCCCGATGGTGATAATCCCGCCGTTGAGGCTGCCCAGCACTGCGCCTAAGGCCATCCCCAACACCACGGCCATAATGGGCGGTGTTTCGGGATACGCCTTGATCACGAACGACACCATCATCGCCGTGAGGCCCAGCATCGATGCGACGGATAGATCGATGCCGCGTGTGATGATGATCATGCCCTGCGCCAACGCCACCATCACCAGGATCGAGATGTCCAGCAAAATATCCTTGAAGTTGGTGAACGTGAGGAAGTTGGGATTGCGCAGGCTGATCAGCGCGACCAGCAGCACGATGAAACCGATCAGCGCCAGTTCGCGGAAACGGGCGAAGTAGGAAACCAGGCTGGGTTTGGATTTTTCGAGTGAAGTGGTCGTCACGTTGGTTCTCCAAGACTCCACGTCATTGCGAGCGTCTTCGCCTAGCGCGCCTCCGCCGCAAAGCGGCGGGCAAGGCGTTGCGAAGCAATCTCAGGCCCCGTGAAAACGAGATTGCTTCGTCGCACACCGCGCTCCTCGCAATGACGGTGTTAAGCCGTTAACTCACCGCCTGCGTGGCCGCCGTCATGATCTTTTCCTGCGTCGCTTCCGCGCGATCGAACAGACCCGTCACGTGCCCTTCGTGCATCACCAGAATCCGATCGCTCATGCCCAGCACCTCGGGCAGTTCCGACGAGATCATCAGGATGGCAATGCCCTGCGCGGCCAGTTCGCCCATCAACGCATGCACCGCCGCCTTCGTGCCCACGTCGATGCCGCGCGTCGGCTCATCCAAAATCAAGATGCGCGGCTGCGTCGAGAGCCACTTGGCCAGCACCACCTTCTGCTGATTACCGCCGGAGAGTTCGCGCGCCTGTTGCCACACGGTGGTCGCTTTGACCTCCAACTGCGTCGCCGCTTCGTGCGCCGCCTGGCGAGCCTGCTTCGCGGACAGCCAGCCGCGCTTCGTGAAACGCGACAAACGCGGCAGCATGACATTGTCAGCGATGTCCATCGGCAGCACGAGGCCGTGGTGTTGTCGATCTTCTGGCACGAGCGCCAATCCGTACTGCATCGCCTGCTGCGGATTGGTGATGTGTGCCGATCGACCTTCAATCTCGATCGTGCCTTCGTCGGCGGGCACCACCCCGAAGAGCGCCTGGCTGACCTCGGTGCGGCCCGCGCCGATCAAGCCGGCCATGCCCAGAATCTCGCCCTTGTGCAGTTCAAACGAGACATCCTTGAAAGCGCCCACGCGCGACAGGTTCTTCACGCGCAGAACAACCTCGCCCTGCGGCACTTCTTTCTTCGGAAATAGATCGCTGACCGTGCGCCCCACCATCATGCGGATCAACTCTTCCTGCGTGACGCCGTCCATCGATCGCGTGTCCACGTAGGCGCCGTCGCGCAGCACCGTCACGCAATCGGCGATCTCGAACAGTTCTTCCAGGCGGTGCGAGATGAACAAAATCGCGGTGCCCTTCGCGCGCAGACGCCGCACGATCCCGAAGAGCTCAGCCACTTCATTAAGCGTCAACGCCGAGGTCGGCTCGTCCATGATTAGAATGCGGGCATTCACCGACAACGCCCGCGCGATCTCCACCATCTGCTGCTGCGCAATGCTGAGATAGCGCGCCTTCGTCTTGAGATTCAGCTGCACACCCAATGAATCGAGCAGCGCTTCCGCCTCGCGGTACATCCTGCGCCAATCGACCAGCCCGCCCGCGTGGGTGGGACGCCGCCCTACGAAGATATTCTCGGCGATGTCCAGATCCGGGAAGATGCTGAGCTCCTGATAAATGGCGGCAATGCCCAGCGCCGTAGCCTCGCGCGGATCGGTCAGGTGGATGTGCTGATCGTCGAAGAAGATCTCGCCGGTGTCGGGTTGATGCACGCCCGTGATCACCTTGACCAGCGTGGACTTGCCCGCGCCGTTTTCGCCCAGCAGCGCGTGCACTTCGCCGGGGCGCAATTCAAGGTGAACCCCGCGCAGCGCGTGGACGCCGGAGAAACTCTTGCTGATGTTGGTCAGACGCAAAATGGTTTCGCTCATAGGCTTGAGTCCAGTTCTAGACCTCGGAGGTTTTCAAAACCTCCGAGGTCTTATCAGCGTAGATGAACGTGTGCTCCATATACACCGCGGGCGGCACCGGTTCGCCCCGCAAAATCTTCAGCGCCAGCGGAATGATTTGCTCGCCGTATTGCTCCGGCCAATACGCCGTCGAGCCGATGATGCGCGTCTGGGGATTCTTCAACTCTTCGCGCACGCGCCGATCGGCCCCTTGCCCCACGATGATGACATCGTTCTCGCGATGCAGTTTGCGGGCTGCGGCCAGTGCGCCCATCGCCGAGTCGTCGTTGAAGCACAACACCGCCAGGCGATGCAGCCCTGGCAGCTGCTTCAACGCCTCAATCAGCTGCGCTTCGCTCACCTCGGCGGTGTTGCCGCTGTTCAAGATCAAACGCCGGTCCGCGGGCACTTCGCCGATGATCGACTGCACGCCTTCCAACATGCCCTGAATGCGCGAGCCGGGCAGCGCGCCCGCACGCGGCTCTTCGAGCACGATCAACCGATCGAGTTGGCCGCCCCATGCGCGCTGAATCCATGCGCCCAGCGCCGCTCCGGCCATGTGTCCTGCGCGATAGTTATCGACCCCGAAGAACGTTGCACCGACCATTGGGATGTCCACCGCGATGACGGGGATGTCCGCCTGCCGGTAGCGATCCATGATGCGATTGCCCGCCTGCGCGTCGATCTGGTACTCGATGATCAGATCGAGGTCCTGCTCCACAAACCGATCGGCGATCTCCACTGCCCGTTCGCCGCTGAGCTGATTGTCGGCGATGATCAGATCGATGTTGCCCGCTTCGTGCGCCGCGCGTTCCAAGCCGCGCCGCACGTCGACGTAGAACGGCCCATCCTCGGTGAGGTTGGCGAAGCCGATGCGATAGTGGCGCGTTTCCTGCCCGTGCGGCTGGTAGGCCGTGATGGTGGTATCGGAGCAGACGGTCAGCGCCGCCGGGTACTTCTGCAATTGCTGAATCCACTGCGGATCGAGATCGCTGTCTGTGAAGATGTGGCTGATCTGATCGGGTGTGGCAAAGGTCGTCAGATCGATTTTGCCGAATTTGCTGGAATCGATCAGCGCCACGACGGACTTGGCGACCTGGATCATCTTGCGCTTCAGCTGCGCTTCGTCGAGGTGCACTTCCATCAAACCGACGTCGAGCGTGACGCCCGTGCAGGACAGAAACGCGGTCTTGATGTAGAGGTCTTCCAGCAGTTTGTGACTGAGCGTGCCGCTGACCGAAGTGCCATCGGCGCGCATGAGGCCGCCCAACAGGATGACGTTGTTGGAAGGATTCTGCGCCAGGCTGCGCGCAATCTCGATGCCGTTGGTGACGACGGTGAGATTGCGGCGATCCTTGAGAAAATCGGCGAGGTAGTAAACAGTGGTGCTGGCGTCGAAGAGCAGGGTGTCACCGTCTTCGACGAGTTCGGCGGCCCAGCGGGCGATGCGGCGCTTGGCTTCCTCGGACACGCGGGCCCGGGCAGTGAACGCCGGGCTTTGGGGATGCTGCTCCTCGGCGATGGCTCCGCCGCGCACGCGCTTCAACCGCCCGGCCTGCGACAGCGATCGCAAGTCGTTGCGAACAGTGCTTTCGGACACGTCCAGCGCTCGCGCCAGCTCGGGCACGCGGATGCCAGGCTGGCGGCTGATCAGGTTGAGGAGACGCTGCTGGCGCTCAAAGGTAGTCACGCGGTGGTTTTACCGAAATCTGTTGAATTTCTGCTGAATCTTACCGGATAGGATACACCTGATTATCGATTTTTGTCAATAAGGCATAGATCAACAAGATTGGGTAACAAATGTCATACCCGATCGCGCCACAGGAGACAACGAAAAACCGATCGGGCCTGGCTGCTCCCGATCGGTTGATGGCCGCACTAGGGGGTAATTTCGGCGGACTGTTCGCGCCAGCGCGCTACTGCACCTTCCCGCTATCCAACTCATCCCGCACGGTGCGATACAGCGACTCGGCCTTCAACTCCTTCAGCGAATAGCACGGCGCTTCCAGGTGATCGGCCAGTTTCTGCGCCAGGCCCTGATCGAACGCCGGATGCTCCATGTTGATCACGACCGTGCGCACCTTCAACTTGCAGATTTCCTCGCACACCCGATAGGACTCTTCCTGCGCCGGCAGGCCGCTCTGCGAGACGTTGCCCGCCCCGTCGGTGAGGATGATCACCAACGGCGCGACATCGGGATGAATGCGCATTTCCTGCTGCAAGACCAGATGCGTCAGCGTCAACCCCGCCGAGAGCGGCGTCTTGCCGCCCACCGGAATATCACGCAAGGCCCGTTGAGCCAGATCGACCGAGTTCGTCGGCGGCAAGACCAGCCGCGCCTGATCTTTCTGGAATACGATCAACCCCACCCGATCGCGCCGCTGATACGCATCCGTCAGCAGCGACATGATCGCGCCCTTGGTGGCCTGCATCCGTTCGGCCACCGCCATCGACCACGACGCATCGACGACGAACAGGATCAGGTTCGCCGTCTTGCGGACGCGCACTTTCTTTTGATAGTCGTTGCGCTTGACGCGGAGCGCGGGGCCGTGCGCTTCGGCTGACTTGCGTGATTTCTGGAACGGCGCGGCGGCGCGCAGGGTGGCATCAAAAGCAAGGTCTTTGGGGTCGCCGGGAGACGGTCGGGCCTGGATGTAGCGCCCGCGTTTGCGATCGGTCTTGCTGGTGGAGCGGCGGCCCGAGGCGCGCCGCGCTAACTGATCGAGCGGCGTGTCCAGCTTGCGCACGTCAAACGTCTCGCCGATGGGAACGCTATCGCCGCCTTCCCACCAGTAAGCGTCTTGTTGACCCGTCGTCTGTGTTTTGGTGCGAGCGTCGCTCTGCCCGAAGTCCGCGGTGTCTTTAACCTCGCCTTCGGGGCTTACCGTTTTTTTTTGGTGGCGCCTTCTTCACCGACTTCGTCGAGTTCGGCTTCATCGCCGCCGGGGAATTCGCTCTCGGCCTTCTCCAATCGTTCGCTCAAATCCTGCGCGGAGACTGATCCGTCTTCCTGGAACGGTTGGCGCTTCAAGCGGTGCGGCAGCGCCAGCTCGGCGGCCAGCAAAATATCTTCGCGGGTGATGTAGGTGCGGCCTTGCAGCGCGGCATGCGCGCGCGCGCCTTTGAGGATGACCAGATCGGCGCGATGCCCGTCGACGCCCAGACCGCCGACGAGACCCGCAATCGCAGCCAGATCGCTCTGGCGGTATTTCACATCCGAGAGCAGTTTCCGCGCCCGATCGATCTCCTGGCTTAGCTGCTGTTCGTACGGTTCCCATTCTTCGCGGAAGCCTTCGGGATCGCTTTCAAACTGCAGATTGCGCTCCAGGATTTGCATGCGCGCCATCTGATCGTGGATGCCGCGAATATCGACGGCGAACGCAAACCGATCGAGCAGCTGCGGGCGCAGATCGCCCTCTTCGGGATTCATCGTGCCGACGAGGATGAAGCGCGCCGGGTGGCTGAACGAGATGCCCTCGCGCTCGACCACGTTGACGCCCATCGCCGCCGAGTCGAGCAAGAGATCGACGACATGGTCATCGAGCAGGTTCACTTCGTCGACGTAGAGCAGGCCGCGATTCGCCGAAGCCAGCACACCCGGCTCGAAGCGGCGAATGCCTTTCTGAATCGCCTGCTCGATGTCGAGCGTGCCGACGACGCGATCTTCCGTGGCGCTCACCGGCAGATCGACAAACTGCGTGCGGCGCTTGGTGTGAGGCAAGTTCTGCCCGTTATTGGCCGCGCGCTCGCGGCATTCGGTGCACCACGTCGCGGGCTGATCAGGATCGCAGCCGAAGCGGCAGTCCAGCACCACGTCGATCTCGGGCAGCAGCGCGGACAGGGCGCGCGCGGCAGTGGACTTGGCCGTGCCGCGCTCGCCGCGGATCAACACCCCGCCGATTTGCGGATAGACGGCGTTGAGCACCAAGGCTCGTTTCATTCGTTCCTGGCCGACGATGGCCGTAAAGGGAAAGATATTACGCATGATGGAAGTAGTTGACCTCGAAGTTAAATCGCCGGTTGGGCGCGGCGAGTAGCATTGCTGCCTACAACGAGCCTGCAAACGAAAAAACTGGCATGCTAATTTCCTGCTCAGCTTGGCGGCGTCCGCTGGTGGTCTCCTCGATCGTCTTCAAGACATTGGCAGCGTAATACCGTGTGCCGCACTCACGGCAAACACCGGCCGGCACATTTTTGATCAAGACATAGCCGCTGCCAACCTTGCGCGGCAGATCGATCAATTTTTCCTCGATGGCGCCGTGACAGTATTCGCAGAGTTCGCCTTCCCAAAAGCCCATGTTTTCCCCCACAACCTGGTGATGATTAAGCTTCATCTTCATAGACGGTGATCACGCAGACTTTTCCACCCAGTGTGATACGGCAGACAATCCCCAGCGGTCTGGCATCCAAGGCCAGACCAACGACTTCGTATTTTTCATCCCTCGGCCAGGTGCGCCGAATCTTTCCGCTCAAAATCGCATGTTCGACATCGTAGATGTCGAAACCGTCAAGCGCCGCTTCTTCATCGGCATGCTCAGTCAGGTAATACAGGCCATAACGCACTAACGCTTGAATCTGATCGATTCTGCCCATGACGCGCCTGCCAATCACGCGCTCTCAAGCTCTGGCTTTAATTTTGCGTTTCTTGGACATCAGCGGAATCAAGCAGCGCAGGGCGGCATTGACTGCTTCTGAATCAGGGAAGTACTCGCGCACATCAGGTTCCAGCATCACGGCCCCGTCCTCAAGTTCGAAATGCTGAACGATGGTAGTACCATCTGCACGGTTAATCTTGACCGTATGCCCCGCTCGATAGTCTTGATAATACTTGCCGCGCGTACCCTCACCCATGCTGGCAAGATCGTACTCGGCCCGCATTTCGGCCAGTTTTTTTGGCGCTTTACCTTGCTTAGAAGTTGTCTTGCTCATAGAATCGCGGCAAGCAGTGCCGTAATGATTATACCCCCATCCTGCACCGCTACCAATCACCTGGGCAGCGCCGCCAGATCGATCGGCGCGGTGAAGTCGGTGGTGAGCGGCGTCACGGCCACCACCCGATCGATCCGCACGGCCCACACGTCCGAGTCGCGCTCGACGTGATCGAACGAGGTGATGGCTTCGTAGCCCATCGGGCCGGGATCATCCGGGCGGCGGCGGTGCGGCTTGACGGGCAGGAAGTAGCGCACCTGGCTCAGCCGCGTCCAGCGCCATTCCGTCTGCGGCGTGGCCGTGCTGGGAATTTCGATCTTCAGGATGCCGGTGTGCGGTGGCAAACCCTGCTCCAATACGCGCTGCGCGAAGAAGCGCAGAAAATGCGCCGCCACCGAAAAATCGATCTCGTCCGAGAGGCTGTAATGGTGCTCTTTGCTCGTCTCCAGCGAGATGGCGATGGACGGTACCTTGAACGAAGCTGATTCCAGCGTCGCGCCAACCGTGCCGGAAACCGTGATACCTTCGCCCAGATTCTCACCGTAATTGATGCCGGACACGACGAGGTCCACCGGCCGCTCGGCAATCTCGAACATCCCGTGCTGCACCACCTGCGCGGGCGTGCCTTCGACGGCATAACCGATGATCGAGCGTCCATTGATCGCTACATCCTGTGCGAAAATGCGGCCTTCGGAGGTGGGCGGCATCGATCGGCCGGTGCCCGACTGCTGCACCGTCGGCGCGCAGATCAACACCTCGCCCAGCGGATCGCACGCTTCGGCGGCGGCACGCAATCCTTTGGAAGCGATGCCATCGTCGTTGGTGATGAGGATGAGCGGGCGGTGGGTCATGATGCGTGATGAGTAACGAGTAAAACGTAAAACGTACTGCGCAAAGGATGATACCAGCGAAACACAGCGCTCGCAAGCGCGCCAGCGCTTGACATTTCGCCTTAAGCCATTTAAGCTGAGACCGTACTTCCCCATTGATCATTGTTCATTGTTAATTGTTCATTGTCAGGAGGTCCCTTGGCTCGTTTCCCCTTCATCGCCATCGAAGGCGTTATCGGTGTCGGCAAAACCACATTGGCGCGGATGCTCGCACCCGATCTGGGCGGCGAGGCGCTGCTGGAGGTCTTTGAAGAAAATCCTTTCCTCAGCGACTTCTACGCCGATCGCGCCCGCTACGCTTTTCAGACCCAGATCTTCTTCCTGCTCAGCCGCTACCGCCAGCAACATCAGGCGGTGCCGGCGGCGCTGGCGCACGGCCCGCTGTTCAGCGATTACACCTTTGCCAAAGACTCGCTGTTTGCGCATCTCAACCTCAGCGGCGATGAACTGGCCGTGTATGACAAATTGCACACCGCACTGGCCGAGAAGATTCCCACGCCCGATCTGCTGGTCTACCTGCGCGCCGATCTGGACACGCTGATGGCGCGCATCGCCATGCGCGATCGGCCTTACGAGCGCGGCATGGATCGCAGTTACATCGACAGTCTGCGCCTCGCTTACGAGGGCTTCTTCACCGCGTATACCGCCTCGCCAGTGCTCGTCATCGATACGAACAATCTCAACATCGTCGCCGATCAACAGGCCTATGCCGACGTGCGCGAGCGAATTCGCTCGGCGTTGGGTGGTACATTCCAGCAGGCGCTGCTGCACGTGCCAGCCGAAGCACCCGCCGCGCCCAAAGCGCTTGAAGTGCCGCCCCTCAGCCGCGATGCGCGCACGCTGCGCGATTTTGCCGCGCTCACGCAATCGATCGGCAACCTGGGCGCGATCCTGTCAGACGGCGCCGATCGTGCTGCGGTGCGCGACGCCCTGTCGATCTGCCTGCACCGTCTGACGCACGTCGCCGAAGCGACTGGGGTAAAGTTAGAAGACTAACGACTATCGGACGAATGACTATATGACTAAGCACTTCATCGCCATCGCGGGCAACATCGGAGTCGGCAAATCGTCGCTCGTCGGGTTGTTGGCTCAGCGTCTGGGTTGGACACCGTTCTACGAAGCCGTCGACGAGAACCCATATCTCTCCGACTTCTACCAGAACATGCGATCGTGGAGTTTCCATTCGCAAGTGTTCTTCCTGTCCAAACGCCTGCGCCATCATCGCGCCCTGCTCGATCATCCCGGCAGCGTCATTCAAGATCGCAGCATCTACGAAGACGCCGAGATCTTTGCCAAGAACCTGTACCGGCAGGGCAACATGGCCGATCGGGATTACGGCACCTACCGCGAGCTGTACGAAGTCCTGACGCTGTATCTGCCGCCGCCTGATCTCGTCGTCTATCTGCGCGCCACTGTCGAAACGTTGACGAAGCGCATCGCCTCGCGCGGCCGCGAGTACGAGCGCGACATCTCGCCCGATTATCTGGCGCGGCTCAACGCGCTGTACGACGAATGGATCGATAACTTCAAACTGTGCCCGGTGTTGACCATCCCCGCCGATCAACTGGATTACGTGCATGAAGACGGACATCTGGACATCGTCACCTCGATCATCGTCAAGCGGCTGGAAGGCAAAGAAGTGGTGATGTTTGATTAGAGCAAACCTGCCAGATTTTTAGAAACCTGGCAGGTTTTGTTCGGATGAAGCAGCATGACCTACCTCTCTCACCTCGAATGCTCCGAATGCGGCCAGACCTACAACGCAGACGAACTGCACAACCTCTGCGTGAAGTGCAACGCACCGCTATGGGTACAATACGATCTCGATCGGGCGCGGCGTGAACTTGATCGCGATCGCTGTGCAGCACGGCCCGCCAGCCTGTGGCGCTGGGCGGAGCTGCTCCCGATCGACGATCTCACTCAACGGATCGATCTGGGCGAAGGTGGCACGCCGCTGCTGCGTGTCGATCGGCTGGCGGCGCAGCTGGGCTTGCGCGATCTGTGGCTGAAAGACGAAGGCCGCAATCCCACCGGCTCGTTCAAGGCGCGCGGCATGGCCGCCGCTGTAACGCGCGCCAAAGCGTTGGGCGTGAAAGAATTCGTCGTGCCGACGGCAGGAAACGCTGGCGGTGCGGCGGCGGCCTACGCTGCGCGCGCGGGCCTGGCGATTCACGTTTACCTGCCCCAAGACGCGCCACCTGCCAACATCGATGAGTGCCGCGCGGCGGGCGCAGACGTACACTTGATCGCTGGGCTGATCAACGACGCGGGCCGCCTCGCCGCCGCAGACGCGAAAGAACACGGCTGGTTCGATCTGGCCACGCTGAAAGAACCGTATCGCGTCGAGGGCAAGAAGACGATGGGCTATGAGATCGCGCAGGACTTGCAGTGGCAACTGCCCGACGTGATCGTGTATCCGACGGGCGGCGGCACGGGCCTCATCGGGATTTGGAAAGCGTTCGAGGAGATGGAAGCGCTCGGCTGGATCGGATCGCAGCGTCCGCGCCTGGTGGCCGTGCAGGCGATCGGCTGCCAGCCGATCGTGACCGCGTTCGAGCAAGATCAACTCGCAAGTGAACTACATCAAAACGCACACACCATCGCCGCGGGACTGCGTGTCCCTAAGCCGTTGGGCGATCGGATGATGCTGCGCGCGATCCGCGCCAGCGGTGGCACGGCCATTGCGGTGAGCGACGAGGCGATCGTGCAGATGACGGAAGCGCTGCTGCGCGTCGAAGGGATTTCAGCGGCCTACGAAGGCGCGGCCACGCTTGTTGCGGCACAGGAGCTGCGCAATCGGGGCTGGTTAAGGCCGCATGAGAAAATTGTGTGTTTGAATACCGGCGCGGGCTGGAAAAATCCATAGCGGCTCGCAGCCCGCGTCTCGCGGGCGTGCACCGTGAAACCTCGGTGAAACTTCCCGCAGAGCATTGCATCACCGGATAATCAGCTGTATAGTCCGCGCCACGCTACACTAAAAAGCGGCATACCTGTCGACGTGAAAGACGGCGGGTGTGCCGTTCATCTTTGTCACAAAGGAGACAAACATGAACGTGGGGAAACATTTTCTTTCACCCAAACTCGAAGTACGGGCTGAGCCTGAGAAGGGCGGGTTTGGCGTTTACGCCATGGAAGCCGTGGCCGCCGGCGAAATTGTGTCGGTGTGGGGCGGCTATATCGTTAATGCCGAACAACTGGACGCGCTGCCGCACGACGTGCAGCAGCACTCGGTCCAGATCGAAGAGGGCTTGTACTTAGCCACGATCGGCGGCGCGGAGAGCGCCGACTTCATCAACCACTCGTGTGATCCCAACCTGGGACTGCGCGGGCAGATCACGCTGGTGGCTCTGCGCGACATCGAGGTGGGCGAAGAGGTATGCTTCGACTACGCCATGACCGACTGCACGCCGTACGACGAATTCGAGTGCCACTGCGGTTCAGCGATCTGCCGCGGCACCGTGCGCGGCGACGACTGGAAGCTGCCAGAATTGTGGGCCAGGTACGCGAGTTACTTCTCGCCGTATTTGCAGCGCCGCATCGATCGACTGGCCCAGGAACAGGGGTTGGTGATCATGCCGCTGGGGGTGAGCACGACGGCGTGGTCGATCACGCCGCGCGAGTTGGTGGAAGTGCCGCGTAAGCGGCGTTAAACCGCCAATCATCACACACGCAAACACCCTGATCGGATTGTGACGATCAGGGTGTTTGTGTTTCACTCACTAAGCGGCAAAGTGAACATCAGCCGTGCTGCATGTGACCTTGCTCAGATACAACCATGAGGCTTGGCGCAGGGTCATTGCCTGATCGAAATCGGTGAGGGCTGAGACGCCGTCAGCCGGGATAACGATGTTGAACCAGCGCAGTCCGGCGGAGGCCGCCGTGTGCAGCACGCAAATATTCGCCACCGTGCCGACGATGACGAGGTGCTGTACGCGCCACACGCGCGTCAAAAAGTGATCGAGCCACGTGCCGTAGAAGCCATCGTAGCGGTTCTTGGGGCAGATCAAATCGTCGGGCTGCGGCTGCAACTCTGAGATGATCTCCCAGCCCCACGTCCCCACACGGCAGTGCTCCGGCCAGATGGTCCATTCCGGATCGCCTTCCACGTGCGAATCCTGCGTGTAGGCAATGCGCACGCTCTGCGCGCGCGCCCGATCAAGCAACGCGGCCAGACGCGGCACCATCACTTCGGCGGCGGCGTTGGTCAGCGTGCCGCCCGGCTTGACGAAGTCGTTCTGCATATCGACGACGATCATGGCCGTCGAGGCGGCGGGCAGTGTGACTTCGGCTTGATAGGTGATCTCAGGAACTTCGACGGTATTTCCCGGAATGAATGACAGGGTCATGTGTTCCTCCATGAATTGTCATGCCCGAGTGCTTTTATCGGGCATCCAGAGTGACGATTGATAACTCACACCGATAGGACTTCTGGATTCCCGCCAACTGCACGCGGGAATGACTTGTTAAGCACTGTTCGCAGCCGACTCAATCAACCGCTGCTTCAACTCCCACAGGCGCTGCGTCAGCGAGACGTGATAGATGTGCGGATTCAATAAGCGGCGCACACCGGCATCGAGCCGGTTCATGTCCGCGCGGCGAGCGGCGCGCATGTCTTCGATGGTCGGCAGGTCGTATACGAGTCGTCCGTCTTTCAACACATCGATCAGCAATGGCTCGATCTCTTGAATGTCAGCTCGATGCAGCGTGCGAGAGCGCGCATGATCGGATGGATGATGCAGCAGCAGGTCGGTCATCGCGCGCGGGTCTTCGTCGTCGAGGCTCAGCAGATCGGCGGTGGCTTTGCCGCGTCGATCATAAATGCGCCACACGAGTTTGTGGCCGGGATTCAGCGTCTTGGCCGGCGATTCAGAAATCTTGATCGCCGGGATCCAGCGATCGGCTTGTTGAACCGCCACGAGTTTGTAGACGCCATCGAGCGCCGGATCGCCCGCGGAGGTGATCAGATTCGTGCCCGCGCCATAGATCAAGCGATTGATCACTGAATCCGCGTCGAAACGGTTGTGCGCCGCGCTACTGTGCGCTGCCTCATCCTGAATCTGCGCGATGATCTGCATGATGACGAGTTCGTCGAGTTGATTGGATAGTACGATCTTCGCATCAGGGAAACCGGCGGCGTCGAGCATCCTGGCGGCTTGAATGCTGAGATGCGCGAGGTCGCCCGAGTCGAGGCGGATGCCCACGGGCTGGTGTCCTTTGCGACGCAGCTCTTCAAAGACGCGAATGGCGTTGGGGATGCCGCTCTCCAGCGTGTTGATCGTATCGACGAGCAGCAGGCAATCGTCGGGATACAGATCAGCGTACGCGCGAAACGCGCCGAGTTCGCCTTCACCCAACGCCATGAAGATCTGCACCATGCTGTGCGCGTGCGTGCCTTTGGGCGGATAACCCAGCGCGTGCGAGATGCCGACGTTCGACGAGAAGTCCGCGCCGCCGATGAGGGCCGCACGCGTCCCGGCGTTGGCGCCGCTGCCCTGCGCGCGCCGCATGCCAAATTCCAACAGCAATTGCCCGCGCCCGCTTTCGTGCAGGCGCGCCGCCTTGGTGGCGATGAGCGTTTGATAGTTGAGATGATTGAGCAGCGAACTCTCAAGGATTTGCGCCATCGCCAGCGGACCCTGCACCACGGTCAGCGGCACGTTGGGGTGCACGAGGCGGCCTTCGGGAATGGCGCGCAGTGAGAGCGCGTCGAAGTTGCCGTTGGCCCGCAGCCAGTGGAGGAAATCATCGTCAAAGATGCGCTGGCCCGTTGCACCGCGCTGACTGCGCAGATACGCGACGTCTTCGTCACGGCAGCGCGCAGACTGCATCCACTGCAACAGCGATTCGAGTCCGGCGTTGACGCAGTATCCAGCCTTGTGCGAGCCGTAATCGGGATAGCTGCGGAAGAAGTGTTCGAACTGCACAACGGTTTCGTGCAGGCCGTGGCGAAAGTACAGCTGCGCCATGGTAAGCTGGTATTGATCGGTGAACAGGATGCCTTCGGCGGTGGCGTGATCGAATGGGTGCATAAATTGAGTATAAGACGCGAAGCGGTGGACGTCAAACGCCACGCGGAGGAAGCGAACATGGCCGTTTCCACGAATTTTTGAAAATTCCCAGCCAACCTGTCATTTTGGCGCTTGCCTGCGCGACGTATTTATAGAAATCCAGAAACAGTGGATAATCTATTCAGTCAAAAATCCAGCCAAGAGGAGCATAAAATCATGAAATACCTGGTGCTGATGTACGCGAACGACGCTGAAGCGCCACAAACCGAACAAGAGCTGCAGGCTGTGCAGCAAGCCTGGTTTGACTATATGCAGGAAGCGCAAGCCGCCGGCGTGCTGGTGTCGAACGGTGGAGTGGCGCCTGGCGCCAACGCGACGACCGTGCGCCTGCGGAATGGCAAGACGTTGATCACCGATGGCCCCTTCGCCGAAACGCACGAGCAACTGGGCGGTTACTCCGTGATCGAGTGCGCCGACCTCGACGAAGCGCTGCGCTGGGCAGAGAAGATTCCCACCGTCAAATACGGCTCGATCCAGATTTGCCCCTTGTGGGCGCCGGACTAACCAGATCAGGTCAGGGATGACGGCAGCCGCGCAGATCGAGACAACTTTTCGCGAAGAACACGGCCGCGTGCTGGCGGCGCTCATCAGCCAGTTGGGTGATTTCACGCTGGCCGAGGATGCGCTGCAAGATGCGCTGGTCAATGCGCTGGAACGCTGGGCCAGCGACGGTGTTCCGCGCAACCCCGGCGCGTGGTTGATGACCGTCGCCAAGCGGCGGGCCATCGATCGGCTGCGCCGCGCGGCCACGCAGGAGCGTCATGCCGTCATCCTCGACGATTCCGCAGAGCAAGCTGAGCCTGAGATGGACGACTCACTGCCCGATGAGCGCTTGAAGTTGATGTTTACCTGCTGCCATCCTGCGCTGGCGTTGGAAGCGCAGGTCGCGCTGACGCTGCACACGCTCGGCGGCCTATCGACGCCGGAAGTCGCGCGGGCGTTCCTCGTTGCGGAGCCGACCATGGCGCAGCGGCTGGCGCGGGCGCGGAGGAAAATCCGTGACGCGGGCATCCCCTATCGGGTGCCGCCGGCCGATCTGTTGCCCGAACGGCTCGAGGGGCTGCTCGCGGTGATTTACCTCATCTTCAACGAGGGTTACGTCGCTTCGAGTGGAGATAGGCTCACGCGTCATGAACTATGCACGGAAGCTATTCGACTGAGCCGTGTGCTGGTGACGCTGATGCCGCAGAGTGCCGAGGCGCACGGCTTGTTAGCGTTGATGTTGCTGCACGATTCACGGCGTGAGGCGCGACTCAATACCGCGGGTGAAATCATTCTGCTCGACGAACAGGATCGCTCCCGTTGGGATCAGGGAAAGATCCGCGCGGGGGTAGCCATACTCGATCGAGCTCTCACCCTCAACGATCCGGGGCCCTATCAAGTGCAGGCGGCGATCAGCGCACTGCACGCCGAAGCGCCAACACCGGAGGCGACCGACTGGCGGCAGATCACCGCACTGTATGATATGCTGGCGAGGATGACGCCCTCGATCGTCGTCGAGGTCAATCGAGCTGTGGCGGTGGCGATGGCGTATGGCGCTTCCGTGGGCTTGCAGCGGCTGCTCGATCTGGAAGATCAAGCGGACGGCTACTATCCCTATCACGCGGCCCGTGCTGATCTGCTGCGTCGCACCCAGCAACGCGAGGCCGCCGCCGAGGCCTACGAGCGAGCGCTGGCCTTATGCAGCAACCGCGCCGAGTGCGCCTATCTACAGCGACGGCTTGACGAGCTGCTTAGCTACAGCGGATAATCTTGCTACGAACGAAGGCTTGGTCAAGCCGCTTGATTTCATTCCAATTCAGCAGAAGGAGTTTTCCATGAGCACCAAGAAGGACACACCGAAATCCGCCAAAAGTGCCACCGCGACCAGCCAGAAGTCCTCGGGCTTCTCGGCCGAGGAAAAAGCCGCGATGAAGGCGCGCGCCCAGGAACTGAAAGCCGAAGAGCGCGCGAACAAGAACCGGGCGGAAGGAGAACGTGTCGCACTCGCGGCCATCAACGCGCTGCCGGAACCGGATCGCGCCATGGGCAGGCGGCTCCATGAAATCATCACCACCAGCGCACCCGTCCTCGCGCCGAAAACCTGGTACGGGATGCCGGCGTATGCCAACGCAGAGGGCAAGGTCGTCTGCTTCTTTACCCCGGCGTCGAAGTTCAACTCGCGGTACGCGACGTTCGGCTTCAACGACGATGCGCACCTCGACGACGGCGCCATGTGGCCGACCTCTTTCGCGCTGACGGAGTTGACGGACGCCGCTGAGGCGAAGATCGCCGCGCTGGTGAAGAAAGCGGTGAGCTAAAGAGCAGAGACATGACGACCATCCGCTTTGAAACTACCCCGGTCAAAATCGGTGACTGGACCATTCTCAGGCTGCCCGCGAGCGCGAGCGCCAAGCTGCCCTCGCGGGGGATGACCCTGGTCGAGGGAACGATTAACGGTTTCCGTTCTAAAATCGTACTCGAACCGGACGGCAAGGGAAGCCACTGGTTTAGGATCGACTCCGGTCTGCGTAAAGCTGCCGGTATCGACGCAAGCCATCCGGTCACGCTGGCGATCGAGCCGTCTACAGAGTGGCCGGAGCCTGAGGTGCCGGCAGATTTGAACAAGGCACTCAAGTCCGACCCGCAGGCGAACGCCCTGTGGGTGAAGATCACGCCCATGGCGCGTTGGGATTGGCTCCGCTGGATCCGCGCCACCAACAATCGGGAAACGCGCAGCCATCGCATCGAGGTGGCCATGTCGAAGCTCAGGTCTGGCGAACGCAGACCCTGCTGCTTCAATCGTAACCAATGCACCGAACCAGAAGTCTCGAAAAGCGGCATACTCATCGAGCCAACGCCAACCACGAAGTAAAGACGTCCGGTGGATTTCTAAAGGGAGAGAAGAAAGTGGTAAGCTGAGTATGAAAGCAAGTACGAAACCTTCCCCGAAAGAGAAGTTCCCGTCTCAACAGATCGATGCCATCATCAAGGCGACGGAGGGCTGGCGAGGCAGGAAATTGGCCCGCCTGCGCGCCGTGATCAAGCAAGCCGATCCTGCCATAGTCGAAGAAGTGAAGTGGAAAATGCCTTCCAGACCAGAGGGTGTCCCCGTCTGGTCGCATGCTGGAATACTCTGCATAGCCGATACGCTCAAGAACGCCGTGCGGTTGACCTTTCCCAAAGGGGCGCAGCTGAAGGATTCGAAGAAGCTCTTCAATACACGGCTGGATAGCAAGACGGTGCGCGCCATCGACTTCCACGAAGACGACCCAGTCGATGAGGCCGCGCTCAAGGCGCTCATTCGCGAGGCCGTGAAGTTGAACGCGCCGAAAGAGCGCAAGCGATAAGTCGCAAGTCATGCCCGAGGTAGTAATCGGGCATCCAGTGCACCGGTAAACAACGCTTGCTGATGCACCACTGGATTCCCGCCGAAAGCACGCGGGAATGACGATGCCCAAGGTGTCATTATGACCTGGAAAATCCTCGCAGAGCAACAACCCGAACTCGCCGCGTTTGGCGCGGGACGCTTGAATGGTAAGGTCGCTTACCTGGCGACGATCCGCAAGGACGGCTCGCCGCGCCTCCATCCGATGACGCCCATCATCGGCCAGGGTCACTTCTTTGTCTTCATGGAACCGACCTCGCCCAAAGGACACGATCTACAACGCGATGGACGCTATGCCATTCATTGCGCGGTGAGTGACAACAGCGGGGCGAGCGGAGAGTTCAGCATCACCGGTCACGCGCATCTGCTCGATGACGCGGAACTGCGGGCGTTGGCGGTGAGCCTGGCTGGCTATGCGCCAGCAGATCGGTACATCTTGTTCGAGTTCGATATTGAGAGCGCGGCTTCGACTGTTTATCCAGAGGATCGACCTGTGCGGCGGTTGTGGAAGATGCAAATTTAGCCTCACTGAAATTGACGCAGATATATCTTTGCTATGGCGTTGATGTCGAGATGGGATAAAGGGGCAAGCTATCGTATTTAGGATACATGTAATCCCAGCGATCATCGCTACAAGCTACCCTGACTTTTTCGCCTGGCAAATAGGGCCGTATTTCTATTTGCACAACTCTATTCCCATGTTGAAACATATGAAGTGCTCGTCCGTTTAGACTTGGAATAGCCAGCTTGATTTTTGCGAATGGTTGAGGTATTTCTAATCCACGTTCGCAGTTCATAGTTCCCATGGCGTCATATGGCGGCAAAAAATCAAAGGGCCACGCTTCAAGATTTGTACACGTTGATTGAGATAAGTAATCGCGGGATGTGCATCTTTCTTTTAGCGCTAAGGCTACAAGATCAGGCTCGAAATGCTGTACCACCCCTCGCGCTTCTTCAATGAATTCGTGAATAATCTGCAAAGACTCAGTGAGCGGATTAGGACCATACAATAATGGAGAAGCGCGATTACCCGTAATCCACCTATGAGGGCTATATAACTTTGAAGTACGAATAGTAAGTGTTTCGGAACTACTCGGCCCCGAAAGTGACATGTGTGGGGGAGTCCAAGTAAAGATTCCTGTGTTCTTGAGATCGTCGATTAGCTTTTCAACTCGCTCTTCTGTAAGATGACTAATGCAGATTGGCGGCCAGTCTGCTGTTTCGCATGAGAAAATGACTGTCCCGTTATCATAGATACCGGGACTCGGAATAGCTTGCTCAAGAAAGATATCGTCAATGAAATGTGAGCCATAAGTACTTGGTAAATCGCTGCCCTGAAAAACAACTACATGCAGATTAGTCTCTAGAGGGTATTCCTGCATCAATTCGTCAACGAGAGCGCCAATATTTAACTCATATTTGCGGTTGGCATAGGCAATTAGCCCTATTGTCACTATGACGAAGAGTATTACAAACACGGCGACTCGAGATTTCTTCATAGATCGATCTCACTGAGATAGAATATGCTTACCAGTATAAGCCGCGTCTCTCTTCACGTCAAACACAAGACCTCGATGGTTTTTATTGATCAGCAGGCCGGGTCACATCATCGATTGGATCGATGGCGGGCACGGCCAGCGGCATAGCAACAACCTCCGAGGTCTGTACGTTCAAGCCGCTACGGCGTACAACTTCACCTCGCGGTCGAGGCGCTTAGCCAACTTATCCTCGGTAACGTCCAGATCGTAGTCCATTTGCAGGCCCAGCCAGAACTGCGGCGACATGCGGAAATAGCGGCCCAGGCGCAGCGCCGTATCCGCCGTGATGCTGCGCTTGCCCAGGACAATTTCGTTGATGCGACGCGGCGGCACACCAATATCCAGCGCCAGCCGGTTCTGACTCAGGTCCATGGGCTTCAAAAATTCTTCCAGCAGCACTTCGCCGGGATGCACCGGCTTGAGATGTTTTTTGGACATACGACCTCGCAACGAGAGTATAAGCCGCGCCTCGATTTGCGTCAAACAAAAGACCTCGTCGGATTTTCCGTCCGAGGTCTTTTGTATCTTCGAAAGTTGTGCTTGAAGACTCAGCCGATCACGCTGCCGCCGTCAGCCGTTCTACCGTTGCTGCAAGTTCACCCAACTGCGCCTGATCGAACGCCCCCTGCCCGCGCCACAGAATCTCGCCGGAGCGATCGAGCAGGAACAGATAGATCGTGTCGTTGCTCGGCAGTTGCAGCGCCTTGGCGAACGGCGGAATATCGATGTAAGCGCACAGCGTGGCAGCGCGCACGGCTTTGTCGGGAATGCCCGCCCGCATACCGTCGCCTTACCCGCTGCCTTGCAGCAGAGGCGCGCTGGGCGTGTCGATCATGAAGCGATAGATTCCATTGAAGCGCGACATGGTCGGCATCTCGTACACGCGCAAGTTTTGGTGCTGGTACGCTAAACCCTGCAGCGCTGGAATCCACGTATCCACCCAATTCTGCTGCCACTGCTTGAACGCCACGATGACGAGATTCAACTCGCCGTCCAAATCGCGCGGCAGTTGATACGCTTTGTTCGCTAAACTGGTTGCTTTGACGTTGGGAAACTTCATGGGTTCAGCCCTTTCACAAAATCTATCACCAACCCGTTAAACTCTTCAGGTTTTTCTTCGTGCGGCACATGGCCCGCATCTTCGATGATCTCCAACTGCGATCCAGC
>CAYNML010000065.1:0-8510 GCA_964398185.1 uncultured Anaerolineae bacterium | reverse complement strand
TTTCTTCGTGCGGCACATGGCCCGCATCTTCGATGATCTCCAACTGCGATCCAGCAATGTCTTGATTCAACTTCGGCGCATTCTCCGGCGAGATCCACGTGTCGCGCTCGCCCCACACGATCAGCGTCGGCGCGGTCAGGTCTTTGAGGCGCGCGCCGAGGTTGCTGCTCATCCCGTCGCGCAGCAAAGCGAGCAGGCTGATGTCCCACTCGGGCGTTTGCAATGCGCGGCGGTAACCGCTCAACACGTCGGGCGTTACCTGCGATCCATCGAACCAGGCGCTCTTGATCGTGCTGGCGTTGCGATCGTCATTCGCCAGGATGAAGCGCACCGCGTGCTGCCCCCAGCGTTGAATGCCCGGCAGGCCGATCAGCGTCGAAGCGAGGCCGCTGTTCGTGCCGCCATATATCGCCGGATCGACCAGCACGAGGCCGCGCACCCGATCGGGATAGCGCAGCGCGAAGTTGGTGACGATGCCGCCGCCCATCGAATTCCCGGCCAACACCGCCCGATCGATCTCCTGCGCGTCCAGAAACGCCTTCAAGCGATCGGCCTGCGCGTCCTGCGACATGGTCTTGTCCCAGCCCTTGTCGCTGAGACCGAAGCCGCGCATGTCCGGCGCATAAACCGTGAAGCCGGCATCAGCGATCGGGTCCAGGTTCTCCCGCCACGAAAACGACGACGCCCCAAAGCCGTGCACCAGCACGATCGGCACATCACCCGATCCGGCCTGCTGATAATACATCCGCGTGTCGCCCGCCTGCACGAACGCGCCATTCGGATCAGCCAGCGTCGTCGGATCGACCGGCGCCGGTCCGTTCAACGGCAGCAGATACGGCAAAACGAAAACTCCAAACAGCGCCACACCGGCAAAGCCGAGTAATACTTTTTTCCGACGGGACATGATGCCTCCGTAATGAGTAACGAATAACGAGTAACGAGTAATTTACCACAAACGCCCTTTACTCATTACTCATTACTCGTTACTCGTTACTTGCTATCGACTCTCGAACAACACTTTAGTCTTGTGAAAAGTCCACCGCCGCCGTCATGCCCCAGCGCAGACGGGCATCGTTGTCGATCAGCTTGATCGTCACCGGATAAGTGACATCACCGCCCTTCAGTTGCGCCACCGTCCCGATCGCTTCAACCTCGCCCTGCAGTTCCAACTCCGGCAGCGCGTCGATGGTGATCTTCACCGGCTGGCCGATCTCGATCGACGGCACTTTGGCTTCAGTAACATCGTCGGTGGTGATCTGCCAACCCGATAGATCCGCCAACACGATCTTGGCCATCCCCGGTGTCACGCGCTCGCCCTGCTTGAAGTTCAACTGCGCGATAGTGCCCGCGAACGGCGCGCGCAGCTCGGTGTCGTCCAGCGCGGTCCTGGCGCTTTGCACGGCGACTTCAGCCTGCTTCACCGCCGCCGCGAAGGTGCTGTCGGTCTTCCCTTCGAGTTCGGCCTTCAATTGATCGAGCCGTACCTGCGCCGCATCGCGCTGCGCCGTCGCCGCCGCGATCTGCGCGCCGTCCGCGCGATCGATCGCCGAGCCGGACTTCAATTGATTCACGCGCTGCTGCGCCGCTTCGGTGTTCATCCTGGCGGTGTTCAACGCCAGCCGCGCTGTCTCTTCCGTCGCGCCGAATTGCTCGAATTCCAACACACGATCATACGCCGTCTGAGCTTGCTGCTGCGCGTACACCGCTTGCGCCAGAGCCGCCTCGGCCTGTGTCATCTGCACGCTGCGATCGCGCTGGGCCGCGCCCGCCGCGATCTGCGCCGTCGCTGTTTTGATCTGTGCTTCCGTCGCGGCGATTTGCTGCGGCAGATCGTTCTGATACTTCGCCAGATTGGCCTGCGCCAGTGCCAGCGCAGCTTCAGCCTGCGCCACAGCATTGCGCTGCGCCGCGCTGTCCAGCCGCGCGATCACATCGCCGGCCTTCACGCTGTCACCTTCTTTCACCAGCACCTCGGCCACTTCACCGCCGATGCCGAAACTCAACTCCACCGACTGTACCGGCTCCAGTGCGCCCTCTGCGCCGAGTGCACGTGTATTGATTGTCGCCTGCTCAGTCGTCGCAGCCGCGGGCGTTGCCGCTGCCGCCGTCGATCCGCCGCACGCGGCCAACATCAAACTTGCCAGACCCAGTAAACCTGTCACCACTACTTGCTTCTTCATGATTGCTATTTCTCCTGAATGATCTCTTTACGCATTACGCATTACGCTTTACTTTAGCCCAGCACCGGCTGCGGCCTCAGCACCGGCTTCACCCGGATGCCTTCCAAGTGATGATCGTCTGCGTGCTTGATCACCTGCTCGGCAATGGCCGCACGATTATCGACGATCTCCACAATCTTCCCGTCGCGCATCTGCACCACCCGATCGACATACTGCGTCAACCGCAAGTCGTGCGTCACCATGATGCCCGCGCGGTTCTGTTCGTGAATCAAATTGGCGAACGTCTCCACCACCTGAAACGCGCGCTCGGTGTCAAGGCTCGCCGTCGGCTCGTCGGCCAGCACCAGGCTGGGATTGTGGATCAGCGCCCGCGCAATCGCCACGCGCTGCTGCTGCCCGCCCGACAGTTGCGACGGGAGGTTCTTCAAGCGCTCGCCCAGACCCAACCGCGCCAGCAATTCCTTCGAGCGATCCTTGCCCTTGCGATCGAGCTTGCCGTTCAAGCGCAGCATCAATTCCACATTCTCCTGCGCGGTGAGATACGGCACCAGGTTGTTGGCCTGAAACGTGAAGCCGATCTTCTCGCGGCGGAACTGCGCGCGCTCACCTTCATTCATCTTCGTCAAGTCGTGCCCGTCGATGAAGATGCCGCCGCTCGTCGGCTTCAGCAGCGCCGCCAGCATCGCCAGCATCGTCGTCTTGCCCGAACCGCTCGGCCCCACCAGCGCCACGAACTCGCCCGCCTTCACATTCAACGACACGCCGTCCACCGCGTTGATCGTGCCCGCGTCCACCTTGTAAGTCTTCATCACGTCTCGAGTTTCAAGTGCAATCGTCATGTTTGTCTCCTGTTCCCCTCTCCTCTTAGGAGAGGGGTTAGGGGTGAGGTCTTATCCCAACCCCAACGCCTTCAGCGGCTCAATGCGCAGCGAATACCGCACGGACACCAGACCACCGATCGGGCCGATGAGCAGCAGCGACACAATCGCAATCGTCGTCGTATTCGATCGGAACACAATCGGCACGGTCACCGGGAAGTTCGCCGCCAGCAGCAGGGTCAACGCCGTGCCAATCGCCACGCCGATGATCGTCACGATCGTCACCTGGAAGATGGACGCAAATGCCACGGTCCGATTGCGCGCGCCGATCGCTTTCAACATGCCGATCTGCGGCACTTTCTGCAGCGTCTGAATCTGGAAGAACCCGCCGATGACCAGCACACCGATGATGAGCGTGAAGATGCGCTGCGTGTCCAACGTGGCCTGCTGCTCGGCATAGCCCGGCGTCTTCTTGTACGCCGTGACGATGTCCGCCGTCTCCACACGCTCCACGCGCTGCGGAATGATCTGCTGCATCTCTTTTAACTGCGCCGGATCGCTCAGCTTCACCGCGAAGACGTTGTAAGCCAGTTCGCGGCCGGCCGGTTCCACGCCCTTGGGCCGGATCTTGTCCCACGTGATGTCGGGCACGAAGACCGACGGGCGCAGGAAGAATTGTTGTCCGTCGCTGATGCCCGCCACGCGCAGGGTGTAGAACTGCTCGTCGGTGCCCTGCACGGTCTTCAACGTGACGTTGTCACCCGGCTTGAGCTTGGCGCGGAACGCCGTATTGCGATCGACCACCACTTCGTTGGCGCGGCGGCTGCTGAACGTCTGTCCTTCGCGCACCGGCACGTCACCCGGCTTGCCCGGTTCCACGCCCAGCAACGACACGTCGAACGGTTTGCCTCCGTCAGGCAGCACAATCGTCGCGCTGCTCGTCCCGATCGGGCCGACGTCCTGCACGCCTTCGATGCGCGCCACGTCGTTCAGCTTCGATCGATCGAGACGGCTCGCGCTGATCGACTGCTGCGAGTTCTCCTGATACACGATCACGTCCGCGTTCAACTTGGACAGATACTCGATGTTGCCCGCCCCCAACCCTTCGGCCAGCCCCGCGATGAACAACACCAGCAAGGTAATCAAGGCGATGACCATGCTGACCAGCAGGAAGCGTCCGCGCAAACGCCATAGTTCTTTCAAAGATAAGTAGATTGCCATGAATTGCTCCATCATTCGTAAAACGTGAAACGTAAAATGACTTCTTACGTTTTACGCCTTACGTTTTAGTGATCTCAATACTTCCTGTGTTGATAAACCCGGCTGCCGCTGCCGATAATGCCGCAGCGCCCGATCGCGCGCGAAGCCGTGATCGACGATCGGAGCGGGATAATCGCGCCCGATGATGACGCCGTACTTCTGCTGATCGCTTGCGCTCAACTTCCACGGCTCGTGCACCAACTCGATCGGCACGTTTCGCAATTCGGGCAGCCACTGCTTGACGAACACGCCGTCCGGATCGAAGCGCTGGCCCTGCAGGGTGGGATTGAACACGCGGAAAAAAGGCTGCGCATCAGCGCCCACGCCCGCCGCCCACTGCCAGCCGCCCACGTTCGAGGCGCTGTCGCCGTCGATCAACTGCTGCATGAAATAGCGCTCGCCCTTGCGCCAATCGATGAGCAAGTCCTTGGTCAGGAACGACGCCACGATCATGCGCGCGCGATTGTGCATCCAGCCGGTGGCATTCAACATCCGCATCGCCGCATCGACTACCGGATAGCCGGTGCGCCCCTCGCGCCACGCGCGAAAGGCATCCTCGTCGTCCAGCCACTCGAAGTTGGCAAACTGCTCGCGCAGCGGCTGTTCGATGGTGTGCGGAAAGTGATACAACAGCGCCATGTAGAATTCGCGCCAGATCAACTCGTTCAGCCACGCTTCGGCGCTATGGTGGGGCAAGTTGTTAACTTGCCCGGGCGAGATAACATCTCGCCCTACAGGCGCCAGATCGATGGCCGCCTTCGCGCCCCAGTATGCCTGCCGGATGCTCAGCGCCCCAAAGCGCAGATACGGCGACAAGAATGACGTGGCCTGTCGATCCAGCAGGTTGCGACCTGTGCCGTAACTGTAAATCGTCTCTTCCAGAAAATCATTCAACCGATCGAGCGCCGCGGCTTCACCGGCCGCTGGTAGTTCAAGGCTGGCGTCATGGCGAGGAGTCCGTAGGACGCCGAAGCAATCTCCTTCTACGAGATCGAGATTGCTTCGCGCAAAGCGCTCGCGGTGACGCAAATCCTCCGGCAGTGGCATCTGCTCAGGCAGCGCTTCAGTCTCATCCGCCGCCGGCTTGGGCAGCGCCAGCCACGCTTTCTTGAACGCCGTGAAGACTTGATAAGGCCGCCCCGTTTGCGTCACCACCTCTTCGGGATGGTGTACCGTCATATCATCGAACGATTCGACCGTGAGGCCGTTCTGTTCCAACTCCAACGCCACGCGTTGATCACGGCGGCGCGCATACGGCGTCAGATCGAGGTTGAAGAACACATTCGTCGCTTGCGTCTCGCGCGCCAGATTGATGAGCTCCCCCGCCGGTTCGCCGCGCCGCACAATCAACTGCGATCCGCGTTCGCGCAGGGATCGATCGAGTTCGCGCAGGTTCGCCGCCAGCCACGCGGCGCGCTTCGGCCCCACCCGATCGGAATTCAGCAAGGCCGGATCGATCACAAACGCCGGGATCACCTCGCCCTGCCGGATCCCGGCCAGTAATGCGGCATTGTCAGCCAGTCTTAAATCTCTGCGAAACCAAATAATCGAACGTGTCATCGTGTTACCTTATACAGCGTCATGGCGAGAAGCGCGTTTTTGTGCGCGAGGAAGCGATCTCCTTCACAGGAGCGGTAGATTGCTTCGCCCTTGCAGGGCTCGCAATGACGTTCTTCATTGATCATTGATCATTGAACATTGATCATTCACTATGGCTTGCAACTTCCCAATCTCCGGATTGTCCCCCATAAACCTGTTGTAATGCGCCAGTAAAACCTTGCCATCTGTGCCGATAATGAACGTCGCGCCCAACTGCTGGGCATCCTGCTCACCCGGCGGGCCGGGCTTGAACCCTTTCCCCATCACCTTCATCCATGTTCGCCACGACGCCGGATTGATCGCATCCTGCGCGTTGATCTTGCCGATGTCGAACGCCTGGTACGCGCTCTGATCCGGATTCGACAAACACACCACGTCGGGCGAGCGCTGCGCGCAGAACATCTTCGCTTCGTAGGGCTTGCCCATCGTCACGGCGGCCACGCGCACGCCGCGCTTGTTGAACCATGCGGTGTTCTGGGCCAACTGGTCCAGCATTGCCTGGCACATCGGTCAGCCAAAGTGGCGCAGGAAAGCCAGCACCACCGGCTTGTCCGCCCACAACGACGACAACTCGATCGTCTCACCGTCCGCATTGACCACTTGAATATTCGGGGCGAGGTCGCCCGTCTTCAATCGCTTGCCCATATCACACTTCCTTACGTTTTACTCGTTACTCATTACTCGTTACTCATTACTCGTTACTCATTACGGGCAGATACGCCGGCTGCCCATTCACCGGCAGTCCCTGCATCCGGCCGCGCAGTCGCAGCGCCAGACCGATCGGGATGAGGAGAATCGCCGCGCCCACCAGTGAGGGCAGCGCGCTCCCAAACGCCAGCAGCGCATTGCCCAGAATCGGCGCCACCACCCGGCTCATGCTGTCCACCGAAGTCGAGATGCCCAGCATCCCGCCGACCTCGGTGCGATCCACCGACTTGCTGATCAAACTGGTCAACACCGGCGTCGTCACCCCGCCGCCGAACGACAGAATCGGCATCACCACGATCAAGGCCAGCGGATTCTGCACCGCCGCCATCAACACCAATCCCAGCGCCAGCGCCGACATCGTTACGACAATCGATCGGTTTTCACCCAGCCGCTTGACCACGCGCTTCACCACCACCAATTGCATCACCACGCTCAGCACCCCGACGTACGTCAACACCAGCGCCGTCTGCTGCACATCGAAGCCGAAGCGCGCCGAGGCAAACAGTGCGAACGACGTCTGGAACATCGCAAACGCCAGCCCGAATGTGAACACCATCCCCAGCAACAGACCGATGGTCGGATGGGCAAACGCGCGCTTGAGCGCCTTCAGCGAAAACTCACGGCGGGAATTGGTCTTGCGCTCCGGCTCGTGCAGCATGAAAAACGTCAGCGCCATCGCCAGCGCCGACAGGCCCGCCGCAAAGAACGCCGGCGCCTGAAAGCCGTACTGGCTCAAAAACCCGCCAATCGCCGGCCCCATGATGAAGCCCAGCCCGAACGCCGCGCCAATCAATCCAAAATTCTTCGCGCGATTCTTCTCGTCGCTCACGTCGGCGATGTACGCCTGCGCCGTCGAGATGTTCCCGCCCGAAATGCCATCCACAATGCGCGACAGGAATAGCAGCGCCAGGCCGTTGGCGAAGCCCAGCATCAAAAAGCCTACAAACGTGCCGAACTGGCTGATCAACAAAATCGGGCGGCGGCCATACCGATCGGACAGGCGGCCCAACACCGGCGCGCCGATCAACTGCATCAGCGAATACGACGCCAGCAGCACCCCCACCGTCAACTCGCTCGCGCCAAACGATTCCGCGTAGAACGGTAGCAACGGCAGAATCAGGCCAAAGCCCAGCAGGTCGATGAACACGATCAAGAAAATGGGCAACAAGGGCGATTTCTTCATGGTTCTCCTTCAAGTCGATTGCTTTCTTGATCAAGATTATACAACCATTTCAACATCTTGTCAAGTATTTGTACAATTTCTATCCAATTTCAAAGCGTGGATTATGAAAAAGGCCGATCAAGCGATCTTGATCGGCCTGCCGCAAGCAACGGCCTCTGCCTACCCGATTGTCCATCCGCGCCCCACCGTTTCCTGCCGCGCCGCTGGCGCCGTTCGCTCGATTTCGCGCGCCACCCGCAGTGCGCCCAGCGTCACCCCGGCGGTCGACTGCCCCGGAAAGACGCTGTCGCCCACCAGCCACACCGCCGGATCGATGCGCGGCGCCCAGCCGGCCCACAAACTCTTTTGCGGGAAGCCGCCCACCATGCCGCTCACCCGATGCGTAAATCGCTCGAACGTCAACGGCGTGCCCGGCAGCGCCAACTTAATGTGCTGCTTCAACCGCGGCAATGCTATCGTCGTTGCATCGACCAATCTTTCCAGATACAGCTGCTTGCGATCTTCAAATGCTGCCTCATCCTTTGCCAGCGCATACCACTCGGCCGCGCGCGTGTGCGTCGAGATGGTGATCGCCCGTTGTCCGCTCGGCGCGCGGACGTGATCCCACTCCGGCGAGATCGACACGAACACCGAGTTCCCCTCGCCCAACGGCTTCGTCGGATCGACGATGACTTGATGATGATCGATCGATCCTCCCGGAGGTTTTGAACCTCCGGGAGGATTCACGGCTTCCTCATCGACGCCCAGGTACGCCATGAACGC
>CAYNML010000064.1:0-33269 GCA_964398185.1 uncultured Anaerolineae bacterium | reverse complement strand
TGTGAGAAAACAAAAATGCCCGCGAGGGCATTGAGACCGCCGATATCTTCTGCCGCGTCAATTCATACGCTTGCACTTCCAGGTGAGAAAACAAAAATGCCCGCGAGGGCATTGAGACCTACTCCGTTGTCCGCGGCTTTGCGCATCAGCGCCTCACGTGAGAAAACAAAAATGCCCGCGAGGGCATTGAGACTACATAAATACCAGTCCTCATCTTTCTCCCGCGCTATGTGAGAAAACAAAAATGCCCGCGAGGGCATTGAGACTCACCCAGTTGCTCACCACCACCGATAACAATGTTGGTGAGAAAACAAAAATGCCCGCGAGGGCATTGAGACGTCTTGATGCCCTGCGAGGCCAATTCGCGCCGATCGCGCGTGAGAAAACAAAAATGCCCGCGAGGGCATTGAGACAAACACGGCGGGAAAGATTTGCACTTCACGTTCTACCCGAGTGAGAAAACAAAAATGCCCGCGAGGGCATTGAGACCCACTTTATTTTCGTGTACGACTGATCTTCAAAGCTGATGTGAGAAAACAAAAATGCCCGCGAGGGCATTGAGACTTCGCTGACCGGGCGATAAATCCGGCTCATCCACAAAAGTGAGAAAACAAAAATGCCCGCGAGGGCATTGAGACGCGGGCGCAAATCGTATCACTGCCTCAGAAGCCGCGCGGTGAGAAAACAAAAATGCCCGCGAGGGCATTGAGACTGGAGAATTCGCCACGTGCGTTCGCCGCTGAATCTGTTCGCGCGCAAGTTCGCGCGCAAGTTCGCGCGCAAGATTGTAGCGAGCAACGGGCTGATTTAGCCAGGGATGATTCAGGTGTTGGCAGACAGCCGGCCGCGGCCGGACGTGTGAAGTCTGCTGCCAGAAGCAAAGCAACAGACTCGCCTGGCCGGCGCTTGCCTGCGGAGGGCGGGTCGCGGTTTATTTTGTCCGCTATAATTCACTCATGCTCAACACACTCTTTTCGCGCAAATGGCGCGTCGCCACCAGCCTGGTCATTGTGGCAATCGTCGTGCAGGTGCGGCTGGCGGTCTGGCAGTTGGAGCGGCTGCAGGAGCGCCGCGCGTACAATGCCGGCGTGCAGCATCAACTCGATCTGCCGCCGCTGACGTTGGAGGCGCGCACCCCCGGCGGCGATCTGGCCAACATGGAATATCGATCTGTCGTCGTGCGCGGCGAATTCGATTTCACGCAGGATGTCGCGCTGCGCGGACAGTCGTGGAATGGCGCCTTGGGCGCGCGCTTGCTGACGCCGCTGCGCATCGCCGGCAGCGATCGGGCGGTGCTGGTCGATCGCGGTTGGATTCCGTACGAAGAAACCGAGAACGGTCAGTGGCCGCAGTATGCCCAGCCGGGCGAGGTGGTCGTGCGCGGCCGGATTCGCGCCTCGCGCCAGCAGACCAGCCTCGGCTTTCGGACCGATCCGACGCCCGCTCCCGGCGAACGCCTGACGGCCTGGAACAACCCGAACGTCGAGGCGATCGGCGCGCAGCTGCCGTATCCGCTGCTGCCCGTCTACATTCAGCAAGCGCCAGACCCCGATCCGGACACGACGCTGCCCTACGCCGGGCTGCCGCCGCTGGATCTCAGCGATGGATCGCATCTGGGTTATGCGGGGCAGTGGTTCATGTTCGCGATCGTGTTCACGGTGGGTTATCTCGTGTTCGTGCGCCATCAAGTGCGCGAGGCCGGTAAACGCCCGACTGAGCCTGAGCGCGACCGGTAGACGATCGTCCCGAACGCGGTTAGCGCGCGGCGCCGCGCGGCGCCGAAACCTACTTGAAAGCGGCCACGCCAAAAGCCTGCGGTTTGGGGACCACGCGCCTGAAGCCCGCTTCCTGCAAACGCCGTACCACGCCTCTGGTCGTGCGCGCCCCGCTCTTGCTGTCCGGATCGCCGATGTAGTGAAACAATTTTCCGCCGCGGCGCAGCACGCGCCAGCTGTCGCGATAGAACTCGCCGGAATACAACTCGCCGGCCAGGCTCAGCATCGGCGGGTCATGGATGATGGTGTGAAATTCGCCATCGTCAAATGACGCGATGATCTCGAAAGCGTCGCCAATGATCTGCTCGATCCGGGGATTGTCGAAGAGCGATCGGGACCAGGGATTGTAACGCGCCATCTGCTGCGCGGTCGGATCCAACTCGATCGTAATCACGTGCTCGGCGGTCTGCGCCGCTTCGATGGCGGTATAGCCCAGGCCGGTGCACGTGTCCAACACACGACCTGTGATCGGCGCGATGGCTGTGATCTTGGCCAGTGTGTCCTTGTGCGGATCGGTGCCCTTGATACGATGCATAGGCAGGCCGGAGATCAACATGGTGGGCGCAGACTCGGTGGGCATCAGGCCATAGACGCGCCCGGTGAGATCGGAATAACCGCGAATCATCTCAACGTGATCGCGCTCGACGCTGAAGCAGGCGGTGTCGTGGCGCATGATCCTTTCGATCTCGCTCCACGGCAGAACCGCGTCGGGCAGGATCAACCGATCGGGTGTGAGAGTGACCTCCGTAGTGCTCAGGCCCAGATCGAGCGAGACGGCGGCCGTCGCGCGTCCGCGGCGGTGCGCCTCGAGCAGTGTGTGGGCTTGAAAGTGGGAGAGCAGCATGGTCATGGCGCCGGATTAGGAGCACGATTTTACCATAGCCTCAATCTGTAACCGCTTCGGAATCCCCGGCGGGCCCGGTTCTGTGTTATGATTTTGACAATGTCGGGGAACGCATGACCACGGGCCACATTTTGGTGATTGGCAGTGACGCCGGACTGCGCGCCTGGTTTGTGGCGCAGATCGCGCGGTCGGGCGGCTTGACGTGCGCTGAGGCCGCCGATCTGGCGGCCGCGCGCGCACAGCTGGCGGCGCAGCGCCCGCAGCTCCTCGTCGTCGCCGTGTCCGATCGCGCCGCCGACGACCTGGCGTTCATCGCCGAACACGAGGCGCTCATCCCCACGCTGGCCCTTCTGCCCGAACGATCCCTCGAGCGTATTGAGGCGGCCCTGGCGCACGGCGCGTGTGACGTGCTCTATCCGCCGCTGGACACGCTGCGCGTGCAGGCCAGCCTCAGCCGCGGGCTGCGGCGCGGACGCGCGCTGCAGGAACGCGACACGCTGCGCGGCCAGACCGAACAGCAGGCGCAGGAGTTCAACGCGCTGTACACCGTGGGCCAGAAAGTGGCGGCGCTGTTCGACATCGAAGAGATCCTCAATCTGGTGGTGACGGCGGCCGTGAATTTGACCCAGGCCGAGGAAGGCGCGCTGATGCTGCTGGATGCGGACAGCGGCGAGCTGTACCTGCGGGCCAGCTGCACCAACGCCGAAGACCACGTGCGCAACCTGCGCGTCAAAGTGACGGATTCGCTGATGGGGCGCGTGCTGCAAAGCGGCCGGCCCATCCTGCTGGACCGCCACGGTTTGCTCAAGATCAGGACGTCGCTGCTGGTCAACGCCATCATCAGCGTGCCGCTGATTTTAGGCGGGCGCGCCAGCGGGGTGCTCAGCGTGTACAGCTGGCAAGCCGGCCGCCCATTCGGCGAGCATGACGTGCACCTGCTGTCCACGCTGGCCGATTCGGCGGCGGTGGCCATCCGCAATGCGGAGCTGTATCACGACGTGCGGCGCGCGGCCGATCGGTTTGCGGCGCTGGCCGAAATCAACCGGCGCATCTCGGAATCGCTCGATCGGCACACCGTGCTGGAGCGCATCGCCACGCACGCGCGCGAACTGCTGCAGGCAGCGGATAGTGAAGTCTATCTGCTGGACGAAGACGGCCAGACGCTGCGCGCGGTGGTGGCCGTGGGTGAGTATGCTGACGCGATCAGGGCCACGCCGCTGCGGCTGGGCGAAGGCGTGGTCGGCGCGGTGGCGCAGAACGGCGTGGCCGAGATGGTGAACGCCGTCGAGCTGGATCCGCGCCACGTCAACATTCCAGGCACGCCTGACGAGCACGAGTCTCTATTGTGCGCGCCGCTGATCGCCCAGAGCGGGCTGCTGGGGACGATGGTGGTGGTGCGCACCGGGCAGCAGCCGCCCTTTGAGCGGCTCGATTTTGAATTCTTTACGGCGTTGGCGGCGCAGGCCGTCATCGCCATTGAGAATGCGCGCCTGTATGCTGCGGAACGCCAGCAGACGGTTGAATTGAGCGCCGCGTTGACCAAACAGCAGGAACTGGACCAGCTGAAAAATGCCTTCATCCAGAATGTGTCGCACGAACTGCGCACGCCGCTGGCCATCATTCGCGGCTATGCCGAGTTGTTGCTGGGCGGCGGCCTGGGCCAGCTGCTGCCCGCGCAGCAGGAATCGATGGAGATCATGACGCGCCGCGCGCGCATGCTCAGCAAGATGCTGGACGATCTGCTCGCCATTCTAGCGGTCGAGACGCATAAGCTGGAGATGGAGTTGGTCGATCTGGCGCGCCTGGTGGAGCTGGCCGTGGCTGATTTTCAGGCGCAAGCCAAACACGCCGGGCTGAGCCTGACGGCGGCGCTAGACCCCGGCGTGCCCAAGGTCTATGCCGATGCGATTCACCTGCGGCGCGTGCTGGATAATTTGCTGGGCAATGCCTTGAAATTCACGCCGGAAGGTGGCCGCATCTCGATCGAAATGACTGCCCAGGATGATGAGGTGATCCTGCTGGTCGCCGACACCGGCATCGGCATCGCGCCGGAGCATCTGGACAAGATCTTCCAGCGTTTCTACCAGGTCGATGGCAGCACCAAGCGCCGGTACGGGGGCGTGGGCCTGGGCCTGGCCCTGGTCAAGGAAATTGTCGAATCACACGGCGGCTCGGTGAGTGTGACCAGCACAGTGGGACAGGGCGCCACTTTTCGCATCGGCCTGCCTGCTGTGACCGCTTCTTCCTCGACGTTGATCACGTAAGCAGCTGCCGTCTACTTTGCGCGTTAGTCTTCGCCGGGCTGCCGGGAATCCCTGGCGCGCCCGCGACACACCATCTCGACTTGGAAGGAAACCCAGCATGACCGATATGAACCCCAGCGATTTCCGCGAACATGGCCGGCAGCTCATCGACTGGATTGCCGACTACCTCGAGCATCCGGAACGCTATCCGGTATTGTCGCAGGTCAAGCCCGGCGAGGTGAAAAGCCAGCTGCCCGCACAGCCGCCGGCCGCGCCGGAGGAGTTTGACGACATCTGGCGCGATTTCAATGCGGTGATCATGCCCGGCATCACGCACTGGAATCATCCGGCGTTCATGGCGTATTTTGGCATCACGGGCTCCATGCCGGGGATTCTGGGCGAATTGCTCACGGCGAGCTTGAACGTCAACGGTATGTTGTGGCGCACCTCGCCGTCGGCGACCGAATTGGAGGAAGTGGTGCTGGACTGGCTGCGCCAGATGGTGGGCCTGCCGGAAACGTTCAAGGGTGTGATCATGGACACCGCTTCGATCTCATCGCTGATCGCGGTGGCGGCGGCGCGCGAGGCGCTGAACTTGCGCATCCGTGAAGACGGCATGGCCGGCCGCTCGGATTTGCCGCGCTTGACGATGTACACCTCCGCGCAGTCGCACTCGTCGATCGAGAAGGGCGGCATCGTGCTGGGGATCGGGCAGCGCAACATCCGCCAGATCGAAGTCGACGCGGCGTTTCGCATGAAGCCCGATCGGCTGGCGGCCGCGATCGAGGACGATCGCCGATCGGGTTGTCTGCCGTTCTTTGCGTGCGCCACCGTCGGCACCACCTCCACCACCAGCATCGATCCGGTGCCGGAAATCGCCGCCATCTGCGCGCGCGAGAAGGTGTGGCTGCACGTCGACGGCGCGTATGGCGGCAACGCGGCGGTCATCCCTGAAATGCGCTGGGTGCTCAACGGCGTCGAGCGCGCCGATTCGTTCGTGCTGAATCCGCACAAGTGGATGTTCACGCCCATCGATTTTTCGGCGTTCTACACGCGCCACGTCGACGTGCTCAAGCGCGCGTTCAGCATTTTGCCGGACTATCTGCGCACCGCCGAGGGCAGTACGGTAACGAACTTCATGGATTACGGCGTGCAGCTGGGACGACGTTTCCGCGCGTTGAAGTTCTGGTTCATGGTGCGGACTTACGGCGTGGACGGCATCATTGAACGGCTGCGCGAGCACATCCGGTTGGCGCACGAGTTTGAAGGTTGGGTGCGCGCGGCGCCGGGCTGGGAAGTTGTCGCGCCGGTACCGTTCAGCACGGTGAACTTTCGCGCCTGCCCGGCGAGCGTCCCTGCGGATCAGTGGAGCGCTTTCAACGAGCGTGTACTCACTGCCGTCAACGCCACGGGCGAGGTGTTTCTCTCGCACACGAAGTTGCACGGCAACTTCGTCATGCATCTGGCGATTGGCAACATCCGCACGGAGGAGCAGCACATTGCGCGGGCGTGGGAGTTGTTACAGCAGGAATGTGAAAAGTTGAAAGCGGCGTAAGGCCTCGTCTCGCAGGCGTGGCCGAGAAAGGGTGTGCGGTGTTGTCCCGCTCACGGACGCGGTCGTCGGCGGCGCGGACGCGGCGGCGTGCTGTCGGCCTCCGCGGCGCCTAACGCGTTCAGACAGCGCGTCAATTCCACGACGATGAGCTGCAGGCTGGATATTTTCTGAATGGCCCAGCCCTGGAAGATCACGTTAATGTCCTGCTTGTCCGGTTCCGCCGCGCGCACCTCTTCGTAATGCTCAAAGAACTCGCGCATTAATTCATTTGAGTGACGGTCGATGTCGGCGGTGGTGATGTTGCGGATGCGGGTTTTCATGCTGGCTCCTCGTTGATTTCGCGCTTCACTCGTTCTGCTGGCGATACTGCTGCTTCTTCAATTCCCGCGCGGCTTTGGCCGCGTCAATCAACTGCACTAGATCGAGCTTGAACAACGCGGCGTCGAAGGTATCGGTCAATGTTTCGAGCGCGCCGCGTTGATAAACGTCCCCGGCGCTGTCGCGCACCAGATACTTCTCATCGATGAGATACCGCCGCCGGGTCACGTGATCGATGCCGTAGCGCCGGCCAAATTGGTGTACCCATTTCTGCAATTCGGCGTTGAGCTCTTTTTCGGAGTACGACTGCCGGGACGCTACTCCCAGGATGGCGCTGATGAGCACAATCTGCCGATCGAGCGGCTTTTTGGGCAAATCCTGCCCGCTGAAGTGCAGCGACGTGAAGCGTTCGCGAAATTGAGCGTCGGTAATGTGGGGCATCTGATCAGTCCGGTTCGTTGGACGGGTGCCGGGTTTTGAACCAGTTGTCTTCGGCCGCGCCCTGGGTGCTTTCGTTCAGCATCGAACTCAGTTCACCCAGAGGATACTGCAATACAGGCCAGCACATCGGCCTGTGAGGGCCGCAGATCCTCGCTAGCGTGCGCCAGGTGTGAGCGTACTGGTTGATGAGTTCAGTTTTCAAGAAATCCCTTTCAACAAGTGCGCGCGCAAGAAGTGTCAGGATGCTCACCGTCCGCTGCGCGCGGCCAACCGCGCGGACGCGGCTGGTGAGCGAATCTGGCTGACACGCGCCGCTTGCGCACCGTCAGGCCCGCGCAGCGGGTTTCATTTTTCGACAGATGACGGTTGGTCAGAAGAATCCCGTGGCGCGCGTTCGCGCGGCGGGTTTTTCTTCCGCGCTCGCCGGCGGGCAATGCTGAGGATGATGACGATCACGATTAGCGGCGCGCCGAACAGCAGCAGCTCGTCGAGGATGCCAACCGCGCCGTGCAGCAGCGGAACATGGACGGGTGAGTACACCATAGCGCGAAAAGTATATCAGTCCTGTCACGGCGGGTCAACCGCTGGCGTCGTGCACCAAGTTGTCAGCGGGCGACCGGCGCTGGGGTCTTGGATTCCTGCCCGCTGCGCGGGCGTGCGGGAATGACACCACGCACATGGTAGAATAACGCGGTAGTTTACGCATTACAGATCACGGAGGCGTTCTTGCATCACCACGATCATTCTCACTCCACCCAACGGCCGCCGCTGTCGCTGGTGGTGCTGGCCGTTTTGCTGCTGGTGGGCTTGGGCTTTCTGGGGCGGCTGGTCGCGCCGCAGGTGCAGGCGGCGATCGATCCGAGCCAGGAAACCGTCGAAGCGCGTGTGATCGAAGTCGTCGAAGAAGGCGCGCTGGATCAAGACGGCGTACAGCAGCCTTATCAGAAGCTGCGGCTGGAAATTCTCACGGGAGAGCGCGCCGGCCGCGCCGTCACGGTCGATTACGGCACACAGACGTTTGGCTCCAGCGTGGTGCTGTATCGCGCCGACGATCGCGTGCAGGTCATGCGCGTGGCGCGCGCCGACGGCGGTGACACCTACTTTATCACCGAACCAAACCGCTGGGGACCACTCTTGATCCTGCTGGCGCTGTTCGTCGTCGTCATCATCGCCGTCAGCCGCTGGAAGGGTGTGCGCTCGCTGATCGGCCTGGGCATCAGCCTCTTTGTGATCACGCAGTTTATCCTGCCGCTGATCCTGGCCGGTTATCCGCCGCTGCTGGTCAGTATTCTAGGTTCGTTCGCCCTGCTGTCGATCACGCAGTATCTGATCTATGGCTGGTCGCAGAAAACCCATGCGGCGGTGCTGGGCATTCTCATCAGCCTGATCATCACCGGCGTGCTGGCGACGATCTTTGTCAACGCGACGCGCCTGACGGGCTATGGATCAGAAGAAGTGGGCTTCCTGCAAATCGCCGGCGCGCCCATCGATCCGCGCGGGCTGTTGTTGGCCGGCATTATCATCGGCGCGCTGGGTGTGCTGGACGACGTGACGATCAGCCAGGCGTCGTCGGTCTTCGAACTCTCGGCGGCCAATCCGTTGTTGGGGGTGCGCGAGCTCTATCGGCGGGCGATGAACATCGGACAGGATCACATCGCGTCGACCGTGAACACGCTGGTGCTGGCCTACGTGGGCGCGTCACTGCCCATGCTCTTGTTGTTTGCCATTTTTCCGCAGCCTTTCGGGCAGATCATCAACCGTGAATTCGTCACCGAGGAAGTAGTGCGCACGCTGGTGGGCAGCCTGGGCCTGGTTGCGGCGGTGCCGCTGACCACTTTGTTGGCCGGCGCGCTGACCGGACGAAAGTGGATGTAGTATAATTTGAAGCGGGTTGGGAGCCGAGACACATGTCGATGATGTTTTTTGCCGATGAAGCCGAAGTGCCGCTGCCGCCGCGCGAGGTGCGCATCACTGAGCTTCAGGCGCGTCCTGCGCCCGATCGGCAGCGCGTGGCCCTGCTCATCACGCTGACCCCTTTTCTGGAATATCCCAATCTGGAGATTATCTTGTATCGGCCCGATGGCGTCGAGGAACGCAGCCTGACCGTCGTCGGCACGATGGAGCGCCGCCTGGCCCTGACGCTGCATGTGAGGCAGCCCATGCCGGGCGCGTATCGTGCGCGGGTGGATCTGATTCATGCTGGCGAGACGCTGCAGACTGAGCACGTCACGTTTTCGCTGCCGGAGCCGATCGGGTAAATGGCGCTCGACGATCAAATTCGCGAAGTGTTGCGCACCACGCGCACCATTGCCGTTGTCGGCCTGTCCGATAAATCGTGGCGGCCCAGTTACGATGTGGCGGCGTATCTGCGCTCGGCTGGTTACACGGTGGTGCCGGTCAATCCGCGCGTGAAACAGGTGCTGGGTTTTACGGCCTATCCCGATCTGATCACGGCGGCCCGTGAACACCCGATCGATCTGGTGGATGTTTTTCGCCAGCCGGAATTTGTGCCGGCGATCGTCGCGCAGGCGGTCGCCATCGGCGCCCGAGCGATCTGGCTGCAAGTGGGCGTCATTCACCGCGAAGCGGCGCGGCAGGCGCATGCGGCCGGGCTGACGGTCGTGATGGATCGTTGCATCAAGGTGGAGCATCAACGCTGGCGGGAGAGCGAGGGGAGACGCGCATGAACGACGCCATGATCGGCAAAACGATCGGCAAGTATCGCATCGTCGAACATCTGGGGCGCGGCGGCATGGCCGAGGTCTACAAAGCCTATCAGCCCAACCTCGATCGCTACGTCGCCGTCAAGATGATGCACACTTTCCTGTCGGACGAGAAAGAATTCCTGGCGCGCTTCGAGCGCGAGGCCAAGGTGGTGGCGACGCTGCGCCATCCCAACATTGTGCAGGTCTACGACTTCGACGCCGAGGGCGGGGTGTACTACATGGTGATGGAGTACATCAGCGGCGAGACGTTGAAGACCCGGCTGCAGCGTCTGGAAGCCAACAATGAATGGGTCGCGCCGGACGATGCGGCGCGCATCATTCTGGCGGTCGGCTCGGCGTTGAAGTACGCGCACGAGCGCGGTATGGTGCATCGTGACGTGAAGCCCGCCAACGTGATGATCACGCTGGAAGGCCAGGTCATCCTGACCGACTTCGGCATTGCCAAGATCGTCAGCGCCTCCAACCTCACGGCCAGCGGCGCCATGGTGGGCACACCCAGTTACATGGCCCCCGAGCAGGGCATGGGCCAGCCCGGCGATGAGCGCAGCGACATTTACTCGCTGGGTGTCATGTTGTATCAACTGGTGTTGGGCCGGCTGCCCTTTGACGCCGACACGCCGCTGGCGGTGGTGCTGAAGCACATCAACGATCCGTTGCCGCTGCCCAAAGCCCTGAACCCCGACATCTCCGATGATCTCAATCGGGTGATCTTGAAGGCCCTGGCGAAAGATCCCAACGATCGCTACCAGAAGGTGGCCGATATGACGGCGGATCTGCGCAAGGCGATGGGCATGTCGCCGGAAGATTCGCACTCGGATGCGGCCAAGAGTTCGGCGATTAAGCTGGCCGGGGCCACCATGGTGGGCCGGGTCGGCGGTGGCGTCACACCGCTGCCGCGATCAGCGCCCGTGGGAGCGCCGCAGGAACAATCGGGGACGCAGGTGGCCGCGCCCAAAACGGTGGTGGCCGGAGCCGCCGCGGGGCCGGCTGCACCGCCCGCTGTCGCGCCATCGCCGTCTGTCGCGCAGAAGCGGCCGGGTTGGCTTATCCCTGTAGCGCTGGTGGCGGTGCTGGCGCTCATTGGGGCCGGCGCCATTGTGGTGTTGAGCGGGCAGGGCAGCGTTGCACCTGCGCCCACCCTCACGGCTACCGCCACCACAGCGGCGCCGACCGCCACCACGGCGCCTTCGGCCACGCCCACGACCGCGCCGTTGACCACGCAGGTGCAGCAATTGCAGAAAGATACCGAACTGCGCGACAAAGCCGGCAGTGATGCTGCGGCGCGCATTGAGGGCCTGCTGCCGGCGGGCGCGCAGTTCTTCGTCAAAGCGCGCACCGCCGATGGACAGTGGGTGCGTATCGAAACGCTCGACGGGGTGACCGGCTGGATCGACGCGCAGGCAACCGGTTTGGCGGCTGAGCAGTTGGCGCAGCTGCCCGTCGCCACCACGTTGACGCGCCTGACTGATACGCCCACAGCGACCGCGCCGCCGACGGATGCGCCGACGGCCACGCCGACGGTGCTGCCGACGGTGCTGCCGACGAAAACCCTCGGCCCGACGCGCACCCCCGGCCCGACCAGGCCGCCAGCTTCGCCTGTCGCCACGGCGCCTCCGCCTTCGCCTACCGGCCCGGCCGTGACTCAACCGCTGGGATATGGTTTCGATTTTCAATTCTGCACCTATGATGGCGACAACTATACGTGCAATGTCAGCGTGTGGGGCAGCGGCGGCGATGGCAAGTATCACTTCGCCCTGGAGAATCCGGACACAGGCAATTGGGATGAGAAGGTGGGCGGCTCGGCGAATTATCTGATGCGTTCGCGGCGCTGCCGCGTCAAGGTTCAGCAATTGCGCATCTGGGATGAGTCGGGCAACCACATTGAGCCGAACTTGACCATGGATCCCAACGCGATGCCGGGCAAGTTCCCGGGCGGGGCGGGCTGCACGCAGTAAGTCTCCCCCGTTATCCATCTTAACTCCGCCGCCGTGCATGTCGTGGCGGAGTTTTGTTTCCCGCGTGCGTTTGACACAAGCGCGCGCGGGTGTGCATTGTTTCCCGTGTCCGGGCGTGGTATAGTGGCTTTCGCAAATCTGCGGCTGGTGCTCATCCATAATGTCGCCTATTGAATCTATGCCAGAAGCCCCCAGCAAAATCGTTGGGGGTTTGGCATCTGCCTCCGCTGTCGATTCCGACGGAGCTGCCCAACCCATCCAGGTGAATCGCATACTGCATTGGTTTGGCGATCCCGCTTTGGTCAAGCTGGTCGTCCTGCTGGCCTGGCCGGTCGTCCTGGAGCAGACCCTGTTCGCCGTGGTCGGTCTCACCGACACCTACGTCGTCGGCCATCTCAGCGCCGAAGCATTAGCCGCGGTCGGCCTGTCGAATCAGATCATCAACGTCATGGCTGCGGTGTTCGGCGCAGTGGCGACCGGCAGCCTCGCGGTGGTGGCGCGGCAGATCGGGGCCAAAGAGAAAGCCGAGGCCAACCGCACGACGCAGCAGTCGATCCTCGCGGCAGTCACCATTGGTGTGGTGTTGACCTTCGTGGCATTGATCTTCGCTCCGCAGTTGATGGTGCTGCTGGGCGCCGATCCGGCCGTGGCCGCCGTTGGCCCAGAATACCTGCGCCTCTCGGCGTTGACCTTCACATTGATGCCCGTGCTCTTTGTTGGTAATGCCATCCTGCGCGGCAGCGGCGATACGCGCACGCCGATGAAGGTCATGATCGTCGTGGTGGTGGTGAATGCTGGACTAGCGCTGTATCTGACACGCGGCGCGCCCGATATGGGTTCCAACGGCCCGGCGGCGGCTTCGATGATCGCGCGCGGGCTGGGCGGCCTGTTGGTGCTGCGGGCGTTGTGGCACGGGCGGGGCGGGGTGCGGCTGCCGCATGAATGGCCGCGCCTTCACATTCCGGTAATCAAGCGTGTGCTGAAGATTGGTCTGCCGGCCGGCCTGGAACAATTGCTGTTACAGGGGGCGCTGGTTGCAATGACCATGACCATCACCAGTCTGGGCACGGCGGCCTATGCGGCGCATCAGGTGGGATTGAACATCATGTCGCTGTCGTATCTACCGGGCTGGGGCTTTGCCGTGGCGGCGACCACGCTGGTGGGTCAATTCCTCGGCGCGCGCGAGCCGGAAAAATCGAAGGCCAGCGGTTACATCTCGTACAAGCTGGCGCTCGTTATCATGATCGTGTGCGGTGTGCTGCTCTTTATTTTTGCCGAACCATTGATGCGCGCTTTTGTGCCGCACGATGAAGCCGTCATCGCTTATGGCGTCAACGTCATTCACATCGCGGCGCTGATTCAGCCGCTCATGGCCGGCTCGTTTGTGTTTTCGGGCAGTTTGCGCGGCGCGGGCGATACGCGCACGACGCTGTTCATCACGGTCGGTTCAATCTGGATTACGCGCGTGCCGCTGGCCTATGTGCTGACACGTCTATTCGGACTTAACGGCGCGTGGCTGGCCATCGGCTCAGATTTTGGCGTGCGCGCGTTCTTCTTCTGGCTGCGCTTCCACGGCGGCAAGTGGCAGAAGATCAAAATATGATATACTAACTGCGCCCAAACATGCTTAACCACGAGGAAATTCACGCTTGAACAAACATCTGCGAATTATCATCGTAGACGATCACGAGGTGGTGCGGCTGGGACTGCGCGCGCTGCTCGATCGGCATCCCGGCTTCACGGTCGTCGATGAAGCGGGCAACGCCAAAGAGGCCGTGCAGAAGGCGCTGCAGCATCATCCCGAGGTGGTCGTGATGGACATCCGCTTGCCGGGTGGCAGCGGCATCGACGCCTGCCGTGAAATTGTGGCGGAAGCCCCGGACATCAAGGTGATCATGCTCACCTCGTTCGCCGAGGATGACATGCTCTTTGAAGCGATTGCGGCGGGCGCGGCGGGCTACGTGCTCAAGCAAATCGGCGGCGATGATCTGGTGCGCGCCATCGAGGCGGTGGGGCGCGGCGAGGCGCTGCTCGATTCAGCGTTGACACAGCGGGTGTTTGCCCGCGTGCGCGAAGCCCAGCGCAAAGATGAGCAATCGGCGTTCAGCCAGCTCACCGAGCAGGAGATGCGCGTGTTGGGGCTGGTGGCCGAAGGCAAGACCAATCGCGAAATCGCGCAGCAGCTCTTCCTGGGCGAAGGCACCGTGCGCAACTACGTCAGCAGCATCCTCAGCAAACTCGCGCTGACCAATCGCGCCGAAGCCGCGGCCTATGCCGTGCAGCACAACATCCGGGCGTACCTTACTGAAAACTGAGTAAACAGGTAGACAAATCGACAAGTAAAATCCCGCTGGAGTTTGTCGCTCAGCGGGATTTTTGCTCATTGCTCATTGTTCATTGCTCATTGTTAATTGTCCCGATCATGCTCCACGGCCCGGTCTTGTCGATCTTCACCTGCGCCAGTTGCCCAACCCGATCGGTTGACTCATCTTCAAAGAACACCAGCTTGTTGGTGCGCGTCCGGCCGCGCCATTTGCCCTTGTGCTTGTCTTCCACTAACACTTCCACCGTTTGATCCTGATACCGGCGGTTGATTATCCCCGAAATGCGCTCGTGCTGATCGTTGAGCACGCGCCAGCGGCGTTCCTTCTCTTCTTCGGGCACATTGTCCGTCATGGTGCGATCGGCTACCGTGCCCGGCCGGGTGGAGTACTTCGCCAGGTGCGCCACGTCGAGTTTGAGTTCTTCCAGCAGATCGTAAGTCGCCTGGAACTGCGCTTCCGTCTCGCCCGGAAAGCCGACGATGATGTCGGTGGCGATGGACGTGCCCGGCAGCTTGGCGCGGATCTTCTCGATCAGGCGGCGATAGTCGTCGGCGGTGTAACCGCGCCGCATGTTCCGCAGCACGTCGTCATCACCGGCCTGCACCGGCACTTCGATGTGCTCACACACCTTGGGCAACTCCGCCACCGTATCGAGCAGCTTGTCATTCATCCAGTTGGGATGCGAGGTGAGAAAGCGAATCCGCTCGAGGCCGTCGATGCTGTTGATCACGCGCAGCAGATCGGACAGATCGGGATCGCCGCCAAAGTCCTTGCCGTAGCGATCGACGATCTGGCCCAGCAGCGTCACCTCCTTCACGCCTTGCTCGGCCAGCGAGCGCACTTCCTGCGCGATCTGGCCGATGGGGCGGCTGCGCTCGACCCCGCGGCGATAAGGGATGATGCAGAAGGTGCACGCGTGGGAGCAGCCATACACAATCGGGACGTGGGCAGCCACCAGCGAGCCGCGCTCGTGCGCCGGGAGCAGAATATCGCCATCCTGGATTGCGTGGCGGCGGCGCGTCTCTTCTTCCATCAACGCGAATGACTCGCGCTGGCGCATGAAGTTGACCAGCGGCGCGGTCTCCGACGGAGCCATGAACACATCGACCCACGGGAACTGCTTCTTCAACGTGCCGTTGCCTTTGACGCCCACCATGCAGCCCATAACGGTGATGATTGTCTCGGGCCGCTTCTCTTTGATGGGCTTGAGGGTGGTGATGTAACTGTAGGCCTTGTCTTCGGCGCTCTGGCGCACGACGCACGTGTCCAGCACGATGACATCGGCATCGCGGGCGTGATCGGTATAGGTCAGGCCGATCTTTTCGAGTTCGGACCCGACGCGCTGCGCATCGGCTTCGTTCATCTGGCAGCCGAAGACGTGAAGGTGGTACTTCATGGAGACTCCGTAAAACGTAATGCGTAAAACGTAAGGCGTAAGGGGAGTGGCCCCTGGCTGGGAAGATTTTACCACACTGCATCGAAAGACCTGACAGGTGCGCCCGCAGATCGTTGGCCGTGGTGACTCACTGGCGCACCTGTCAGGTCTCTGCTTGAATGGTGTAGAATAACGATCATGAACTTCACCAAGCGCATCGAATCTCGCGCCGTCGAACTGGGCTTCGATCTCGTCGGTATTGCCCCGGCGGGAGTTGCACCCCACGCTGGCGAGTATACCGCCTGGCTCGCATCCGGCATGATGGGCGAGATGGCCTACCTGGCGCGTGATCCCGATCGGCGTTCTGATCTCCGGCGGGTCTTGCCCAACGCGCAGAGCGTCATCGTCGTCGGCCTGAACTACTACACGATCGATCTGCCGGGCGAGGTGAAGAGCGATCCGTCACGCGGGCTGATCGCGCGCTATGCGTGGGGCGTGGACTATCACGAGGTGATGAGGCCGCGCCTTGAGGAATTGGCGCAGTTTGTGCGCGAAGAATCTCGTAGAACTGGCATGGGGATGCCGGTTGCGACGAAGGTTTACGTCGATACCGGCCCCGTGCTCGAACGCGATTGGGCTTTAGCCGCCGGTCTGGGTTTCATCGGCAAGAACACGTGCTTGATCAATCCGCGCAGGGGATCGTGGTTGTTCCTCGGCGTCATCATCACCGATGTTGATCTGGAAACCACGTCATTGCGCGGAGCGCAGCCCGCAACCACGTCATTGCGAGGAGCGTTGTCTGCGACGAAGCAATCTCTCTTGATTGGCACTGAGATTGCTTCGCCCAAAGCGCTCGCAATGACGAACGCCGCGAGTTGCGGCACGTGTACGCGCTGCCTCACGGCCTGCCCGACGAACGCTTTCCCTGCGCCGTACATTCTCGACGCGCGCAAGTGCATCTCCTACCTCACCATCGAACTGAAAGGTTCCATCCCGATCGAACTGCGTCCGCTGCTGGGCAATCGCATCTTCGGGTGTGACATCTGCCAGGACGTGTGCCCGTGGCCCACGCGCTTCGCCGCGCCGACGGAGGAGCGATCGTTCTATCCCATCAATGTGGATCGCGCCGCGCCGAGGTTAATTGACTTAGCGCAATTGAGCGAAGAAGCCTTCAAGCAGCGCTTTGCCGGAACGCCGATTGTTCGATCGAAGCGACGTGGTTTGCTGCGGAATGTGGCCGTGGCGTTAGGTAATTGGGGATCGACGGAAGCGCGTGAGGCGTTGGAGATGCTGGCGCGGGATGCTGATCCGATCATTGCGGAACATGCGCGCTGGGGGTTAAGGCGGTATTGAAGCGTCGTTCGTGACAGACAACAGTCCGTCATTCCCGCAGTTGTAAGCGGGAATCCAGAGGCCAAGCAGCGCCATGTGCCTGGCGTTACACTGGATGCCCGATAACGCCATTCGGGCATGACGGCTGAGTACGCTTACAACACAATCACTTCCTGCTTGGTGGCGGTCGAGTTGCGGCGAAGTCCTTCAAGGGTGTTGGCAAAGTAAGCCACCGCGCGCTCGCCGTCCATCGAAATTTCCAGCGTGGTGTTGGGTCGTTCGCTCGGCGCGTGGATGACTTTCAGGCAGTCCGTGTACTCGGCGGATTCAGGCAGCAGCGCGGCCAACTGATTCTTGGCGCGATTGAAGAATTCCTCGTTGAGCAGATCGCCGGGCTGGTCGGGATAGACGGCCAGCGGATAGATCTGCGACTCCACCAAATCCTGGAAGAAGTGCGTGCCATACGACGGTTCGGGCGTGATGCCTTTCTGCGAATAGGCCAGTTCGATCAACGCACTGGAGTTGTAGATGTCGGCGTAACTGACCGGCACCCCCAGATCGATGTTCGATGATCCCCAGCGGCCCGGCCCCACCATGATGAATTTGTGCCCTTCCAGGTTCTTGTTGAGGCGTCCGATAACGCGCGCCAGTTCGTGCCGCCGTTCGGCGGGCAGGTTGCTGTAGACCTGCGGCTTGACGAAGAGGATATACTCGACCTCGCTGACCTGGCCCTGCGGCACCATGCGCGACGAGATGAACAACCGATCGGATGCCGCCAGATCGAGCGGGGCGGGGCGCACCTGCGCTTCGCGCAGACTGCTCTGCGGGCGGCACTGCAGCAGGTGCAGCGTCACGTTGGGGCGTCCGCTGGTCGGCGTGATCGTCGCGGCGAACTCCATCTCCACCGGCGCGTTGTAGCGCTTGTTTAACGTCAATAGCGAATGCTTGATCAAGGGCACGAAGTCCGTGCGCTGCACCAGATTGTCGAAGGTGAGCACAAACCGATCGGGCGTGAGGTTGCGCCCCAGCGAGACCAACGGCAGCAGCGTATCGTCTTCGTTGATCGACGCGATCCAGCGCAGCGGATCGTAATCAGCCTTGAGCACATCTTTGATTGGCACGGTGGAAAATTCGTTGACTTCCAGATCGATCAGATCGATCATGTGCTGCGAGTAGTGTTGAATCGCTTGCGGCGAGGTCTCCGGGCGCAGCGTGGGATGGCTCAGGGTGATCAGGCGCGGATAATCGTCGGCCACCCGATTGACCGCCCGCGTCCCCAGGCCGTTGACGAGGCGCACAAAACCTTCATCGCGGCGCAGGCGCGGATTCCACACGATGGGCGCGCGGCCCAACGCCACACCCGCCAGCGCCGGGAAGAAGTAGCGATGATACGACTGCCCCTGCACCACCTGTAGCAGAATCGCCATGCGTTCGTCGTAGTCCAGCAGGCCCATGCGGCGGCGATAAAACAACGCGTCGGGGTTGTAGACGCTGGCGTAGATGCGGCGAATGGCCGTGGTCAGTTCGCGCAGATTCTCGCGGGGCGTGCCCTGGTTGGGGCAGAAGTGGCTTTCGTATTTGCCCGCAAACGACGTGCCGAAGTTGTCTTCCAGCAAGCTCGATGAACGCACGATCAACGGAGTGTTGCCCGCCCGATCGAGAATGGCGCGTAACCGCTCGGCCACTTCTTCCGGGAAGCGGCCTTTCTCGTATTCGGCGCGAATCACCGGATATTCTTCGCGGATCTGATCGGCCGATTTGTATTTCTGGTTGTATTCCAGGTTGTTGAGCGAGATGAAATCGTAGAACACGTCCGCGCCGATGAAGTACGACTCCGGCACGGTGATGTGCTGCGCCAGCTCGGGCGCTTCCACTTCCAGGATCTTTTGCGCCAGCAGCATGCCGGCCGCTTTGCCGCCGATTTTGCCGTTGCCAATGCGGCGCGAACGGATGGCGCGGAAATCATCGGCGGTGAAGTAGGTCTTGGCGATGCGCACGAAGTTCAATTGATCGCTGATGACGGTCCGCACCAGCACCACGATGATCTCTTCGAGATGGTGCTGAATTTGCGCTCGATCGTCTGTCGGCAGCGACTCGTACTGCTGCGCTTTGTTGAGCAGCATCTCCAGCGGCGCGAGTTCGGGGTTGAAGTGCAGTTCGTCGCGCGGCGCGCGACCCGTGCGTTGGACGACCACGTCGTCGATGAGGGTGTCGAGCAGTTCGATCGGCAGGTTGTGAGCGAAGTAGAAGTCGGTCAGATAGTCGCGGATGAAGCGCAGGCGCTGCAGCCAGATGCCCTCGTCCTCTTCGAACATCGGGTTGTTCAGCCCCTCGCGTTTCTGCGAGATGATGGCGCGATCTTTCACTTCCTCTTCCAGCCGATCAGGCCGGACGATGCCGCGCCGGAACAACTCTTCGCGCATCCGTTCGCGGATTTGCGGCGCGAGGACGGGATACTGCGTGAGCTGGGAATAGACCTGGACGATGTCGGAGGCTTCGCCGATGGGTTCGAGCATGATGCAATCTTATCATGAAAAGACCTGGCAGGTCTTCAAGACCTGCCAGGTCTGAGCAGCGGAAGAAATTACACCCAGCCGCGCAGGCGCATCGACTTCACAACCTTGTCGATGGCGACGAGGTAGGCGGCATCGCGCATGTAGACCTTGCGCTCTTCCGACATGTCCAGCACGTCGTGGAAGGCCTTGGTCATCTTGTGGTCGAGCCGCTGCAGCACTTCGTCCTTGGTCCAGTAGAAGTTCATATCGTTCTGCACGGACTCAAAGTAAGAAGTGGTCACGCCGCCCGCATTGCACAGGAAGTCGGGGATGACGAAGATGCCGCGCTGCTTGATGACGGCGTCGCCTTCCAGCGTGGTGGGGCCGTTGGCGCCCTCGGCGATGAGGCGCACGCGCTGGTGCATGCGCGGCGCGGTCTCGGCGGTGATCATGTTCTCCAGCGCGGAGGGGATCAGCACGTCGGCTTCCTTGTCGATCCAGGCCATGGCATCCTCTTGAACGTAGCCGGCGGCCTTGGCCTTGGCCTGATCGATCGTGCCGTACTGATCCGTAATCGATTGCAGGAACCTGGGATCAACGCCGTCGGGATGCGAGTAGGTGTACGGCTTCTTGTCGCCGCCGTCCCAGCACGAGACGCACGCGACCTTGCCGCCGAGCATCTCCACGAACCCGATGGCGGCATACTGCGCGACATTGCCGAAGCCTTGAATCGCGGCGACGCTGGCCTTGGGATCGAGGCCGAGGTGCTGCATCGCTTCGCGCACGGTGTAGATGACGCCGTAGCCGGTGGCCTCGGTGCGTCCGAGCGAACCGCCCATATCGACGGGCTTGCCCGTGAACACGCCGGGCGTAAAGTTGCCGATGAGCTTGCTGTACTCGTCCATCATCCACGCCATCATCTGCGGGGTCGTGCCCACATCGGGCGCGGGCACGTCCATGCGCGGACCGATGTTCCGCCACATCTGATTGACCCAGCCGCGGCACAGCCGTTCCTTTTCGGTCACGGAGAGCGTGGCGGGATTGACGATGACGCCGCCCTTGCCGCCGCCCAGCGGAATATCGGCCACGGCGCACTTCCACGTCATCCACGTGGCCAGCGCGCGCACGGTGTCGATGGTTTCATTCGGGTGGAAGCGGATGCCGCCTTTGTTGGGGCCGCGCGCGTCGTTGTGCTGCACGCGGAAGCCGGTGAAGACGCGGGTGCTGCCGTCGTCCATCTTGACCGGAATGCGGAAGTGGAACTCGCGCAGCGGCCAGCGCAGCATCTGCCGCACGTCATCGGGCAGGCCCAATAGGTCGGCGCCTTTGTCGAATTGCGCCTGGGCGATTTCAAAGGGATTCTGTGTTTCGGACATGATCATTCTCCTGGGTGTGGATTTGGGTTTGGGCGATTGTGAAAAAAAGCGACCTGACTAAATCAGGTCGCTTGTGGGCACCAGCTATAGTTATTCCCTTCGCGGCGAGCCACGCTCATGGTCTGGGCTGCAATCAGCCTGTAATACAGGCAGCTCAAGGGTCGCTCCGGGTGAATCAGGATGTTTCAGATTCTACTCTATAGTAACCCGAAAAGGCAAATCAAGGGATGCATCAAATGTAACAGAGTAGGCGGGATGAACGTCACATTGTTGCGGCAGGCTGATCAGGCGCGGGTAATAGCCGCACCCCGATAGCCAAACTCGGCCCATGCGGCCAAGATACCATCCCAAGAGACTGTCTGTGGGCCGCCTGGCAAGGCCGGATCATGAACAGAGAAAGACTGGTGCGCCTCGGCGCCGACCAACACGATGGCGTGCGCCACATCTTTGGTCCAATATTCCAAGAAAGCCGTGCGCACGAAGATGATCAACGGGGTGCCTTTTTGCAACAACTCCAACACTTGCGGAATTGACCACTCGCGGTACTCAACGTGATAACCAAGCGAAGTCAACTTCTGAATGGCGAGCTCGGAGAGCCAAAATCGTGCGCCTCAAGCACCTGGCTGAGCTCGGTCTCACTTAAACTGCGACCCAGGTGTGCCACTACCATGCGGGCGCAAGCGGACAGGCAATAGCCGTCGCGGGACTGCTGGAAGTGGGGAAATGCGGAACGGCTACTCATGAGGCAGCGGGCAGGACCTGGCTAGACAGCTGCTGCGCCCTAACGCGGATCTGATCCAGATCGGCTGCCGTGTACTGCACTTCACCGTGATGGGCGTCAACCTCAACTTCGCCGACGCGGCCCACCCGGCCCAGCGAGGGATAGGTCAGGTCAACAGGCACGCGCCAGACCCATTTGCGATCGGCGCGCATGACCAATTCAGGATCGTCAGCCAGCAGCAAGTGACTGACCTGTTCCAACATGAGAACATTAATTTTCTGGCGTGCGACGAATGCCGAAATGGGTGGTTCCGGCGTCTGCAAGCGTTGTTCGAGCCAGTTTGCCAGATCGTGTGCGGCGGCTGGTCCCAGGACCTGGCGAACCGTTTCAGGCAATGGTGTTGTAGCCATGGCGTTGCTCCTCCGTCATGATTATATCACCGCTTGGTTTTCGCCTAGCCTGGCAGAACTTTATCGTTCAAAAGGGTACTTGAGCCCGATGGCGGCCCGGATGCTGTCCATCAACTGCATATTCGCCAGCGTATCGGCGTGCGACATGGCCGGGCTTTCCAGCAGTCCCGCGCGGATACAGCGCATGGCTTCCTCGGTCTGATATTCAAAGCCGCCGCCGCGAAACGGTCTGGAAACCGTCACGCTTTGCTCAGCGGTCACGAGGGTGGCCTCGGTTGCGGCCCAGAAATTGGCGTGGATGCGGATGTGACCGATCGAGCCGTAGATCATGAAGTCGTTCACGCCGTCGGTGATGAAGTTGCTGTTGAACTGCGAGATCACGCCGTTCTCGTACTTGAGCAAGGCGGCGGTCAGCTCATCGACGCCGGTGCTGCCCAGATAGGCTTGCGCGCTGAACGCCTGAGGTGTTTGCTTCATGATCCACTGCGACACGGCGATGGGATACACGCCCATATCCAGCAGCGTGCCGCCGGCCAGTTCAGGATTGAGCCAGCGCTCGCCGGGGTCTTTGGGAATGTTGATGCCAAAGTTTGACACCAGCAAGCGCAGATCGCCAATCACCTTGGCCTCCAGCCATTCGCGGATGGGCTGGTAGATGGGCAAGTAACGCGTCCACAGGGCTTCCATCAAGAAGACTTTGTTGGCGCGCGCCGTCTCGATCAACTGCTGCGTTTCGGCAGCACTGACCGTGAGCGGTTTCTCGCACAAGACCGGCTTGCCCGCGTTGAGACACAACAGGGCATTGTCGATGTGAAAGCGATGCGGTGTGGCGATGTAGATCGCATCCACCTGCGGATCATTAACGAGGGCTTCATACGAGGCGTACGTCTTTGCGCCGCCGTACTGCGCGGCGAAGGCCTGCGCCCGCTCAGGGTGGGTGCTGGCCACGGCATACAACGCCGCATCGTCGATGACGCGCAACCCCTGCGCGAATTGGTGCGCAATGCGGCCCGGCCCAATGATGCCCCAGTTAAATTTTCGATTGGTCATATTTCGCTCCTATGAATGACGCTTCGCTGGCGCTAGATGCTTCTTCAGGAATTGCCCCGTATACGATCGCTTGTTCGCGGCGATCTGCTCTGGCGTGCCCACGGCCACGATCTCGCCGCCGCGCTCGCCGCCTTCCGGGCCCAGATCGATCAGCCAGTCGGCCACCTTGATAATATCAGGATGATGCTCGATGATCAACACGCTGTTGCCGGCGTTGACGAGGCGATCCAGCACCTCGATCAGCTTGTGCACATCCGCCGCGTGCAGACCCACCGATGGCTCGTCGAGAATGTAGAGCGTGTGATCGGTGGCGCGCTTGCTCAGTTCCTTGCTCAACTTCACGCGCTGCGCCTCGCCGCCGGACATCGTGGGGGCAGGCTGGCCCAATCGGATGTAACCGAGGCCCACGTCTTCCAGCGTCTTCAACTTGCGCTGCAGCGGCGGGATATTCTCGAAGAACTTCAGCGCCTCGCTCACGGTCATGTTCAGCACTTCGGCGATGTTCTTGTCCTTGTAGCGAATCTGCAGCGTCTCGCGGTTGTAGCGCGCGCCGTGGCACACATCGCACAGCACGTACATGTCGGCCATGAACTGCATCTCGATCTGAATCTCGCCTTGCCCTTCACACGCTTCGCAGCGCCCGCCCTTCACGTTGAACGAGAAGCGTCCCGGCAGGTAACCGCGCACTTTCGATTCGGGCAGTTCCGCAAAGAGATCGCGAATGTCGTTGAAGAAGCCGACGTAGGTCGCCGGGTTCGATCGGGGCGTGCGTCCGATCGGGGTCTGATCGATGTTGATGATCTTGTCGATGTGCTGCACGCCTTCGATGCCGCTGCTCGCGCCGGCCTTCTCGTGCGAGCCGTGCAGCAGCTGCGCCAGGCGTTTGTAGAGCGTCTCCACCACCAGCGTCGATTTGCCAGAGCCGCTGACGCCGGTCACGCACACCATCATGCCTAGCGGTACTTCCACATCAAGGTTCTTGAGATTATTTTCCTGCGCGCCGCGCACGATGAGGAATTGCCCGTTGCCCCGGCGGCGCTCTTTGGGCACGGCGATTCTCAGACGGCCCGATAGGTAACCGCCCGTCAACGACGTTTTATCCTTGAGGATGTCGGCGTAGGTGCCTTCAAAGATCACCTTGCCGCCATGCTCGCCTGCGCCCGGGCCGAGATCGACGATCCAGTCGCTGGCTTCCATCGTGTCTTCGTCGTGTTCAACGACGAGCACGGTGTTGCCCAGATCGCGCATCGATTGCAGCGTCTTGATCAGGCGGGCCTGATCGCGCGGGTGCAGACCGATGCTGGGTTCGTCGAGCACGTAGAGCACGCCTGTCAACCGCGATCCGATCTGCGTAGCGAGACGGATGCGCTGCGCTTCGCCGCCCGAGAGGGATGCCGTGGCCCGATCGAGGGTGAGATAGTCTAGGCCCACATCGACCATGAACTGCAAGCGTGCGCCGATCTCTTTGACGATCTGCTTGGCGATCGTCATCTGGCGAGGTGTTAAAGCCCCATTCTTCTTGCTCCCGTCGGCGTCCTCGCTGGAGCGAGCACCTGCTTTGAGGGACTTCACCCACTCCAGCGAATGTATCACCGGCAGCGAGGTGATCTCTTGAATGCCGCGTCCGCCCACGGTCACGGCCAACGCGGCGGGCTTCAAGCGTTTGCCGTGACAGGCGGTGCAAGGCACCTGCGCCATGTAGCCTTCGATCTTGCTGCGGATGTAGTCGCTGGTAGTGTCCAGGTAACGGCGGCGCAGGTTGTTGATCACACCCTCGAACGTGGTCTGGTAGATGCGCTGATCGCCGAGGCGATTCTGATACTTCACCGGAATCTTCTCGTCGCCGCTGCCGTACAGGATGATGTCGCGCTGCGCGTCGTTGAGTTTCTTCCACGGCGCAGCCATGTCGATGCCGAAATAATCGCAGGTCGCTTTGAGCAATTGCCAGTAATACGTGTCGTCGCTGCCGTTGCGGCCTTCGTTGTTCCATTCCAGCGCCGCGATGGCATTGTCGTCGAGCGAGCGATCCGGGTTGGGCACGACGAGTTCCGGATCGATCTGTAACTTGGTGCCCAAGCCCTGGCATTCCTCGCACGCGCCGTGCGGCGAGTTGAAAGAGAAGGTGCGCGGCTCGATCTCGGGCAGCGACGTGCCGTCGTAGGGGCAGGCGAACTTCTCGCTGAAGACGCGATCGGCCGGCTCTTTGTCGGTGACGTCGTTGATGATCACCAGGCCGTCACCGAGGCGCAGCGCGGTTTCGATCGAGTCAGCTAAGCGGCTGCGCTCCAGATCGGGCTTGATGATCAGGCGATCGACCACGGCCTCGATGGTGTGATTCTTGTAGCGATCGAGTTCGATGGTCTCGCTCACGTCGACCAGCTTGCCATCGACGCGCACGCGCACGTAACCGGCCTTGCGGATGTCCTCGAAGACCTGCTGGTGATGGCCCTTGCGATCTTTGATCAGCGGCGCGAGGACCTGAATGCGGCGGCCTTCGGGCAGGGCCGCCACCGCGTCGATGATCTGATCGGAGGTCTGCATCTGCACCTCGCGTCCGCACACGGGACAATGCGGGATGCCGACACGGGCGTAGAGCAGGCGCAGGTAGTCGTAGACCTCCGTCGTCGTGCCTACGGTCGAGCGGGGATTGCTGCTGGCCCCGCGCTGATCGATCGACACGGCGGGACTCAGCCCCTCGATCTGATCGACGTCGGGCTTCTCCATCTGGCCGAGGAACTGCCGCGCGTAGGCGCTGAGCGATTCGACGTAGCGGCGCTGCCCCTCGGCGAAGATCGTGTCGAAGGCCAGCGACGATTTGCCGCTGCCGCTGAGGCCGGTGATGACGACCATCTTGTTGCGCGGAATATCCACGCTAATGTTTTTCAGGTTGTGGGTGCGCGCTCCGCGCACGGAGATGTAGTCTTGGGACATTTTGGATTTCTGATTTTAGATTGCTGATTGAGGGTTGCGTTCAACGTTGGGCGATTGTCCGAAAGAAAATTATAACACGTTGAGGTGAGGAGGCGGCGATCTTTTAATGTGGTGTTCTAACATGCGGGCTTACTGCGTTAAGAAAACCAGCCTCATCTCTATTGGGCGGTGCTATAATCGGGTGCATGGGCAAAGCGTATATTTCGATAAGGATCGCTGCATAGCGAATTGCCGTTCAAACGCATTTGGGCATTAGTGGTTGAGGAGGAATAGAGGCCCAATAGCGATCTGGGCGGCAAAGCCTGGTTCGCCGTGATAGAATACAGGTAGCAGGAGGTTGCGATGACACTTCAAGAGCTGGAAAAGCAACTGCTGGCGTTGACGCCCGGCGAAAAGGCGCAGGCCCTGCGGGTGCTGGTGCTCGATCTGGCGGCGTGGCCCGGTATTGAGAGGACACCCGGCGTGGTGGGCGGAGAGGCCCGCATCGTGCGCACGCGCATTCCGGTCTGGGTGCTGGACGGTTACCGGCGGGCGGGCTGGAGCGAGGCGCAACTGTTGGAGAATTACCCCACGCTGCATGCTGCCGATCTGGTGAATGCGTGGGCCTATGCCGACGCGCATCCCGATGAGATTGAACGGTCGCAGCGCGAGAACGCCGGGGCTTGAGTCATGGCCCGCTTATACTCCAACGAGAATTTTCCACGGCAAATTGTGCTGGCACTGCGCGTACACGGTCACGATGTGTTGACCACGGTCGAGGCTGGACTGGCGAATCAAGAAACCCCGGATGTTGAGGTGTTGGCGTATGCGACCCGCGAAGGGCGAGCCGTGTTGACATTGAACCGTCGCGACTTTATCCGCCTGCATCGTGAGCGGCCTGGTCACGCCGGCATCATTGTCTGTGCGCAAGACCCTGATGTAACCGGACAGGCCGAGCGCATTCACACCGCAATTACCGCTGCTGGAGAGTTAACCGGCCAATTGATCCGCGTAAACCTTCCGCAGCAATAGATTTTTTCCTCGACCGCGATTGAGTTCGCCTCGCGATTGTTGATGGCGGAGGGGCGGTGCCATCAATCTGAGCATCAACTTTTCCCTGGGGAGTAACTGCACCATGAAAATCCTCTTCATTGGCGGAACCGGCATCATCAGTTCGGCGTGTGTGCAGTTGGCGCTCGAGCGCGGGCACGAGTTGTATCTGCTCAATCGCGGGCAGACGACGAAGCGGCCGGTGCCGCAGGGCGCGCACGTGCTGCACGGCGACATCCGCGATCGGGCCTCGGCGCATGCGGCGTTGGGTGTTCACACCTTCGACGCGGTGGTGGACTGGATCGCCTTCACGACCGAGCACGTCGAACTCGATCTCGATCTGTTTCGGGATCGTACCGGGCAGTACGTCTTCATCAGTTCGGCCTCGGTCTATCAGACCCCGCCGGGCAATGTGCCCGTCGTCGAATCGACGCCGCTCGACAACCCGGTGTGGCTGTATTCGCGTAACAAGATCGCGTGCGAAGAACGCCTGCTGCGCGCCTATCGCGAGGAGAAATTCCCGATGACGGTCGTGCGCCCCTCGCACACCTACGACAAGACGCTGTGTCCCATTCACGGCGGCTACACGATGATCGATCGCATGCGGAAGGGGCGGCCCGTCATCGTGCATGGCGATGGGACGTCGTTGTGGACGATGACGCATCACCAGGATTTCGCCAAAGGCTTCGTCGGATTGTTGGGGCAGAATCGGGCGGTGGGTGATACGTTCCACATCACTTCGGATGAATGGCTGACGTGGGATCAGATCTATTTGCTGATGGCGCGCGCGGCGGGAGTTGAATTGCCCAAATTGGTGCACGCGCCATCGGAGTTGATCGCTGCGTATGACAGGGATTGGGGTGATGGGCTGCTGGGCGACAAGGCGCACAGTATGATCTTCGACAACTCCAAGATCAAGCGGCTGGTACCTGATTACGTCGCAGCGATCCCGTTCGCGCAGGGAGCGAAGGAAATCGTGGCGTGGTTTGACAGCGATCCGGCCAATCGCGCGGTGGACGAGAAGTTGAATCAGACGATCGATCGTATCCTGGCCGCGTATGCGCAGGCGTGGCCATAATAGGAAGCGATCATGACCAATATTCTGCCCTATCGTTACTCGCCGCCGGTCGATCGCTTGTTGACTTACGGCGACTGCCGCAAGTTTCATCAATGGCCAAATTATCTTGAGTTGGGTCTGACGCAAGAACACGTGCCCGAGCTGATTCGCATGGCAACAGATGAGGATCTGCATTGGGCAGACTCAGACAGCCTGGAAGTTTGGGCGCCGATACATGCCTGGCGAGCGTTGGGGCAGCTTCACGCTGAGGCCGCCATCAAACCGCTCGTCGCTTTGTTGGCAGGTACCGACGAGGACGAAGAAGACGATTGGACGCCCGAGGAGTTGCCGTATGTGTTTGCCGAGATTGGACCTGCGGCCATCCCGGATCTGACGGCCTTTCTGGCAGATGATCAATACGGCGTCTATAGCCGGACTGCGGCGGCCAACGGTCTGCAGCACATTGCGGAAAAACATCCTGCCGCGCGGGGTGAAGTGGTGGAAATCCTCACGCGCCAGCTGGGGCAATTTAGCGACCAAGAGGAGAACTTTAACGCCTTTCTGGTCTCGGCGCTGACTGATCTCAAGGCTACAGAAGCCTTACCGATCATCGAGCAAGCATTTGCGGCTGATGCGGTCGACGAGTTCGTCATGGGCGATTGGGAGGATGTGCAAATCGAGTTTGATCTGAGGACGGAGCGCGAGACGCCGCGTCGCAACTACTTTTTGGAGAGTTTTGCGCCGGAGCCGGAAGAGTTCCTGCGAGTGGTGGCCGATGAAGCAAAGCAGTTGCCGCAGCTGGATCGCAAGAAAGCAAAGAAGGAAAAATCAAAGCGCAAACAGGCTAAAAAGATGCGCAAGCAGAATCGCAAGAAGTAATTGTGGACGCGCCGGACACCATGACTAAAATCCTCCTCGTTGAAGACACACCCGATCTGGCGCAAGTGATTCGCCGGGAACTGGAGACCGCCGGTTATCAGGTCATTCACGCCGGTGATGGCCTGACGGCGCTGCGCCTGCACGAGCAGGAACGACCGGATCTCCTCATCCTCGATTGGATGCTGCCGCAGCTCGACGGCCTGGAAGTGCTGCGGCGGATCCGGCGCACGTCGGCGGTGCCGGTGTTGATGCTGACCGCGCGGGGTGAGGAAACCGATCGGGTGGTGGGGCTGGAAGTGGGCGCGGATGATTATCTGACCAAGCCCTTTAGCTTGCGCGAATTGATCGCGCGCGTGCACGCGCTGTTGCGCCGCGTCGATCAGATTCAGCAGCTGCTGCACGCCGATCGGACGGAGGCCGCCCAACCGATCGAGAGCGGCGACCTGCACCTCGATCCGATCGCCTATCGGGCGACCCTGCGCGACGAACCGATCGATCTGAGCCGCACTGAATTCGATCTGCTCTATCTGCTGCTGCGCAATCCGGGCCGCGCCTTCAGCCGCGCCTATCTGCTCGATACGGTGTGGGGCGAGACCTACGTGGGCGGCGATCGATCGGTCGACAACGCGATGCTGCGCCTGCGGAAGAAGCTGGGCTTGATTGGTGATCGCATCGAGACGGTGTGGGGCGTGGGATATCGCTACAGGGATGAAGGATGAAGGATGAATCATCCTGGCGGCAGTGGCGTTTCATCGCACAGGTCAGCCCGCTGCGCGCGATCCTGGAAGCGTACAGTCTGGCAGCGGTTGCCCTCTTGACCTTGTTGGTCCTGCGCGCTGAACTGGCGCCCGTCACCATCGATCAAGGCTGGTTCTTCACCAGCGCGGGTGTGGCCGTGTGGATCGCGCTGCGCACGCGCGTGCCGACCGGCCGCTGGTATCGCCGTGGATTCGTCGAGATCGTTACGGGTAGCATCGCCAGCACGCCGGTGTTAATCTACGGGACGCTGATTCGCAACATTACCTCCATCGCCGGCCTGGCGGATGTCTTCTTTGTTTTGTCAGGCCTCGTCGGGTACGTGTGTTTTCGTGTGGGCGCGTATCTGTGGCTGTTCTGGGGGCGCCTGCGCCGCAAGCGGTTGATCTGGTCGTTCACGCACGCTATTCTCACGACCGTGGTGTTGGTGGCGCTGTTCTTTGTGGGCGTGCTGACGCTTGCGACGTGGAACTCTGCTTCCGTACGTGACTTGCTGGTCGAGCGGCCCTCGCCGTTAGCGTCCTTTGCCGCCGAATTGCTGTCGCGTATTCTGCCGCTGCTGACGATCATGGTCGTAATGACGGCGTTGGCGTTGCTGTTCGTCCTGCCTCCGGCCGTCGTGTTCTCGTTTTTTGTGGCGCGCAGCTTGACCAAGCGCCTGGAAACCCTGGCGCGGGCCACGCGCACCGTGCGCGCCGGCGATTATGCCGTGCGCATTTCCGTTTCAGGTGAAGACGAAATCGCGCAGTTGCAGACCAATTTCAACACGATGCTGGCCGACCTCGATCGCTCGCGCCGCGATTTGCAGGCCGAGCGCGATCAGGTAGCGGCGCTGCTGAAAGAACGGCGTGAACTGGTCGCCAGTGTTTCGCATGAACTGCGGACGCCGGTCTCCACCGCGCGCGGCTATCTGGAAACGGCGCTGCGGCAAGAAGCTGTGTCCGAGAACTTGCAGCACGATCTCGAAATCATCGATCGCGAGATCGCGCGGCTGCAAGCGTTGATTGACGATCTGTTTACGCTCTCACGCGCGGAGGTGGGACAACTGGCGCTGCACTGCCAGCCGATCGATCTCGGCCCCCTCATCGATCGTGTGATCGAGACGACAGCGCCGCTGGCATGGCGGAGCGGTCGCGTGCAGGTGAGCGCCGAAGTGCCCGCCGATCTGCCGCGTGTGCTGATCGATGAAGCGCGCTTCGAGCAGGTGCTGCGCAATTTGCTGCACAATGCCATTCGGCACACGCCGCCCGGCGGGATTGTGGTCACGATCGGGCGGGCTGAGGCCGACGCGGTGGCGATCGAAGTGCGCGATACCGGCGAGGGCATTGCGGCGGATGATCTCCCGCATGTGTGGGAACGATTCTATCGCGCTGGGGAGAACGGCGGCGTGGGATTAGGTCTAGCCATCGTCAAAGAATTGGTCGAAGCGATGGGCGGATCGGTGAGTGTGGACAGCAAGTTGGGCGAGGGGAGTTGTTTTACGGTGAGGTTGCCTTTGGCAGGTGGTTAGTTGTTGGGCGTTGGTTGTTGGTAAAGGCTGGAACGTCGTTTATCGATGCTCCGGCCTTTTCTTTTGCGACAAAGTTGCGACACATTCAACAAGAGGTTGCGACATCTTCAAGATGATCGTGCGACAGGCGAGACGTATGATGAGCGGGTGAGATGTGAAGACCTCGGAGGTTTTCACCTGACGGAGCGCGAGAGGTGATTGTCAATACGAATCACCATCGGGCCTTGCTGTTTGACTGATCAAAACCTCCGAGGTCTCCAACGACAATTGGAGGTCAACGTGACTGAATGTGTGATTGAAACGAATGGTGTCTCGCGGCGCTTTGGCAAGGTAGCCGCCGTGGACGATGTGGACTTGCGCGTGCCGCCGAAGAGTGTCTACGGTTTTCTGGGACCCAACGGCGCAGGCAAGACGACGACGATTCGCATGTTGTTGGGGTTGATTCGGCCCGACGGCGGCGAAGTTCGTGTGCTGGGCCAATCGCTGCGGCGCAATCGATTGGCCGTATTACAGCGCGTGGGCGCGCTGGTGGAAGCGCCCTCGCTGTATCCGCACCTGACGGGCCGTGAGAACCTGGAAGTGACGCGGCGGTTGATCGGCGCGTGGCCGGAGCAGATCGATCGGGTGTTGGAGATCGTGAAGTTGGAACAGGATGCCGATCGGCTGGTGCGTGGTTACTCGATGGGCATGCGGCAGCGCCTGGGGATTGCGCTGGCGCTGCTCAACGAACCCGATCTGTTGATCCTCGACGAGCCGACGAACGGTCTCGATCCGGCGGGTATCCGTGAGATGCGCGATCTGATTGCGCGGATGCCGCAGGAGCAGGGCATCACCGTGTTCCTGTCGAGCCATCTACTGAGCGAAGTCGAGCAGATCGCCACGCACCTCGGCATCATCAATCAGGGGCGCATGCTGTTCCAGGGCACGCTCGACGATCTGCAGGCGCGGCGGCGCGAACAGATCAGCCTGGGTGTGAATCGAACAAGTGAGGCGATCGAGGTGTTGACGCGCGCGGGCTGGTCGCCGCGCCTGAACGGCAATCGCTACCTGCACATCCCCATCAAGCGCCGCGATGAACCGGTACGGCTGAACGCGCTGCTGGTGGGGCAGGGCTTCGAGGTTGATCACTTGAGCGTCGATCAACCGTCGCTGGAAGACATCTTCCTGGAACTGACGCAGACGACGGCGCTGACCTAGTCGATCAGGAGGCAAGTGATGAAACGTGAAAGCGGCGCTCGTGGCGGGCAGTCTGCTGGCGGCGCCATTCTTTCAAGCACAACTGAAAACCATGCATTAGGAGAAACTATGTTGACGCTGACTTATCTACGCCGCGCGATGAGCGCGGAAGCATTGAAACTGAAACGCACGCTGGCCGTGTGGATGGTGCTGATCGCGCCGTTGGTGGTGGTGGGGCTGAACTTCGTCATGCTGCTCGATCGCGGCGAGAACTTCATGTCGCAGGCCGACTCGGCGTGGCAGGCACTGACGCAGAATGTGCTGCTATTTTGGGCGCTGATGATGCTGCCGCTGTTCGTGACGCTGGAAACGGCGCTGTTGGGCAGTGTCGATCACGGCAGCCAACAATGGAAACACCTGTATGCACTGCCACTTCCACGCTGGGCGATCTACGCCGCCAAGTCGATCAGCGCCCTGATCTTGATCGGCGCGAGCACGCTGGTGTTGTGGGGCGAAACGATCGTGGCCGGTTTGCTGCTGGGCGCGCTGAAGCCGCAGCTTGCCATCGGCTGGCCGATACCCGCGTGGAGCATTCTGCAGCCGATGCTGCTCACTTACCTGATCGCGTGGTGCATGATCGCGGTCCATCAGTTCGTGGCCTTGCGCTGGCAGAGTTTTACTTTCGCCATCGGCTTCGGCATCGCCACGACAGTGATCAACTTCATGATCATCCAGTCGGACAAGTGGAATAAATTCTTTCCATGGTCGTGGCCGGCCTATGCCTTCTTTGAAGAAGGTCTGGATTTTCGACTAACGGCGCTGGTATTGGGCATGGCCGGCGGGGTGATCGTCGGATTGATCGGGATGTGGTTGGTCTCGCGGAGGGAAGTGGTATAATCGAAGCAGAAAAGATTCATGGGGTGTGGCGCTCGTCGTCGCCAACCCACAATCAATGGGGTCTGCCCCATGATGAGCATAGAATGTCATTGCC
>CAYNML010000063.1:22761-34758 GCA_964398185.1 uncultured Anaerolineae bacterium | reverse complement strand
GGGTCGCAATGACGCACGTTGGTGACAATAATCCCGCTGAACCCGGAAGAGCCATAAATCTCTACGCCCACCGGACAGGTCTTCTACACCTTACTATGAAATGGTTCGATCGGATTCTCACGGCGTTGCGCTCGGCGGCGCGCGATCTCATCAGCGAAGAAGATGAGATCGAAGGCGATCGCGTCGAGACGCTGATTGACGCGGCGCAGACGCGCCTGGCAGTGCTGCGCGACGAACTGGCGCAAGCCGTCGCCCGTGAGAAACGCGCCGAGATCGAATGGCGGGCGGCGTGGGATCAGGCCAACGCGCTCGACACCAACGTCGATAACGCGCTGCGCGCCGGGCAGGACGATCTGGCGCGGCTGCACATCGAGCAGGCGTCGCGGGCGCAGGTGAAAGCCGATGAGCTGAGCGAACACTATCAGGCCTGTGTGCGCGTGACCACACGCCTGCGCGAGGAAGTCAATGCGCTGCAAGCCCAGCTCGACGACGTAGTCCGGCGGCAAACGCAGTTATCCGATCGGGAACAGAGCGCGACCTCGCTGGAGCAGATCAATCGCCTGAAGCGCGAGCAGCGCCGCGCCGCCTCTGATCTCAAACGCGAACTCGAAGATCGCGCGCGGGAAGTGGCCAAACGCGAGGACTACCTCGCGGCGCGAGAAGAAATCGAGCGAACCAGGAAGTAAAGCGATCCACGAATCACACGAATGGGCACGAATTCATTTCCCTGACTCGACATTCGGAAGTTATCCCGGTGAGCAAGAGGTGGTGTGGATGAGATGATTGATGCAGTGAGAGAATTAGTGGAAATTCGTGTGAATTCGTGGATCAAAGTATTGGCACAACCATGACACTGACACCCGAACAACAACAAGCCCTCGATGAATTGTTTGCCCATGTGAGGCAGTCGTCCAACGGGCAAAGCGCGCCGACACAGGCTGACTTCCTGCAAACGTGGTTCGGCGTCTCAAGCAGCGAACTGAAAGCCAGGCTGCTGACACTGTTCGACAAGAAGGATGCCTTCGAATCGCGCTTGCTCGATCTGGTGGAGCACAACCCGCTCGACGCCGCCGTGACGTTTCTGGCGGGCGCGTCCTACGCATTCTACGTCGCCGAGAAAGACGTCAACCCCAGGATCAAGACCTACATCGACTCGTTCTACTACATCTCGACGTGCGCCTCGGTGGGTTACGCTGACATCTTCGCGGCCACGCAGACCGGCCGCGCGATTGCGGCCTTCGTCATGATCGTTGGCCCGGCGCTGGCCGCCCGCTCGCTGGATCGGCCGCGCCCGCTGGACGCAGATCGGATTACGTGAGCGCCTGGCAGGTCACAGATATGGACCCGGCAGTGAGAACAGCAGGCCTAATTGGCGGCATAGCCGTCGCCTTCAGCAGCGTGGTGGCCATCGTGATCATCGTCATTGGCCGCGTGAACGGCTGGACCACGTCATTGCTTTATAGCAATGCGCTCTTTGTGGCGGGCGTTTTGATCGCCGGCGCAGGGATTGCCAATCGGCTGCGCCCTCAGTCGGAGCTCACACGCAACTCGCACAACCTGGTTATCGTCTGTTTTCTGAGCGGGACGTGCTTGATCCTCGCCTCGGTGTTGATATCGAAGCTGTTTTAGGCGGGCGACCTGCAGGGCGCTGCCGTTACGCAAGTCGCGGTCCGATCGCTACGCGGAAGCCCACGCTGTCGCTGCGCGCACGCGGATCGAACCAGTAGCGGTACGCGCAGCGCACACTGTTCGATCGGGAGTTGAACGCGCCGCCGCGCACGACACGATAGACTTTGTCAGACGCCTCGAGTTTTTCGCGTCCATCCTGCGGTTGATACGGATAGCGATACTGCGGCGTGAAGAGATCCAGCCCCCACAGGCTGACGGTCCATTCCCACACATTGCCCGCCATGTCCGCAATGCCGAAGGGGCTGTCGCCATCCGGCGAATAGAGGCCGACGGGCGTGGTCGTCTTTTTGCCGCTTTCCTCGGAATTACAGTTGCGCTTATCGAACGCATCGCCCCACGGCCATTCACGCGCAAGAACCCCCTCTCGGTCGCCCCTGTCGCTGACGGGGGCGAGGTTGCCGCGCGCGGCTTTTTCCCATTCGGCTTCGGTGGGCAAGCGCACGCGACCAATGTTCGCGGGCAACTCTTTGCCGATCACGCTTTGCAGCCAGTTGCAGTATTCCAGCGCCTCGCGCCAGTTGACGTTGACGACAGGATGATCGGCTTTGCTGCTCCAGTTCTTGTCGAGCGCGATGGGACGCTGCGTGGCATCGATGAAGCGCGCAAACTGTTCATTCGTCACCGGGCAACGCGCCAGCCAGTAATCGTAGGCGATCTCGACGGTGTGCTGCGGCCTCTCCGCCTCGGAAGCGAGTGCATTATCCGCCGCGCTGCCCATGACGAACGAACCCGCCGGGATACGGATGAACTCGACGCCGCCCCATGTCCGCGCGTTGGGATCGAGCGGCTCTTCAACGGTTTGCCCCGCTGCCGCTTGAATGATGGTGGCATGTTCGATGTAGGTGCCGGCCTGAATGACCTTGTCGCGCCCCACCACATCGCCGGTGATGGTCACCTGCTGCCCGTCGATGTTCACTCCACCGCTGACGTTGGAGGTTGAAGCGGCGGGTGTGTTTGATGAAGATCGTATTTCGGAAGATGAAGTGTCTGTCATGATGAACTGTATTCAATCCGAAGCTGGTTTACAACATCCGCGAGAAACTCCGCACGAATATGCAAAGATGATTGTGTCGGCAATGATTCCAACAACCCGATGACTGCCTGGGATGTGCGCTGGCCGCGCCGCACCGCCCGGATCAGAATACCAAGCGTACCATGGACGCGCAGACCAAGCCCTTCAGCAGCCAGCCGGGCCGCCGCGTCGTCTGTCAGCAGGATAGCATTTGGGCGCTGCCGCGCCAGTCGGATGGCGGCCTGCTCGCCTGCGCCAAGGGATAGAGTTTGAATGAAAGTATCAATTGCGGGATCAGCCTCAACCTGAACCGCGATTTGTAGCAGGTTGACTCCGCCGCGAGTGAGTGCTGCGGATCGATGGTGTTCTACCTCTGCCCATACCGCTTGCGGCACAAGAACGGCGCTGAAATCTGTCAACAGATCCAGCGCCGAAAGTTCGTCTAGGTGAATGAGCGGTCCCGCGTCACAGATGACTTCGTCAGTCGCTGCCATGCAGTCCCCACTCCACATCCTGCTGCATAAATCGCTCTGCCAGGTCAGGTCGATGCGCGTCCAGATAACGGCGCAGCGCCTCCACAAAGAGATCGTCGAGGTCGCGGAACCAGCCGGCCTTCACCAGGGCTTCGCCTTCCACCAGCAGACGATTGGGAATTTGAGTTTTGACGACGGTTGTTTCCAAAGCGCCCATCTTGCCTCCTCTTTGGGTCCCTGCCCTCATTGTACCCGATTGGCAGGCCAGCGCCAAATGCCACGACAGGAGTCCGGCGCTATGCCTTCAGATAACGGAACGCCTGCGGAGTGTCACCCGCCGTTTGGCGCGGATTAGATGCACGGCAAACAGGTTGGCCCGCCGCAGGGTCGTTAACCTGGGCGGCGGGCCTCTTCTGTATTCGCCCGGCTTCACGCTGCCGTGAAGCTCGGCCAGGGCCAGAGTCGGACCGGCTTTTATCCGGTGCCTCGGCGCACCAGCCGTCGGCCGGCGCGCATTTCCGGCGTGCGTAAAAGTCGTGGGAGACCACCACCCGAAAACCGATGTTGTCGTTCCGATTGTCAGGGTGATTGTTGTTGCGATAGGCACAACGCACGTTCCTGTGATTGTTGTTGAAGGAACCGCCGCGCAGCACCCGCGTCTCCGGCGACTCGGCCCCGCACAGAGGCGACAATGCCCCGGAACGATCACAGCAGATCGCCCCTACGTGCCAACGGTCTTGATCCAGCCGCCCAGCAAACGTCCAACTTCCGCAACCATCCGGGCAGCGTGTTCATATTGACCGGGAGTCAACCATTCCCATTCGCGGCACAAGCGCAGATACAAGCGCACCTTGTTGAGCGCGCCATCTGCACGCCGCAAGACATCGCGGCGCTCAGCGCCTCGCGCCGCATCCGCGTCGATGATCAATTCTTGAAAGTCCAGCGCGGCGTTTTGCAAGCGTTGGGTGACCACAAACCGCTGCGAGCGCGGAAAACTTTGCGTGCGCTGTAAGAGCCACGTCAGCAGGTCGAAGGTACGCGCGAAGAGCGGCGACGTTTCAGCCATCAGGCCTCCCGGTGCAGCGAGACAGCGCCGAGAACGGCGCGGCGCAAGCCCCACGTATCGCCGTAACTCACGTGATTCACCCAGCCTGCCACCGAAGCGTTCAAGTGGGCGAGCGGCATTTTTCCGGCATTGACGGCGGCTGCCTGCTGCTTGAATTTGCGGCGATACGAAATGACTTTGCGGGCCTTGACGCGGCGGTGTGTCGGGTAAACGGTAAAGCCGAGAAAGGGCAGCCCTTCAGTTACCGGTCGCGGTTGAGCGCGCGCAAGGTGTACGGTCAAACGCAGTGCGGACAACTGTTCCAAAATGGCGGTACGCCAGTCCCACAGCGTGCGCTTGTCTTCGGCGAACAAAATGAAATCGTCCACGTAGCGCAGGTAAGCGGGACAGCGTAATTCGCGTTTGACGAAGTGATCGAATGAGTCAAGATAGACGTTGGCCCAGAATTGCGAGGTGAGATTGCCGATGGGCAGGCCGCGCGGCCGATGGACGGCAAACAGATCATCGCCGGGGAAATAGACCATGTCATACTCGGCGGTCTGCACGCCCTGCCCGCTGGCCATGATCACATTACACAGCCACAGGGTCTGCTCGTCGGCGATGACGCGTTCCAGCGCCGCGTGCAGCACAGCCTGATCGATGCTGGGGAAAAACTGCACCACGTCCATTTGCAGCGCGTACGGATAGCGCCGCGCAAACAGTTGACAGCGATCCAGCGCGCGATGCGTGCCCTTGCCCACGCGATTGGCATACGAATCAAAGATGAAGCGGCGCTCGAATAACGGCTCGATGATGTGGCACAGCGCATGATGCACCACGCGATCGCGAAACGGCGCAGCCGAGATCAAACGGCGCTTGGGTTCGTGGATGTAGAAATTGGAATACCCGCCCGGTTGATACGTTTGATTCACCAGATCGTTTTGCAGCAGCACCAAATTGTCTTCCAGCCGCCGCTCAAAGTCAGCCGCCGGAGCCAGACCGCGCTTGCCTTTCCGCGCCCGGCGATAAGCGCGCTCCAGATTTTCCCAGGCACAGATTTGTTCGTAGAGTTCAGTATATCTTCGCATAGCGTCCAGAGATCAGGGTAACAGAGATCAGAGACTCAAAAGCCGGGGGAGACCACCACCCGAAAACCGAGGTTGTCGCCCCGAATGTCAGGGCGATCGATGAAGCGATAGGCACAACGCACGACCCCGTGATTGTCGCTGAAGGAACCGCCGCGCAGCACCCGCGTCTCCGCGCCTTCTTCTGATTCTCTCCCATCGTCCATTTTATACGGATACGGCTGATAAAGCGAATGACACCACTCCCACACATTGCCCGCCATATCGGCCACACCGTAAGGGCTGTCGCCTTGCGGCGAGTAAGCGCCGACCGGCGTCGTACCGCCTTTCTTCCCTTCAGCAGAATTGCACTTGTCTTTGTCAAACTCATTGCCCCACGGCCATTCATTGCCATACTCGCCGCGCGCGGCTTTTTCCCATTCGGCTTCGGTGGGCAGGCGCACTATCAAGTCCTTGATTTTGCTATGCAAGACATCATTCAGCCATTTGCAGTATGCCTTGGCATCGCGCCATGAGACATCGACCACGGGATGATTGGCTTTCTTTGTCCAGTTCTTCGCAAGGCTGAATTTGTACGCGGCTCCCTCAACGAATCTGGCAAACTGCTCATTCGTCACCGGATAACGCGCCAGCCAGTAGTCATACGGAATCTCCACTGTGTGCTGCGGCTTTTCATCATCTGAAGCCAGCTTGTTGTCGTCCTTGCTGCCCATCAAGAACTTGCCCGCCGGGATGCGGACAAACTCCATACCGCCCCACGTTTGCACGTTGGCCGCAGGGGCTTTTGCTTCGCCGCGCAGCGGCTCGCGCACTTCAAGACGCTCGGCAGCCACGACTTCCTCTTTCACTTCAACGGCTAGTGGCGGAACGACTGCAGGCTTTGCTTCCACGGGTGTCGGCGCTGGCGGAGGCGGCGGCGCGGTGAGATGGACAAAGGCATCCAACGTCTTGGGATCGAACGTTTGGCCAAACGCTTTGATCTCGCGCAGCACGCGGCGCAGGCGCTGCGATTTGGCGTAGTCTTGAAAGGTCGCGTCGAGGCTGGTTTCGCCCTGCGCCCATTTCAACGCATCGAGGATGAACTTGTGGCGGAGATCGATAGCATCATCTGGAAAACCATAGACCACCTCGCGGAAATTGTCTGGCGCGACGCGCATCAACACCTGCCAGCGCGTGAAGTCGTCGCGGTTCACGTCCCTGGCCTGCCCGGTGTTCTTCAGCATGGCCCACTGCAAATTGAGATCGTTAAAGAAGGTCTTCACCTTGCGCGGATTGATCTCCGCGCCGATCATGACCAGCCGCCAGTTCTGGCGCGTCTCCTCGTCCAGTGCAGTCTTGCCCTCGGCGGCCAGATATTCGTTCATCTGCGCGTCGACAATCGGCGGCAGTTCGAAGCGCAGTTGAATGATCTTCTCCAGATAATCGCTGGCGGTCTCCCCCGTAATCCTGGTATTCTTGTAATGCGTCTCCACCGCGCTGCGCACCACGTTCAAGTCCGCGCCCAGCACGAAAACGCAGCCATGCTTGTCGAGGAACAACTTGATCGCTTCCAGCACCTGCACGGTCTTCTCCGGCAGGCAGCGATCCAGATCGTCCACAAAGATGACCAACGCGCCTGTCTTCTCGTCGATCCTGCGGTACTCGCCTGTGTCGTGTACCCAGCGGGCGATCAACTCCTCCAACGCCGCGTCAAAGTAGTCAAAAAAGGCTGTGTTTTTGGCAAAGGGTGTTTCCGCTTGGTACTTCTCAAGATCGAACGACACCTCGAAGTTCGTACCGACCTTGAACTTGAAGAAACTCAACAGCGTGGCGATGACGTTGTAGCGCGGCGCGTTTTTGTCCAGCACCTTGCTCCAGAATTTGTCACCCAGATTGCCCTGTGCCATCGTCGCCAGGATGACGCGAATCAACGCCACCAGCAGTTCGTCTTCGTCGGCGTACTTCCACGCATCGAACCATACCGTCTTGCACGGACGGAACACCTGCTGCGGACTTTCGTTGTCGCCCCAGTAGGCGCGCCTGGTCGCGTCGGACAGATTGCCCGCTTCGTCCAGTTTCTGTTTCACGCGCTGCAGCAGCGTGGTCTTGCCGCTGCCCCACGATCCACTGACACCAATCGCCAATGGCGTGCGTGTGCGCTTGTCCGCAATGAGGCGGCACAGCGTCACGGCGAATTCGTCAAAGTGGAAGTGATGCTGATCGTCGCGGCGCAGCGGCGCATCGTGCAGAATCTGGGGCGTTTCGTAATCGTGGGGCATGGTCACTCGCTCTGTGTGTCCCTCTCCCGCCCCGATGCAACCGGGAACGAGAGAGGGGGTTGGCCCTTGCGCCAGGCTTTGTTTTACCTCAAACGGCGTGAAAAGCCAAACTCACTGTGTTCTGCTCAACCGTCATGCCCGAGTGCTGTTGTCGGGCATCCAGAATGACGACTGGCGAATCGTGTTAGTCGTGCACTGGATTCCCGCCGAAAGCGCGCGGGAATGACAAGTCGCCTCGCCTACCCCGTAAACAAATTAATCGCCCGCGCGGCGATCATCACCACCACCATCAGCGAAAGGATGGTCTGCGTCATGCTCAGCACCTTGAAGCGCTGCGAGAGCATCTGCGTGTCGTTGGGGCCGAACGAGGCGCTGTACGCAAAGGCCGCGTACAGATAATCGGTGAAGCCGGGCTTCCAGTTGTCCCAACCTGCCACGGCGGATTGATCCTGCGGAAAGAGCCAGTCGCGCCGCCGTTCCTGCGGTGTGCCGCGCCGATCGGGCCCGCCGCGATCCAGCATCCAGTACCAGATAGTGAACACGATCAGGTTCATCAGCCAGACCAGCACGGCATCGATCAGCAGGAAGGCAGCGTCGCGGTTGCCCGAGCGCTTGGTGATCGAGAACAGCAGATCGAAGGCGTAGTTGGCCACGAGGAACGTGGCGATGCCGTTGGCGATGAAGAAGATCACGCGGGTCAGGCGATCCCAATCGAACAGCCAGCAGATCAAGGTGAGGACGAACAGCGTGCCGAACAGGCCGAATTCCGGCAGCAGCGTATTCGCCACCTCCTTGAACGCCGGAATATCGAGGTTGAGCTGGCTGACCAGCGAACTGAAGTTCAGCACATCCGACACGATCCAGTTGATGATGCCGATGGCCCCCAGCGCGACGAGGCCCGGCCCCTTGCTGCGATGCTCGTTGTAGAAGACGCGAAATCGTTCCCTCACAGAAGCCCCCTGTGCAAATAATGTGGAAGTGAGAATTCGGAATTCAGTATAGCGAATTTGCCGCGAGAAGCAAACCGATCAACCACAGCGCGGGCACGAGGCCCGCCAGCAGCACCGCGCCGCCGGATAATAGCGCGAAATACCTCCACCCCGATCGGCTGCGCCACACGACCCCGGCGATCTGCCACGCGGCCAGCGGCACAACGATCCACATCAGCAGGTCGTTCGGCGCAGTGCTGAACAGCAGTGCCACACCGCCGAGCAGCAATCCATTGTGCAGCCACGCCGCGCGCGGCAGGCCGATCCGCACGGTGAGGTTGCGCTTGCCGATCGCTTTGTCCGCCGGATAGTCGGGAAACTCGAAGGTCAGGATCATCGCGATATAGATCAGCACGAACGGCGCGCAGACGATCAGCACGATCGGATCGAAGCGATTTGCCTGCATCACGAAGCCGGTCAATGGAACCAGCAGTGCCGTCAAGATCGCCGTGTTCAACTCGCCCCAGCCGCTGCCCTCCAACTTCAACGGCGGCGCAGAATAGAAGTAACCGCCCAGCAAGCCCAGCACGCCGATGATCCACATCAGCGGCGAGATCGATCCGCACACGACGATCATGATAATGGCGAGAACCAAACAAACATGCGTCGCGTGCAGCGCCACAGCTCGATCGAGTTGGCCGCTGACCAATACGCCGCTGCCGCCCGAGAACGGCGTGCGCGCTGATCCGATCGCGGCGTCGACCTCGTAATCGTAATATTCGTTGGCGTAGTGCGTAGTCAACTGAATCGCCGTGACGAGCAGCTGCCCCAGCAGCAGGCGCAGCCAATCAAGCGGTGCGCCTTGCATCCAGGCCAGCGCCGCGCCCAGCAGATAGAGCAGCACTGCGCCGCCGAGAAACATGGGACGCGTGAGTTTAACGAAAGCCCAGGTGGTGTGCAGGTTCATGGTCGATCTGTGCCGCCGCGATCTTTTTGCCGATTCCCGTGTCAGCATCTATAATGATGTTACCGCGCAGGCATCGCAAACGTTCTACGCAAGGAGAATACAATGTCAACCGCAATGTGGACTGGTTTAATTCTACTCGCTTTGGGCCTCGCTGTCTGGCTGTTTGGCAATCGCATGTGGTTGTTGGGTGCAGGCGCGGGCGCGCTGCTGGGCTATGGCATCTTGCGCCTGTTCCCCTCAATCACCGACGGGACGCTGGGCCTGCTGATCGTGATCGGGATGGCGATCTTGTTTGGCGTGCTGGGTTTCATGGGCAAAGCCTTTGTCAAGATCATCGCCTGGATCATCGGCTTTGTCATCGGCGGCGGCCTGGCGCTGGCCTTCCTGGGTATGCTTAGCATCACCCCGGGCATCATCGATTGGATTCTGGCACTGGTGGCCGGCGCGATCGTGGCCGCGATCTTTGGGCGTTTCCTCAACTGGGGATTGATCATTTTCGCCGCGCTGCTCGGCTCGATGTTGATGGTGCGCGGCATCACGGTGGCTTTTCCCACGCTGCTCGACAGCACGCTCGGCACGATCATCGTCCTGGTTCTGACGGGCGCGGGCATCTTCTATCATTACCGGCAGAACAGGCCTAAGGCCAGCCCGCCAGCGGCCACTACACCCCAGAAGTAGTTGATTGCGCTGTATCTGGCGTGTGGCGGTCAGGGAAAGAAGAACTAAACGAAGAAACCGGGTTTCTACGGTCTGGCGCTTGATTCCATCCAAATGGAAGAAACCCGGTTTCTCAACAGGAGACACCACCCATGCCCATTCATCCCCTCGCCGGAAAACCGGCGCCTGCTGAAATGTTGATTGACGTCGCCGCGCTCGAGCGCGCGTATTACGAGAACAAACCTGATCTCGGTAACGCCACGCAGCTGGTCGCCTTTGGCACCAGCGGCCATCGCGGCACGCCCTTCGACAGCAGATTCACCGAGGCGCACATCCTCGCCACCACGCAGGCCATCTGCGACTATCGCCGCGCGCAGCACATCAGCGGGCCGTTGTTCATGGGCAAAGACTCGCACGCCGCGTCAGATCCTGCGCAGCGCACGGCGCTGGAAGTGCTGGCGGCTAACGGCGTGGAGACGTTCATTCAAAAGGACAATGGCGATGCTCCCACCCCGGTAATCTCGCGCGCGATCCTCGCTTACAATCGCGGTCGCACCGAAGGGCTGGCCGATGGTGTGGTCATCACACCGTCGCACAATCCGCCGACCGACGGTGGCTTCAAATACAATCCGCCCACCGGCGGCCCAGCCGATACCGACATCACCAAGTGGATTCAAGATCGCGCCAACGAATTGCTGCGCGGCGGCAACCAAGACGTGAAACGCGTGGCGTATGAATCCGCTTTGAAGGCCAGCACGACGCACCTGCACGATTATGTGCCCGGCTACGTGGACGATGTCGCCAACGCGATCGATCTGGCCGCCATTCAATCGAGCGGGATCAAGCTCGGCGTCGATCCGCTGGGCGGCGCTTCACTTGCCTATTGGGAGCCGCTGGCCGCGAAGTACGGGCTAAACCTCACGCTGGTCAACCCCAAGACCGATCCGACCTTTGGCTTCATGACGGTCGATCACGACGGCAAGATTCGCATGGACTGCTCCAGTCAATATGCGATGGCGAGCCTCGTGAAGCTGAAAGATCAATTCGACATCGCGTGGGGCAACGATCCCGATGCCGATCGGCACGGCATCGTCACGCCCTCGATCGGTTTGATGAATCCCAATCACTACCTCGCCGTAGCGATTGATTACTTGCTGCAACATCGCCCGCAGTGGCCGCAGGCGGCGGCCGTGGGCAAGACGCTCGTGAGCAGCAGCTTGATCGATCGGGTGGTGGCCAGCCGCCAACGCCAGCTCAACGAAGTGCCCGTCGGCTTCAAGTGGTTCGCGCCGGGGCTGTTCGACGGATCGATCTGCTTTGGCGGCGAAGAGAGCGCGGGCGCGAGTTTCCTGCGGCGCGACGGCGCGGTGTGGACGACGGACAAAGACGGCCTGCTGTTGGGTTTGCTGGCCGCCGAGATCACCGCCGTGACGGGACGCGATCCTGGTGAACATTATCAGGATTTGGTCAAGCAGTTTGGCGCGTATTACTACACCCGCATCGATGCGCCCGCTTCGCCAGAGCAGAAAGCCGCGCTGTTGAAGTTGTCGCCGGAAGCAGTCACTGCCAGCGAAATGGCGGGCGATGCCATCACGGCCAAGTTGACGCGCGCGCCAGGCAACGATGCGGCCATCGGCGGCTTGAAGGTTGTCTCGGCGGGCGGCTGGTTCGCTGCGCGGCCTTCGGGCACGGAGAACATATACAAGCTCTACGCGGAGAGTTTCAAGAGCGCCGAGCACTTGCAGCGCATCGTGGAAGAAGCGCAGCAGATTGTCAGTCGCTCGCTTGAATAGAGCGATCCACGAATAACACGAATTTACACGAATGACACAGGGCGCGCAGCAGCGTCATTCCCGCGCGTAGTTGGCGGGAATCCACGCGC
>CAYNML010000063.1:0-22661 GCA_964398185.1 uncultured Anaerolineae bacterium | reverse complement strand
GCGCCCCGATCGCGCGATGCGGTATATGCAGGAGACTTTGCAGCGTTGGGCCAGGCGATGACGGACAACACGGAGGCGCAGCGCCGCTTGCATCCCGCGTTGATCAGCCCTGAACACCAACGGGTGATCGATATTGCCCGTGAACATGGCGCGCTGGGTTGGAAGGTCAACGGCGCGGGCGGCGACGGCGGATCGGTGTCGATTCTGTGCGGCGACGTCTCGCAAGTGAAGCGCAGCATGATCCGCGAGATCGAGCAGGAGAACGCGCTGTTCAAGAATATTCCGCTGTATCTGAGCCGGTATGGGCTGCGCGTGTGGAAGCAGGAAGCAGCCTAATCACTCAAAACCTGGCAGGTTTTTACAGATGCGCAGCGAGCGCTCACCACGCGCGAGATTGGCCAAATAGCTCAGCCAGTTAATCGGCTGAAAACCTGCCAGGTTTCACAGGGGGAAACATGAAACGCTCTGAAATCAACGCCATCATCCGCGAAGCCGACGAGTTCATCCGCGCCCACGGCTTTCACCTGCCGCCGTTCGCGCACTGGACGCCGGACGAGTGGCAGACCAAGGGGCCGGAAGTGCGCGAGATCGTCGAGCGGAAGTTGGGCTGGGACGTGACCGACTTCAATCTCGGCGAGTATCGCCAGACCGGCCTGCTGCTCTTTACCATCCGCAACGGCAATGTGAAAGATCCCAACAGTAAGCAGTACGCCGAGAAGATCATGATGGTCGACGTCGATCAGATCACACCCATGCACTTCCACTGGCACAAGACCGAAGACATCATCAATCGCGGCGGCGGCAATCTCGTCATTCAACTCTACAACTCCACGCCTGACGAAGTATTGGACAACACCGACGTGACCATCAGTACCGACGGCGTGCAACGGACAGTCAAGGCGGGCGATTGCGTCGTGCTGCAGCCCGGCGAGAGCATCACCCTGCCCGCGTTTTGCTATCACAAGTTCTGGGGGGCGCAGGGCAAGGTGCTCGTAGGTGAAGTGTCCGCCGTGAACGACGACGACACCGACAATCGCTTCCTCGAGCCGCTGCCGCGCTACTCGCAGATCGAAGAAGACGAGCCGCCCTATCGGTTGTTATGCACCGATTACGCGAAATACTATCGAGGCTGAGCACATGCCCACACTCTGGAATCACCCCTACACCCGATCGGACTTGCAGCGCCGCGCAATGGACTTGCGCCAGCTGGCCGACATCCGCCCGTTCGAGTTGAGCGACGGCCCGGAACGTGGCGTGCGCTGTCTGCACGTGCGCAACGCTGCCGGTCTCGATTTCACCATTCTCGTCGATCGCGGCATGGGTTTGTACGACGCGCAGTTTCACGGCGTGCCGCTGGCCTTCATCTCGTCGGTCGGCGTGACACACCCCGCTTACGCGGAGCAGCCCGGCCTCGGCTGGCTGCGCACGTGGCCCGGCGGATTTCTCACACCCTGCGGTCTGACGCAAGTGGGCAGCCCGTGCAGCGACAATGGCGAAGAGTTGGGCATTCACGGCCGCTTGTCCAATCTCGCCGCGCAGCAATTGCAGTGGGGCGCGGACTGGCAAAACGATCGCTATGTGTTGTGGGCCGCAGGGGTGCTGCGTGAAACGTCGGTGTTTGGCGTGCATCTGGTGATGACCCGCCGCCTCAGCACCACGCTGGATGAAGCCAAGCTGTGGATCGAAGATCGCATCGAGAATCGCGGCTTCGCGCCCGCGCCGTTGATGATCTTGCAGCATTTCAATCTGGGCTTCCCGCTGGTAGATTCATCGACCCGCTTGATCTTGCCGGCTCGCACGACCGTGCCGCGCGACGAGGCGGCGCGTCCGGGTCTTGAGCGTTGTCTGGAGTTCGATGATCCGATTGATGATTACGCCGAGCAGGTCTTCTATCACGATCTGCAAGCGGATGACGATGGCAAGGTGGAAGTGCGTTTGATCAATCCGGCTTTCAACAGTGGGCAGGGCTTGGGCGTGGCATGGCGTTACCCCAAGGCCGAATATCCCGTACTGACCGAATGGAAGATGATGCGCGCCGGATTCTATGCCGTCGGCGTGGAGCCGGGCAATTGCCACGTGGAAGGGCGTGTCAAAGAACGCGAACGCGGCACACTGCAGATGATCGCGCCGCAGGAAGTAAGAATGTTCAGCATCGAACTGGAATTCTTCAACAACAAGTAATCCAACCGTCATTGCGAGGAGGCCGTAGGCCGACAAAGCAATCTCCTCGCTCTCAAGCGAATCTCAGCAGCCGTCTAGGAGATTGCTTCGCCGCTCCGCGGCTCGCAATGACGCCCAACGAGGAATCATGAAACTCTACGGCAGCATTGAAGCAGGCGGCACCAAGTTCAACTGTATCATCGGCAGCGGGCCGGACCACATCGTGGCCGAGGCGCGCATCGCCACGACGACGCCCGCGGAAACGATCGGGCGCACGATCGAGTTCTTCCAGCGGCACGCGGCGGAATATCCGATCAGCGCGGTGGGCATCGGCTCGTTTGGGCCGGTCGATCTCGATCGATCTTCGCCTACCTACGGGTACATCACGACCACGCCCAAGCCGCATTGGGCACAGGCCGATCTGTGCGGCGCGATTCAACGGGCGCTCAACGTCCCGGTGGCTTTCGACACCGACGTAAACGCGGCGGCCTTCGGCGAACATCACTGGGTTGCAGAAAACCACGCGCTCGATCCGCTGTTGTATCTCACCATCGGCACGGGCATCGGGCTGGGCGCGATTGTAAACGGGAAACCGCTGCACGGCCTGCTGCATCCCGAGGCGGGGCACATGCTGCTGCCGCACGATCGCGTGCGCGATCCATTTGAGGGCGCGTGTCCCTTTCATGGCGATTGCTGGGAGGGCCTGGCCGCCGGACCCGCCGTCGAAAAACGCTGGCAGCAGCGCGGCGAGACGCTGCCGCCCGATCATCCCGCGTGGCAGTTGGAAGCGCACTACGTGGCGCTGGCCGTGACGAATTTGATCTATTGTTTCTCGCCGCAGCGAGTGGTATTGGGCGGCGGCGTGATGCAGCAGCCGGGCATCATCGATCGCGTGCGAAATGAAGTGCAGCGCGCGATCAACGGCTATCTGCAATCCGATCGGATTACGCGCGACATCGATCAATTGATCGTGCCGCCGGGGTTGGGGACGCGCTCCGGTGTGCTGGGCGCGCTGGCGCTGGCGATTCAAGAAGCGAAGTGAAACCGAGTTAGAGGGAGCACGCATGAAAGCAGCGACGGAGCGGATGATTCACCGCTGCTGTTTGGAGTCTTAGCTCATCAAGGTTATAATCCGAACAGCATCCGTTATCTATGTCGAATAGTGAGCGTTAAGCATGTCGAATTCCTCAGCACGGACTCGTCCGGTCAAACGAAAACGGAATACAGGGCTGACATCTGGCACACCTGGTTATCGACTTCGATCGGGTCGCACTGGTTTGGATCCCATGGAGAACGCTCAGGAAGCATCCTTCCTCGAAGGCAAGTTCATCCGGCATCTATTTACGGGGCGGCTGCATACCAAAAGCCGATTGTGGTTAAGTATCATGGGTCTCGTGGGTGTCGCGCTCACCATGCCGCTAGCAGTGTATGCCATTTCTTTCATGGAGCCAGCACCACCGATTCGGATGCCAGCCAATGGCGGATTAAGCATGTCGGTCGAAGACATTCTCGCCGTTTTCGACAGCTGCGGCATCGACGGTGACGCGCTAAAAACGGCTGGGTCTTCCGACTTTGGCGGGAAACCGTCGGTGCATCGTCATTGCGAGCGCTTCCTGCGAAGCAATCTCCTTTCGACCGGTACTGAGATTGCTTCGTCGCGAACAGCGCTCCTCGCAATGACGCACGTTGGTGACAATAATCCCGCTGAACCCGGAAGAGCCAAACGGCTTTAGCCCTGCCGCTCCAGGATTTTGAGGACGCCGTTCAACTGGCGAGCGCGCTGGCCTATCAGCTGGACGCCATCGTGACCCGTGATCCTGATGACTTTGCAGGCGCGTCCCTCTCGATCTATTCACCTGCCGATTTCCTCACACGCATTGCACACGAATGAGTGCGTCCACTGGAGTGGACTGCGTGCGTAGTCGTCCACGGCGCGGATACGGACATCATCGCAGCGAGCATGAAGGCCTACCTCGCCGCGTTGAATAAGATGCTGGTCGCCACCGGGCAGTACATGCAGCAGTACCGTAGGGGCGAGGCATTCGCCAGCGAAATCAGGTCGATTGGCAGTCCGCAATTGGCATCGGGCTTGGCAGGTCGGATAGCCTGTGCGAATGCCTCGCCCCTACAAAAATCCGTGCAATCATCAGTGTAATCCGTGTCCCCAAAACAGGTGTGCACCCTGCCCAACCTGTCTTAGGGCAATTTCTCCCATTGCAGCAGACCTCGAAGGTCTTTACAATCTGTCACACTTTGCCTGAGAATGGCGCATTTTGATAATCAACAAGGGCTGACTATCAGGTGAAAACCTTCGAGGTCTTGATCGCCAACGTTAAACGCGGCGCCCCGAGTGAGCGAGCCGCCGCGTTATTTTGTTGCAGTCCGGCGTTATGCGCCGGTTGTAGAAATCCCCAGGTCTTTGACAATCGCTTCGATCTGACGCTTCAAAACAGGCAAGTCGTCTGCAACGATGTCCCAAGTTTGCCTTAGATCGATCCCCAAGTAATCATGAACGGCAACATTGCGAAAGGCCGCGATGTTACGCCACTCGATATCAGGATACTTCTGCCGCAATTCATCGGACAGACGTTGCGTCGATTCGGCCAATGTCTGCAAATTGCGCATGACGGCATCCTGCGTCTTGGTGTCTTCCATGAACGCATCACCACCATCGACCGTATAACGCTCAATGCGATCGATGCATTCCAGAATGTGAACCAGATAGAGGCCGTCATCCTTCATAGCGGACGCGCCTCCCGCAGCACACGATCACGAATGTACCAATGCAGGCTATTCTCGGTCAGCACATCTACTTTGCAGCCAAGGGCATCTTCCAGATCGGCCAACAGACCAGCTGGAAAGAACGCGCTTCGGTTAGGTCCGACATCGACCAGAAAATCGACATCACTGTCCGGGCTGGCCTCGCCGCGCGCGACAGAGCCGAACACGCGTACATTGGTCGCGCCGTGTCGTGCAGCGATTTGCAGGATTTCCTCGCGTTTGATGGTCAACAGTTCAGCGGGGGTCATCGTTTCACCTCGATGCTAAAGATTATAGCATAGGTGCTATCCTTCAAAATCAGCGTCTATCCGCGTTTTTCCGCGTCCTGGCACCCCAATGTGCACCCTGCCCAACCCGCCTCCGGGCAATTTCCCCCAATCTGCCCGTAGACCGCCCCCCACGTTTACCCTATAATCGCGGTTGATTATGAACACTACCCTGTCTCTGGTCTTGTCCCTTATTACCGTGCTCCTTGGCATTTTCATTGTCAAGGGGCAAGCACCGGTTGGGCAGGCCGTGAGGGCGCAGTAGACTCACAACACCTGAAATCTGGCATAAGCACGAGCCGCCCAACCACCGGGCGGCTTTTTCGTTACTTTTAAGGAGAAACATCATGTCCAACACGAATACTCAACCCGCTACTTCCATGCCCGATTGGTACGATCCGTACCCGGAGCCGAACACGATGCCGCGCAAGTGGGACCTATCGCAGTACGGCTACACGGACGAACCGGCCAAATCGGCCAAGAAGACGGACAAGCAAGACGCGCAGGCCGCGTAACCACGTCGTTGCGAGCGCTGTCTGCGAAGCAATCTCAGTGACAATCAAGGGGATTGTTCGTCGCAGCCCGCTGAACAGCGCGGGCCACAACGCTCACCTGCCCCGCGCTGTTGGCGGGGTCGCAATGACGGAATAAACCAGCAGGGGATACCAAAAGCACTGGCAGCGCCGGGCGGTTGAGCCGTCTGTTGATCGCCCGCCGCATGCGGCGCTTTTGTGTTATCTGCGCCCAACGATAGAACTCATGACATCACCAGGCACACTTTTCAAAAAAATCTGGGACGAGCACGTCGTCGTCCAGGAACCCAATTCACCGGCTGTTCTCTACATCGATCTGCACCTCGTCCATGAAGTGACCTCGCCGCAGGCCTTTACTGGCTTGCGCGCGCGCGGCCTGCAAGTCCGCCGCCCCGATCGCACCGTGGGCACCGTCGATCATTCGATCCCCACCATCGCGCTGAACGGCGATCAATTCTCGCGCCTCAACTTTGCCGACGAACTGGGCCGCAAGCAGATCGAACTCTTCGAGCAGAACTGCACCGAGAACGGCATCCATCTCTACGGGCTGGGCAGTCCGCATCAGGGCATCGTGCACGTCATCGGGCCGGAGTTGGGCGTCACGCAGCCGGGCATGACCATCGTCTGCGGCGACAGCCACACGGCCACACACGGCGCATTCGGCGCGCTGGCCTTCGGCATCGGCACCAGCGAAGTGGAACATGTCCTCGCCACGCAATGTCTCTTGCAGCGCGAACCCAAAACGTTTGAAGTCCGCGTCGATGGACAACTCAATCCCGGCGTCTCGGCCAAAGACATCATCCTCGCCGTGATTGCCAAGAACGGCGTCGGCGGCGGCACGGGCTACGTCTTTGAATACACCGGCTCCGCGATTCGATCGCTCAACATGGAGCAGCGCATGACGATCTGCAACATGTCGATCGAAGGCGGCGCGCGCGCGGGCCTCGTCGCGCCCGATGACACCACGTTCGAATATCTGGCGGGCCGCGAGTTCGCGCCGAAAGGCGCGGCGTGGGATCAAGCCGTGGCGAAGTGGCGCGCTCTGACAACCGATGACGGCGCGTCGTACGATAACGGCCTCGTGCTCGATGCGGCGCAGTTGGAACCGATGATCACTTACGGCACGAATCCCGGCATGGGCATCGGCATCACCGATCGGATTCCCGATCCCGATCGGTTGTCTGATCCCGATCAGAAGACGACGCTCGACAAGGCGCTGCGCTATATGGATCTGCGTCCCGGCGAAACGCTGCTCGGCCACAAGGTCGATGTGGTCTTCATCGGCTCGTGCACCAACTCGCGCATCAGCGATCTGCGCCTCGCCGCATCACTGTTAAAAGATCGCAAAGTGGCCGAGGGTCTGCGCGTGCTCGTCGTGCCCGGCTCGCAAGAAGTGAAGAAGCAAGCGGAGGCCGAAGGACTCGATCGGGTCTTCAAATCCGCCGGAGCCGAGTGGCGCGAAGCGGGCTGCTCGATGTGCATCGCCATGAACGGCGATCAACTTGAGCCGGGGCAGTACGCCATCTCGACGAGCAATCGCAACTTTGAAGGCCGGCAGGGCAAAGGTGGACGCACGTTCCTGGCATCACCGTTGACCGCCGCCGCCAGTGCGCTCACCGGCAAGGTCACTGACGTGCGCACTTTGATTTCTAACTAACGTCACACCTGCACTGCACCGCAGGCGGTTTTGTGCGGTGCAGGTGTTGCGAGCCGCGCAGCGGCGAAGCAACCTCCTACCAAGTTCTGAGATTGCTTCGTCGGCCTACCGCCTCCTCGCAATGACGATTTACCAACAACCAACTACCAACAACTAACAACCATCTATGGCACAGTTCACCACACTCACCTCTCGCCTGGTCGCCCTGCCCGTCAACAACGTGGACACCGATCAGATCATTCCGGCGCGGTACTTAAAAGTGACCGATAAAGCCGGACTGGGCGCGGCGCTGTTTGCCGATTGGCGCTACAACGCCGATGGCTCGCCGAAGCCCGACTTCGTGTTGAATCAACCACAGGCACAGGGTGCGGCAATCTTGCTGGCCGGCGACAACTTCGGCTGCGGCTCATCGCGCGAGCACGCGCCGTGGGCGTTGCTGGGCTACGGCTTTCGCGCGGTGATCAGCACCTCGTTCGCCGACATCTTCCGCAACAACTCGCTGAAGAACGGCCTGCTGCCCGTCATCGTCGATGCGGAAACCCATCGGTCTTTGCTCGATCTCGTCGAAGAAGCGCCCAACGTCGAAGTCACGATCGATCTCGCCTCGCAGACGGTGGCCCTGCCCGGCGGACAAAGCGTGTCGTTCCCCATCGACGGTTTCTCCAAGACGTGCCTGCTCAACGGCGTCGACGAGTTGGGCTACATTCAATCGTTCTCTGATCAGATTGCGGCTTACGAAGCCGCGCGCGGGATCGCCATTATTCGCTGAACATCAGGAACTCGGAGAACTCATGAGCAAGAAGGAACTCGTGGACTCCGGGTTCCTTCTTAACTTATGAATTCTCGGAGGGGATCATGATCCAGATTTACGACACCACATTGCGCGACGGCACCCAACGCGAAGGCATTTCGTTGTCGTGCGACGATAAGCTGCGCATCGCGCAGAAATTGGATGAACTCGGCGTGGCCTTCATCGAAGGCGGCTGGCCCGGCTCGAATCCGAAGGATGCCGAGTTCTTCGAGAAGGCGCGCGACATGCACTGGCAGCACGCCAAGATCACGGCCTTCGGATCGACCTGTCGGGTCGGCGGCGGCCCGGAAGATGATGCCAACATCAAGGCGCTGCTCGACGCGCAGACGCCGGTGTGCACGGTCGTCGGCAAGACGTGGACGCTGCACGTCACGGATGTGCTGCGCACCACGCTCGAGGAGAACCTGCGCATCATCGAACAGAGCCTCGCGTATCTGCGAGCGCAGGGCCGCCGCGTGATCTACGACGCCGAGCATTTCTTCGACGGCTACAAAGCCGATGCAGCGTATGCGGTTGAAACGCTCAAGGCGGCCGTCAGGGGCGGCGCGGAAACGGTCGTGTTGTGCGACACCAACGGCGGCACGATGCCGTGGGAACTCAGCGAGATCGTGCGATCGGTCAAAGCGGCCCTCAACCACCCGATCGGCATTCACACCCACAACGATGGCGAGTGCGCGGTGGCGAATTCGCTGGCGGCAGTTCGTGAAGGCGCAATTCAAGTGCAGGGCACGATCAACGGCTACGGCGAGCGCTGCGGCAACGCGAATCTCAATTCGATCATGGCCGATCTGGAATTGAAGATGAATCTGCGCTGCCTGCCGGAGGGTCATCTGCGGATGCTGTCCGACGTGGCGCACTTCGTGGCTGAGGTGGCGAATCTCGCGCCCGATGATCACCTGGCCTACGTCGGCAAGTCGGCCTTTGCGCACAAGGGCGGCATCCACGTTGCGGCGATGCGGCGCAATGTCGCATCGTATCAGCACATCGAGCCAACACTCGTCGGCAATGAGATGCGCGTGGTGGTGAGTGAACTCTCGGGACGCGGCAACCTGCTCAGTAAAGCCGAAGAACTTGGGCTGAACGTGGAAGGCGCGGGCGTGGCCGATGTGTTGAATGAGATCAAGGCGCTGGAAGCACGCGGCTTTTCATTCGAGGCGGCGGAAGCGTCGGTGGCGATGCTGATGAAGCGTCAGAGTGCGGACTACCAAGCGCCGTTCGAATTGATCGACTTTCTGTGCAACGTCGAACATCGCACCGGGCGCGGCATCTTCGCCGAGGCGATGGTGAAGGTGCGCGTCAACGGCGAAGTGCTGCACACGGCAGCCGAAGGCAACGGTCCGGTCAACGCGCTGGATATTGCTCTGCGTAAAGCCTTGAAGTCACACTATCCTCAGATTGAGAAATTCCATCTGGCCGATTACAAAGTCCGCATCCTCGACGGCAACAACGGCACGGAAGCGATCACGCGCGTGCTGATCGATACGCAGAACGGCGCCAAACGCTGGAGCACCGTCGGGGCCAGCGGCAACATCATCGAGGCGAGTTGGCGGGCTTTGGTTGACTCGATCGAGTATGGCCTGACCGTGGCGGCTTGATCGCGGTCGTTAACTTTTGATCTTTCATGACAGGATGACACGATGACCGTATGACAACGTGATCTCGCTAACCGATCATCTTGTCATCTCCTCATCTTGTCATCCTGTCAGATTCTGGAGTGAACGGTGAAAGCCAAAATAGTTCTTCTTCCCGGTGACGGCATCGGCCCTGAGGTGGTCGCGGAGGCCGTGCGCGTGTTGGATGTGATCGCGCAGAAGTTCGGCCACACGTTCGAGTACGCCACGCACTTACTGGGCGGCTGCGCGATCGATGCTTATGGATCGTCATTAACCGACGAGACGCTGAAGGCCTGCCAGCAATCGAACGCGGTCTTGCTTGGTGCGGTGGGCGGCCCCAAGTGGGATGATCCCAAAGCCAAAGATCGACCCGAGCGCGGCCTGCTGGCCTTGCGCAAGGGGCTGGGCGTGTTTGCGAATCTGCGCCCGGTGAAAGTGCATCCCGCGCTAATCGATGCGTCGCCGCTGAAGCCGGAGAAATTGCAGGGCGTGGACATCATCGTCGTGCGCGAGTTGACCGGCGGGTTGTATTTCGGCGCGAAGAAGCGCGAATCGTTCGGCGGCCACGAGCGCGCCATCGACACGCTGGAATATCAAGACTACGAGGTGCAGCGTGTGGTCGAGTTGGCGTTTCAACTGGCGGCGGCGCGGCGCAAGAAAGTCACGTCGGTGGACAAGGCCAACGTACTGGAGTCATCGCGCCTGTGGCGGCAGATGGCGACCAACGTCGGCGCACGGCACAGCGATATGACGCTGGAACACATGCTGGTCGATACCGCGTCGATGCGGTTGATCACCAGCCCGGCGTCGTTCGACGTGCTCGTCACCGAGAACATGTTCGGCGACATCCTGACCGATGAAGCCTCGGTGCTGGCCGGATCGATGGGCATGCTGCCCTCGGCCTCGCTGGGCAACGGCGGGCCGGGCTTGTATGAGCCGATTCATGGATCGGCGCCTGACATCGCCGGAAAAGGCATCGCCAACCCGATCGGCACCATCCTCTCGGCGGCGCTGCTGCTGCGCTATTCACTAAAGTTGGAGAAAGAAGCGCAGTCGATCGAGCAGGCCGTCGATGCCGTGATTACTGCCGGTTGCCGGACTGCAGATCTCGGCGGATCATTGAAGACCACGCAGATGGCGGATGAGATCATTGCGCGAATAGTCTAACCACCGTCATTGCGAGCGCTTCTCAGCGAAGCAATCTCAGTCCCGACAGCAGGAGATTGCTTCGTCGCCCTGCGGACTCCTCGCAATGACGTCAGCGAGAAAGAAATGCAAGTCGCTTTTCAAGGCGAACGCGGCGCGTATTCCGAAGCCGCAGCGTTAGAATACTTCGGCAATTCGATCGAGCCAATTCCGTGCCCCACGTTCGATGAGGTCTTCGAGAAAGTCGAAAGCGGCACGGTGAAGCGCGGCATCGTGCCGGTGGAAAATTCACTGGGCGGCAGCATCCATCGCAACTACGATCTGTTCATGCGCCATCAACTGCACCTCGTCGGCGAGAAGATCTTTCGGGTGCGGCACTGTCTGATCGGGTGGCCGGGAACGCAGATCGGCGATCTCACGCTGATCATGTCGCATCCGCAGGCGCTGGCGCAGTGCGAGCACTACATCACTCGCTTGGGCATTCAGCGCGAAGTGGTGTACGACACCGCCGGCGCGGTGAAGCTGCTGAAAGAAAGCGGACGGCGCGATCATGCCGCCATCGCTTCGCGGCGCGCCGCCGAATTCTACGGGATGCAGATCATCGAAGAAGGCGTGGAGGACGACGAGGCAAATTACACGCGCTTCGTCGTGCTGGCGCGTGAGCCGATCGTGCCGCCGAGTCCCGCCAAGACGTCGATCGTGTTTACGCTGAAGAATCAGCCCGGCGCGCTGTTCAAGGCGTTGAGCGTCTTCGCGCTGCGCGATCTCGATCTCACCAAGATCGAATCGCGTCCGCTGGCGGGCACGCCGTGGGATTATTTGTTCTATCTGGACTTCATCGGCAGTGTGGCCGATGAAAACGCGCGCCGCGCGCTTGATCATTTGAGCGAATATGCCACGACCCTGCGCATTTTGGGATCGTATCAACGAGACCTCTAATTGGACACAGATTTCACTGATGCACACAGATGGTTTTATCTGTGCAATCTGTGTTTATCTGTGTCCTATCAAGGAGTTTTGAAATGGGCATGGAAAGCAAATACATCTGGATGGATGGCCAGTTGGTAGAGTTTGAGAAGGCAACGGTTCACTTTCTCAACGTGGGTCTGCACTATGGCATGGCCGTGTTTGAAGGCATTCGCTGCTACAACACTGATAAAGGCCCAGCGGTGTTTCGCCTGCAAGAACACGCCGAACGGCTGATCGATTCCGCGCACGTGCTGGGCATGCGCGATCTGCCGTGGAGCGCAAAAGATGTGGTCGAGGCGATCAAACAGACCATCGCGGCAAATGAATTCAGCGAGTGCTACATCCGCCCGGTGATCTGGTTGAGCGAAGGCGGCTGGAACATCAACGTCGATGGGGCGAAGCCGCACCTGGGCATTGCGGCGTGGGCGTGGGGCGCGTATCTGGGCGAAGCGGCCATCGAGGCGGGCATTCGCGCGAACGTTTCATCGTATACGCGCCATCACATCAACGTGATGATGACCAAGGCGAAGATTTCCGGCAACTACGCCAACTCGGCGCTGGCGAAAACTGAATCGGTGCGATTGGGCTTCGACGAAGCGATCATGCTCGATCCGCAGGGTTACGTGGCCGAGTGCACGGGCGAGAATATCTTTGTCGTGCGGAATGGCAAAATCGCCACGCCACCGACCACGACAATTCTGGAAGGCATCACACGCGATTCGTTGATCACCATCGCGCGCGATCTGGGCTTCGAGGTGAGCGAGCAGATGATCAGCCGCGATCAACTCTACATCGCCGACGAAGTGTTTGTGTGCGGCACGGCGGCGGAATGCATCGCCCTGCGCGAGATCGATTTCCGCACGATCGGCTCCGGCAAGATGGGGCCGGTAACGCGGCAGATTCAGCAGGCGTATCAGGCGGCGATTCATGGGAAGACGCCGAAGTATGCAGGGTGGTTGGCATTGGTCCAGTAGAGGGTTGGAGGTTAGCCGCCGATCCGAGTGGGTCGGCGGCTTTTGTTTTGGAGTATAATTTCTACAGGTCATCCTTGCCAACAAGGTCAATTCGATGAGCAAACAGAAACTGCTCAAGAAGATTCTAGCCGGGTCCAAAAATATCCGGTTTGAGGAGATGGTGTCTTTGGTCGAAGCATTTGGGTTCCATCTGGCAAGAGTAAGCGGAAGCCATCACATTTTCATTCATCCAGCAGTGGACGAATTAGTGAATCTTCAAAACGTAAAGGGACAAGCAAAACCGTATCAGGTGCGGCAGTTTTTGCGGTTGGTAGAACGCTACAACCTGCGATTGGAGGACGAAGTATGAAGGACTACCACTATCACATCAACATCTTCTATAGCAAAGAAGATGGCGGCTATATCGCCGATATTCCTGACCTGGAAGCCTGTTCAGCCTTTGGCGACACAGCAGAAGAGGCACTGAAAGAAGTAGAAGTTGCCAAGCAAGCGTGGCTGGCTGCTGCCCGTAAGGCGCGCAAGCCCATTCCCAGGCCGCGCTACAGGCCGGTCATTTATCAAGCCGCGATCGCTTGAGCGAGCAGGTGTCATCGAAAGAAGCAGAAAGTTGGTGCCGTCGATCTGAACAGGTCGGCGGCTTATTTATTGCAAGGAGAAGGCCAAGGAAAGATGGATGTGAAAGTGTCGATTCTGACCCACCGACAACATGCTGAACCACTCAAAAATCAGGTAACGGAAAACCGTGCCGTCGACAGTGACAAAACCTCCCATCATTGTAGTCGTGCCAGTCCACAAGTGTGCGGCTTGAATCGCGCTAGGATCGCGCCAGCGCACGAAACCCGTCGAATGAATTCGACGACTGCTAACGAAAACATGCTCAAGCATGTTGAACCTTCGTTTGCGCTGCGCTCCAATCCGTTTTAACGGATTTTCGTTATCAGACATCGAATTCATTCGATGGGATTTGCGATCAATTCATTTTGGTCACACCCGATTGATTTTTGGCGTGCCGCGTGTTGAGCAGCCAGATAACCGAAGGTCATCGCAGGGCCGATGGTGGCGCCGGCGCCCGGATAGCTGTTTCCCATCACCGAGGCCATGCTATTGCCGACCGCATACAGTCCTGCGATGGGCGCACCATCCGTGCGCAGGACGCAGCCCCATTCATCGGTCACCAGGCCGCCCTTCGTGCCCAGATCGCCGGGCCACAGTTTGACCGCGTAAAAGGGCGGCCGGCGCAGCGGCGCGAGATTAGGATTGGGCTTCACGGTGGGATCGCCATAGTAGTTGTCGTAGGCGCTCGCGCCGCGCTGGAAATCAAGGTCCTGCCCGTTAACGGCGAATTGGTTGAAGCGCGCGATCGTATTTTCGAGGTTTGCTTCTTCGACGCCGATGAGACGCGCCAGTGCCACAATGCTCTCTGCCCGCTGAATGTAACCGTTGACGAAGTAGCGCCGGGGAATGGGCAGCAGCGGCAGGAAGAGGCCGAAGAGATATTTGCTGCGATAGCGCTGATCGAAGATGAAGTATGCGGGAATGTGTGGTGCGTCCGATCGGTGTGCGGCATACATCGCATGAACCACGTCGCTGTACGGCGCGGATTCATTGACGAAGCGCTGCCCCAATCCATTGATGATCAGGCCGCCCGGATAGGCACGCTCGCCCACGTGGAAGAACGGCTCTTCCTGCGGCGGACGCGACGACGGCCCCCACCAGGCATCATCCATCAAGTCGCTGGCGGCGCCCAGTGACAACCCCGCACGGATGGCATCGCCGGTGTTGCCCACACAGCCCACCGTCCAATCGGTGGAAGTCGGTGCGGGGAGATACTGCTGCCGCAGCGCCAGGCTGTGCTCAAAGCCTCCCGCCGCAAGGATGACTCCGTAACGGGCGCGCAGGCCGATCGGGCGGCCGTCTTGCTCTGCCATCACACCGATCACTCGTTCACGCTCCATCACCAAATCACGCAGGGGAGTGTTCAGCCACAGCGGAATATCGGCTTGCTGCAGGGCGTAGCGCAAGCGTCCGCTCAATGCCTGCCCCATGGTCAGGCAGCGCACACCGGTCAGCGAGTTGCGCAGCCAGCGCCCGGTCGCCTTCAGCGCGGCCACCTTGCCCGCGCGGGTGGACATGAACAGGCCGATCTTCTGATAATCGGAACCGGTGAAAGCCAGGCCGCCCGGCGCTTCGGCCATCGGCTTGCGCAGGCGAGCGAGTTCCGGCCCCAGCAGCTTGCCGTTGAACGGCGTCGGTTCCAGGCTGCGGCTGGCCGCCACTCCGCCGGGACGTTCAGGATAATAATCGGCATAGCCGGGCATGCGCTGAAATTGCACACAGGTGTTGTCGCGCAGCCATTCGATCATGCGCGGCGCGTGTGTCAGGTAAGCATCCTGCAATTTCTGCGGGACGCGCGCGCCGACAGTCTGCTGCAGGTAGAGGCGCGCCTTGTCGAAAGAATCGTCAACGCCGTCGCGGGCTAACAGATAATGATTGGGAATCCACAGCGCCCCGCCGGACCGAGCGGTGGACCCGCCGTAAAATTCCGTCTTCTCGATGACGAGGACCTGCAGGCCGAGGCGCTTGGCAACCAGCGCCGCCGTCATCCCGCCGCCGCCGGAACCTACGACAACTACATCAAATTCGCAATCCCAGTGAATGCTCATGCGACATTCCTCCGCTTACGGCAGCGGATCCAGCACCACCACCTTGAACGCGCGCCCGCTGCGATCTTCCATCATCTGCCATTTGGGGAACAGGCGCGTAAGCTGCGGCCACAGCGCCGCTTTTTCTTCCGGCGCTGCGACATGGCCTTTCATCTGGCGGATGTGGCCGCGCACGTTAACGGTGACGATAGGCTGCGCGCAGAGATTCAACAGCCAGTTTGGATCTGTAGCGGTGCCGGCATTGGAGGCCACTATGACCAGCTGGCCGTTTGATTCCAGATAATAGAGCGGCTGTGTGCGCGGCTGACCGGACTTGCGCCCGGTGGTGGTCAGCAACAGCACGGGCACGCCGAGAAAACTATTGCCCAGCCGGCCCCGGCTGATCTTAAGCAGCCCGATGTTCGTCATGGTAATCAGTTTGCGTAGGAATTTCAGCAGTGCGACGTGCCAACGTGTGAACGGTTTGGTGGAGGACGCGGTCATCGCTTAATTTCTCTCCGGCAGTGGATTTACGGCGACAGCGCGATGGTAACAGAGGTTGACCGGGCAGGCAAGCCACAACCGTTGGAGTCGCCGCCGCATCGACACCTTGAATCGTGGCCCCAAAATACGGTACAATTCGACTCGTGCAACTCACCTCAACAGCCAAGGAATCCTTCATGGCAGCGAATCCCAGCGAACTAATCAACACGCCCCTCAGCGGCCTCACCGAAGCCGAAGTCACGCAGCGCCGCGCGCAGGGGCTGGGCAACACCGTGCCGCCGCCCACCGGCCGCACCTACGCGCAGATCATGCGCGAGAACATTTTCACGTTCATCAACATGGTGATCTTTCTGCTGGGCATGTCGCTGGTGCTGGTTGGCCGCCCCACCGATGCGCTCATTTCGCTGGGCGTCATCGCGGCCAACGTGCTGGTCAGCGTCGTGCAGGAAATCCGCGCCAAGCGCACACTCGATCGGATCGCGCTGCTCACGCGGCCCACCGCGCAAGTGATTCGTGATGCCGTGCCGCAGAATATCTTGCCGGAGCAGTTGGTGGTCGGCGACGTGCTGCAAGTCAATCCCGGCGATCAGATCGTGCTCGACGGGCGCATCATCGGCGATGGGCAGATGCAGGTCGACGAATCGCAGTTGACGGGCGAATCGAACCTCGTGCCCAAGAAGTCAGGGGATGAGGTCTTCTCCGGCAGTTTCTGCGTCAACGGCAGCGCGCTCTACGTGGTCGAAAAAGTCGGCGAGCAGAGCCTGTCGAACCAGATCACCGCCGGGGCGCGGGCGTTCCGTCGAGTGTTGACACCGCTGCAAAACGAAATCTACCTCGTCGTGCGCATCATGCTGGCGATCGTGATCTACATCGAGTTCCTGCTCATCATCGACGCCGTGGTCACGCAAGCCAACGTGGGCGAGACCATCGCCAGCGCCACGCTCGTCGTGGGACTGGTGCCCAACGGCCTGTTCCTCTCGATCACGCTGGCGTATGCGCTCGGCGCGGTGCGCATCATCAAATACGGCGCGCTCGTGCAGCAGAGCAACGCCATCGAGTCGTTGAGCAACGTCACGGTGTTGTGCAGCGACAAGACGGGCACGCTGACGGCCAATCGCTTGCAGGTCAACGCCGTCCATCCGATCGGGATTGGCGATGACGAACTGCGCCGCACCCTTGGCGTCATGGTCGCCAGCGCCAGGACGCTCAACAAGACCAGTGAAGCGATCAAGAAGGCATACCCCGCCGCAGCGCAACCGCTCATCGCCGACGTGCCTTTTTCGTCGGCGCGCAAGTGGAGCGCCGTCGCCATCGAGCAGGGTATCTACGCCCTGGGCGCGCCGGAGATGCTGCAGCCCTATCTGATCGACGATGCAGGCATGTGGCAGCAGATCAATACGCAGTCGGCGCAGCTGACCGATCGGGGCTTGCGCGTGCTCCTGATCGTGCATCATCCCGATCCGAAACTGCTGATCGATCAAGGCGATGAGTCGCGCCTGCCGGACGGCTGCCAGCCGATCGGCCTGATCAGCCTCAGCGATGAACTGCGCGCCGAAGCGAAGGAAACTTTGCAGCGTTTCATCGCCGCCGGGGTGCAGCCCAAGATCATCTCCGGCGATAATCCTGAAACGGTAGCAGCCCTGGCGAAACAGGCGGGGCTGCCTGATGACATCGTGCTGGTGTCCGGCCTCGAACTGGCCGAGATGAACGATGATCAATTTGCGGCAGCCGCGCAGAAAGCGACGATCTTCGGACGCATCACGCCGCAGCAGAAAGAAAAACTGGTCGACGCCCTGCGAAAACAGGGGAACTACGTCGCCATGATCGGTGATGGCGTGAACGATGTGCTCTCGCTGAAGAAATCGAATCTGGGCATTGCGATGGAGAGCGGCACACAGGCTACGCGTGCCGTGGCCGACATCATCCTGATGAAGGACTCGTTCGCCGCGCTGGCGCCCGCCGTCAGCGAGGGGCAGCGCATCGTCAACGGCATGCAGGACATCCTGCGTCTGTTTCTCACGCGCATCCTGTCGATGGCGCTGCTCATCGTCTCGGCGCTCGTCATCGGCGAGTTTCCGCTGGCGCTGCGCCACGGCTCGATCGTGACGCTGTTTGCGGTGGGCATTCCGGCCGTGGTGCTGGCCTTCTGGGCGCGTCCCGGCCCGCGCAAGAACGGCACACTGGTGCAGCGGCTGGCGCACTTCATTGTGACGCCGGTGCTGCTGACCAACGTCATCGGCGTCATGTTGTTTTACGCCGTCATGTGGATTCCCACCGGCCTGTCAGAAGTCTTTGGGCCGGACATCACGCTGCGCGAGAGTACCCTGTTATTGGATGCCGCGCGGCCCATCGCGCAGACGGCGCTGGCTTCGTTTTTGGTTTTAGCTGGACTGCTGCTGGTGATCTTCGTCGAGCCGCCGACGAAGTGGTGGACGGGCGGCGATGAATTGAGCGGCGACTGGAAGCCGACGATCATGGCCGTGCTGCTGATCGCCGCGTTCTTCATCATCTCGGCCATTCCATTTGCGCGCGATTTCTTTGCGCTGACCGAATTAACGCCGTTTGAATGGGTGCTGGTCAGCGGCGCAACCCTGACCTGGCTGTTGGCCGCGCGCTTCTTCTGGCGGCACAGCCTCACGGCGCGATTTCTGGGTATCAAGTATGCGTAGAACGTGTGGCGTGTTCCGGGGTGCGTGGCATCAGCGCTTGAAACTGAGCCCTTGGACATTTCGTCATTCCCGCGCGCTGTCGGCGGGAATCTGAAAGCTTTGGATGAGCAAGTCTCACGGAAAATACACATCCCTATACATGAACCATGAAATCAGACAGCCAGGCAGGATAAACAAGATAAACGCCCATTGCCCGATAATTTGAGCGCGTTTCGCGGTGATCTTGGAGTCAGCACTTGTCTTCTGAAGCCCAGCGAACGTCACACGGACCACCTCGGCCAGAAAGAGGGATAAGGCAATGATGACCCCAAATTGGAAGAGGAGCACGGGTCCGAAGCAGATGGCCGTTTGAGGCGACACCGGGCGATATTGTCCCACATGCCAAACTGAGCCCGTAACAACCACAGTCGATGCGCTCATAAATTCACCTCGCAAGTATACGCGCAGTATACCGCAAATCCAATCGAAAGGACTCTCATGCTTACACACGTCGTCTTCTTCAAACTCGCCGATCGCACGCCGGAGAACATTGAGAAACTGCGCGACGTCCTGCTCAGCATGACGGGCCACATTCCGCAGATCAAGCACATGGAGGTGGGCGTCAACGTCGTGCCGTCCGAGCGCGCCTACGATGTCGCCTTATTCCAGCGTTTCGATTCGCTGCACGATCTGCAGGAGTACCAGGCGCATCCCAATCATCAGGACGTGCTGAAGTATATTCTGAGCGTGACCGCTTCGCGCGTTTCAGTGGATTACGAAAGTTGAATGCCTGTGAACCCGCAAGAGAAGACGCGCCTGTCGTTCGCCTGCACCCGCTGGCTGTCCAACCATCCGCGCACGCGCCATACCGCGCAGGCCCTGCTGGCCGATCTGGCCGCGTACACCGATCCAGCTATACTACCCGATGTTTATGGGCAAGGTGATCTCATCGACGGTTTTGAAAAGCAAGTGGCCGAGTTGCTGGGCAAACCGGCGGGCGTCTTCATGCCCAGCGGCACCATGGCGCAGCAGATCGCGCTGCGCCTCCATACCGATCGATCTCACGTCCCCCACGTGGCCTTTCATCCGTTGTGCCACCTGGAGATTCACGAGCAGAAGGGTTATCAACTGCTGCACGGCTTGCACGGGGTGCTCATCGGTTCGCCGCAGCGGCTGCTGACGCTGGATGATCTCAAGAACATCAAAGAGCCGCTGGCCGCCCTGCTCCTCGAGCTGCCGCAGCGCGAGATCGGCGGGCAGTTGCCGTCATGGGATGAGTTGACGGCCATCGTCGCGTGGGCGCGCGAGCGCAACATCGCGCTGCATCTGGATGGCGCGCGCTTGTGGGAATGCCAGCCGTTCTATCAGCGATCCTACGCAGAGATTGCTGGACTGTTCGACACGGTGTACGTTTCGTTCTACAAAATCCTCGGCGGCATCACCGGCGCGATGCTGCTGGGTCCAGAGGATCACATTGCTGAGGCGCGCATCTGGCAGCGACGGCATGGCGGCAACCTGGTGCGGATGTTTCCGTTCGTGTTGTCCGCCAAGCTGGGCTTGGAGACGCGGCTCGATCGAATGACCTCTTATCACGCCAAAGCGATCGAGATCGCCGAAGTCCTTGCGACTTTTCCTGAGATCGAAGTGATGCCGAATCCGCCGCACACCAACATGCTGCACGTCTTCGTGCGCGGCGAGGCCGATCGGTTGGAGGAAGCAACGCTGGCCATCGCGCAGGAACAAAAAATCTGGCTGATCAACGGTTGGTCGGCCTGCCAGATTCCAGCCTATCAAAAATTTGAGTTGACGGTGGGCGATGGCGCGTTGGAGTTCAGCCGCGAAGAAATCACGGCGTTGTTCGCAACGCTGCTCGCCAAAGCCGCTCACGCCAGTTGATTGATCGCCTCGATCGCGCGCCCGATGCCGTCTTCCGATCGGATCGCTGCACCGAGATCGGCCGCGCGCTGGCGCATGGCCCGATCGGTTACGGCGATCTCTATCGCTTGCGCCAGCCGATCGGCGGTGAACTGCTTGCGCGGAATTGGCTGCGGACCAACACCTAAGTCCGCCACGCGCCGCCCCCAGAACGGCTGATCGGCAAAGAACGGCACGATGATGGACGGCACACCGGCCCGCAATCCGGCCGCGGTCGTTCCGGCGCCGCCGTGATGGACCACCGCCGCCACGCGTGGAAACAGCCACGCAAACGGAACTGAATCCAGCATATAGACCGTGTCCGGCAGATCAGTCGCGTGCAGCCCGCCCCAGCCCGACAAGATGATGGCGCGCTGCTGCGTGCGCCTCATCGCTTGCAGGATGATCTGCATCATGGCGGCGGGATCACGTGGACTCATGCTGCCAAAGCCGATGAACACCGGCGGCGCGCCCGCTGTAAGGAATTGCACCAGATCAGCCGGCGGTGTCCAATCCTCGTCCGGATCGAGAAACCAGTAGCCAGTGACGCGCAGCCGCTCGTCCCAATCAGCGGGCTTGGGCAGCACAGACGGGCTATAACAATACAACACCGGATGCTGCTTAAAACGTGCACTGTTATATGGTCCCCAGAACGATGACTTGGGCAAACCGAGCACTTGTCGCCGCGCCGCGGTATCTGCCCCGCGAAAGCCCTGCCACATCATCTGCTGCGCCAGGCGATACGACACACGATTCATGGAACCGTTGACGAACGAGGGCATTTGGGGAAACAACGCATTCGGATAAGCGCGCGTGGGGCTGAACGGTACGTAGTACGATTGCATGAACGGGATGTTCAACTTCTCGGCCAGCGCCACCCCGATGAACGAGCCGCCCAGCCCGGCAATGATTAACTCCATGCCTTCACACGCCGCCAGGCCGCCTTTCGCAAACGCCAGCGCATTGTCTTGCGCGTCCCGGCCCATCTTCTTCAGAATTGCCTGGAAGTTGCCCTTGTCCAGCAACTCCCGCATCTCGGCGCTCTGCGCCACATCTTGTGAATTCCCTTCAATCGGCCAGAACTCCACGCCGTGCGCCTGCACCACTGCCGCGAAGTTTTCATGCGCGACGAGGCGCGCGGCGTGACCGGCCTGCTTTAAGCCGCGGCCCAAAGCGATGTACGGCTCGACATCGCCGCGACTGCCTGAAGCGATAATGGCAATCCGCATGAGTGATCCTTACTTGAGATCCACCAACCCGCGCTTCAACGCCGTTAACACCGCCTGGGTGCGATCGTTGGCGTGCAGCTTGGCGAGGATGGCGCTGATGTGATTTTTGACGGTGCCTTCACTCAGCGACAATTGCAGCGCGATCTCCTTGTTGGACAAACCCGCGGCCAGCAGCTTCAGAATCTCCTCCTCCCGATCGGTCAGCTTCTCCAACGGTTCCTCGTCCGGCGTCGGTGGGGTCATCGCTTTCGTGGCCGTGGTGACGTGCTGGAATTCGCGCAGCACCTTGCGCGCCACCGTCGGATCGATCTGCGATTCACCGCGCAGCGCCCCGCGCACGGCCTCGGCCAGATTATCGCCTGAAGCATCCTTCAACAAATAACCCACTGCGCCAGCACGGATGCCGTCAAAGACCCAGTCGTCGGTGTCGTAAGTCGTCAGAATGATGATCTGCGTTTTGGGCAGCGCCGCCATGATCTGCCGCGTGGCTTGAATACCGTTCAGACGCGGCATCTTGATGTCCATCAGGATCACGTCGGGCTGCAATTTCTTCGCCAACTCCACGGCCTCCACGCCGTCGGCCGCCTGCCCCACCACCTCGATGTCAGCCTGATGATTCAGGATGATGGTCAAGCCCGTGCGGATAATGTCTTGATCGTCGGCGAGCAATACGCGAATGTTGGTCATTGGTTGCTGGTTGTTGGTTGTTGGTTGTTGGTAATCGCCGGTCAGTCGAGGACATTGATCATTGATCATTGATCATTGTTCATTGTTCATTGTTCATTGTTCATTGTTCATTGTTAATTGTACAACC